>JACRCW010000113.1 GCA_016218805.1 Deltaproteobacteria bacterium | reverse complement strand
GCCCGCAGCGACGAGCTGTTGCCGATGATCTGCGAGGTGGCGGCGTGGTCCCGGTCACGCAGCTGTTCCAGCTCACCGCGCAGGCGGGCGTTCTCCCGCCGGCGCTCCATGCCCTCAATGCTCTTGCGGATCCGGTGGAGGAAGCTGTCCTTCTCAAACGGCTTGGAGATGTAGTCATCTGCGCCCAGCTTCATCATTTCCACGACGTCATCCGTGGACGTGTGCGCGGTCATCAGGACCACTGGCAGCTCCGGGCGTTCCTGCTTGATGTGCTTGAGCAGCTCGTCACCGGACAACCCGGGCATGCGGATGTCACTCACCACGATGTCAATATCCGCGGTGCGGATGCGCTCCAGCGCCTGCTGTCCGTCAGCGCAGAACTCCACGTCCCAGGGCTGGTCCCGCGTGTAGACCTCCAACAACATGCGGGCATTGGGGTCGTCATCCGCGATGAGGATGCGCATTCCCCAACTCTAGGCCTCTGCGCGGCCGCTGGCCACCCGGCGGCGCCAGGAAGTTTGCCCCGCCGGATGGATGGCGCTACCCACCGGGCATGCTCGTGGGGCTGGGGATGGACCTGGTGGAGGTGGAGCGCATCCGCCGCGCCGTCAGGCGGCACGGCCAGCGGTTCCTGACCCGCGTGTACACGACGGAAGAGGCGGCCTACTGCACCGGCCGCGGCGAACAGTGCGACGAGAGCCTGGCGGCCCGCTACGCGGCCAAGGAAGCGGCGTGGAAGGCGCTGGGTGTGCCGCCCGCGTTGCGCTGGACGGACCTGGAGGTGGTCCCCGCCGCGCCGGGGCGGGCACCCACGGTGCGGTTCACGCGCCTGGCGGCGGACGTGGCAGCGCGGCTGGGTGTGCGGCGCGTGCACCTGGCGCTGACCCACGCGGGCGGCGTCTCCGGCGCGGTGGTGATCCTGGAAGGAGGCGGCGGATGATCCCGCTGCTCACCTCGGACGAGATGCGCGCTGCCGACGAGCGGACCATTCGCGGCGGCGTGCCGGCGCGGGTGCTGATGGAGTCCGCGGGACGCGCCTGCGCGGACGAGGTGATGGCGCACTGCCGCCCGGGTGACGTGGTGGGAATTGTGTGCGGGACGGGGAACAACGGCGGGGACGGCCTGGTGGTGGCGCGGCTGCTGCACCGCGCGGGGTGGCGCGCGTGGTTGCTGGTGGTGGGCGGGGAGGATGAGCTCAAGGCGGACCCGCGGGCCATGCTGGAGTCCGCGCGCGTGGCGGGCGTGCCGTTGCGCTTTGCACCGGATGAAGCCGCGGTGCACGCGGAGGCCGCGGCGTTGCGGGACTGCACGCTTGTGGTGGACGCGCTGTTTGGGACCGGCCTGGCGCGCGCGGTGACGGGGCGGTTTTCCGCGGCGATTGCGGCGGTGAACGCCGCCCCCGCGGTGCTGGCGGTGGATCTCCCCTCCGGCGTGCACACGGACACCGGGGTGAGCCTGGGGTGCAGCGTGCACGCGCGCTGGACGGTGGCGCTGGCAGCGCTCAAACGCGCCCACGCGTTGGTACCCGGTGCGGACCGCTGCGGCGAGGTCAGCGTCGTCGACATTGGCATCCCGGTGCCGCCCGAGGTGCCGTGCCAGGGATTTGGCGGCGTGGACGCGCGGCGCTGGCACAAGCCGCGCGCGATGGGCGCGCACAAGGGGTCAGCGGGACACGTGCTGGTTGTGGGTGGGAGCATGGGCATGACGGGGGCCGCGGTGCTGGCCGCACGCGGGGCGCTGCGGGGCGGGGCGGGGCGCGTCACGGCACTGCGCCTGCCGGGCGCGGAGGCGCCGCACGCGCCTGAAGTGACGACGGTGATGTTGGACCCGGCGGCGCTGGGAGCGTGGGTGGTGCAGCACCGCATCCCCGCGCTGGTGGTGGGCCCGGGCCTGGCGGTGGATGAGCGCGGGCGGGAGTGGCTGACGGCGGCGCTGGCAGCGGGCACGCCGTGCGTGTTGGACGCGGGGGCGCTGGCGCTGCTGGGCACGGACCTGGGCGCGTTGGCGGGGCGCGGTGGCCTGGTGCTGACGCCGCACCCCGCGGAGCTGGCGCGGCTGCTGGGCTGCTCGACGGAGAGCGTGATGGCGGACCGCGTGGGTTCCGCCTGCCGCGCGGCGGAGACCGCGGGTGCGGTGGTGATCCACAAGGGTGCGCGCAGCGTGGTGGCGCTGCCCGGCGGGCGTTCCCGCGTGTGCCTGGGCGGGCACCCCGTGCTGGCCACGGGTGGGACGGGGGATGTGCTGGCGGGGATGGTTGGCGCGCTGCTGGGACGCGGGCTGACGGCGGAGGACGCCGCGTCACTGGGCGTGTTCCTGCACGCGCGCGCCGGGGAGTTGTGCGCCGCTGCGCTGGGGCCGGAAGGCGTGCTGGCGTCCGAGATTGCGGACCGGGTGCCCGCCGTGTTCCGCGAGCTGGAGTCCGCGTGAGCGCGGGCCGGGCGTTTGTGACGACGACGGAAGCGGAGACGCGCGCGCTGGGAGCGCAGTTGGGGCGCGCGGCGCAGCCGGGACTGGTGGTGCTGCTGCGCGGGGATCTGGGCGCGGGGAAGACCACGCTGGTGCAGGGCTTTGCGGGCGCGCTGCCGGCGCACGGACCGGTGCGCGTGAAGTCACCCACGTACGCGCTGTGCCACGCCTACCCGACGACACCCCGCACCTGGCATGCCGATCTCTACCGCCTGGCCCGCGTGGCGGAGGTGGAAGCGCTGGGCGTGCTGGACGCCGTGGAGCCCGCGGACGTGCTGGTGGTGGAATGGGCCGAACGCGCGCAAGGCATGTTCCCGGACGCGCTGGTGGTGGACCTGGCCGTGACGGGGGAGGACCGCCGGGACGTGACAATGATGGCGACGGGGCCGGTATCCGCCGAGGTCCTGGCGCGGATTCAATAGCCCGCGCGCACCATGGATTCCGCGACGGCCTGGATGAGCATGCGCCGGAGGTCCTTGCGCAACCAGTCCACCGTTTCTTCCGTTGTGGTGGTGCCGGTGCGCAGGCAGGCCCACTCGGAGCACATGGTGACCGCAGACTCCAGCTTGGTGGGGTCAATCTTGAAGGCGCGCTCCCTGTCCCCCTCCAGGTAATGCCGGAGGCCATTGCGCTCCAGGAGGAGTTGGAAGAGGCGGCGCGCCTTCCTGACGTGGACGAGATCAATGAGGACGGCCATGCACGGCCAACATACGGGGGCGCGCCACGCGGCTGAAGAAAATGTCCCGCGCGTCCGGTTTCTTGAATTCAGCGCGCCCCCGGGATCGCGGCCTCGACGTGATCCCACGCTCCGCACCCGTCGAGCTTGCGCGCCGCGGTCCCGACGCGGATCGCCTCTGATCCGCTCACGAACGGGATCACGCACAGCGGCCGCATCCCCGCCACGCCGTGGATCGCGTCCAGCAGATCCGCATCCGGGATCTCGTGCGCGGGATCAACCTGGGACAGGACAATCCCCGCCACCGCCACGCCGCGCGCGCGCAGCGCGGCCATGGTCAGCGCCGTGTGATTGATGGTGCCCAGCGCGGTGCGCCCAACGACGACGACGGGCAGGCCCAGGGCGACCACGAGATCGATCACGCATTCGGAGGCGCGGAGCGTGTGGGTCAGTGGAACCAGGACGCCCCCGGCGCCCTCCACCACCATCACCTCGCTCACACGGCCCAACGCGCGGGCGTCATCCACCACGGCGCCCAGCGAGATCTCACAGCCCTCACGCCGGGCGCCGATGCCGGGCGCCACCGGATCACGAAAACGGAACGGCGCGATGACATCAAGCAGGGCGGGTTGCAGCGGGCCGGGCCCGGCAAGTCCCGCGGCACGCGCCAGGATCTGCGCGTCCTCCGCGGCCGCATCACCGCTGAGGAACGGTTTGAACACCGCCACGCGGTTGCCACGGCGCCGCATCATCCGCGCCAAGCCCGCCGCCACCAGCGTCTTCCCAACACCGGTGTCCGTCCCGACGACGAAAACCCCGCGAGGGCAGACCGGCCCGGTCATGCGGCCTCCGTGATGGCGACGATGGCAGCGTGCGCGGCGGTGACCAGCGTGTCCAGCAGCGCCTCCGGCATCCCCGGGGCGGGCATCAGCACGACGACGTTGCCCAGCGGGCGGAGGATCACGCCGTGCCGCCGCGCCGCCATGCACACGCGGTGGCCGACGCGATCCGCCATGGGAAACGGTTCACGCGTGGCGCGGTCCCGCACCAGCTCCATGCCAACCATGAGCCCGCGCTGGCGGAGGTCACCCACGTGGCGCAGGGCCCGCAGCGGCTCCAGCAGGCGGTGCAGGTGCTGCACGCGGGCGGGCAGGGCGGGGAGCACGCGCTCACGCAGCAAGCGCAGGCTGGCGCGGGACACGGCGCAGCCCAGCGCATTCCCGGTGAAGGTGTGCCCGTGGAAAAACGTCTTTCCCTCGTGGAACGCGCCGAGAAAAGCTCCGAACACGCGTTCGGTGGTGAGCGTGGCGGCGACGGGGAGGTAGCCGCCGGAGAGTCCCTTGGCCGCGCACAGGATGTCCGGGACCACGCCCTCCTGCTCACACGCGAACATCGTCCCGGTGCGGCCGAAGCCCGTTGCCACCTCGTCACACACCAGCAGCACCTCATGGGCCCGGCACGCGCGCGCCACCGCGGCCAGGTACCCCGGCGGGTGCACCAGCATCCCCGCGGCGCCCTGCACCAGCGGTTCCATGACCACAGCAGCAAGCGTGTCCGCGTGCGTGGCAATGAGCCGGCTCACGCGTTCGGCCGCATCCGCGGCGAACTCCTCCGGTGGGAGCCGCCGGGGATCACGGTACGCGTGCGGGGCGGGCGCGGTGACGACGTCAAACTTCAGGTGCGCAAACGCGCGGTGGAACCAGTCCGAGTATCCGAGCGATAGCGCCCCGACGGTGTCACCGTGGTACGCCTCCGCGAGCGCGAGAAACCGCCGCTTTTCCGGCCGCCCCACCTGGACCTGGTACTGCGCGGCCATCTTCAGCGCGACTTCCACCGCGGTGGCGCCGGCGTCACTGAAGAACACGCGCGTGAGCCCGCGCGGCGCCACGTCCACGAGTTCCTTGGCCAGCAGGATGGCTTCCGTCTGTGACAGCCCGAGCAGCGTGCTGTGCGCCACCCGGTTGAGCTGTGCACGCGCCGCGTCATCCAGCTCCGGCACGCGGTGCCCGTGCACGTTGCACCACAGCGACGACACGCCATCCAGGTAGCGGTTCCCGTCGGTGTCCACCAGGTGGAAGCCCTCCGCGCGGTCAATGACCAGCACGGGATCCTCCGCGCCCCACAGCGACATCTGCGTGAACGGGTGCCACAGGTGGCGCCGGTCCAGTTCCAGAAGCTCCGCGGTGTTCACGCGCCGGCCTCCGCCAGGGTGTTGCGGCCCTCCGCCAGGGACGTGGCCACGGCGGCAAACAGCGCTTCAACGTCCGTCTCATGGTGCAACGCGGACAGGGTGATGCGCACGCGGGCGGTTCCGTCCGGCACCGTGGGTGGACGCACGCCCACGCCCAGGAACCCGCGTGCGCGCAGCGCGTCCGCCAGCCGCAGCGCCGCGCGGTCTTCACCCACAATCAGCGGAAAGATGGGGCCGGCCAGCGCATGGCGCGGCAACAGGTGCGCCACGCCGTGGCGGACGGCGGCCTCCTGCGCCACGCGGCACAGGTGCCGGAGTTTCTGCGTCCGTTCACCGTGCCGGACCACGTCCAGCGCGGCCAGCGCCGCCGCACAGGCGGACGGCGGCAGTGCGGTGGAGAACACCAGTGACCGCGCGCGGTTGGTCAGCAGGTCCACCACCGCACGCGACCCGCACGCAAACGCGCCGTAGCTCCCCAGCGCTTTCCCCAGCGTGCCGATGCGCACCGTGACGACGTCGTCGACGCCTGCCTCCACGCAGGCACCGCGGCCCTGGCCCAGGGTGCCTATCGCGTGCGCCTCGTCCACCAGGAGCATGACGTCATGCTCCTGCACCACTGCTGCAATCTCCGGGAGCGGCGCAAGGTCTCCATCCATGGAGAACAGTGCATCCGTGACCACGAGCCGCCGCGGTGCGGGGTGGGCCGCGAGCAGGGTGGACAGATGCGCCGCATCCCCGTGGCGGTAGACGTGCGTGGTGGCGCGCGCCAGGCGGCAGCCGTCAACAATGCTGGCGTGGTTCAGCTCGTCAGAGAACACCGCGTCACCGGGTCCAACCAGCGCGGGGATGACCCCGGTGTTGGCCAGCACGCCGCTGCCAAACAGCACCGCCGTGTCCGCGCGCAGCCAGGACGCAAGCTGCCCTTCCAGCGCCACGTGGGGCGCCATGTTCCCGCTGATGTGCCGCGAGGCACCCGCGCCATGACCCCACAGCACCAGCGCCGCCGCCGCGGCGTGCGATGTGACGTCGTCACCGGCCAGCCCCAGGTAGTCATTGGACGCAAAGCACAACAACCGGCGCCCGGCGATGTCCACGTGCCGGCCCTGCTTGCCGGACACAATGCGGTGGTCCAGCGAGCGCCAGCGGCCGCGGGCGCGGATGTCGTCGAGAACGGGCTTGATCCAGCGGTCTCCAGGCATGGTTGCTTCACCCCAGGACGGGGAGCCTCGCGGTGGAACGCCCGGGCCGCGGGTCGCCCGCGGCCAGGCGGCGGGTCTTGGCGGGCGCGGTAGCGCTCTCGGTGATGCCCACCGGGCGCAGCCCCTGCCTGCCAATCGCCTGCAGGTCCTTCTCCACGCCGCGGCCCATCGTCGTCAGGTAGTTGCCCACCATGGTGCCGTTGGCGCCCGCGCGGAAGATCTCATCCAGGCGTTGGCCCAGGTTCACCTCACGGCCGCCGCACACAAAGATCTCCTTGGCGGGCATCATGAGGCGCGCCACGACGATGACGGCCAGGCACTCCTCCAGCGTGATGTTGTACTTCTCGGCGACCGGTGTGCCCGGCCGCGGGTTGAGGAAGTTGAGCGGGACGGAATCCACGTCCAGCTCCCGCAGCGCCTCCAGCATCTCCACGCGCTGCTCGGGCGTCTCCCCCATGCCAAAGATGCCGCCGCTGCACACGTGCAGGCCTACGGCCCTGGCGGTGCGGATGGCCTCTACCTCGTCGTCATAGTTGTGCGTGGTGACAATGTTGGGGTGGTGGCTGCGCGCCGTCTCCAGGTTGTGGTGCACCGCCTGCAGCCCGGCCGCCTTGAGGCGCTCCAGTGATGCGCGGTCCTGCAGGCCCAGTGACGCGCAGCGCAGCAGCGTGGTCTTCTCACGGATGGTGCGCAGCGCGGCTTCCACTTCGGCCAGTTCGCGCTCCTTGGTCATGGCGCGGCCGGACGCCACAATGGAGAACTCACCCGCGCCGGCTTCCCACGCGCGGATGGCGTCATGGGAGAGTTCTTCCGCGGAACGCAGCCGGTATTCCGGTGCGTCCGTCTGGTACTTGCTGGACTGGCTGCAGAACCCGCAGTCCTCCGGGCAGTGCCCGCTCTTCGCGTTGGTGATCGCGCAGAGCCGGACCTCGTCACCCTTGAAGTGGTCACGCGCCAGGTTGGCGCGCTCAATGGCCCGCTCCAGGTCAGCGCCGGTGGCGCGGATCAGGCGCAGGGCCTCGTCAACGGGAATGCCCGTGGCGGGCGGAACAGACACCGTGGTGGATGGCATGGCGCCGTCTTGGAACGCGCGGTGGATGGCTGTCAACCGTCATCACCGGAGCGGTTGACAGGGCGGCGGGCCCCGACTCCGCCGCTTGCGCGCGCCACCCCTGCGCGGCACAACGCGCCTCCATGCAGGCACCGGAACTCAAGGACGCGTATTTCAGTCGGGAGCAACTCCAGAAGCTGCTGGAGGCGGCGCTCGCGCAGGGCGCGGAATACGCGGAGGTCTACATTGAGTCGTCGCGCCGCACGGCGTTTGACCTGGACGCGGGCGCCATCAAGAGCGCCACGGAGGCGGAGTCGCTCGGCGTGGGCGTGCGCGCCGTGGTGGGCAACCAGGTGGGCTACGCGCACAGCGCGGACGTGAGCGAAGCAGCGCTGCTGGAAGTGGCCCGCGCCGCGGCGTTGATCGCGTCGGCGGGCAGCCCGTCCACGCGCGCGCTGGAAATCCGGCCGTTCACCGCGCCGGCGCGCTACCGCGCGGAGCTGGAACCCTCACGCGTGGAGGCGCCCGCCAAGGCGGAGGTGCTGCGGCGCGCGGACCGCGCGGCCCGGGCGTATGACAGCCGCGTTGCCACCGTGCTGGGCGCGTTCATTGACGTGGAACAGCGCGTGCGCATTGTGACCACTGATGGCCGCCTGGTGGACGACGAGCGCACCATGGGCCGCCTGTCCGTGACCGCGATTGCCCAGGACGGCAGCGAACGCCGCGTGGGGTCCTGGGGCGGCGGCGGGCGCGCGGGCCTGGAGCAATTTGGGTTGCGCCGCCCCGACGAGGGCACGTCCCGCCCGGAGGACATTGCGCGCGAAGCGGCGCGCATGGCGGTGGCGCAACTGGGCGCGCGTCCCGCGCCCGCGGGCGAGCAGACGGTCATCCTGTCACCCGGCAGTTCCGGCGTGTTGCTCCATGAAGCGGTGGGGCACGGCCTGGAGGCGGACTTCATCCGCAAGGGCACCAGCCTGTTCTGTGACCGCGTGGGCCAGCGCGTGGCCAGTGAGCTGTGCACGGTGGTGGATGACGGCACCCTGTTCAACCTGCGCGGGAGCCTGAATGTTGATGACGAGGGGAACCCCACCGGCCGCACGGTGCTCATTGAGAACGGCATTCTGCGCGGCTACCTCACGGACCGCCTCAACGCGGGGCTGATGAAGTTGCCCGTCACCGGCAACGGCCGCCGCGAGGGCTACCAGCACGCACCGCTGCCGCGCATGACCAACACGTTCCTGCTGGCCGGGAAGGATGACCCCGCGGAGATGCTGCGCAGCGTGAAGAAAGGCCTGTATTGCGCGGCATTCGGCGGCGGGCAGGTGGACATCAGCAACGGGAACTTTGTGTTTGAAGTGCGCGAGGGCTACCTCATTGAGGACGGACGCATCACCGCGCCGGTGAAGGGGGCCACGCTCATTGGCGTGGGGCCGCAGGTGCTGGAGAAGATCACCGCGGTGGGCGCGGACGCAAAGATGGACCCCGGCATGTACACGTGCGGCAAGGCGGGGCAGTCGGTGCCGGTGGGCGTGGGCATGCCCTCGGTGCGGATCGACGGCGTCACCGTCGGTGGAACCGCGGTCTGAGACGGAGGAGCCATGAACCGGGCCGACCTGGAGCTGTGCCGGGAGATTGTGGAACTGGCGGGCCGTGCAGGCGCCGCCGGGGCCGACGCGATGATGGGGCGTGGCAGTGACTTTGACGTCACCGTGCGCGACGGCAAGGTGGAGGAGGTGTCCCGCGCCACCGACGCCACGCTGGGCGTGCGCGTGTTCCTGGAGGCGGACGGTGGCCGCAAGCTGGGCTTCCTGACCACCAGCGCGCTCCCGGCCACCAAGGACGAGAAGGAGCGCCTGGTGCGCCGCGCGCTGGGCATGGCGGAGGCCAGCGCGGCCAACCCCTGGCACGGCCTGCCGGACGCGGCGGACACCAACCTCTCCACGGTGCCTTCCCCCGCGCTGGACCTGTTTGATCCGCGCGTGGCGGAGCTGGGGCCTGAGTGGGCGCAGCGCGTGGCGTTGCAGATGGAGCAGGCAGCGTGCGCCGCGGAGCCGCGCATCCACGCGTTTTCCGCCGTGGGTGCGGGCGCGGGCCGCGGTGAAGTGGCGTATGCCAACACGCTGGGATTCTCCGGGCAGTTTGAGGGGACGCACGTGTCCGCGTACTGCTCCGCCGTCACGCTGTCTGAGGGCGGCCGCCAGTCCGACGGGTGGTCTGACGCGCGGCGGCACCTGGCCGACCTCATGGCGCCGGAGGACATTGCCAAGAAGGCCGCCGAGCGCGTGTCCCGCGCCATTGGCGCCAGGCCCGGCCCGACGGGGAGATTCCCGGTGATCTTTGAAGCGCCGGTGGCCATGAGCATCATTGGCCACATTGCGGCGGGCGTGAACGGCGACCTGGTGGCCAAGAACGCCACGTTCCTGCAGGAGAAGCGCGGGCAGCCCATTGCACCCGCGTTCTTCCAGCTGGTGGATGATTCCACGCTGCCGCGCGCGTTTGGGTCCGTGCCGTTTGACGGCGAGGGACTGGCCACGCGCGTGAACCCGCTGGTCACCGACGGTGTGCTGCAGGGCTTTTTGTATGACGCGTTCACCGCGCGGCGCCTGGGTGCGCGCCCGACGGGGAGCGCGCGCCGCGGCCCGTCCAGCCTCCCGGGCATTGGCACGGGCAACATCCGCCTGGCGCCGGGCGAGAGGTCCCTGGCGCAACTGGTGAAGGACGCGGGGCGCGGGCTGCTGGTCACGCGCATGCTGGGACACGGACCGGACATGGTGACGGGGGATTATTCGCGCGGTGCGGCGGGACTGTGGATTGAGCACGGTGAGATTGCGCATCCCGTTGAGGAAATGACCGTGGCGGGAAACCTGCTGGACATGCTGCGCGGGATCAGTGCGGTGGGTGCGGACCTGCTGGTGCGCGGCGGCACCGCGTGTCCGTCCATCATGTTTGGCGAGTTGGCCGTGAGCAGCCGGACGTGACCATGGCACGCCGGGTCATCATCGCGTTGTTGCTCCTGGTCTCCGCGTGCCGGGATACACAGGCCGCGGACGGAGGGAAGGCCCCGGCCATCCCCGCCGCACCGGGTCGGCCGGAGTACCGCTGGGCCCGCGTGTGGGTGGTGACGAAAGGCGGAGATCTGCCCGTCCGCGTGGAGGTGGCGGAGAATGACCGCCAGCGCACGCACGGCCTGATGTTCAAGGAGAAGCTGGCTGACGACGAGGGCATGGTGTTCCTGTTTGACCGCACGGAGGTGCTCAACTTCTGGATGCGGAACACCCCGCTGCCACTGGACATGATCTTCCTGGGGGATGACCGGCGCGTGGTGGGCGTGTACGAAAACGCGACGCCGTTCAGCGAGGCGCGCATGAGCGTGGGCAAGCCGTCCCGCTACGTGCTGGAGGTCAACGCGGGCTGGGCGCGCCGGCACGGCGTGGGACCCGGGACGCAGGTGCGCTTTGACGGGGTGGAGCGGTGAGACCGGCCGGCGTTGTCCAGCTGGTGGCGAGCCTGGGCTACGCGTTCAAGGACCCCGCGTTGCTGGTGGAGGCGCTCACGCACCGGTCCTTTGCGCATGAACGCCCGTCCGAGGGCGCGCGCCACAACGAGCGGCTGGAGTTCCTGGGTGACGCGGTGCTGGAGCTGGTGGTGCGGCACCGGCTGCTGCGCGCGCACCCGTACGCGGACGAGGGAACGCTGTCCCGCATCCGCAGCACCATTGTGAACGGGCAGCAGCTGGCGGACACCGCGGCGCGGCTGGGCGTTGCGGACGCGGTGCGCCTGGGGCCGGCGGCGGAGAAGACGGGAACGCGCGCTCGCAAGACGGTGCTGGCCGGCGCCATGGAGGCGCTGCTGGGCGCCATCTACGTGGACGGCGGGTTGGCGGCGGTGGACACCGTGGTGGGGCACTGGTTGGAGGACGCGCTGGCGGACGCGGGCGAAGGCGCCGCGCGGCGCGACTTCAAGACGGAGCTGCAGATGCTGGTGCAGAAGCACCTCAAGGAAGTGCCCACCTACCGCACCACGGAGGACCGCGGCGAAGGCCACGAGGACCGGTTCCTGGTTGAGCTGGTGGTGGAGGGGCGGGTGGTGACCGCGGCCAGCGGGCGCAACAAGAAGGAGGCCACGCAGCGCGCGGCGGCGGCGGGGCTGTCCATCCTGGAAGTGCAGTGGGCCGGACGTTGAGCAGCCCGGAGCAGGCCGCCGCGTGGATGAAGGAGCAGGCGCGCGCGCTTGGGCTTGACGCGGTGGGGATTGCGCGCGCGGGTCCCACGCCGGACGCGGACCAGTTCCGCGCCGCGCTGGCCGCCGGGCGGCTGGCGGGCGTGCCGTACCTGGATGAGCGCGTGGCGGAGCGCTGTGACCCGCGCCTGCTGGTCCCGGGCGCGCGCTCCGTCGTCGTGGTGGCCATGGGCTACGCGGACGCCCGCCCGCCGCGCCCGGACGGGCCGCACCTGCAGGTGGCGCGCTATGCGGCGCGGCGCGACTACCACAATCCCATGATCAAGAAGCTGCGGTCCCTGCGGCGGCGGCAGCGCGAGGCGTGGCCCGGCTCCGACGCGTACGTGGCCGCGGACACCGGCGCGGTGCTGGAGCGCGCGTGGGCGCAGCAGGCGGGGTTGGGCTGGGTGGGCAAGAACACCATGCTGTTGAGCACGCGCCTGGGCAGCTACACGGTGCTGGGCAGCATGGTGACCACGGTGGAGCTGGCACCGGACGCGCCGGGCACGGACCACTGCGGCACCTGCACCGCCTGCCTCACCGCCTGTCCCACGGGCGCGCTGGTGGCGCCGCACGTGCTGGATGCGCGCCGCTGCATCACCACGCACACGGTGGAGAACCCCGGTGACGACGTGGCGGCGGATGCGCCGCCGTTTCACGGGTGGGTGTTTGGATGTGACGTGTGCCAGGAGGTCTGCCCGTGGGCGGACCGCGGCACGGCCAATGCGGCACTGCCCGCACGGGCGGACCTGGCGTTCCTCCCTGTCAAGGGATTGACCACGCTGGACGCGGCGGAACTCATTCCATCATTGGCCGGCACTCCATTGGCGCGCGCGAAAGTCAAGGGACTGATCCGCAACGCGCGCGCGCGTCCCCGCTCTTGACACCCTGTGGTCCGGGGCCGGATGTTTCCCGCCCCACCGCGGAACCTGTGAAGAGGCAGCGCACCATGACCAAGGCTGAAATCATCAAGGCCGTCAACGAAAAGATCGGCTTCTCCAAGCGGGACTCCGCGGAGATTGTGGAGCTG
>JACRCW010000018.1 GCA_016218805.1 Deltaproteobacteria bacterium | reverse complement strand
GTGCGCAGCCGGTCGGAAGTGTGACCGGTTGGAGTTGATGCAGAGGCCCACCACGTTGACCGGCGCATGACGCAGGCAAAGCCGGCCCCGGCGAGCGCAGCGGCAGTCCACGGTCAGAACACGCTGCGGACCAACTGGGTCCGTGGAGGGGAACCCCGTTCCCAATAAGCAAGAAGGGATGAAACGAAAGGACGGATGAAGGAAGGGGAGGCGGCCGGGCCGCGATGAGCAAACGCGAATGGTGACCATGACGGGGCGGCGCCGCAGCCCCACGCACCCGTCTGCCCACCGCGCATCAACCCTCACGCGCACGGCTTCAGAAGTTGTAGTGGAACCCCACAGACGCCTCGTACACCTGCCCGCCAAAGCGGTAGTTGCCCACCGCGTCATCCGAGTCGCGTTTACGGACCCGCCGCTCCACCAGCGTGACCACCTGCAGGCTGGCCTCCAGGGTGACGGGGCGGGCCACCAGGCCCACCGGGTCACTGGGGCGCACGCCCAGGCTGCCGGTCACCGCCCAGGCGTGGTTGTCCAGGTAGTTGCTGCCGGTGGTCTGGTCCGGGACGGGGGTGGGCCGCAGATAGCTGCCCCCGCGCACGCGCAGGAAGTCATCAAATGCGCGCCACTCAAACCCCGCGCGCGGCACCAGGATGCTCCGGAAGCCCAGGTGCACCTTGCGCTCCTGGCCGGGCTGGGGCGTATCCACGGCGTCATCCAGTCCCACGGTCCCCAGGTCCGCGCCGGCCGCGTCAACGACAAACCGCACGGACGGGTCCGGCGCCAGTGACCACCAGGAGTACTGCAGGTCCGCGGCAACGGTGAGCTTGTCCATGAATCCGGTCCACGCCACGCCGACCGAGCCGGTGGGCGGCGTGTAGTTGGTGTTGGCGCGGAACAGCAGGGTGACGTCCGCATCCGCGCCGGCGGCGTGGATGGTGTTGGGGATGTCTATGGGGACCTGCACGGGCCCGCGCACGGTGGCGCCCACGCGGAAGCCCCAGAACGGCCCCAGCGTGGCGCCGCCGGTGGGCGCAAACACGTAGTACAGCTCGCCGTCAAACTGGGCGCGCGTGGTGCGTCCCAGCAGCGGGTCCATCTCGCTCTGCGTGGGGCCGCGGATGCCGCCGCCCATGCGCAGGCCCGCGCCCAGCTTCACGTAGTCGGTGACGCGCAGGGCCACGGCGGGGAGCAGTTCGTAGCGGTCGGGTTGGGCTTCGTAGAAGTAGAAGTGCGGTTGGGCGGGGTCCAGCGTGCGCACGGTCAGCACGTGCTTGCGCGGCGCGTACGCGGACGCCCCAATGATGATGCGGTTGAACTTGCCGCCCAGGGGGACCGCGCCGCCCAGCGTGAGCCCCGCGTAGTTCTCCGGGCTGTTGGGCCGGCGCCAGTCCTGGAGGGGCAGCCGGTGGACCAGGTCCACATAGACCACGTCCAGGTTGCCGGCCAGCGCCACAAACCCGTAGGCGGCCGTGAGTTCCGCCAGCCCCGCCGGGTTGTAGTAGGTGGCGGACGCGTCATCCACGTGGGCGGTCATGGCGCCGGCCATGCCCTTGCCGCGCGGGTTCACGCCAAACAGTTCGTATTGTCCGCCCGCGCGTGAGGGCCCGGGGGAGAGCAGGACAGCGGTGACGAGCAGCGCGGTCGCCGGGCGCACCGCCGCGTGATTGCCCGCCGCGGAGGCGGGGGTCAAGCGCGGCGGACCGGATGGCGCTGCGGTGCACGGGTGCCGGCGGCGCCCGGGGCCGGGGAAAAACGCCCCGCTTGACCGCTTGCTCGGGAGCCTGTTAGCAGCCGCGCCCTCTCAAAGTTGCACCGCCCGGCCCGTCGTGGGCGGTAGGAGAAACAAATCCATGCGACGCAATGTGCTCCTCGCGAAGGCTCCGGTGGCTGTGCTTTCCGTGGCGGTGCTGTTCCCCGCCTGCAAGGGCGGCGAAACGCCCGCCGGGGGTGGCGGCGGGACCGCGCAGCCGCCCACGACGGCGGCGCCCTCCGCCACCGGTCCGGTGGCCAAGGTCAACGGCCAGGACATTGGCCGGGACGTGTTCAGCCGCCAGATGGACCGGACCAAGCAGCGGTTTGCGCAGGCCAAGCGCGAAATCCCGCCGGCGCTGGAGGTGCGCCTCAAGGAGAACATCATCCGCAAGCTGGTGGATGACGAGCTCATTGCCCAGAAGGCCAAGGCGGAGCAGATCACGCTGTCTGACCAGGAAGTGGACGCCAAGCTCAATGAACACAAGACGCGCTTTGGGTCCCCGGAGGCGTTCAAGAGCTTCCTGGAGCGCACCGGCCAGTCTGAAGCGGACCTGCGTGACGAACTCAAGCGCACCGAGCTGCGCGACCGGCTGTTCAACAAGCTGGCGGCGGTGGAGGAGCCCGCGGAGGCCGAGGTCAAGGAGTTCTACGAGAAGAATCTGGACCGCTACAAGGAGCGCGAGAGCGTCAACGCCATCCAGGTGTTCTGGAAGTCGGACCCCAAGGACCCGGCGGACGCGCGCAAGAAGCTGGAGGCGCGCGTGAAGACGGCGTCCACCGAACTCAAGAAGAAGGGCGTGGACTTCAAGGCGCAGATCGCCAAGTACACTGACGCCACGCCCAGCCCCAATGGCGGGGACATGGGTTGGATCACCCGCGGCCGCCAGGTGAAGGACATTGAGGATGCAATGTTCGACCCGAAGGTGAAGGCCAACGACATCGTCGGTCCCATCGCCAGTCAGTTCGGCTTTCACATCATCAAGGTGGTGGACCGCAAGCCGGAGAAGCAGCGCCCCATTGAGGAGGTCTCCGCGGCCATCACCACCGCCATCAAGGCGCGCAAGAAGAGCGAGAAGACGCGCGACGCGCTGGCGGGGCTCAAGAAGGAAGCCAAGGTGGAGATCCTGGAGCCCGGCGTGTCGCTCGAGCCCCAGCCGTTGCCCCCGCCCCCGGGACCCGGCGGCATGCCGCCTCCGGGCGCGCCGGGTTCGCCCATCCAGCTGCAGGCCGTGCCGCCGCCGGGCCAGCCCGCTCCCGCGCCCGCGCAGCCTGCCGCCGCGCAGCCCGCTGCCGCGCCCGCGCAGCCCGCGCCCGCCCAGCCGTGAGGCTGGCGGTACCCGGCTGATTCGCTCTCCGGAGCACCCGCCCTCGGCGCTCCTTCCTTCCCCACATTGAGCTCCCTGACGCCGCGCCATGCGCGTGCCCTGCTTCCGGGCGCAGCGACGGCTGTTCCGCACACGCGCCCGGGGCGCAGTCGTCGTCGTCCGTGGTGTTTGGGGGGGCGGGGTGTTGCGCGCTGCCGCCGGTGGCCGCGGGTTCCCACCCGCCCCGGGGGTGTGTTAGTCCCAAGCAGGCAAGGTGCCCCCCGCTGCGGGGCGCCGACGGAGCAGGCGAACCATGGGCAACGGACTTTCCGTGCGGAAGCTGTTGTGGACGCTGGGGGTGGGCCTGGCGGCCACGTCGCTGCTCGGGCTGGAGTGCCAGTTTGAGCCGCTTCCTGACGAGCGCCGCGGGTATGAAGGCGACCTGTGCAAGTCCAACGGGACCTGCGAGTCCTGCACGCCACTGCCCGACGGGACCTGCGGCCGCCTCATCTGTGCCATGGAAACGCCGCCGCGCTGCCGCCGCGAATGCCCGCTGGGCGCCGACCCCGCGACGTGCGGCACCTGCGGCCCGGAGGCGCGGTGCGAGCCGGTGCGGCTGGCTGACGGGGGGTTCTCCACCGGCGTGGGCGCGTGCAGCGTGGCACCGTCCGAAGGCGAGCCGTGCCCGCTGGACAGCTGCGCGGGCTGCCTGGAGTGCGCCACTGATCCCGCCACGCTGGTGAAGACCTGCCGGCGCGTGTGCGACCCATCCCGCGATCCAGGTCCGCCCGGAACCGGCGTGGTGGTGCCCCACTCCGAGCACGCCTGGTGCGGCTACGCGGATGACTGGCAGGCCAACAACGCGCTGGTGCTGGCCAACTGCTGCCTGTTTGGCCAGACCTGTGCGGCGCCGGTGCCGGACAGCGACGGCAAGTCCCCGTGTTTTGGTCCCATGCCGGGGCAGGTGGGCAGCACGTGCCGCCGCCTTGCCGGCCAGGAGGTGGGCGGCTGTGACAGCAATGCGCGCTGCCAGGTGGGCAATCCGGACGCGAGCGTGCCCAACCACTGCGTGGCGGCGGGCGGACTGGACCAGCCCTGCCGCATCAACAACACCTGTGACCCGGGTCTGACCTGTATCGCCGACGCCAAGTTTGGCGACTGGCCCATCTGCCGGCGCAACTGCGACACCACGCCCACGGCGTGCGCGTTCTGCGCCACCGGGCTGGACGGCGGGGCCGTGGTGGCGGCGTGCGTGCCGGTGATCGGCGCCGCGGTGGGCGTGGGGGTGTGCATCCCGGCGGTGACGGAGAACACCTCGTGCACCAACGGCGAGTTCTGCTCAGGGTGCCTTGTGTGCGGCGGCGTGGCCGGCCCCACGCCCAACAACAAGTGCCGCCGGGGCTGCTTCCCCGGGGCGGATGCCGGCACTACCGCGGGGCCGCCGCCGGCCAACTGCAACGCACCGGACAACACGCCGGTGATGGGCAACTGCTGCCTGCCCGGTGACATCTGCCGGGCCTTCACCGACGCGGACGGCGGGCTGAGCGGCGGCGCCGCCTGCTACGAGCCCTGAGCGGAAGCCTCCGAACGCACAGCAGGCCTGGAGAGAGCGTGGCGGCGTTGCCCCTGGCGGTGGAACTCAGGCAGGTCTACGACGAAGCGCGCGACATTGCGGAGCGCGTGCGCCAGCAGGGCACCAGCGCGCACGTGCTGCTGGCGCTGTTCACGCTGCCCAACCACGCGCAGGTGCTGCTGGCGGACCGCAAGATCACGGAGGACAACATCCTGGCGGTCATCCGCCGCGGTGACCACGAGGACCCTGCCGTCCTGGGCGAGCTGCGCGAGAAGACCGAACAGCTGGCGGTGACCTGCGGGTCGCGCGAGGCCAACTGCCTGCACCTGCTCATTGCCATGACGCGCGTGCGCTCCGCCATGGCGTGTGCGCTGCTGTCGCGCTCGGGCGAAGACCTCACCGGGCTGCGCACGCTGGCCATGTCCTATCTCACCGGGCGCATGCCGCGGCGGCTGGCCAACTTCCGGACCACCAGCGCGCTGGCCCGCGAGCTGCCGCGCGCCCCCACGCCCCCGTCCACCCCGGCGGTTCCCGCGCGCGATGCCGCCGGCGCGCTGCCGCCGCTGCCACCGCCGCCGCCCCCACTGGGGCGGTCCGAGTACGGTGACGCATCCGTGAGCCGCGCGTCCGAGCGCTCGCGCGTGGCGACGCAGGAGAGCGAGCTGCCCGCGGATTCCATCCCCGCCCCGGCCCGGGTGAAGCCGCGCAGGCCGTCCACGCGGCCCCCGCCGGCGGCGCGCACGGGGCTGGACCCGGAGCGCTACCCGCTGCTCACCAGCCTGGGAAAGAACCTTACGGAGATGGCGCGGGACGGCGTCATTGATGACGTGGTGGGGCGGGATGCCGAGTTGGACCGCATGCTGGACATCCTGGGCAAGCGGCGCAGCAACAACCCGTGCCTGGTGGGCGAGCCCGGCGTGGGCAAGACCGCGGTGGTGGAGGGGCTGGCGCGGCGGCTGGTGGAGAACAGGGGGGTGCCCGGCGGCCTGCGTGACGTGGAGCTGGTGGAGCTGGACATGGGCGCGCTGGTGGCGGGCACCGCGCTGCGCGGCAGCTTCAATGAACGCATGCAGGGGCTCAAGGAGGAGCTGCGCCGGGCCAAGGGCCGCGTGGTGGTGTTTGTGGACGAGCTGCACACGCTCATTGGCGCGGGATCATCCGGGGAGGGCGCGCTGGATGCGTCCAATGAACTCAAGAGCGCGCTGGCGCGTGGCGAGTTCCCCTGCATTGGCGCCACCACGCCGGCCGAGTACGCCCGGCACGTGGAGAAGGACGCGGCGCTGGCGCGGCGGTTTGTGCCCGTGGAGCTGGCGGAGCCGGACCTGGAGGCGTCCCGGCGCGTGTTGGCGGGCGCCGCGCCCGCGTACGAAGGCCATCATGGCGTGACGTATTCGGCCGCCGCGCTGCACGCGTGTGTGCAGCTGTCTGACCGGTTCATCCTGGGGCGCAGCCTGCCGGGCAAGGCGGTGGACGTGATGGACCTGGCCGGCAGCCGGGCGCACCGCGCGGGCCGGCGCACGGTGGAACGGCTGGATGTGGCGCGCGTGGTCAGCGAGGTGGCGCAGGTGCCGCTGGAGCGGCTGGTGGAGGAGGACCAGGCGCGGCTGCTGCACATGGAGGACTTTCTGGGCGAGCGCATTGTGGGGCACCGCGAGATCCTGCGCAGCCTCAGCGAGTCCGTCCGCCGGGCGTACGCGGGGTTTGGCGGGCGGCGGCCCATGGGCAGCTTCCTGATGCTGGGGCCCACCGGCGTGGGCAAGACGGAGACGGTCAAGGCGCTGGCGGACTTCCTGTTCGGGTCCCCGGACGCGCTCATCCGCCTGGACATGAGCGAATACGGCGAGGCGCACGCGGTGAGCCGCCTGATTGGCAGTCCGCCCGGGTACGTGGGTCACGACGAGGGCGGCCAGCTCACGGACGCGGTGCGGCGCCGCCCGTTTTCCCTGGTCCTGCTGGACGAGGTGGAGAAGGCGCACGGGGATGTGCTGCTCACGTTGCTGCAGGTGCTGGACGAAGGCCGCCTCACCGACGGGCGCGGCCGCACCGTGAGCTTCCGCAACACCGTGGTGGTCATGACCTCAAACCTGGGCGCGGACCGGTGGGAGTCCCAGGGGCGCGCCCTGGGTTTTGCCGGCGCCGCAGGCGGCGCGGCCCCGTCCGAGGAGCGGGTGGTGCGCGAGGTGCTGGAGGTGGCGCGCAAGTCCATGCCGCCGGAGCTGTGGGCGCGCATTGATGACAAGGTGGTGTTCCGCCCGCTGGCGCGGCCTGACGTGGAGGCCATTGCGCGTGCGCTGCTCAGCCAGAGCGCCGAGCGGCTGCGGGTGGAGCGCAACATCCGGTTCAGCTGGGATGACGGCGTAGTGGGCTTCCTGATGGAGCACGGCGGCTACAACGCCACCCTGGGCGCGCGGCCCATGCGGCAGGCCATCCAGAAGCACGTTGAGTCCGTGGTGGCGGACGCTATCCTCGCGGGCAGGTTCGCGGACGGAGACGAACTGGTGGTGGTGGTGGAAGACGGCGGGCTGGGCGCACGGCGCCGTCCGGCGGTCACAGGTTCCGGGGGAGAGGACAGGTCCGGACCGGCATGACGGCAAGCCAGGTGGAAGAGGTCTTCATTGTGGGTGCGGGGCGCGCGGGCATGGCGCTGGCCAAGGCTCTGATGCGCACCCAGCACCGCATCCTGGGCACGTGGAACCGCACGGCCGCAGCCTCCGCGCGCGCGCGCAGCGTGACGCAGGCGCCGGCGTTCCACGGCCGCATCCCCATGGCGGCCTCCGGTGCGTCGTTGCTGCTGCTCACCGTCACGGATGACGCGCTGCCCGCCATGGCGCGCGTGCTGGTGAAGGAAGCCGTGGTGTCGCGCGGGATGGTGGTGGCGCACATGGCCGGCGCGCTGGACTCCGCGGTGTTGGCGGACGCGCGCGCCGCCGGCGCGCATGTGGGGTCGCTGCACCCGGTGGCTTCGTTCTCTGAGGAGGCCACGCTGCAGGTGGGCACGCATTTCGCCGTGGAGGGGGACGCGGTGGCGCTGCCGCGGCTGCGCAGCCTGGTGGAGGACGTGGGCGGTTACCCCATGACCATCGAACCCGGGCAGAAGCCGCGCTACCACGCGGCCCTGGTGTTTGCGGCCAACTACATGGTGGCGCTGGCGGACATGTCCACGCGCCTGTTGCGCGAGGCTGGCCTCAATGAGGAACAGGCCGCCACCATCCTGGGGCCGCTGGTGGAGGGCACCGCGCGCAACATCCGCCGCGAGGGCATCACCCAGGCGCTGACCGGCCCGGTGACCCGCGGTGACATCAACACGGTGCGCGTGCACGTTGAGGCGCTGAAGTCGTCTCCGGAACTGCTGCATGTCTACGCTCACCTGGGTGTGGCGGCGGTGGAGGTGGCGCGCCGGCAGGGCCTCACGGAGCCCCAGGCGCACGCACTGCTGGCGCTGTTCGGTCCTGCGCTCTGATTGAGTGCCCGCGCCCCGCTGGCCGGACCGCCATGCGGTGGCTGGGCCGCATCACTGGGGCCCGCGCGCCGGCGGCGTGGTTGCCCGTGACCGGATGAGCGAGTCCATGATCAGGTCCACGCGCTCACGCGCGCCGCGTCCGCCGCCCATCCCGCCGTCCAACGAACGGATGTCCGCCTGCGTGATGTCCACCCGCGCGGACATGAGCCCGCGGTGCGCCGCGCGGGCGATGCGGCGCGCCACTGCGTCCGCATCTTCGTCGTCACCCGCCTCCACGTCTGCTTCCGCCACCACGCTGCCGTCACCCAGCAGCAGCGCCACGGACTCCGCCCCCAGCACCAGCCGCAACCCGCGCGTGTGCGGTTGGAACAGCGGTGACCCCTCCAGCAGTTGCGCCGCGCGGATCGCCGCGGGTGTCTGGTCGGATTCAATCTGCACCGGCAGCCGACCGCCAATGCGTCGGAACGCGCCGGGGTCCACGCCCAGCGCCTGCTCCGCCAGCGCCACGGCCGTGTCGTCCTGTCCCAGCGCCAGCGCCGCCTGGGAGCCCACCGCAGCCACGCGCGCCCTCAGCAGCACCTCGGTGCTGGTGTACAGCGGCAGCACCCGGCGCACGGTGGCCAGCGCTTCCTCGTCGTCACTGGCGCGCCACAGGGCCTCCGCCTCCAGCGCGTCAAAATACGGCGCAGATTGCGTGGCCGGCAGCGTCTCCACCGCGCGGGCGCGGGCCAGCGCGGACAGCACCACGCCCGGTCCCAGCGCGCCCACCAATGCGCCCTTCAACCACGGTGGCACCTCCATGCTGCCGGGGCAGTCCGGCCGCACGCTGGAGGCCAGGATGTCATGGACTCCCACCAGCCGCTGCGCGCGGCGCGCATCCAGCCACGCCACCGCGCGGTGCCACAGCGCGGTGACGCGCAGCTCCAGCGCGTCACGCCACGGGGACCATGACGCCTGCTCCTCCAGTTCGCGCGCAACGACGAGTTGGACCAGGTGGTCCATCACCCAGTTGCCGCTCTCATGCTGCTCAATGGCCGCGGACGACGACCCCAGGCGCTCCGGCCGGTGCACCACGCGCGCGGTGATGCGCTGGGCGTCGTCGGTCCGCCCGGCCAGCAGCAGCGCCTGCGCGCCCACCAGTTCCAGGTCCGCGTCGTCCTGCTGGTCCAGGTGCGGCGGGCGCGCGGCGCGGTAGGCGTGCATCTCGCGCAGGGCGCTGACCGCTTCAGGGAAGCGCGCCTGGCGCATGTACGTCACGGCCAGCCGCGCCCACGGGTTGATGGTGCCCTCCACCTCGCGGCGGGACGCCTCCAGCAGGAAGCGCTCGCTCTCGTCAAACTTCAGCAGCTCCTCCGCGGCAATGGCCGCGTTCACCAGCTGCACACCGCCGCGCGTGCCTTCAGGCCAGTGCGGCCGCAGCGCCTCCAGGCAGCGCTCGTACGCGCCCTGGCGGTTCTGCAACTCGCTCTCCACGGCGCACAACGCGGTGCGGGCGTCCTCGCGCTGTTCCTCGTTCTCCTCGCCGGTGAGCGCCAGGGCCTCCTCGGAGACGCGGCGCGCGTCTTCAAAACGGCGCATCTTGATGTAGGGCCACGCCTTGAGCGCGCGGAAGTCGGTGCCCAGCCGGTCGTGCATGCGGTCCACATACGCAATCTGCTGCGTGTGCAGGTTCATCTCGCCGTGAAGTGAGACCAGTTCAAACAGGTTGATGCGGTGCACAAACCACGGGCCCGTCCACGGGTCCGGCGGGCCGGGGTGTTCCCGCTGGAAGAGCGCCTCCGCCGTCTTGTGGTGCACCAATGCACGCGGGAGGTTGCCCTCGCCAAAGTGGTGCGCCAGGCCCAGCAGCACGTGGGCGCGCCAGCTGTCCTCGTCGGCGGCCAGCGCGGTCTCGGCCAGGGTACGCACGGACGCGTAGCGGCCCTCCCGGGCCTGGCACCACCCGCCGCGCTCCAGCCGCGTGCCGCCAAACAGCTCTGCGCCATCACAGTCCGTCTCCACCTCCGGGAGGCCGCGCGGGTCACGCCCGGCGCGGTCCACCGCGGCCGGCGCGGCAAGCAGCAGCAGGAGCGCGGCGGCCACGGGCACCGGTCAGCTCCCCAGCGTGGCCCGGGCCAGGCGCTCCAGCGGCGCGCGCAGCGCATCACGCAGCACGTCCTGGAGCACGGCGCCCGCGGCCAGCTCCACGCGGTGGTTGAACACCAGCGGCAGCACCGCCTCCACGTCGTCCGCGCGGACGTGGTCCCGGTCCCGCAGCAGCGCGCGCGCCTGCAACGCGGGCAGACACAGCACCAGCGAACGCGTGGACACGCCCTGCAGCACGCGCGGGTCCGCGCGCAGCGCGCGGCCGGTGTCCACCAGCGTCTCCTGCACCAGCGGGTGCAGCGTGACGCCGTGCAACATGGCCAGGCGCGCGCGCAGCACCTGACCGCGTGTGACGGGCGGCGGACCGCTGGTGGACAACTCACGGCGGCTCTGCACCGTGCGCAGCACCTCCAGCTCCGCGGCGCGGTCAATGGTGGTCATGCGGATCTTGAACAGGAACCGGTCCAACTGCGCCACGGGCAGCGGGAAGGTGCCCGCCAGGTCCAGCGGGTTCTGTGTGGCAATGACAAAGAACAGCGCATCCAGCGGGTGGGTCCGGTTGTCCACGGTGACCTGTTTCTCCGCCATGGCCTCCAGCATGGCCGCCTGCACCTTGGGGGAGGTGCGGTTGATCTCGTCCGCCAGCACCACGTGGGCAAACACCGGGCCGGGCTTGAAGGTGAAGGTGCCGTGCTGCGGCGCAAACACGGTGGTGCCGGTGACGTCAGAGGGGAGCAGGTCCGGCGTGAACTGGATGCGGCGGAAGCTCTCAATGGGGCCGCGCTCCGCGGGGTCCCGGTCGTCGACAATGGATTCGCCCAGCGTCTTGGCCAGCGTGGTCTTGCCGCTGCCGGGCATGTCCTCCAGCAGCACGTGCCCGTCAGCAAGCAGCGCGATGACGATGGACTCCACCACGTCACGCCGGCCGATGACGGCGGTGTTGAGGCGGGTCATCAGCGCGGCCGCGGTGCGGCGCGCCTCGTCCAGCGGGTGGGGCGCCATTGTGGCGGTTTCCGTCTGCGTTGCGTCCGTCACCATGGCCTCCATCCTACCTGCTCCACATCCAGCTCACCGGGTTGAGCACGCCCAGCACCCAGCGCCACGCGGGCACGCCCGCCCGCACCTGCCGCCCCACCACCACGGCAGTGCGGGCCGGCGCCGTCTCCGGGCGCGTGCGTGAACCCAGTGCCTCGCCCAGGTGGTCGTCCGTGAGCGGGCCAAACGCGGGGGCCAGCGCCGCGGCGCGTGCGGCGAACCGCTCGCGCGTCTCGCCGTGGACCCGCACGAGCCCGACGGCGGACAGCCGGTCCAGCGCGGCGCGGTACGCGGCCCGCGCGGGGCGCCGGCGCCGCACCAGGCGCGGTACGTTCAGCCGCCAGGTCTTCACGGCGTACGCCAGCAACAGCGCGGCGAGCAGGGCCCACGGGAGGGCCTCCCGCAGCGCGGCCAGCCAGGTGCGCCAGGGCAGTGGAGGGGGAGGAGGCGGCTCGGCGGCGCGCCGGCGCCGGGCCATCTCGCCCAGCATCTGCTGCAGGTCCTTCTCCACAAACGGCTGCGACTCCACGTCCGTGCGCTCCGGCGTCACCTCAATCGGCACCCAGCCCAGCTCACGCAGGTACACCTCCGCCCAGGCGTGTGCGTTCTCCGCCTTGATGAGCAGGGAGGACCCTTCGCCCAGCCGCTCCGCGGGCACCGCGTAACCGGCGGACACGCGTGCGGGCAGGTTGAGCGCACGCATCAGCAGCGCCGCGGAGTGCGCCAGGTGCACGCAGTAGCCGCGCCGGTCTGTGCTGAACAGGAACGCCGCGGTGGGATCCTCGGCGTCGTCGTAGCGGCGTGCAAACGAGTACGTGGCCGTCTTCTCCAGGTGGTCCTTGATGCTCCAGGCCAGCGCGAGCGCTGACTTGCGGTATTCGCCGCGGACGCGGTCACGCAGCTGCCGGGCCAGCTCGCCGTAGCGCGGGTCCGACGGGAGGGAGGTGTAGTGCTTCCACAGCTCATCCGGCCAGGTGCGCTCGCCGGCGCGCGCGCGGATCATCTCATCCAGCGGGCCGGACAACTGGCTGCTGACCACGTGGTACGCGCGGCGGAACCGCGTGGGGTCCGGGTTGACCAGCGGGGACAGCTCCAGCGGGTCAATGAGCATGAACACGCTGTCGTGCTCGGACAGCAGCGCCACGTCCGTGGCCACCTCAGTGCGCTGGTCCGTGGGCGGCGGCGCGCTCCCCAGCGTCAGTGGCGTGGACGGGAAGCCCTGCCGCACGTCAATGTCCGCGTCCGGCCGCGTGGACTGCACCAGCCGCACGCCGTTGAACTGCGAAAACGCCGTGTGCCGGAAGTAGTACAGCCCGTTGGACGGCTTCACCGTGCGGTGGAAGACCACCACCGCCACCGGCCGGTTCTTCCCGCCCCGCTGCGACTGCGGCGGCGGCACGTCGTCGGACAGCTGGTGCGGGGAGCCGCCCCGGCCCTCGCCGCTGCGTCCCGGGCCCCGCCCGCCCTGGCCCCGCCGCGCGCGGCCCTCCTCGTCGCTCTCCTGCTGGCCGCCTGCCTGCGCGCGGCTGGCCTCCTCCTGACCGTGGATGTGGCGCGCCACCAGGAAGCCCAGCAGCAGCACCAGGCCAAGCTGGAGCGCCGCGCGCGCCAGGCTGCGCTCGCGCGCCAGCACATTGGCCAGCAGCACCGCCGCCGCCATCCCCAACGCCAGGAACGCCACCACGGGGTCCAGCCCCTGCGTCCAGAAGAAGTCGGACACCGCCAGCGGCCGCGCAATCATGCCATCGCGGTGCGCCGCCACCGTCGTCGCCACGGCGGCCACCACCACCCCACCCTCCCGCACCAGCGCGGCGCGCCAGCGCAGCGACGGCACCCGCAGCAGCAGCGCCAGGCCCGCGCCCGCGCCCCCCCAGCGCGGCACGTCCGACAGGGCCATCAGCAGCCGCGGCTCCGCCTCCGCCGCCAGTGCCGCTGACGCGCAGATCCACCACGCCACCAGCGGCCCGCCGCCCAGCAGCGCCGCGCCCCACACCAGTCCCACCCACGCGCGGTAGCGCCGGTCCACCAGGCGCTGTGCCACCACGCAGCCCAGCAACGTTGCCAGCGCGCCCGCGGCCAGCCCGGCGCCGGAGGCCAGCGGCCCGGCAAACACCCCCAGCGCCGCGGCCAGCAGGCACCCGTGCAGCAGCGCGCGCAGCGTTGCGTTCACGCCGCCCTCCGCTGCGTCCCGGCCGCCACCAGCGCGCGGCCCTGCGCCCGGTCCAGCGCCACCACGCCCGCACCCGCGCGGCGCAGCGTGTCACACACTTCGCCCAGGCGGTCCGCCGTGGCGGGGAACAGCCCGTCCGCCTCCGCGTCCGCCGGCAACCGCAGCCAGCGCGCCGCCCGCGCCACCTGGCCCGCCACGCCGTCCGCCGCCACGCAGCACGTCACCGGTCCCTGCCAGCGCCGCACCGCCACCGCCACCTGCACCAGCCACGGCCCGGGCCGCGCGGGAACAAACACCAGCAACTGCCGCTGGCCCCGCGCGGCCGCAGCGGCAACAAACGTGGACAGCCCCGTTGCCTCGCCGGCGGGCCGGTTTCGGAACCCCACGGAGCGCGCCACCAGCGCCAGCGCGTCGTCCAGGACGGACGCCGGTTCCGCCGCCCCATCCGCGCTGAACAGCCAGCCATCACCCAGCACGCCGCTTTCCAGCGCCAGCCGCGCCGCACCGGCGGGCGGTTCGTCTCCGTCCGCGGCCACCAGGTAGGCCGCCACGCGCAGGCGCGGGCTGATGGACTGTTCAGGCGTGCGCACCATCAGCTCCCCGGTGCGCGCGTAGATCTTCCAAAGCAGCAGCCGCAGCGGGTCCCCCGGCGAATACCGGCGCATGTCCGCGCGGTCTCCCGTGGGGCTGCCGGCGGGATGCGGCAGGTCCTCCCCGCGGGACAGCGCCTGCAGCAGCGGCGCCAGGTGCAGCGCGCCGCGCCACGGGAGCACGCGCACCGTGGCCCGCTGCCGCGTCCGGAAGGACACGCGGGCCAGGCCAAAGGCGTCCTCCACGCTCCATTCGCGCACCACCGTCTCCACGTCCGCCCGCGCCGTGGCAAATGCGCGCTCCTCCAGCCACGGGCCCGCCACCGCCGCCTCCACGCGGAAGCCGCGCGGCTCCACCCAGCGCCACCGCACCTCCACCCTGGGCAGCACGCGCGCGGGCAGCCGCAGCAATGAGGCAAATCCCTGCCGGGCCTCCATCACCTGGAACGCACCGGCCGCCGCGCCGGCCCGGCGCGCCAGCACCAGCACGCGCACCGCCGCGGGCACCACGCCCAGCACCGCCAACGCCACCAACGCCAGCGCCAACAGGCACACCAGCTGGATGACGTAGTCCACCCGCGGCCGCGCAAAGCCGGCGTACGCCGCCGCCGTCACCGCCAGCACCGCCATCCCCAACGCTGTCAGCGGGAACGCGCGGCGGACCCGGCCGGCGGCCGCGCGCACGCCGCGGACCCAGCCGGACCGCCGCAGGACGCGCACGCGCTCCCGCCACCTGCCCGGAGACCTTCCATCCCGCACCATGCAGACGCTGCCATCCTATCCCGGCCCCGCAGGCCCCGCAGGTTGGACGACGTCAGCGCCGCGGTGGTTCCGGCACCGGTTCCAGCGCGGCCTGGAACTGCCGGTCATCCACCACCCAGCGGCCTGACTCCCAGCTCACGTGTTTCACCATCCGGCCCGCCATGTTGATCACGTGGACCTCGGCGTCCCGCGGGGCCACCCGCTTCACCTCCACCTTGGCGCGGGCAATGCCGCCCGCCCACGCCGCCTCCTCCACCGCGGCGGGGCCCGTGGGGAGTTTGCCGTCCAGCGGCAGCAGGCGTTCGCGCTGCTTGGCCACCCACCAGCTGTCGTCCAAGAACACCTGCAGGCACGGGCGGATGGGAAAGCTCTGCCGGGCCGCGGCCGGCGCAATGATGAGCAGCGGCTTGTCCGGCTGGCAGCCCGGGAGGTCCTCCACCGCCGCGGCCACCAGCGCCTTGAACTGCACGGTCTTGGCGTCCTCCTTCTCGGTCGCCCGGTTGGTCAGCGGTGCGGCCAGCGGGTTGGGATCCTGCGGGTCGGGCCGCCCGTCGCCGTCGGAATCAGGCTGTTGCGGGTGCGTGCCCACCAGCGCCTCCAGCGCGTCAGACCAGCCGTCCAGGTCCTGGTCACTGAAGGCCGCGTCCACCGGCAGGCGCAGCGTGTGCTGCCAGGTACCGCCCAGGTAGACCTTCACCGTCATCCAGCCCGCGCCCACGTCAAACAGTGACAGGTAGCAGGTGGAGATCAGCACGCCCTTCTGCGCGGGGTCCGTGCGGTTGAGCGGCCGCCCAAAGCACGACGGCGCGGCCCCCGCGAACACCGGCGCGCCCCAGGTGCCCTCCGCACCGCCGCGGCTCAGCCACAGGTCCACGCTGTTGCCCACCGCGCTCACCTTGTCCTGCACCACCAGCCGCCAGCGCGCGCCGTCCGGCGTGGTCACCTCGCGCTTGACGTCAGCGGAGACAAACCGCGTGGCCAGCGCCGGGCCGGCCTTCCCCACGTTGGGGTCAACGTCCATGGCCTCCTTCACGTTTTCGGAACACGCGCCGGCGCCCAGCAGGGGGACCGCGGCAACAAGCGCCAGGCAGCGGAGGAGGGCGCGCATCAGGGCGCTTATACGTCGCCGCCCGGCCGGCCGTCGTTCCCGCCGCGTCACGGCGAGTCACCGGGCAGGATCCGGTAGACGGTCTGCGCGGTGACGGCCACCACGCCCAGCGTGGGGTGCACCACCAGCGTCCGCAGCCCGGGCAGTTGCGCCACGTTGTGCAGCGTGCCGTCACGCGTCACCTGCCGCACCAGCCCGTTGCCGGTGTCCGCAAGGAACACGTTGCACTCCGCGTCCACGCCCACGCCCGCCGGGGTGTTGAGCAGCGCGCCCACCGCCGGCACGCCGGCGGGCGAACCACCGCTCTGCCCGCGCGTGCCAGCCACCGTCCGGTAGCCGCTCATGCACAGCGTGTTGATGTCCGCCGGGAGGTTCAGGCCGGCACGCACCACGTCATGCGCGGCGGGGGAACTCATGATCACGGCCACCGTGTTCCCCTCCAGGCAGGCGGCGGGCACGGTGGCCGCATGGGCCCACCCGCCGGACGCCCCGGCGTCGGGCACGCCGCCGTCGGCGCGCTCCGCGCACGCGCTGAAGGTGACCACCGTTGAGTCATTCCGCTCGCAGTCACGCCGCTCGTCCACCGCGTGCAGCCGCCGCGTGTCCAGGTCCGGCATCACGGCAATCACCGTGCCCAGGAAGTCAAAGAACATCTGCGGCACCGCCGGGAACACAATGTTGGCGCTGGGGCACGCGTAGCAGGCGCCGTCGCGCCAGGTGTCTGCGGGGTCTGACAGGTCACAGCAGGTGGCAATGCTGTAGGCGGAGGTGCCGACGTAGTTGAAGAACTGCAGCCGCGTGGGTCCGCCCGCGGTGGTCTCCGGCATGTGCGCCCGGAAGATGCGCCCGGTCTGCGCGGTGCGGTAGGTGAACGTGGTGTTGAGCATCATCACCCCCCGGAAGGGCTCATAGGATGCGGGCAGGCCCTTGCCCGCCGGGAGGTTCCAGTCCGTGGCGGGGATGGGGCAGCTGCGGACTGGCGCGGGATCCCCGCCCTCAAACATGCGCCGCACCTGCAGGGACCGGAGGTTGAGGGCGTACACGCCGGTGGCGTCCGCCACCACAATCTCATCCGTCCAATCTGACACGCCGCCCGCGGTCACGCCCCGCAGCGCCACGTCCTGGATGTCCGCCAGCGGTGTGCAGCGCGCGTCACCGGTGGCCGGCCACACGGTGGGCGGGTAGCCCATGTAGTTCCATCCACCGTCCGCGGGGTCCACCGCCGTGCCGCCGTCCGGGCTCCCGGGCGGGCAGGGCGCCCCGGCGCCCATCACCGGCGTGGCCATGAACGTCCGCAGCCGGCACGTCAGGCCGCAGTTGGTGACGCCGTTGTTCTCACCGTCATCACACTGCTCAAACGGACCCGTGCCGCGCGTGTGCGCATGGCCGTCACCGCAACGGGCGTAGCGGCACGCCACGCAGTCGTCGGACTGGTCGGTGTTGCCGTCGTCGCACTCCTCCAGCAGCGACACCGAGCGCACGCCGTCACCGCAGCGCGGGAACCGGCAGGTGCGCGTGCAGGCCTCGTCGTCATTGCCCGTGCCCAGGTCACATTGTTCGCCGGCGCCCAGGTCCACGTACGCATCACCACACAGCGAGTCCACGCACTCCAGTACACCGCCGTCCCCGGGCTGCTGGCACACCCGGCGGTGCGGGTCGGCCTGCGCGGAGCACACGTTGCCCGCGGCCAGGTTGTAGTGGGCGGGCCCCGTGTCGGACTGGCACACGTCCACCGTGCACGGGTTGTGGTCGGTGGGGTCCACCGGCGCCCCGGCCATGCAATGGCCCTCGGCGCACACGCGCGTCTGGCACCGGTCCCCCAGGCCGGTGCAATCAGCGTCCTCCTGGCAGGGGTCCCCCACCTGGCAGCCGCGGATGACGTCGCAGTACTCGTTGGTGCCGCAGCGGTCATGGTGGAAGGTCACCACGCAGCCCTCAACGCCGTCCTCGCAGCGGCTGTCCGCGCACGCCACCAGGCTGGCGCACGGGTCCGTGAGCTTCACGCACATGCCCTCCTGGCAGGCGCGGGTCCCCGCGCAGCGGCCCCGCGTGTCGCACTCCACGTCCTGCCGGCACGGCTTCTCCAGCGTGATGGCCAGTGACGTGCCGGAGCGCGGGATGAGCTCCACGCTGCCGGCGCCGCGTCCCACCACCACGCCGTCCTCCGCCAGCGCGTCCACCACCACCCGCAGGGACCCAGCCGCGTCCCGCGCCATGATGGTGTACTGGCCTGGCAGGTCCAGCGGCCGGTTCTCCGGCGGGTCCGGCAGGTACGCCGTGGATTGCCGGTCTCCCGCCGTGGCGTGTGACACCAGCCGCCACGCACCACCGGCGGCCACCACGCCCGGCTGCACGGTGACCACCACGTGCGTGGCGGTGGTTCCCGGCGGGCCTACGTACAGGTCACGCGGGGACGGCGGCGCACCCGGACATCCGGCGGCGCCCGCGCCGACGAGAAGCGCCCCCATCCATGCGCCGCGCCGCCACCGCATGCCGCCGATGGTGACGCAGACCGTGCGCCTTGTCATCCTCCAAGCGCCTCCGCCGGCCGGCTACCGGCCCAGCTGCGCGCGGGCCGCCGCCGCCACCGCGTCCGCGGTGAACCCAAACTTCTTCTGCAGCTCGGCCAGCGGCGCGGAGGCGCCAAACGTTGTCATGCCAATATTGGCCCCGCGCAGTCCCGTGTAACGCTCCCACCCAAAGGTGGAGGCCTGCTCCACGCTCACCCGAGCCGTCACCGCGGGAGGCAGCACCGCGTCACGGTAATCCTGCGGCTGGTCCTCAAACAGCTCCCAGCACGGCATGGACACCACGCGGGACCGGATTCCCTCCGCGGCCAGCTGTTCGTGCGCGGCCACGCACAGCGCCACTTCGCTGCCGCTGGCCAGCAGCAGCACCTGGGGCGGTCCGCCGGGCGCGTCCGCCAGCACGTATGCCCCGCGCTCCACGCCGCGGGCCGGTGCGTACCGGGTCCGGTCCAGCGTGGGCAGCGCTTGCCGTGACAGGATGAGCGCCGCGGGCGTGTGCCGCTGCTGCATGATCACGCGCCACGCCTCGGTGACCTCATTGGCGTCCGCCGGGCGGATCACCAGCAGCCCGGGGATGGCGCGCAGCGCGGGCAGGTGCTCCACCGGTTGGTGCGTGGGGCCGTCCTCGCCCACGCCAATGGAATCATGTGTAAACACGTGGACCGTGGGCAGCTCCATGAGCGCGCTCAGGCGCAGCGCGGGGCGGCTGTAATCGCTGAACACCAGGAACCCGCTGCCAAACGGCCGCAGCTTCACCAATGACAGCCCGTTGAGCACCGCGCTCATGGCGTGTTCGCGGATGCCAAAGTGCAGGTTGCGCCCGCCGCGCTCCGCGGCCGTGACGTCCCCCGCCCCGGCAAACGTCAGCCGCGTCTTGGTGGACGGCGCCAGGTCCGCGCTGCCGCCCAACAGCCACGGCACGCGCTGCGCCAGCACGTTGAGCACCTTCCCGGAGGCGTCGCGCCCGGCCAGGCCCTTGGGGTCCGCCGGAAACACCGGCAGGTCCGTGTCCCACCCGTCCGGGAGCACGCGGTGCTGCATGCGGTACAGCTCGTCAGCCAGGCCCGGGTGCTCCGCGCGGTAGCGCTCAAACCGCTGCATCCACGCATCCCGCTCCTCCTTGCCGCGCTTCCCCATTCCCCCCGCCAGGTGCTCCCGCACGCCGTCAGGCACCAGGAACCGGCCGTCCTCCGGCCAGCCGTACGCGCGCTTGGTCAGGCGGATTTCCTCCTCGCCCAGCGGCTCGCCGTGCGCGGCGGAGGTGCCCTGCTTGTTGGGTGAGCCCCACGCAATGTGGCTGTCCACAATGATCAGCGTGGGCCGGTCCGTGGTGGCCTTGAAGGTGCGGAACGCGCGCCGCAGCAGCTCCAGGTCATTGGCATCCCCCACGCGGACCACGTTCCACGCGTAGCCCATGAAGCGCGTGGCCACGTCCTCAGAGAACGCCAGTGACGTGCTGCCCTCAATGGTGATGCGGTTGTTGTCATAGATCCAGCACAGGTTGGACAGCTTGAGATGCCCCGCCAGGGACGCCGCCTCCGACGACACGCCCTCCATCAGGCACCCGTCACCGCACAGCGCGTACGCGTCAAAGCCCACCATGGGAAAGCCGGGGCGGTTGAAGTGCGCCGCCATCCACTGCCCGCCCAGCGCAATCCCCACGGACGACGCCACCCCCTGCCCCAGCGGCCCGGTGGTGCACTCCACGCCGGAGGTCCAGCGGTATTCGGGGTGGCCCGGCGTGCGGCTGTCCAGCTGGCGGAAACGCTTGATGTCGTCCAGCGAGACGGACTCGTGGCCCAGGCGCTCATAGCGCGGGTTGACCGCACGCACCCCGCACAGGTGCAGCATGCTGTACAGCAGCGTGGACGCATGGCCGATGGACAGCAGGAACCGGTCGCGGTTGACCCAGATGGGGTCATGCGGGTCAAAGCGCAGGAAGTCCTGCCACAGCGTGTAGACAATGGGTGCCATGGCCATGGCCGTGCCCGGGTGCCCGGAGTTGGCCGCCTGCACCGCGTCCATGGCCAGCGTGCGGATGGTGGTCACCGTCTGCTGCGCCATGGGGTCTTCCGGCGTGACCGCACGTGGCGCAGCCGGCACACCGTGTCCCGAGGACGACATGGGTTCCTCCCTTGGATGCGTGATGGGTTGTGCGGCTGAGCCTGTTCGGACGGCGGGGGGCAGTCAAGATGCGTTGGTTTACGGCAGCGGCTCCAAGAGCGCCCCCACCAGGTCCGTCCGCCCGTCGAGGAACTCCGCGCCACCCTCCACGCGGTGCAACACCACGCCTTCAGCCAGCACGCTGGCCTGCCGACTGAACAGCAGGCCCAGCGCGCGTCCCGCCGGTGACACCAGGCGCCACCCGGCCGTCACCACCCGCCCGGAAGCCGGGTCCCGCCGCTGGTCCACGCGCTCCAGGCGGATGCGCTCGTCCGCCAACACGCGGGCCGGCGCGGACGGCGGCGCCCCCGCGGCAGGCTCCGCGCGGCGTCGTCCCCGGGCGGGTGGGCGTGGCAGCGGCGGGTCGGTTGCGGGCGGAAGCGGCAGCGCCGTGACCAGACCGTCCCCCCGCGCGCCCACCGCAACCCCCGCGCGCCGTGACAGCACCACCAGCACCGGCGCGCCGTTGCCCTCCGGTCCCGCCAGCCACACCGCCCCCGCGCACACCTCCTCCCCGGCGCGCCCCTGCAGCGGAGCAAACGCCGCGCGGTTGCCGGCACGCGCCGTCCCAATGAACCCCGCAAACCGCGGCGACCACAGCCGCGTGGTTCCATCATCCAGCTCCGTCCAGCCCAGCTCCGGCCCGGTGGGCACCGCGTCCACCCCCGGCGGCCCCTTCACGCTGCCGCGCCCTGACCAGGTCTCCCCCCGTGTGTCCAACAGCGCCCACCCCACGTCCCATGCGCCCTCCATCCCGCGGGGGCGCGCCTGCAACAGCACCGCGGCCGCGTCCACGCCGGGAGCGCACGCCGCCAGCGCCCAGCGCGGGGCCGGGGCGGACTCCGGCGGCCCGCCATCGGCGGCGGTGAGGAGCAGCGTGGCAAGCAGCGGACTGAGCATGGGCGCGGGGGCCATCTACCCCTGCGGCGCGGTGGGGATGCAAGGCGGGCCGCTACCCGGCGTGCGCACCAGAACGCTGGCTCCCGCCGGACCGCGCCGAACCAGTCGGCGCGTGTTGCCTTGGGGAGAACGTGAGGCGGCTGCGGCGAGGAAACCGCGGCGCCATGGCAAACCCACCACGGCGAGCCGTGCCGTGGAAGCACTGCCGGCGGCGCGGCAACGGCGGGAGGCAGAGGTCGCGTCTTGTAGACCCGCGGCCCCGCTGAGATCAGGGCTGGGAAGGGGGAAGGTTTCAATGAAACCCGTCGCGGGGTGGGTGGTCGGGGTGCTCCTCCCAAGAAGTTCTCATTTAGTGAGACACTTTCCCCTGAAGGTGGGTGTCTTTCCCGCCCGGTACGCCCGGACCAGACCGACCGTCCCCTTCCCCTGCCCAGCCCGACCCGAGTCCCGCGCCCCCTCGTGATGGCGCGTCCGCTTCGACCCGTGCGCGCTGGCCTCCAGCGGTTGTCATGCCGGGACGGCCGCCAGCAGTTCCCATTGACCCGCGAGTTTCCTCGCCGCAACGCCGCTCCCGGGTGCGCCACGCCGCCCTGAATGGCCCGCCGCGCCGCCACGGGGCACGCCAGGCCAAGGACCACGAGACCGGGTTGGTCGCAGCGGCCCCGCAGAAACACCAAGGCCCGTCCAGGGTGCCTCCCACCAGTCTGCATTGCGGTTGGACCACCCTTCAGGGTGCCTCCCACCAGTCTGCATTGCGGTTGGACCACCCTTCAGGGTGCCTCCCACCCGTCTGCATTGCGGTTGGACCACCCTTCAGGGTGCCTCCCACCAGTCTGCATTGCGGTTGGACCACCCTTCAGGGTGCCCCCCCCTGTGACGAAGGTCACGGCGCGGTTGCCTGCCGGGAAGGGCGGTGGAGTGCTCACAGCAGCTCAGATGGCCAGCACAAAGTGACGTGCGCGGACACAGGCCAGGTGACGGTGCATGCCTGCAACACCTGCACAGCGTCAGGGACGTCCACTTCGTGTCAGTGAAAGCGGCACGTGACCGGCGGCGCACGGCAAGGCCGGGACCTGGACGGAGATGGTGCTGGAGCGTCCGGATGCGGCGTGGTGGTGTGCCCGCAGGACACACCGTATGCGGACCAGGGCGATGATTGTGATGACGGAAATCCGCTCCTGCGGGCGCGTGCGGTGGTGTGTGGCCCGGGAACGGATGCGGCCCAGGTCATGACCTGCAGTGCCGCGGGTCAAAGGCAGCCGGGCGCCTCTCCCCACGGCAGCACCTGCCGCCGGCAGCCGGATGGAACGGGCGTGTGCTTCTAGCGAAGAGCCCGCGCAGGCGCAGTCTTGCGCCACGCGACAGGCCGCGCACGACGAGGTCTCTCGCCTTCCGCCAGCGGAGGTGGCATGACCATCCCAATGAACGGCACAAGGACCCTGTGCGCCGCTGCGTGCGTGCTTTTCCTGGCATGTGAGCTGCCGCGGTCACCGGGCTCACCTGATGGTGAGCACGGACGCGCTGGAGAGGGAACGTATCTGCGCAGCGTGACGGTCCGTGACTTGCCTCCGCCCACCGGACCACGTCGCAAGCCGCGCACCTCACCGGCCCATGCGCTGCCGCCGGGCATGGTGCCTATGCTGGATGCACCATCCACCGTCCGTGCCCTTCAGACGTCCGGGCCTTCCCCGGCGTTTGAGGCGGGCCCAGTGGTGCAGGGCCTGCTCGACTATCTCGGCGCCGTTGGCCCCACGCACCTGGTCTCGCTTGGCAATTCTGACATCCAGATTCACGGCCGTGACGGTACGCTGGTGCAGGTCATTGATGACGAAGCGTTTTGGGGCGCTGGCGGTTTTGATGATCGCATCATCTTTGATCCCATGCGCGCGCGTTTTGTGGCGGTGCGGTGCACGTACCAGAACAGGCTGTTTCTCGCTGTGACCCGCAACAGTGATCCCACGGGCACGTGGGACGTCTACATCATCGAGGGCGCCTCCTTGCAGGCGTCACTCCCGGACAGCGGCCTGATGCCGGAACTGGATTACCCGCAGCTCGGTTTCAATATCCGCTTCGTCGCCATTGGTATTGTCATCTGCGGGTCACCGGCGTTCGGGTGTGGAGAGCCACTGCATCATGGCCTGGCGGTCATCGACAAAGCGGGCCTCTTTGATGAGCAGGCGCTTCGCTTCCAGAGCTTCCTCACCGATTCGCCGTTCAAACTCGCCCCGGCGATGACGTATGATCCGCTTGAGCCGGATCTGCGCGTGCTCTCCGTCGGCACTGGTAGGATCGAGGTCCGCGTGGTGTCCGGCGCCACGGATGGGCCAACCCTCTCCCAGCCAAACCCGGTGACGCCGCTGCAAGGCGGCTGGTCCGCGTCTTCTGGCGCCGCCATCCTGCCGCAGCGAGGCACCCAAGCGCTCGTAGAATCAGACGGCATGGACCGCCCGATTCCCGTGGTGCGCAATGGACGCCTTTGGAGCGCGCACAGCGTTTCTACAGCACCACCCGCGGCACGGACCGGCATCATGTGGATGCAGATCTCGGCCCAGAACGTGATGATCCAACAGGGCTTCATCGGGTCACCGGGCTACGCCTATTCGGTGCCGACCGTGGCGGTGAACCGGAACGAGGACGTGCTCATCGGTTTCACGCGTTTTTCGCCGGATGAGTACCCCAGCGCGGGGTATGCGTTCCGATCTGCGGCGGACCCTCTCGACACATTCAGACAGGACCGGATCATTCAGGTGGGACGTGGGCCGCTCGTCGGTGGCGGGTGTGCTCCTTTGCTGGGGCGATGCCGCCTGGCCGATCTGAGCATGAGCACGGTTGACGTCAACGACGAGGATCTCTGGACGCTGCAGGCGTTCACCGCCAATCCCGAAGGCGGTCCAGAGACAGAAGGGGCGTGGGCGCTGGTCCACAGGCCCATTCCATGCGCGGATGCCGGGTCCACCTGTGATGACAACAATGCGTGCACGGGCAATGACACGTGTGCCGGCGGCATCTGTGTTGGCGTGAACATGACGGATTGCGCCCCGCCGTCCGAATGCGTGCGTTCGTTGTGCAACCCCCTCTCCGGACAATGCGTGGAAAGGGCCCGCGCCAACGGCGCCCTCTGCACCGACGGCGTGTTGTGTGAGACGGGCACCGGCTTCTGCAACAGCGGGCAGTGCCTGGTGGACGGCGGGCCGGTGAACTGCGCTGGCGTCACGCAACCGGATTCCTGCATGACGGGGTTCTGCCATCCGCAAGCCGGCTTTTGTGACGTGATGCCGAGAACCTGTGACCCCGCCCCGGAGTGTCAATCCGCAGCGGGCTGCATCGACGGTCAGGGATGCACGTACACATTTCTTCCAGACGGAACGCCCTGCAATAATGGCCAGTGCAGGAGCGGACAGTGCTCCCCGCCGTTTCCTGACGCGGGGCAACGTGACGCTGGAGGTCGCGATGCCGGACGCTCTGACGCTGGACGCGACGCTGGTCAGCCTACGGCGCCGCCCGCCGGTCATGACCGTTCCACGCCGCAGTGCGGGTGTTCACAGCGTCAGGATGGTCCTCCGCTGACGGGTCTGTGGGCTCTGGCCGCGGTGACGGCACGCCGGCTCAGAAAGCGCTGACGCTTGGGTAGCGCAGCAACGCGGCCCCACACCTCGCTCGACACTTTCAGCCAGCACTACCTGCCGCGCGGCGCGCACAGCAACATCGTCGCCGTGCGCACGTCACAGATACTTCCTGGTCATGGTCGACACGTCCGGGACCATGGAATCGGGCAGGGAAATCGAGTCATGACCAACATCATTGCCGAACGGCCCGTGACCGCCAGCTGGCTGGAACACCTGGGCTACACGCTCCACGTCCGTGCTGGCACGTGGACTGCGGCCGTCCGCGGGGCGCGGAGATCACCCGAATGGCCACTGCCTGCGCTTGAGTCCCGCGGCCGTCCCTCTTCATGCCCTCAAATGGAGCGCTACTTGCCCAACCCCCGACGTCAACGCTCGCCCAGATAACACCCTGGCCCAACCCTTGGCGGCTCCTCCCCCAGCTCGCGGGGTCACAACCATGAACGATCACACCCAACCGACAACCGACAGCCGTGACTTGCAGAAACGGCATGGGCGTGCGCCAGTGGACAGCCTTGCTCTACGTCGTTGACGCTGGCGACAAAAGACGTCGGATGACTTCGCCCATGCCGTGCTGCAAGTCTGCCGAGTCAAATAGGGGACAACCATGATCGCGACAACTCTTGTCATGCTGGTTTGGACGGCGTCTGGGGCCGAGAAGATTCCGCCGGTGACAGCGCTGAGCGTGGCCGTCCTCGGCACGCTCCACGGCTTTTTGTGAAGGATGCGTACCCCTGCTCCCATGCCGATCTGGCCGAGCAGATTCACCAGCACGCCGCCCGTTCGCCCGCCGACGAATCCGTACTCCCGCGCGCGTGCCGCGCTCCACGCCTGCACGCAGCCACAAACTCCCTCTGCACTGAGTTCATCGGCTTCGGGCGCAACCCAGCACGCCCCCACGTCCCGAACAGCAGGGAAAGCACGTTTTGCCACATGGGTACCCGCGGGATCACCGTGTCGACGAGCTTGGCGGGTCCATTCGCCATGTGTCTCGCGGCACAACTTGGACACAATTGCCGTGTTTTGCACGAAAAGCAGACAATCGTCTCATCCAGGCATTTCTCACAAACCAATCTCCGGAATTCCGCACCACCCAGGCCGCAGTCCAGGTAGCTCCGCCACGCGTTGACGACGAACGCCGGCAGCTTCTTCCCCGTCTCCTCCTCCACCTCCCGCAGGAATGAACCGAAATGCGCCTGCGCCAGTTCATGCAGCGTGGTCTTCTCCGCTTGGTGGCGCCTGCGGGGCGCCTGCCCTTGACAGCAGCCCAGGGCGCCACCCCAAGTGAGTCACTGCGCCGCGCGCGCGAGTTTCCCACCCTCCACCACGACATCCCTGTCTGCCTCCGTGCCCTGCCGCACACGGCGACGCTGAGTCTCCGCAGAGCGTGTCCATGGGCCACCGCGCGCGCCGCGGTACCGCTACCATCCCGCTGCCCATGATGAACGTGATCCAATGGACCACGAAGCGCTCATTGCGGAGCGCGCTACGGGAACAGGTCCATCACCACCACGCTGATGACACCCGGTTCCACGCGGGCACTTGCGCTCCCGGAGCGTGGGTCCAGGGTGGCGCGGAAGCGCTGTTCGCCGGCGGGGACGTTGGCGTAGCCCGCCAGCAGGGCCACGTCTGCGGACGCCAGCATGGTCCCCGGGCTTTCATCTCCACGCGGTGCGCAGAACTGGGTCTGGGCGGCGCTGTCACGCGCGCAGTACGCGCCCGCGGGGCAAGCTGCGGTGGCTCCCAGGCAGTCCGCAACCAGCGGCAGGCAGTAGCAGGCCGGGGAACCGCTGGCGGGAAAGACGCGCGCGGTCAGGCCGGAGCCGCACAGGTTCCCGGCGGGGCAGGCGCCGCACATGCCTGGCAGGTCCAGCACGCAGTTGCCGTCCTGGCACCGTTGTCCCGCGCTGCAACTGCCTGCCGTGCATGCACCGCGGCCGCAGGTCTGCGTGCCGGCGGGTGCGCCGTAGAAGGGTTCCAGCGTGGAGTCACCGAGAAACACGCGCGCGCCCACCACGGGTTGGGTTCCGGAAAGGTCCGTTTCAAACACGGCGGCCAGCACCAGGGCGTGGTCTGCCAGCAGCGGAGTGTTTCCCGCGGCCCGCAACCGGACGTCCACGCCTTCATTGACGGACAGTCCATGGATGTTGAAGACGTTGTCGTCCGTGGCCGCCAGGCAGGCAATGCGGGTGCGCATGGGAGTCATGCCACTGGCCCGCACGGTCACGTCCAAGCGCTGGCGGTAGCCCTGCATTGGGACGCTGAAGGCTCCGGTGGCGGAGGTGGTGGTGTGAGCGGAGGTGTTGGCGTCCACCAGCGTGACCTCCACGTCCGCGCCCGCCACCGGCGCGCCCGCCAGCATCACGGTTCCCCGCACTGCAACGGCCGCAACGCCTCCGGTTCCCACCCCCTGGACGAAGTCTGCTGTCACGACGCCAGCCCGAACGGGTGCCACCCGCGTTTCAAACGAATAGGTGGTGCCCTCCACGCGCACGCTGTAGTCACCTGGGGGCACACTGAGGAACACCACGGCGCCCAGGCCTTCTTCGGTGGCGGTTATCAGCGAACTGGGCGTGGGCAGGTCACCCAGCATCCGGAAGTAGCGCCGTTGGGTGGCCGCAACGGCCGCTCCCTGGCTGTCCAGCAGGGAGACCTGGGCGCCGGTCAGTGGCACGCCGCCTTCCCCAAGGATGACGAGGAGGACATCACCGGTGGTGCTGTCCGCCGGGACGCCCGCCAGGACATGCGTGGTGGCGGCCAGCGTTGCCGGCACCACGTGCACCTCCCGCGGCAGCGCGGCGTCCCCCAGCAGCGTGGCGGTGGGCTGGTAGCCGTCCGCCGCCGCGAGGACGCTGACGACTCCGGGAGCGCCAGCGAGGACAAAGGCGCCGTCCACGTCTGCGGTGACCGCAAGGTCAGGGCGGTCCAGGACTTCCACGCGCGCCCCGGGGAGGCGGTCACACAGCTTGGTCCTCACGGCGCCCTGCACCGTGACGCCGCCGGAGGACGCAGAGGAGGAGCCCGAGGAGGAACCCAACGCGGACGCGCTGGAAGCGGTGTCCGACGACGAGCCCAAGCCGGAACCGGACGCCGCGCCGGAACCGGGCAACACGGCCGAGCCTGCGGAGGTTCCGGCGCTGGATGACCCCGCCGCGAACGAAGAAGCGGAAGCGACGGAGGAAGCGCCGGATGCGGAAGCTGACCCGCCGGTAGCGGCGGATGTGCCCGCAGACGCCGCCGGGTTGCCCCCCGAACTGGAGGACCCGGTATCCGGTGTGGTTGGGGAGCAGGCAATCAACAGGCAGGGCAGCAGGACTACGGGACGGGTTCGCATGTCAATCTCCATGACAGGGTGGGCGGCCCTTGGCAGGTTGGGGTTCCGGGCGTCAAACGGTCGGAGGATGATGCGCCTGTAGAGACCCAAGGCCCTCGCCGGGAAGCGGAGCGAGGGCCCTGGGACTACCCCTCCTGCAAGGTGACTGCGTGCGGTGTCAGCCCTTGTGAGCGCGCACGTTCTGGGCCCTCACGGAGCTGCACCCGGTTCGGCGGGCCTGCCGTTCACCGCCCACTGGTCGGCTGGAATGGGCACGTCAATGGAAACTCGGCCGCAAGCGACGCCGGTGATGCACTCCTCGCTGCCGCAATGCGCTTGTGCACAGTCCGCGCGCACATGCCCAACCCGCCGCGCGCCGGACCTGATTTGGTCAAACGCCTGTGCAATCTGCTGTTCGTTGCCGCGGCGGAAGGCCACCTTCTCGACGATGGAAGTTCCGCTGGTGCGCCGCTCTTCAATGCGGAAGAATCCCTCGTCATCCAGACAGGACAAAGCGCTCGCGCCCAGCGTGCCCTCGTATTGGCCATCAACACCGTAGGCGGTGTGGGTGCGGAGGAAGACCAGGATTGTGTCCCCCACCCGGGGTTGACGGCCCAGGCCGGCGCAGACACCAAACCTGGCGGTGAGCGTAAACCGCCCCCCCTCCGCGAATTCAGGTCCAAGCGACGGAGTCAGCCGCTGCTCAACCTCAACCAGCGCATAGATCCCAGGTACACGGACATTGCGCTCCTTCAACTCCTCCACTTCAACGGAAAGCACTCTGACCACCGCCATGCCGGACAGATCCTCCCCCCACCATTCCAGCAGCGCGGGGACCGTGAACCACAACACAGGGGCCTCAAGCCCCTCGCCTTGTGGCGCGCCTCCCAGGGGTGCAGGCCCGTTGCTGCAGGACACCGCCAACGCCACTACCGCCACAACAGAACGAAGACTGCGCATGGTGCGTCCTCCCCACTCCTTGCGTTCGCATCTGGCTTCGCGCAACCCGCAAAGCGGGAGTTCCGGGAAGCGACCGCCGCGGCGGTGCGCGGCAGATCCGTGAGCGTACACCACCCGCCGGAGGTACCACGCTTGCCAATGTGCCCGCGGGCACCGCCAGGCCTTCGGTATCCGTGCCTGGGGGCAGAATCGGCGCATCATCATCTTCCACAACGACCAAACGGGGACAAAACAGGTCGCCAACTGCGACAACCGGCAGTATCAGCGAGGAGTCATGACCAACATCATTGCCGAACGGACCGTCACCGCCAGCTGGCTGGAAAGCCTGGGCTACACGCTGCACTTCCGTGCTGGCACGTGGACTGAGGTGCTTGTCTCCCATGCGCAGGAGCAGTGGTGGGGCCGCGGCCCCACGGAGGACGCAGCCCTCACCCATGCGCTGCAGGGCATGTTCCCATCCCATGCGGCGCGGGTCCTCCTGGGTGCGGTGGAGCTGCGTACATCCAAGCCGCCGCCGGAACCGGTGTCACCACCACAGTCCGTGGAGGAACCCGAGCCGCTTGCGCCGCCCATGGCGTCCCCGCCGCCAGACGTCAAAGCCCTGGCGGAGGACCTTCCGTGCCAGAGTGATGAACCACCCGGTCCCGCGTTGGTGGAGGCCCCGCCGCCGGCGACAAGGGTGCTGTTGCAGGCCACCACGGAGCGGCGGCATGTGGAGCAGGAGGCTGCGGAGTTCCTGGAGCGCATCAAGCGCATGCAAGCGGAGCTGGCGCTCTGTTCTGCCGAGATGCAGCGGGTTGTCCTTGTGGAGTGGATTGCCGCCTCCCGCGACCTGGAGGCGCGCGCCGGGTCAACGCCCCCCCATGCGCTCAACCTGGTCCGGAAGATCATCGGCCGGGTCTCCGCACGCTGGTGGCCTGGGACCATGCCCGTCCTTCAGCGACACGGCGGCCTGGGCGAAGCGCGCGAGCAACTCGTGGAGCTGGGGCTGGGAGATGTGGAGCGCCCCAGCGACTGGGCGCATGCAGAACGTCTCGCGGTTCAGGTTCGCGAACGCCTTGAGGCCCAGTTTGCCCAGCGCGGGCTGGAGCCCTCCGGCTACCGGAAGTCGGAAGGCGCGCGCCCTAACGTGGACAACGCAAACAGCCGCCTTGCCGCTGTCATCAGGGAGCTGAACACGCTGAAGGCGGTGGAGGCCTCCGCACCCAAGTACGAGCGGGCGGCACTCACCCTGCGGTGGATTCGGACGCAGGTTGATGACCCGCTGGAGTGGGCGGACGCGTGGGGGAAGCTCCGTGAGGCACTCCACAAGAACCCAAACGCGCACTGGCTCAAGCGGGCGCTCAAGTGGACCGACCCCGCGCTGGTTCCGCCCAGGGGGTTTGCCCTTGCCCTTGGGATTGACCCTGATGCGCGCGCCCGGGGGAGGAAGCGCAAGGACCTGGCAAACCGCATCCAGTCCCTACCAACGGACGACCCCCACGGCGTTGCCGCGTGGCTGGCAGAGGCTTTCCCGGTGTTCACCAATGAGGAGCTGCGGCCCCTGGTCCCCCGCCACCTGCAGGCGCTCCAGGCCATCTGTGAGGACCGGCTCCAAGAACGCGGCGAACGCCGCCGCCTGCGCAAACTCCGGGAGCCCTTCTCTGCTGCCCCTGCCGCCACACCACCCGCAGAGGAGCAGGCGGAATTCCCTGAGGACGAGATCGCCACCCTTGAAGTGGACGACGGCGCTCCCCTGCCCGAAGAGGCGGCAGTTCGCGCCGCCATGTCAGGCAAGCGCTGCGTGTTGGTCACCAACCGGCCGGAGCAGGAACTGGCCAGCGAGCTTCACGCCCGGACGGGCATGCTGGTTGACGTTTGCGAGAACAAGTCGCGCCTGCTGGACGGCGTGGTGGCGTCCATCAGGGTAGGCAGGGTGGCGGTTGTCCTGTTGGTGACGTCGTTCATCGGCCATGACGTGGACGCCAAGATCCAGGACGCATGTCGGAGCGGCGCCGCACGCTTGCTGCGCGTCCGCAAAGGGAAGCTGCGCGTGCTCATGGAGGAACTGGCCAGGCACGTTGCCAACGGGACCAACCAGGCCGAGATGAGGATGTAGCCCCAGAAACACCAAGGCCCTCGCCCGGGAAGCGGGAGCGAGGGCCCTGGGACTACCCCTCTTGCAAGGTGACTGCGTGCGGTGTCAGCCCTTGTGAGCGCGCACGTTCTGGGCCTGCTCCCCCTTCTTGCCCGGAACCACGTCGAACTCCACCATCGCGCCTTCCTGGAGGGTCTTGAACCCGTCCATGTTGATCGCGCTGAAGTGAACGAACACGTCCGGACCACCCTCGCGAGCGATGAAACCGAACCCCTTGGCGTCATTGAACCACTTCACAGTTCCGACTGGCATTTGCTGTGGTCTTTCTATTCCACGGTCCCTCCCACCGCGGAGAGGGCACCGGCCAACCGCACCGACCGACATGGCCGGGGCGCGCCCCCAAGAATTGGCAGCCTCGGCCTTCACCTCGGCCCAAGCCGTAACGGGCGGGCCCGTTATGGTGAGCCGGAAGGCAAACTGCAAGCGGAAAATGGCCGGTTCTGCCGTCGCCGGGACCGATCCACCGTGATTCCGATGGGAAACGTGGGGTTGCCCCGGCACACGGATCCCCTGTCCGTTGCACCCTGGCGGCTTGTGGTAGGGTCCCGCCGCCATGGAAGAGCCCCCGAACGCTGGTGGTGCCGCCGGGGTGTCCTCCCCGGCCGGACCGGTAACGCCTGATGCGCCGTGGCTGGATGACTTTCGCGCGCGGGTGGCCCAGCTGCTGCACTTGGCCAAAGGCAAGAAGCGCGCGCTGCTGCTCACCCATGACAACCCGGACCCGGACAGCCTGGCCAGCGCGTGGGCGCTGGGGCAGCTGCTGGAAGACCGCGCCGGGCTGGAATGCACCGTGGCCTACGGCGGCCTTATCGGCCGGGCAGAAAACCGCGCCATGGTGCGGCTGCTGAAGATCCCCGTGATGCCCGTCCACCGCGTCAAGCCGGAGGAGTTTGACGTGGTGGGGCTGGTGGACACGCAGCCGGAGATTGGCAACCACAGCCTGCCGGAGGTGGACCTGCCGGTCATCTGCATTGACCACCACCCGGCCCGCCCCGAGTCCGACCAGGCCGCCTACCACGACGTGGGCGGCGACGCCGGCGCCACCAGCACCCTGCTCACCAACTACCTGCGCGCGGCCGGGGTGACGCCGCGGCCGGCGGTGGCCACCGCCCTGTTCTACGGCATCAAGAGTGACACGCGTGACCTGGGCCGTGAGGTGGGCCGCTGGGACGTGGAGGCCTACCAGTGGCTCATCCCGCTCACGGACATGCCGGCGGTCAGCGCCATTGAGCACCCCCAGCTCCCCCGCGAGTACTTCCAGGTGCTGGCCAAGGCGCTGCGCCGCGTGGAACTGCACGGCAACGTGACCGTGGTGGAACTGGGCAGGGTCTACGTGCCGGAACTGGTCCCAGAGATGGCCGACCGGCTGATGACCATTGATGGCACCAAGTGGGCGCTGGCCACCGGCCTCCATGACGGCAGCCTGTACCTGTCGGTTCGCGTCAGCGACAAGCGGATGCGCTCCGTCAACATCCTGCGCGAGCGGCTGGACCCGCTGGATGCGGGCAGCTCCGGCGGGCACGGAAGCATGGCCGGTGCGCGGCTGGAACTGAAGAAGCTGGGGCGCAACCCGGCGGAGCGGACGGCCCGGCAGCGGAAGATTGTGGCCGGCCTGATTGAGGACATGGGCGGCACGCCCGGCGCGGAACCGCTGCTGGGCCCGCCACGACGCGGAGAAGAGGGCTAGCCGCCCGCGAGGCAGCATGGAACGGGGAACCCAGGGCGTGCTGGGCCTTTTGGCCGGCAACGGCGACCTCCCGCGCCTGGTGGCGGAGGGCGCCCGCGCCGCGGGCTGGCGCGTGGTCACCGCCGCCATGGGGCCGGTGGTCCCTGAGCTGCGCGGCGTGTCGGACGCGTATTCGGAACTGGCGCTGGGCCAGTTGGGCGGCGTGCTGGACGTGTTCCGCCGGGAGAAGGCCACCGGGTGCGTGATGGCGGGGCACTTTGCCAAGGCCAGCGTGTTTGGCGGCTTCCGGCCGGACTTGACACTGCTGGGAATTGTGGCCCGCCTGGGCCGGCAACTCCAGGATGACCGGGCGCTTCGCGAAGTGGCGCGCGTGTTTGAGGAGGCGGGCGTGCCCGTGCTGGCGGTGCCCCCGTTTGTGCCCGCACACATGGCGCGCGAAGGCGTGATGACCTCCCGCCGCCCCACGCCCGACGAGGCGGACGACATCCGCTACGGCATGCAGGTGGCGCGCACCACCGGCGGCCTGGACGTGGGGCAGACGGTGGTGGTCCGGCGCGGCGTGGTGCTGGCGGTGGAGGCGGTGGAGGGGACGGACCGCGCCATTGAACGCGGGGCCGCGCTGGGGCGGCACGGCGGCGCCGGCGGCAAGGGCGGCGTGGTGGTGTGCAAGGTGGTCAAGCCGCACCAGGACCTCCGCTTGGACCTGCCCGCCGTGGGCCCGCAGACCGTGGAGACGTGCGTGCGCCACAAGGTGCGCGTGCTGGCCGTGGAGGCCCAGCGCACCATCATGGTGGACCGGGACAAGACGGTGCGCGCGGCCAATGACGCCAAGCTGGTCATCGTGGGAGTGCCCCGGCCTGAGGGCGTGCCCGCACCGCCGTGGTCCGCCTGAGCCCGGCTTGAAGCGCGGCATCCCCCGTGGCACCAAGGCGCCCCCCCGGGGAGGCCCGTCCGCGTGCACCACTTCCACCACCGCCACGGCACCCTGCATGCCGAGGACGTGCCCCTGACCGACGTGGCCGCGCGCGTGGGCACTCCCACGTGGGTGTATTCGCGCGCCACGCTGGAGCGGCACTTCCGCGTCATGGATGAGGCGTTTGGACAGCACCCGCACACCGTCTGCTTTGCCGTGAAGGCCAACCCGTCCCTGGGCGTGCTGGCGCTGCTGGGCGCGCTGGGCGCGGGCGCGGACGTGGTCTCCGGCGGCGAGCTGTTCCGCGCGCTGCGCGCGGGCATCCCCGCGGACCGCGTGGTGTACTCCGGCGTGGGCAAGACGGAGCGCGAGCTGACCGAGGCGCTGCGCGCGGGCATCCGCTCCTTCCACGTGGAGAGCGAAGGCGAACTGGAGATCCTGGACGCGCTGGCCCGCGGGATGGGGACGCGCGCGCCGGTGTCGCTGCGGGTGAACCCGGACATTGACCCGGCCACCCACCCGTACATTTCCACCGGGCTGCGGACCAACAAGTTTGGCGTGCCACTGGCCCGCGCCGCTGCACTGTATGACCGGATGGCGCGGTTGCCCGGGCTGCGCATCCACGGCGTGGCCTCACACATTGGCAGCCAGATCACGCAGCTGGGGCCCATTGCGGAGGCGGCGGCGCGCCTGGTGGCGCTGGCGCGCGCGCTGCGCAGCGCGGGACATCCGGTGACGGAGGTGGACTTCGGCGGCGGGCTGGGCATTGCCTACCGTGACGAAGTGCCCCCCTCTCCGGCGGACTACGCGCGCGCCATCCTGGACGCAGTGGGGGATTCAGGGCTGCACGTGGTGGTGGAGCCGGGGCGGGTGATTGCTGGCAACGCGGGCGTGCTGCTGGGCCGCGTGCTGTACGTCAAGCAAGCGGAAGCGCGGACGTTCCTGGTCACCGACGTGGGCATGAACGACTCCATCCGGCCGGCGCTGTATGGCGCGCACCACGGCGTGGTGCCGGTGGCGGAGCCGGCGCCGGGCGCGGCGCAGGCCACCGTGGACGTGGTGGGACCGGTGTGCGAAAGCGCGGATTTCCAGGCGCGCGACCGGACGCTGCCCCTGATGCATCCCGGGGACCTGTTCTGCGTCATGGGCGAGGGCGCCTACGGGGCGTCCATGTCGTCCCAATACAACAGCCGGCCGCGCGCCGCGGAGGTGCTGGTGGACGGCGGCACCCTGCACGTCATCCGCACCCGCGAGTCCTATGAAGACCTGGTGCGCCACGAATCCGTTGCAACCCTTCCACCCCCAGCCGGAGGCAGGTCATGACCGTGAAGTTCAAGGGCGCGTACACGGCGCTCGTCACACCGTTCAAGGATGGCGCAGTTGACTTTGACGCCCTGGACGCCGTGGTGAAGCAGCAGCTGGGAATGGGCATCCACGGGCTGGTGCCGTGCGGGACCACCGGTGAGGCGGCGGCGCTCTCTGTTGAGGAGCACGTCTCCGTCGTCAAGCGCGTGGTGAAGACGGTGGGCGGGCGCGTTCCGGTGGTGGCCGGCGTGGGCAGCACCGCCACCCACAAGAGCGTGGAGCTGGCCAAGGCGTGCGCGCAGGCCGGTGCCGACGGGTTGCTGGCGGTGACGCCGTACTACGTCAAGCCCAACGCGCTGGGCCTTTACCAGCACTTCCTGACGGTGGCGCAGGCCACCCCGCTGCCGCTCATCCTCTACAACGTGCCCGGCCGCACCGGCGTGGACATGCCCGCGGACGTGGTGCACCGCCTGGCGGAGACGCCCAACATCGTGTCGCTCAAGGATGCCTCCGGGAACCTGCAGCGCCTCCACGAAATGCTGGTGAAACTCCCCGCGCACTTCTCCGTCATGTCCGGCGAAGACGGCATCATCCTCCCCACGCTGGCCGTGGGCGGCCACGGCGTCATCAGCGTCATCACGCACGTGGTGGGCGACAGCGTGGTGAAGCTGTGCGAGGCGTGGGCCGCCGGCACGGTGGCCGACGCGCAGGCGCACGCCGCGCGCACGCTGCCGTTTGCGCGCCTGCTGTTCATGGACACCAGCCCGCAGCCGGTGAAGACGGCGCTTGCGGCCATGGGGCTCATTCGCGAGGAATGGCGCCTGCCGCTGGGTCCCATGCCCGCGGACAAGCGCGAGCAGCTGCTGGGCGAGCTCAAACGCCTGGGCGTGGAGTTGAAGCATGGGCGCTGAGACGCGGCTGGTGGTGTTGGGTGCGGCGGGCCGGTTGGGCGGGCGCATCCTGGAGCTGGCGCGCGAGACGGAGGGCGTGCGCGTGGCCGCGGCGCTGGAACACCCGCGCAGCGTGTCATTGGGCAAGCCGGTGCCCGGGCATGACGGGCTCACCTTCGCGCGCGATGACGCGGACGTCTCGGGTGGCGATGTGCTGGTGGACGTCTCGCTGCCGGAGGCGGTGGCCGCGCACGCGGAGCGGGCGGTGGCGGCAGGCAGGCCGCTGCTGGTGGCGGTGACCGGGTTGTCCGTGGAGACGCGGGTGGCCCTGGACCGGGCGGCCAAGGGCATCCCCGTGTGCGTGGCCCCCAACCTGTCCACGGGCGTGTGGGTGCTGGCCTCGCTGGTGCGGCAGGCGGCGCGGTCACTGCGCGGGTTTGACGTGGAGGTGGCGGAGATCCACCACCGCCACAAGCGCGATGCCCCGTCGGGGACGGCGCTGCTGCTGGCCCGGCACGCCGCGGAGGGCCGCGGGCTCATCCCCGAGGCGGTGACCGTGAACAACCGCAGCAGCGAGCCCAAGGTGCGCGCGGCGGACAGCCTGGGGGTGACCGCGCTGCGCGGCGGTGACGTGGTGGGAGACCACACGGTGTACCTGCTGGGTGACGGCGAACGGCTGGAACTCACGCACCGCGCGCACAGCCGGGACACGTTTGCGCGCGGGGCACTTCGGCTGGCGCCGCTGCTCAAGGGCCGCGCCGCGGGGCTGGTGACCGTGCCGGAGCTGCTGGGCCTGCAATAGTGCGGGAGGCCCGCCTCACCCCTCGCGTGCAGCCTGTGAAACTGCGCGTTGCGATGGAGAAACGGCGGGCACGGAGAGAGCCATGGCAGCACGCAAGCGGCCGCCCCTGCGCGGCTTCGTGAAGGGAAAGAACCCGATCACCGTGGCCCCGTCGGAGACGGAGGTGGGCCGGGTGGGCCTGTTGCTGGAGGCGCTCTCGGACAAGGTGGATCTCCTCCTTGAGGGGATGAAGATCTTCCACGAGACGTTGGATCGCCGGATCACGGAGATGAGGGTGGAGCTTTCTGCTCGCCTGGAGGCGTTGGATTCCCACGTGCGTCATCTGGCCGATGGGGTGCAACGCAACACGGAGGGAATCCGGAAGAACAGCGAAGACCATCAAGAGGAACAGCGAAGACATCAAGAAGAACAGCGATGACATCAGACGGCTGGAGGGCGCCGTCGACTCCTTGCGCCATGACCTGCGGGGCAAGGCGGACGCGTCGGAGACTTGAGGAACGGGTGAGCGCGTTGGAAACGGCGGATCGCGTCGTAGGTGTTCCGGGTCGCCAGGCGAATGGCCGCGACCCCTCCCACTTGGCACGGGTATCAACACCCACCCTGGAGGGGTCCGGGTGCGCCATTTTGGATCAGGACACCCCCCCACCAGGGGCCTCCAACGCCCCCCTGGGGGGTGTCGACACCCCCCCAGAGGGGTCCAGGTGCACCATTTTGGTGCAACACACCCTCTCGGGGGGCCTCCACAACCCCCTGAAGGGGGTGTGGACACCCAGTGAAGCCCACCGAGTGGCCGGTAGGCTCAGCCCACCACGTCCTCTGCCGGCTCGCCGGTGACCGGGTTGACGTCCATACCGCCGCGGCGCCGCTTGTACGCCTCGGCAAACGCCTCGCCCTGGCGGAGCACGCCTTCCAGCAGCCTGGCGCGCGCCTGGGTGTCCGGCTGGCTTTCAGAGACGTGCAGGGCAATGACGCGCGCCACCGTCTCCCTCAGATTGGACAGGCCCTTCTGCTGGGAATCAATCACGCTGCTGTACTGCAGCGTGGGGCTCTTGGCGGCGGCGGAGAGGATGCCCGTCATACGCGTGGCGAGCTGCTCCACCCGGTCCAATGATGGGCCCAGCCGCAAGGCCTGAATCCGGGTGGCGTGCTCCGGCTTGCTGACCTCGCGCAACACGGCCTGGACCGCGGTGGCCTCATCCACGTGCGTGCCCTGCGTGAGGCCGGCCAGGCCCGCGGGGAACAGCAGCGTCAACAGGGTGCGCGCTTCCTCAACGGGCTGGCCCGGCAACGCGCCCTCCACCACGCCCGTGAGGACCGCGTGGATGCCACCCAACACGCGGTCCAGCTCGGTGTCCACCACCACCGCCTCCCCGGGGTTGGCGGCGGGTTGGCGCTTCTGGCGTACCCAATCCAGTTCCACCGCGCGGGTCTGCTCGTCATGGGCAATGGCGGTGTCCAGGAAGGAAACCAGCACCGTGAGGCCCAGCGCAGCGGCAACCTCCCGTACCGCCCGCAGCGCCACAATGCGGCGGCCGGTGGGGAGCGAATACACGTTGAGAAGCGATTCCAGAGTCGCCATGGACAACCTCAGTCGCGGAGATGAGTGGAGTGTCCCGCACGGCCCCCCGCATGGCCCGTGATAAGCGCGCGGGATGCCACGGTGCCCGGGCAACGCACAAGGACTCCCGGTGACGACGTGCGCGGCCTGACGCGCCGCGGCGCCCGCCGGTTCCGGTGGCTGGGTGCAGGGCTGACAAGCAGGAGGCGGCAGCCGCACAGTGTGTCCCGGACCCTGGAACCGGAGGGGCAGGATGCCAAACCGCGCCGACCCATGGACACGTTGTCGTCCGGCGGAGCGACAACCGCTTGGTTCATGTTCGGAGATGACCCAGCCGCCCGCTCCTCCCGCAACATCGGTGGCCCCGGGGCGCCGGCGGACCACCGCAGACCCCTGGCGGACCCACCGGCGCTGGACGGTGGGGCTGTGGGTGTCCTGGCTGGGCTGGCTGCCGGCCAGCCTGGCGCTGGGCCTGCTGGGCGGGTTGATCGGGGTGGATACCGCGCCGCTCATCCTGCTGTGGTTCGGGGCCATGGTGGGGACGGGGCTTGGGATCCAGTTTGTGAAGTGCCCGCGGTGCGGACAGTCCTTCTACGCCAAGCGCTACGGCGGCAACCCGGTGGCCCGCCTGTGCCTGCATTGCGGGCAGGCGCGCTGGCGGGCGTTGCCGTCACCGGACTCCCCCTGGCTGCCGGCGGATGAGGTGACCCGCCGCCTGCGCGCCGTGGCGGGCGAGCGCACCCCGGTGGAGCTGGTCCAGCTGGTCTTCCGGTGGACTGAAGAGGAGGACCCCGGGGCGCTGGCGGTGCGGCTGCGCGAGGCGTTCCCCGCCATGCCGCGGCGCGTGTACCGGCGGCTGCGCAGCTGGCAGCGCTTTGGCGGTCCGCTGGGTGACGACGAGTTCAACGCGCTGTTCGGGCCGTGGTTCCGCGGCCGGCGCTGATCCATGGCGGCCCCCCCGGGCCTCCGTGGTAGTGCTCACCCGTCGTGGAGTTCTCCCTCAAGCGGTGGCTGACGTCGGGCGCGCTGGTGGCATGCGGGTGCGTGCTGGCGCTGCCCGTGCGGGCCCAGTCCCAGGATGGCGGGCCTGGCGCGGACGCGGGCGCGGCGGCCGCCGACGACACGATCATCCTGATTGAGGAGGACGAGCCGCAGGGGCCGGGCTCCAGCCCGCTGCCCAGCGGCATTCCTGCGCTGCCGGAGATTCCCACGCCGCCGGGCTTCCCCGTCACGCTCTCCATCCCGGAGCCGCCGCCGCTCCCGCTGGGCGAACTCACGCTCGCCTTCAGCCCCGCCGAGGTATCCCAGCCCGCACCGGCGGGCGGCCGGTCACTGCTGGGGCTGCGGGCGCAGCACATCACGCTCACCGGCACGCTGGGCTTGCGCTCATCCGTCCGGCCGCTGGGAAGCGTGCTGGATGACGTCAGCCGCAGCCTGGCCGCGGCGGTGGCGGCGGTGGACGTCCGCCCGGACATGCCGCTCAGCGCGCACGTGGACCTGGTGGCGCGGGTGCGTTCCGCCTTTGGCGCGCGGCTGCCGCCGGTGCAGCAGTTCCAACCGCTGGACTTCCTTCTGCCCACGCGCAGCGCGGAGGCGGGCGCGCGGTTCTCCGGTGTGCTGGAGGTGGGTGAGGCCTATGCCACGGTGAAGTTCTCGCGGTTCCGCGTTGTGGTTGGACGCCAGCTGTTTGGCTGGTCCCAGGCGCTGGGGAGCCCCGTGGCCTCCATGCTCAACCCCGCGGACCCCCGGGACGGCATTGCCCTGCCGGACGAGCTCACCGCCCGGTCCGCCACGCTGGCGGCGGCGGCCCAGGGCACGCTGGGGCCGCTGGGCCTGCAGTTGGTGGTGCTGCCGTTCTACGCGGCGCCGCGCACCCCGCTGTTTGCGGAGGACGCTGAGGCGCCGGACCCGCATGAACCCGTGCTTTCACTGCTGTCCTCACGCGAGCAGCTGCGCAACGCCGACACCAGCCGCGCCCTGCAGGCGCAGGTGCCATTTGCGGACGTCCTGATGGTGGGGGACTTCAGCCCCACGGTGGGGGGACGCGCGTTCTTCACGCTGGGCCCCGCGGATGTGGCGCTGGTGGCGGTGCTGGGGCACGACCCCACCCCGCAGCTCACCCTGTCACCGCGCGTGGCGGCCGCGCTGGGCGCGGCGGCGGACCGTCCCGGCGGCACACGCGTGGCGGATGCGCTGGCGGGGGCGTGCGGCGGGCCTGCGTGCCGTGCGCTGGACGGTGAGCTGGTGCTGCGCTGGCGCCGCGCGGCGGTGGCGCAGGTGGAGGCCAGCGGCATGGTGGGTCCGGCGGTGCTGCGCGGCGGGCTGCACGTGTCGCCTGCGCTGGGGCCGGGGCTGGGCCGCGTGATCCACGTCGTCACCCGGGACGGACGGCTGGCCAGCGCGGACGCGTGGAGCGCGGGCGGCAGTGTGGCGCTGGAGAGCGGCTACTCGGAGCTGGTCCAGGGGTTCCTGGAGGCGGGTTACGAAGTCATAGGCGCGGTGCCCGCGGGCGCGCGCATTGCGCGGTACGAGGCGGACGACCAGGCGCGCTCTTGGGAACGGTGGGTCCACCGGCCCACGCTGTCCACGCGGCTGCAGGGCGTGGTGCTGGACGACATCACCTGGCGCCTGCGGACCACGCTGGCGCCGTGGCAGCGGGAGCTGTGGTTCGCCCCGCGGGTGGGGTACCGGTTGTCACTCAACCAGGAAGTCACGCTGGGCACGGAGCTGTTCCTGGGCTGGCCCGGCACCCGCGCGCACTTCCTGTTCCCCACCAGCCGGGCGTACCTGGAGTGGGCCTACCGGTTCTGAAAACGGGTGGTTCTGTCTGGCCCGGCCGGCCCCCGTCGGGCGTGAATGCGGGCATGCATGCCAATGAGCGCTCCGCAGCCGATTTCCCGGCGCCGCCCCACATTGCGCTCCCGGCACCCTTCGTTGCGCGAAGTGGTCGCCGGCGCGAGAGTGTGGCGATGGACCTACGGCTCAGAGTCCTGACCTTGGGCCGCACGGCCTATGCCTCGCTGGATCCTACGGCGCGCCTCGACGCCGCCCTCGAACTCCACGAGATCCTGGGAGGCCGGAAGGACAACTTTGAGATCGGGGACATGATCCTCGGAGGGGAGGCGCATGATGATGCCTGTCCGCGGCTGCTGGCGGCGTGCGGGCTCCCAAGCGATGACCCAATCTACGAACGCTTTTTGTCTCGGCTTCAAGGTCTTCCAGGTGCGCTGGTGGTGCATGCGAACCACTTTGGGCTCGCAGACCGCAGGCTGATCAAGCGCATCAACCATGCCGCCCGGACGTCCTGGTGGCCACTCCCGAGGTTGTCAGTTCTCGACGGCGGGTGGCGCGAGCACCCCCGTGGGCCACCGCTTGCGTTCCCAGTGGACGAGCTCATCCGCCGCCTCGGGGCATTGGAGCAACGCACCCGGGTCTCGGCAGCGTCGGAACTCTTCCATGTGCTGCTCGACGATACCCATGGGCGCGCTTGGGCAGAGGTTCTGCAGAGAGTCGCGGGGCGGGCCGAGAGTCTTGTTGGGCTCATCGACGCAGCGTCGCGGTTGCGCACCGGCGGCCAAGCCCATTTTCCAGCGGACCCAGTTGGCCGTCACCTGGCGGCCGCCGCGGAGCTCTGGAGACTCGCGCGGAGCGGCGCGTCGACCGGGGAGGCGCTTCAGGCGGTCGCTGGCGTCCCGGAGGAGCGCCTCTTGCTTCGACGTCAGGCATTCGCAGTGGGTGCTGCGCATGCGCGGGGCGGCGCGTCCCCCACCAGGGACGACCCAGTCGCGTTCTTCCTGCGCGATCCCCTCCGCCACCTCTCCGACCCGGGTTGCAGGTTGGAGGTCATCCAGCCCTTCCTTGCCGGTCTCCGGCTGGCGCCACCCGCGCGCCACTTGGTGCCAGTGCTCAATGAAGCCCATGCCGTGGTCCGCTCGAAGCGGAGCGCGGATCCACTGACCTGGTTGGGCGCGTCAATCATCAGGACCTTGCTGCACCATGGGGGAGACGCAGCGCTCCCTGACTTGGACCTGCTGAACCACGGCGAGCTTCTCGTGGTGATCCGCGCGTGTCCGGGCACAGCGCTCGAGTCGGCGGTCCTCGCGCGCATCCGCAGTGGCGCGCTCCCGTTACCCCTGGAATTCGTCCGCCAGGTAGTGGCGCACGCCTCCGCCGCGCCGTTGGATTGGAAAGAGCGGCTCGAACACGTCGACCGCACCGTGCGGCCCTTGCCGCGTCCATTCATCGATGTGGCGCCACTTCTGAAAGATGGAGCGCCCGATTGGCGGAGCCGCGTTCCCGCAAAGCTCCCGGAGCTGGCCCCCTGGGAGCAGCGGCGTTTCAACATCCGTGCCGCGGAGCCGGAAGTCGCCCGCCTGCTCATCGCGTCCTGGGTGGACGAGGCGGCCACCGGGCCGACAACGGACCTTGAGTACGGCGTCCTCGCCGCGGTTCTGCGCCGCGCGCACATCGCCGAGTTCCTCGCAGATGACGAGAAGGCGCTCTCCGTCATCGCTGAGTGCGCCCGGCGCATTCTCCTGGCAAGGGCAGGGAATGAGCGCCGTTTTGTACGGAGCGGCGAGGTCGCGGCGAGTGCGTTGCTCGCCCTCCTGGCGCAGTGCGTCCTGCTCCGCTCGCTTGGTGGCGAGATGGCACCGGTGTTCTCCGCCCTGCTCGCGGGCGTGCAGCATCCCGTGGACCAGAATTGGTGGCCGAGGGTCCGCCTGGCGGCCGAGGCCGCTGAGGTGGACGTCTCCTCCTGGGGACCAGGATCTCCCGACGGGGTGCGGCAACTCCGTGAACAGCTGTGGCACCTGGCGTCCTGCCAGATCGGGCAGCAGCAAAGCGCAGCGCTCGAGATATTGCGTTGCCGTCACCACGACCGCGGGCTCCTCATAGACAAGCTCGCGGACGCGTTCAGTCACTGGGTGAAGAACATCCCAGGGGGAGATACGGCCGTGCCACGGCTGGCACGTGCGCTCCTGGCGTTCGATGCCTGCCCGCAGAGCGCTGGCGACGAGCTCGACGAGATCGTGCCGGAGGCCGAGCGGCTCGCGCGCATTACGTGCCCGGCGCGAGTTGCCCGCATCACGTTCGAGGGGCAGGACGACGATTCTGGCTCGGCGATGAGAATTCCCCGGCTGCCCTTGGTCCTCGTCATGGCCGAATTCATCGCGAACGCACTTGAGCACGGCTCCGGCGCGGAAGTCCGGGTCAAATCGCCGGGGCAGCACTGTTGGATCGAAGTGGAATGCGAGGCAGAGGATTCGCTCCGCGCCGCGAGCATCATGAACCAACGACCCGGGCTCGGGTTGCAACTGTGCCTCGCGCTCTGCCGTCACTTTGGCTACGAGTTCGCGGCCATTTCGGACCGCGGAGTGGTCAGGATGGAAATCAAGAAGAGCGAGACACGGAGGAGGCCACGATGACGCAGCAGCGCTGGGGTTTGCCGGGCCTGAGGGTTGCTGTTGTGGAGAATGCGCCGGGAAGCACGTTGGCCGGGGTGGAGAACCAGCCCGCCTCCGCGTTGCATCTCGAGCGGTTCACTGATGTTCAGGTCACGCAAGACCAGTTGTCGAGTGCCCATGTTCTCGTCGTGTCTGACACGGTCGATTTGGCGAAGGCGCGAGAGTTCGCGCGGTCGCTCCAACTCCCGCTGGCCATCGCTGGACGGCGCCCGACCCGACCCCCGCCGCCCGGGTCTTTGATCGAGGGCTCGTTTCCCACGCTTTCCCCCAAATTGTTGATCACATGGTGGGCTGGCATCGCGGGGGCGCGAATCATCGTGATCGATGATCAGGCTGGCTGCCTACCTCTCGATGAACCCCCGCGTGTGGTGGCCACCGGGGGGTCGACGTGGGTGGTTCCCCTGCTCATCCGGCAGGTGGACGGTCCACACTTCGGTCAGTTTCGTAACCAAGTCGCTCTGCTGGCGAAGGACGCGCACGTTCTCATCGACATCAAACTGGACGCCGACGATGATGCGTTGGGACTCAGTCTTGCGGCGGAGTTGCTCCTGCGCGGTGCAGCATGCGTTTCGCCCGTCACCGGCTTTCCCGATCAGCCGGTCTTCCACCGGGGGTTGCCAGCCCTTGATTGGGCTGTCCCGGGTCGACTGACGCAGCCGCTGGGAAAAGACCCCTCAGTGACATGGGCCGCCTATCTGGCAAGTTGTCTCCGGGAGAAGCCGATTCCTCCGCCTCCAAGTCCAAGCGCTTCGTCACCATCCAGCGTCACTGTCAGGCCGTCATCCAAAGGCGAAGCCCAGGCTGCCCTTTTCTCTATCATCGCGAAGGCGCCCTGGCGCTTGGATGGATTGGCCAGCGACGGGACGTTTGCATTCTCGCACCATGAAGACGCGATTTCGCCAACGGAGACGGAGATAATGCGAATCGGTGAGTTCTACCCAACGGAGGCGCCATCCGATTACCTCAAGACCTGGACCCCCCAAATCCTCGGGCCGATCAGCGCATCCGCGCGCGGGAAGGGCCCTTGGGAACAACTACCGAAAGGACCGTCAATCAACGTTGGCACGCCATCGTGCCTTCGGGATGTCATGATGCAGGTGATTGCGGAGTCCGACGGTGCGGGTTGTCCTGTGTCATCTCCCCATGCATCCGCACTGGTGGAGTGGCTCACGGAGCGAGTCTGTCCAAAGCATCCGAAATCGGGCGGAGTTCTCAGCAACCTGAATGACGCCACAAAAGGCGCAAGTACTTGATTAGCGGCCCCGTCGGCTCCGGGCTTGCCTGGCTCGAAATGCGGCGCGGCGATGTGTCCAATGGAGGCTGGGAGCGGGCCCGTGGTTGGGGGGTCCACTCCTGTTGGCACGGGATGCCGAGCCGGCGGCGT
>JACRCW010000109.1 GCA_016218805.1 Deltaproteobacteria bacterium | reverse complement strand
TGGACCCCGCCGGACCGCAGCGAGCCTGCGCCCAGCGGCGGCGCCGCGGCGCCCGCGCCCGCCGGTGGTGAACCGCGTCCCGGGCGTGAATGGAACCCGCCGGACCGCACCGTGCCCGCGCCCAGCGGCGGTGGCGCGGCGCCCGCGCCCGCCGGTGGTGAACAGCGTCCCGGTCGCGAATGGAACCCGCCGGACCGCACCGTGCCCGCGCCCAGCGGCGGTGGCGCGGCGCCCGCGCCCGCCGGTGGTGAACCGCGTCCCGGTCGCGAGTGGAACCCGCCGGACCGCACGGTCCCGCCCGCGGGCGGCGCCCAGCCGGCGCCTTCGCGAGACCCGTCCCGCGCCACACAGCCGCGGCCCGACATGCAGCCCGACCGTCCCGCGGAGACCTTCCGCGATCCGCGGGTGCCGCGGGCGACCCAGCCCGCGCCGCGCAGCGCGCCGGCGCAGCAGGCCCCGTCCTACCAGCCGGCGCCGCAGCGCCCTCCCGCAGCCCAGCCACGGCCGTCCCAGCCGGCTCCGTCACGCCCCTCGGCGGCGCCGCCCCCGCGGCCGGCCGCGCCGCCGCCCCAACCGGCGCCTCCCCCCGCCAAGAAGCAGGAGAAGCCCAAACCCGCCAAGCCCAAAAAGTGACCGCTGCGCGTTCTCCTCCCACCTTGACCGTCTCCGGGCACACCCCTACCGTCGCCTCTCCACTGGGTCGTCGCCACCGGAGCGGTGCATGCAAGTCCTGGAGTTCGTCGTTCAGGGGTTGAAGCACTTTCCCGAGCAGAAGCGCTTCACGCTCACCAAGGGTCTCAACGCCCTGGTTGATTCGTCCGAGGGCAGTCCGCGTGCCGCCACGCTGGCGGACGCGCTACGGGGCCTGCTGACCTTCTCACCGCAGAATTCCTACGCCCCGCAGGTGGCTGACCCCGCGGCGGCCATTTCGCGCGTGGGCGCCACGCTGTTGGGATCCGACGGCACCACCTACCGCCTCATCCATGACCTCAAGACCGGCCTCTACGCGCTCCACCAGCAGAAGCCCGGCGGCGCGTTTGAACCGCTGAGTTCCCAGGCCACCGAAGTGGCCCAGTTCCTCAAGACCCAGGTGGGGCTGCCGCCCGAAGACTGCTACCAGAAGATCCTGGCCGCGGCCGGGCGGGACCTCCCCAGCAAGCGGGTTGCCGCCCACCCCGCCACCGGCATGATGCCCGGCATGATGATGCCCGGGATGATGATGCCCGGCATGATGATGCCGGGAATGATGATGCCCGGAATGATGCCCGGGATGATGCCCGGGATGATGCCGGGAATGATGCCGGGAATGATGCCGGGAATGGTACCGGGCGCAGGCGGCCCCACGGGGGTGGGCCTGGGCAAGGCGGTGTCGTTTGCGCACCTGTCCCCGGAGGACAAGAAGCAGCGCCTGGAAGGCAACCGCAAGGCGCTGGGCAAGCTCAAGGAGCAACAGGCGCTTGAGTTTGACCTGGACGGTGTGCAGCGGCGCCGCTTTGAGCTGGATGAGGTGCTCCGTCCCGTCCGGGATGCTGAGGGCAAGATTGCGGAAGTGCAGGAGTTGCTCAAGCCGCTGGCTGACGTGGAACGGCTCCCGGCAGACATGATCAAGCAGCTGGATGTCTTTGCCCGGCAGAAGACCGCCCTGGAAAAGGAACTGCGCGAGGCCGAGGAGTACGGCCACAAAGTCCAGCAGGACGAGCGCAACGCGGTGGTTCCCCCGCCGTGGACCGACCGCGTCTTCCAGGTTGGCGCCGGGGTGGGGCTGGGTGCGCTGCTCATTGGCCTGGGCGGTGCGGCGGCGCTTGATGCGCCGGGCATGCGCTACCTGGGTTTCCTGGACGTGCTGGGGTTTGGCGCCGTGGCCGTGTCACTGCTGACGTACATCTCCAAGCTGGAGGACCTGGCGGACCTCAAGGGCCAGGAGGGCGTGGTCCAGGAGCGCAAGGACAAGGCCCAGCGCCGGTTTGACCTGGATACCTCCTCCATCCGCCGCCTGCTGGCCGAGTCCAAGGTGGTGGACGACGCCGGCGTGGAGGACCTCCGCTACAAGGTGGCGGAACGCGACAAGCTGCGCGTGCTGCTGGCGCAGAAGCAGGCCGAGGCCGAGAACGTCCGCCTGCAGGTGGCCCCCAACGTGGGCCCCACCGAGTACGAGGATCTGCAGAAGCGCCAGGCGGACCTGGAGGCCAGGCTGCAGGGCATGTCCTTCTCCGGCAATGAGAAGGACCTGCTGGAGGAGATCCGCGTGCTCAGCGCGGAGCTGGGCCTGCCTCCCCCGTCGGACGACCCCTCGCAGGACGGCTACGACTCTGGCTACCCCCCCACGCGCGGCGGCGGCGGTCCCGGCGGCGTGGGCGCCTCCGGCTACGGGGAAGCCGGGGAGGACGGCTACGGCGTGGAGGAGCCGGCCGGTACGGACGCACGGTACTGCCTTCCCGGTGGAGACCCGCCGCCGGCAGGCGGCCCGCCCGGCGCGCTGCCCGCGTTCATGATGGGCGGGTTCCCGGGCATGACGCCCGGTGCACCGGACGCCGTGGTGCAGCTGATGAAGGTGGCCGTGGACCTGTTCCACCAGCCCGTGGCCGCGCTGGGCCAGGCCGCGCAGCAGCGCACCGCGCAGTACCTGGGTGCGCTGAGTGACCGGCGGTTTGCCAACGTGTCCTTCAACGACAAGGGCGACGTCACGGCGGTGGACGCGCAGGGCAAGGTGACCCCGTTTGCCACCCTGCCGCCCCAGGACCAGGACCTGGCCTGGCTGTCCGTGCTCATGACGCTGGTGGAGATGCACCTGCGCAAGCGCCCCGTGCCGGTGCTGGCGGAGGGCTGGTTTGCGACAATCCCCGACGTGAAACACCCGCTGCTGGCCAAGATGCTGCAGTTCCTCGCGTCGCTGGGCCAGGTCGTTGTGTTCTGTTCGCGCGCGTCCGTGGCGGACGGCGCGGAGACCGTGATCAACCTGTGAGCCGCATCCGCTCACGCCGCGGGACCCCGGACGCAGAACAGCTGGCGCTGGCCGGGCTGGCGGACCCGGGCGGGGACCCGGCACGGGCGTTTGCCGCACGCCACCGCGTGCGCGTGGTGATTGGCGTGGATGAGGTGGGCCGCGGTCCGCTGGCCGGGCCCGTGGTGACGGGCGCGGTGGCCTTCCGCGTGGAGGACGAGCTGCCCGACGGGTTCACCGACAGCAAGGCGCTCACGGCCGCCCGGCGGCAGGAGATGCTGGATCCCATCCGCGCGGTGGCGCTGGGGCACGCGCTGGGCATGGCCACCGTGGACGAGATTGACGCCACGGGCATCCGCATGGCCACGCTGGAGGCGATGCGCCGCGCGGTGGGGTCCGCCTGGCGCATGGCCGGCGAACCTCCCTGCGTGGTGGTGGTGGACGGGCGTGACCTGGTGCCGTCCCTGGCGCTGGCGCAGCACGCGCTGGTGGACGGGGACGCGCGCTGCCAGGCGGTGGGCGCTGCGTCCATCCTGGCCAAGGAGCACCGGGACGGGCTGCTGGCGGACCTGCACCTGCAACATCCGCAGTACGGGTTTGACCGCCACAAGGGGTACGGCACTGCGGACCACCTGCGCGCGCTGGTGGCGCACGGTCCCTGCGCGCACCACCGCCGCTCGTTTGAACCGGTGCGCACCTTCCTGGAGACCGGCCGCTGGCCGCCGCTGCCGTCCGCCGTGGCCGCGGCGGAGGCCTTAGCGTGAGCCCGGCGGCGTCCCGCGGGCGCACCGGTGAGCGCAGCCACCGCCGCGTGGGCGCGCGCCAGGAGGCGGACGCGCGCGCGTTCCTGGAGGCGCGCGGCTGGACGGTGCTGGCGGTCAACTACACGGTGCGCGGCGGTGAGGCGGACATTGTGGCCATGGATGGCGACACCTGCTGCTTTGTGGAGGTCAAGGCGCGCGGGAGCGCGGTGTTTGGCACCGCCGCGGAGGCCGTCACGCCGCGCAAGGCCCGGCGCATTGTGGTGGCCGCGCGCCGCTGGCTGCACGAGCACGCGCTGGACGGGCCGGTCCGGTTTGATGCGCTGTGCCGCGACGGGGCGGGCGCACCGTGGGTGCACGTGCCGGACGCGTTCCGTCCGGAGGCGGACACGTGAAGGCGCTCACGCCCGCGCTCTACGTGGTGGCCACGCCCATCGGGAACCTCCAGGACCTGGGGGCTCGCGCGGCGCAGGTGCTGGCGGAGGCGGACGTCATTGCCTGCGAGGACACCCGCACATCCGCGCCGCTGCTGTCCCACGCGGGCGCGCGTGGCCGCCGCGTGGCGCTGCACGACCACAATGAGGACCGCGCCGCGGATGCCCTGCTGGATGAAGTGGCCGCCGGCCGCGTGGTGGCGCTGATCTCAGACGCGGGGACGCCGCTGCTGAGCGACCCGGGGTTTCCCGTGGTGCGCCGCGCCGCCGAGCGCGGCCTGCCCGTGGTCTCCGTGCCGGGCCCCTCCGCACTGCTGGCGGCGCTGTGCGTGGCGGGACTGCCCACCGCGCGCTTCTTCTTTGCGGGGTTCCTGCCGGACCGGCCGGCGCGGCGCCTGGCGCTGCTGGATGAACTGTCCGCGCTGGCCGCCACGCTGGTGTTCTACGCGCCCGCCCGAGAGGTCCCCGCCGCGCTGGCGGCACTGCGGGAGGGCCTGGGTGACCGGCGCGCGGCCGTGTGCCGTGAACTGACCAAGCTGCACGAGGAGGTGCGGCGCGGGACGCTGGCGGAGCTGGCAGCGGCAGAGCACGTGCTGCTGGGGGAGGCGGTGATCGTGGTGGAAGGCGCGCCGGAGGCCGCCGCGGATGCGGACGCGCTGGAGGCCGCGGTGCGCGCCGGCCTGGCCGCCGGCGAGCCGCCCTCCGCGCTGGCCCGCCGCCTGGCCAAGGAACACCGCGTCGCGCGGTCGTCCGTCTATGAGCGGATTGTGGCGCTCAGGCCGCGCGACGGCGGCGGATGAGCAGCAGGAATGCGGCGGCAAGCAGGCCGCCCGCGGGCAGGCCGCGCGTCGTGTCGGCGTGGCTGCACTTGAAGGGCATGCCGCCGGACGCGCTGGGCTTGCACACGCCCGGCTCCACGCCGTCAGACTTGTCACACGTGTAGCTCTTGCGCGTGCAGGTGCCGTCCTGGCACCACAGCGTGCAGGCACCATCCAGGCAGATGCCAAACTTGCAGTCCGCGCCCGACGTGCACGAGTCACCCACGTCACCGTTGCCGATGGCGCCCGGCATGCACTTGCCGCCCGACCCGAGGTTGAACTGGTCATTGGGCACGCAGCCGGTGTCATTGGGGCAGTCATAGTGGCCCACGCGCGGGTCACAGGACGACACGCAGATGCGCCCCTGGTTGGAGGTGGACACGCACGACAACCCGCTCTGGCAATCCCCATCCACGCCGCAGGCGCCGCCCTGCCCGGTGCCACCCGAGGACGTGCCGCTGGTGCCGGAAGTGCCGCTGGTGCCGGAGGTGCCACTGGTGCCACTGGTCCCGGACGTCCCGCCGGAGGTGCTGGAGGAGGTGCTGGTGCCGCCGGTGGAGCTGGAAGAGCTGCTGGTGCCGCCCGTGGAGCTGGACGAGCTGGACGAGGTGGACTGGGCCTCGCACAGCGAGAACTGGTCTGCGGTGCCCTGGTTGTAGGTGTTACACACCATGTTGTTGGGGCAGGCGGCGGTGCTGCAGTCAATGTAGCAGTGCGCGTTGGTGGCCGTGTCCCGGACGCACAGCAGGCCCTGGCGGCACACCGCGTTGGTGCAGTCTTCGCCGACGGCGACCGCGGGGAAGCACGCGCCGCTGCCGCCCGTCAGCGGTGCGCAAGCCTCCGTGGCCGTGCACTGGCTGTCCGCCGTGCACTCTTTGTAGCACTTACCCGTGGTGTCACCCTGGTTGGCCACCAGGCAGACCAGACCGCTCTGGCAGAGATTCTGACCGGTGCACAGCTGGCCCAGCCCCGCGCTGCCGGAGGTGGTGAGACAGATGCTGGTCTGTGCGTCCAGCTGCGTGCAACTCTGATTGGCCGCGCAGCTGCCCGGGTTGCACTGCTTGTAGCAGGTGTATTCGTTGGCGCTGCCGGCGCACAGCAGGCCCGCCTGGCAGGGACGCTGCGCGCAGTTCTCGCCCTCACCCACGGGCGTGGCCGCCGTCCCGCCCACAAACGTGCAGTACTGGCCAAAGTTGGGGACGTTTTCGCAGGTGAACCCGGTGGGGCAGGTGGTGGTGCACGCCTCTGAGCAGTACTTGACGGTGCCCGACGTGGCCGTCACCTGGATGCAGCGCCGGCCACCGGAGCAGTTGCCGTCCGTGGTGCAGCCGTAGCCGGTGCCGCCCGGTGTGCCCGGGTACAACGACGTGATGCCCTGGACGTCACCGTCCTGCGGGTAGATGGGGTCATACCCGGCCTGCGCGCTCATCACCTGCGAGCACTGCGTGCACGGGTGGCCCAGGCCAAAGGCGTGCCCCAGCTCGTGCAGCAGCGTGGAGGTTGCGTCGCTGCAGTAGGCCGTGGAGCAGCCCCACTGGAACTGGCTGGCCGGCGTGCCGTTGAGCGCCATGTCGGCGTCGTACAGTTCGCCGGGATTGCCGCCGTTGGCGCAGTAGTACAGGGGCAGCGTGACGCCCAGCGCGCCCTGGATGCCGCCGCCCACCTTGGTCTGCCACTCGCTGTCATTGGTTATCCAGAAGATTTCATGGTTGGCGTTGTCCGTGCCAAACCGCCGCCCCGTGGTGGCGCCAATGTTCTGCAGTTGCAGCGTGGAGCCGGCCACCGAGTTCCACGCGGTCAGGCAGTGCTGCACCGCCGCGTTCCAGTCCGACCCCGTCATCCCCGACGGGACGGTGGACAGGTCAAAGCGGAACTGGCCCAGCGCCGGCACCCAACGCGGGGCGGTGGCGGAGCTGCACGTACCGCACCCGTCGTTGTCCACCTGACCGGAGGCGTCCATGCCGTTGCACAGGAACCGGTACTGCTGGGCACCGGCCAGCGCGGGCGCCAGGACGGCGCCCGCCACCACCAGAGCCCTGAGGGCGTGCCGCGTCATGGAACCCTCCCGGCTGCCGCCATGCGCCGGACTTCGGTCTTGAAGACGTCCAGCGGCTGCCGCGTCAGGGAGGGCTGCCCCAACACGCTCATGCCCCGGCCCGGCGTCACCACCACCACGTCACCCACTTCCTCCACCGCCTGCGGGACGCTGCCGCCGCGCTCCACCGCAAACTTCCCCAGCCCAATGCCGTAGGTCACCACCCAGCCCGCCGTGGGGTTGAGCGTGGCGGACGGCACCTCCGCCTTCTTCTCCTGCTGCAGGTAGCGGATGGTCTCCGTGGCAATGAAGGTGTCCGCAAACAGCACCACCTCCTCACCCACGTGGAACCGGCTGACGCCGACGATGTTGGCCACGCGCCCCTGGTGCGTGCCGCCCACCTGGTAGAGCGCCAGCGTGTCCCCCGCGCCGGCCTTGCCCTTGAGACCGTCCTTCACGCGCAGGCGGGACAGCGTCAGGATGCGTCCGCCTTCGCCGGTGGTCACCGTCACCTCTTCCACCACCGCGTGGACCACCACGTCACTCTTCTGTGTCATCTCCTCCAGCGACGACTGCACCACCACGGTGGCGTGCGCTGGCGCCGCCAGGCCCAGCGCGAACACCGCGGCCGCGGCCAACACCCTGCTCAGGGACACTCGCATCGGAAAAACCTCCTAGAACGGTGGTGGATTGTTCACGGCGCCCGTGCCGCCGGAAAGGGCAGGGCCCTACGATCTTTGACGGATGCGACGGCGCCACATGAGGAGCACAGCCACCCACACGCCCAGCGCTTCAGGGCCCGTGGCGCGGCACACGCAGCCGGGCGGCAGGAAGCGCGGGCGCTCCTCCGTATCCGGCGGGCACGGGACGCCTTCCCCGGCACTGGGGATGAGACACAGGTTGTCCGAGCACCGGTAGCCAGGGCTGCACTGGTCATCCGCGTTGCAGCTGTGCGCGCACACGTTGCGGTTGAGCACGCCCGAGCGCCGGCAGCTCCCCGCCACGCATTCCAGGTCACGGCTGCAGGAGGCGCCGTCCATGCGCTGCGTGGAGCCCTCCGGGTTGCGCAGGCACAGCCCCCGGTCACCCTGCCCGTCCAGGCCCAGCACGCAGCCCGTGCCGCGCGGGCACGCCAGCAGGCCCGTCCCGCACGGGCGGCTGCACATGCGCTTGTCCCCGTCGGGAACGCACAGCAGGCCGGTTTCGCAGTCACAGTCCCGCTCACACTCTTCCTTGAGCCGCTTCTTGCCGGAACACGCCGTCTTGGGGGTCGTGTAGACGGCGCACAGGCCGGCCGTGTCGTCGTCCAGCGGGGTGCGCGCGTTGCCGCCGCTCCACGCGGGCGCCATGATCGCCACGTTGTCGGGCAGGCAGTCGGTCTCCGCTTCGTCCGTGCACGGGTGGCCCAGCCCCGCAAAGTGCCCCGTCTCATGCAGGCTCACGCTCTCCACGTCCACGTTGGTGATCTGCTCATCCGTGCTCCAGTCAAACCCGGCGCCGTTGAAGGCAATGTCCGCCTCCGAATACGTCTCCAGGTCAAAGTGGATGGTCACGCCCAGCGTGACGTCCAGCGACGCGCCCGTCTGGTCCTGCCAGGCGGTGGCGTCCTCCAGGAAGAACATGGCGTTCTTGCCGTCGGTGGCCACCTCATTGGGACCATCACCCATGTAGCGGAACTGCACGTTGGAGCACAGCACGCACTCCCAGGTCTGGAAGCTGCGGATGATGGCCTGCGTGTCGCTGTCGTCCGCAATGTTGTCCGACCCGGTGGCTGACACCGTGTACTCCACCGGTCCTTCCTCCACCGCCCAGTGGCCGCCCAGCAGCTTGAAGGCGTGGGCCTGCGCGGGCAGCAGCAACGCCAGTGCGACGACGGGAACCCAACGACACGAACGCGACATGCGCATCACCGCCTCGAATGATCGGCGCGCGAGCTTAGCAGGTCCGGCTCCCCGCGGGAGAGGCGGAACGCCGCAGTCAGAACGGGCTGCCGGCGGACACAAAGAAGTTCACCAGTTCATCCTGCGGGCGGCGCGTCAGCGGCACGGTGAAGTCAATCCGCAGCGGGAACAGCGCCGTGGCCAGCATGCCGCCCACGCCCACGCTGTAGAACATGCCCAGGGGCAGGTCCACGCCCTCGCGTGACGCCAGCACCATGCCGCCCACGTCAGACAGCGAACGCACCCGGCCCAGGAAGAACGGCCGTTCCTTTTCCGACCAGGTGTTGCCCGCGTCCAGGAACACGAACAGCTTGAGGGGCAGCATGGGGAAGATGGGAATGGGCGGCGTCTCCAGCTCCAGGTTGTTGAGCAGGCGTGTGTTGCCGCCCAGGCGCACGTTGATCTGCTCGCTGTCCGGGCGCGTGGGGTCTCCCAGCGTGGTCACCGGCGAGATGGACTGCCACAGGTAGCCGCGCACCGACTGGATGGGGCCGCCTTCATAGAAGCGCTCACTGACGGGGATGACGCCGCCGTGCGGGTCAAACGCCACCGCGCCCGCCGTGTTGTTCTTCAGCACAAAGCCAAACGGCATTGGGAAGTAGAAGCGCGCGTTGGCGGACACCGTCATGAAGGACATTTCACCCAGCAGCAGCGCGCTGCCGTACTCCACCGACGCGGACAGCAGCAGGCCGCGCGTGGGGAACAGCACGTTGTCCCTGCGGTCATACGCCGCGTCCAACCGCAGCGACGCACGCCGCTTGTGGTCCGGGAAGCGCGCGGACCCGGCAAACGCGCGGATGGGACCGGACGCGTCAAAGTCCACGCGCTCCAGCCCGTAGCCCATGGACAGGTGCGTGTACTCAATGAGCGGGTACCCCACCTGGATGGCGCCGCCCGTCCGCACCTGGCTGAACTCCGGGTACACGTAGCGGTCCCGGTGCACGTTGCCGCCCACGGACAGGCGCGTGTCCAGGAAGCGCGGGTCCTCCACGTCCACGCGGCCCGTCTGCCGCCGCTGGCTCAGGATCCCCTGCGCGTTGAGCCGCAGCGCCTGCCCGCGCGGCTTGATGCTCCCGGACCACAGGTCCGGCAGCCACAGGTTGCGGAAGCCCACAAACCCCAGGCCCACCAGGCCTTCCCCCGGAATCCACGACGGCGCGATGGAGAAATACCAGCTCTGCTGCTCCACCACTTCCACTTCCACGTCCACCACGGACGGGTCCGGCGTGGTCACCGGGCGCGCGGTCACCTTGGTGAACAGGCCCGTGTACATCAGGCGCTCCTCGGTGAGCTTGAGCGCGCGCAGCGAATAGACCTGGCCCTCCCGCACCGCCACGTCCCGCTTGATGACGTGGTCTGACGTGGTGGGATCCCCCACGACGCGGATCTGGCCCACGCGCGTGACCGGGCCCTTCTCAAACTTCACCATCACGTCCAGCAGGTGCTGCGTCTCACGCACGCGCCGCTCCTGGGTGGCGCGCGCGTTGGCAAAGCCGCGGTTGCGCCATTCATCCAGGATGCGCTCCACGCCGGCGTCCAGCACGCGCAGCTCCGCCGGCGAACCCGTGTTCATCCCCAGCAACGAGCGGCAGTCGCGCTCAGAGACGGGCAGTTGGCCGGAAAGGCGGATGAGGCCCATGTGGAACAGCGCGCCGTCCCGCACGTCAAACACCAGGCGCAGGTCTTTGCCCTCCGCATCCAGCGCAAAGATGCGCGCGTCCAGCACCTGCGCCGCCAGGTAGCCGTGGTCCGCGTAGTTCTTCTGCACCTGCCGGATGTCCTGCTCAATGTAGCCCGCGTGGTACACGCCGCCGCGGTCCGCAAAGTTCAGCAGCGCGAACACGTTGAGCGGCCGGTGGAACAGCCCCTGGATGAGCGCCTCCGTTGGCACCTTCACGTTGCCGGAGGTGTCCACCTGCTTGAGCTGTCCGCGTGACCCGGCGGACACCGCGAACACGATCACGTCACCGCGGTCCGTCTGCTCAACGCCCCATTTCACCGCCGCGCGGGAGTAGCCGCGCAGCTTGTACTGCTGCGCGACGTAACGGGCGTCCGCGTTGACCGCGGCGGGCTGAACCGGCACGCCCAGCGGGTGTTGGACAAACGAGCGGAGGGTCTCTTCGCGGAAGTAGGTGGCGTTGAGCCAGTCCTCGTAGTCAAACCGGAACGAGATCACCGGCCGTGGGTCCCCCGGCTGCAACACGGGCCACTGGTTGGTGGTGTCCTCCTGCGGCTCCTGCGGCAGCAGCTGCAGCAGGCGGTCCACCAGCGGCGAGCCCGACGTCACCGGACCACCCTGCGCGGGCGGCGGTTGCGCCAGCGGCGGCTTGGGAGCCGGTGCCGCGGGTGCCTCCGCGGGCGGCGTGGCCGCGGGCGTCTTCTTGGGCTCCTGGGCGGGTTTCTGTTTCTCCTCAGGCGGCTGATTGTCCGGCGGCGCCACCAGGGGCACCTGCGCCAGGGCGAGCGACACGAGGAGGGCGAGGGGCGTACTCAAGGGAGGGGCCGGGGAGGGCGGCGCACACTAGCGGCACATCCGGGGCGCGTGCCAGAGAGAACCCGCACGTGGTTGCCGCGGACCGCCTTGGGGTCCGGCCGACCGCGACAGGAGGCGATGACATGTCCATGTTCTGGGAACTCCACCAGCAACGGAGCATCCACGACGCCCGGAATGCGGCCGCGTCCGCCGAGAACAAGTCCGAGCAGGTCAAGGAGTACATCCAGTTCCTGGAAGCACGCGTCGACAAGATGCAGCTGGCCTGCCAGGCCATGTGGGAACTCATGCGGGAAACGGCGCACCTGGATGACGACCGCCTGATGGCCAAGATCCAGGAGATCGATCTGCGGGACGGCACGCTGGACGGAAAGATAGCCACGGCGGGCAACCGCTGTGACGCGTGTCAGCGCACCGTCAATCCCCGTCACGCCCGCTGCCTCTACTGCGGCGCGGAACTGGTCCGGCGGCACGCCTTCCGCCTGTGAGCCGCTACGGCCAGCAGCACCAGTGCCGCGGTGCTGAGCGGTGTGCCTCCGTGCCCGGTGGTGCCGCACCCGCACGACGGTGACGACGGAGCGTCTCCCGCGCCACCCGGGTCCGGCTGACCGCTGCCGCTGTCCTGCGCGTTGCCGGCGTCAGTCCACGTGCCCGCGTCCGGGAGGGTCCCGCCGTCCTGCTCCGCCGCGACGGGTGAGGTCCCCCGCTGGCATTCCACGGCGTTGGAGGTGCCGTCACCGTCCGCATCCAGCGGGCCGTCCACGTCGGAGAGAGGGTCCAGGCCGTACGCGGTCTCGCAGGCGTCAGAGGCGCCGTCCAGGTCCGTGTCACCGGTGGACAGCTCCGGCACCAGCCACCGGAGAACGCGCTCCAGCAGCGCCGCGCGCGACGACACCGGGACCACCGCCTCCAACGGTGCGCCCAGGAACACCAGCCCCGCTCCCGCCACTGCCGCCGCGCGTCCGTCCGGGTACACCAGCGCCACTTCCGCGTCCGCCGTCGGCGCCATCACGTCCGGATAGACCACTTCATAGACGCCGCCAGTGCCATCATCCAGCATCAGGTCCGCCAGCCCGGAGAACGGGCCCGTGGGCGGCGCCTGCATGATGTACGTCTCCGCATCGTCCGCCACGTACGTGGCCAGCAGCACCTCGGAGAGGAACGCCTCGTCGGCGGGATCCGTGGAGACGTCCACCAGGTCGTAGCCAATCTCCTCGCCGGAGATGAACAGTCCGCCGCCGGCATCACGGTAGGCGCGGAGCAGGCCCTGCATGGCGGTGCTCACGCTCTCATCCTGCGCAGAGTCCTTCCCGGCCGCAAAGTCCACCACCCGGTAGTCGGACAGGCTCACCGCGCCCTGCTCCACCGCCTCGTCGAGCGCGCCGTCAAAATACACGTCCATGCCCGTGACCCGCCGGAGCGCCTCCGCGTGCTCCACGGCGTGGTTGAGGTCGTTGTCCACCGTCTGCACCCAGGCGTCACGCCGGTCATATGCCTGCAGCACCAGCAGCTCCGCCGGCGCGTGCGCCACCAGGTGCGCGCCCCGCCGGCGTGCCACCACCGCCTGAGACGGGAAGCCCTCCCCGCCCTCACCCAGCGCGGCCACGCGGACTGCCACCACCTCACCCGGGGCAACATCCGCCAGCACCGTCACCATCCCGTTCACGACGGCACCCTCATCCCACGCGCGCTCATGGCGGGCTACGTAGACGCGGTACGCGTCCGCACCCGTCACGGCGTCCCACGCCACACGCAACGTGCCGTCCGGTTGGTTCACCGCGCGCACCCCGGTGGGACGCAGGGGTGGCGCCTGCGTTCCCGCGCCCAGATAACGCGCCAGTCCCTCCGCCAGCCCATGCGCAAACGCATCACGCCAGCGCGGGTCATGCAGCGTGCGGTTGTCCGCGTACCGCGGTGGCGGCGTGCCGGAGGGATTTTCCAGGTTATCAAAGAAACCGGTCTCAATCAGGATTCCCGGTATATCCGTCAATTCCCGGACTTCACCAAAGTTGGCCACCAACCGCCCGCGGTCACGGTAGTTGGGATCCCAGTCCTGGCGCAGCCGCGCCAGCACGGCGGCGTGCACGGTGTCCAACAGCTCCCGTGAGCCCGGAGGATCGTCGCACGCCGCGGCCCCGGCTGACGATGTGTGGTCGGAGTATTGCGCGGTTTCCGCCCAGCACGAGTAGCGATAGGTGGAGATTCCGTTGGCGCTGCTGCCGCCGGCCACGCCGGAAGCGTTGGCGTGGATGGAGACGTAGACGTCAGCGCCCACATGTTGGACAAACGCAGGACGGATGGTGACATCACCGCGTGCGGTCACGTCCGCGGGCGCACCGCTCCACGGCACGTAGGACTCCGCGGCCATCTGCCAGAACGGCTTGCGCGCCGCGGCAAACATCCCGCCGCCCACCTTCACTGCGTCCGCAACAAGATACCCCGCCGCCGGGTTGGCGGACCAGGTCAGCCAAGCGCCCTCCACGTCAAAGAACGCCTCTCCCAGGTCCATCCACCACGTGCCGGTCTGCGTCTGGTCAATATTGAATACGCGGTTGCCGCCCGCGTGATGCAGCGTCAACACCGCGGAGGTGTTTCGGTTGGTTCCGTGCACGTAGCGCGCGCTGGCCCGGCGCCTTCCCGGCGCTCCAACAGCAACGTCAAAGCGCGCCACGCCGTCCACGCCCGGATACGCGCGGTAATCGCCGTCCCATCCGCCGGTGGCCGTGCCGTCCGCCCAGGTGCCCGTCTCGCCGTAGGCCGCGTCGCCATTGTCCACCAGGGTTTCCGTGGCGTCGGACAGGTCGGGCTCGCGCACCAGCACCACGGTGGCGCCCATGTTCTCCAACAATGGAATCACGTGGCCCGTGACCAGTTCCGCCGTGAAGAAGTCCTCCGTGATGCCGCGGCACGCGCCGCACCCGGTGAAGGCCCACCGGACCCGCTGCGTGCTCCAGCTGCCACCGTTGTCCAACCAGCCATGGCCCGCAGAAAGGGCGATGCGCCGGCCCGCAAGCGGCCGCCCCCAGGGATGGCCGGTGGGACGCTCCTTGCGGACTTCCACCACCGGCGGACCGGACACCGCGCGCGCATCCGAGTGCCACAGCGGCGCTCCGTCCTCGGCACGCTCCCACCGGATCGGTCGCGTGACCTCGTGGGCGGCGGCGGATCCCAGCAATGTCTCGCGCTGGAGTTCCTCCACCACTTCGCGCTGCCAGGGCGGCGAACGCGTCAGGCCGCGCAGTTGCACCACCAGCGCACCCTCGGTCTCGCGGATATCCGTGATTTCCATTTCCGCCGGAAACAGCGGCGCGCCCCAGGGTGACGGTGTGCCGGATGCCCGGGCATCACGCACCATCTGACGCACACGCTCCGCCTGCGGAACGGCCGCAACATGCAGGCACAACGCCATGACGTGTAGACCCAGCATTGACGCTCCTTGCGCAGGCCGGCCCTCAGCCTGCGCCCCGTCCGCACGGGCCGGCGGGTACCATCGTTCACCTTTCCCGGATGAAGGGCAACCCGGCCCATTCGCCGTGATTCGCCTCAATCGTCGTCGTCATCCTCGTCGCTGCTGGCCTGCGAGTTGTCCTGCCAGGTCTTGAACGCGGCAAGCCCTCCCACAATCCCGGAGCCCAGGGCCAGTCCGGCGGACTGCAGCAGGATGTTCACGATGTACGCGCCCGCGAGGAGACCGACCCAGCTGACCACGGCGGCGGCGATCATCCCCAGCAGCACGACCGAACCGCCGTTCCCGCTGATGGCGGTGCCCGCGACGAAGCCGCTGAACGACCAGGCCAGGAACAACGCCGTGCCAATGGCCGACGCGACGAGGAACTGTGCGGCGCCCAACGCCCCGGCCAGGCCAACCGGGATGAGAACCGCCGGCAGAATGAAGTAGATGGGGATGCCACCTGACTTCAGTTTCTTGGACGCCAGGAATCCCGCCGTGCTGGCCACCGTGGAAACCACCGCCCAGCCGATCATCACGGTGGCCCCCAGCACCATTCCCCCAATGTACGGGACCACACCCAGCAGCAGCAGGCATCCGCCCGCCACCAGCCCCGCGGCACAGGTCGCGGCCCCCGTCCCCGCGCCGACCATCAGGGGATTGGCGGGAGCTTCCGTCGCGTCCGCCTCGTCGTCGTCTTCGCGGTCACGGCTGCTCTTCGGTTTCTTCCGCGGCCTGGCACCCTCGGAGTCCTCGTCATCCACGTCGGGGAAGACCGTGGGCGGGTCCGGTTGGACGGGCGCAGGCGCGCCGCCTTCTGGGGGGGGCGGCGCCGGGGGGGCTCCGTTCTCGACGGGTGGATCCGCAAGGCCGAGGGCCAAGTGGAGCAGCAGCGTAGCGATGCGCATGTAACAACCCGGGTACGAGAGCACCGCTGTTTGCGCAAGCGCCAGGCGACGACGCGCTGTGCTGGCGCGCCCCACGCGGCGCGTGCCACAGGAGGAACGTGCTGCGGCCGGTCGTCCTTGCGCTGTCTCTTGCCGCGGCGGCCTGTCCCGCGCCGCCCGGCCCGGACGCGGGCCCCGCTCCCGTGCATACCGCGGTGCAGGTCTCTGACGGAGGAGCCACCGTGGCGGTGGCGGTTCCCGACGACGCAACGGCCGCACTGGTGCACGTTTCCGGTGCGCCCCGGGATACACGCATTGCGCTGGGCAGCTGGGACACGCGGGGTGGCGTGCTGGCAACCGCGGATGCGGGACGCGCCGTGACGCTGGCAGAAATGGAATGGTCCGCCGGGACGGGGCTGGGGTTGTGGGGGCCTTGCCGGACCAGACCGGGGTGGGGCGCCGTGGCGTTTGGCTGTCCTGATGGGCCCGCGGCGGACTTCCCCGCGGGCAAGCACGTGCTGACCTTCCGCGTGGAGCACGTGCCTGACGACGGCGGCGTGACGCCATGGTCCGGAGTGCTGGATGTGCAGGCCGTGTTTGCCGCCGCTCCCCCCGCGCGTGACCGCGTGCTGGACGTGCGCTTGCACCTCCACCAGGCAACCGGTCTGCCGGACGACAACGACGTCACGCACCCGTGGCTGTTGCGCACGCTGGACCACGCGCGCGGGGTGTGGGCGCAAGCGGGGATTGTGCTGCGCTTCGCGCGGGTGACCTCCAGCAGGTCGGAGTTGGTCCTCCCCTTGCCGTCGCTGCGGTCGGCGCAGTTGGAGGACCTTGCCGCAACGCTGCCGGAAGGGACCGCGGTGGACGTCGTGGTGCTGGAGCGTCTGGCCGTGAGCACTCCCGGCACGGGAGAAACGGAAGTCCCGTCCATGGTCACCAGCCTCCCGCTGGCGGCGGGGATGGGAACGGTGGCCTCGCTGGTGCTCATCCGGGCTGACTGGCGCGCGGACAACGTGCAGGCGCACGAACGCACCGGACTGCTCCTGGCGCACGAACTGGGTCACGCGCTGGGGCTGTTCCACCCGGTGGAGGCGTCCGCGTCGGACGGCTCGTTCGTGGTGGACCCGCTGCCGGACACGCCGGAGGATGATGCCTCCGCGCGCGTGAACCTGATGCACCGTGACCCGGTGGCAACGTCACTTGCGCTGACCCCCATGCAGCGCGTGGTGGCGCACCGCAGTCCGTTTCTCAGGTAGGCGCGGCTCCAATGTGGTCCGCCGCGCCGGGGACGTCATCCAGGTCCGCCGCCATCCGGACGCGCCGCGCATGGTGACCGAGACGCACGAGGTGCTGGCGGTGGAGCGCGGGCGACCAGGATGGGGCGGGTGGTGGCAAACCGCGTCAGCACGCGTGAGCACAGCAGCGCCGCCAGTCACGCGCCCTTGCGCGCATGCAACAACAGCATGTTGGGAAACGTGAACAGGCGGAGCTTGCGCGCCTCCTTGAAATGCGCCGCTTTCAGCCACGCGCGCAGCGTCGGCTCCGGCCAGGTCTTGGAGGAACTGATGGCGTAGAAGAACAGCTCGCCAAAACCCTCCGCGGCATTGAGGTCCCCGCTCTTGCCGGCGTGATCCCCGTCAAGAATCACCAAGCTCCCGCCGGGAGCAAGCGCACTGTACGCGCGGTGCACCGCTTCCTGCGCCAGCGCTTCGGGAAGGTTGTGCATCACGTTGAACAGCAGGATGACGTCGTGACCGTCGCCCCAGGGCGTGGTGCGCAGGTCGCCTTCGCGGAAGCCTACGCGGTCACTGAAGCCCAGGCGCGACACAATCGCGCGGCCGGCCTCGGCCGCGGGCGGCAGGTCCAGAACCTCCGCCGTGGCGTCTGGAAAACGCGTGCAGAAGGCCACGCTGTAACAGCCGTGACCGCCGCCCACGTCAAGAATGCGCTTGGGACTGCCCACCCGCAGCCGCGCGGCAATCTCGCGGCCCGTGATGCGCGCCACCGCGCCCAGTCCCTCCAGATAACCCTTCCAGAACTGCGGGCTGTGCGGCGTCTCATGCATGTTCTTCCGCTGCCCGGTGCGGATGGCGTCCTCCATCCCCGCCATCATCTCGTCAAGCACGGGGGAGAACTCCATGGCCGCGCGCACGGATGACGGCGAACTGGCGACGATCCACCGCGCCGTATCCCGCGCCAGGAAGTACCGGCCGCCCCGGCGCTTGAGAAAGCCAAAGCCGTTGAGCCCGGCCAGCAGCATGGCCATGCCCTCGGGGTGACAATCGCAAGCGCGGGCAATGTCCTCTGGATCATGCTTGTCCTGCGCAATGGCCTCAAACACACCCAGGCGCATGGCCGGCACCACCATGCGGGGCAGCACCGTGCTCCACAGCAGCCGGATGACAGGAGAGGGCACCACGCCCAGCAGGCTGGCCACCGTCTCGACGAGCCCTTCGGGAACTGCGTCCAGCTTCATGGCGCCTCCTGGTGGGACCTTCAGCCTTCAAGGGCAGGACCCGCCGTCACGCAGCATGCCTGAGTGCGGGCGGCCACGCCGGCCGGACCCGGGACGTCAATCCGCCAGTGCGTGCGGGTCCGGCAGCAGCACGCCGGAGGCCAACCGGTGACCGCGCTCCAGCGCGCGCGCCAGCAGGCGCTTGGCGGCCCGCACGGCGGCGGCCAGCGTGGCGCCTTTGGCCAGCTCCGCGGTGATGACGGCGGACAGCAGGCAACCGCTGCCGTGCACGCGCGCCACGTCCAGCCGCGGGTGCGTGAAGGTCTCAAACTTCGCGCCGTCAAACAGCACGTCCACCGCATCCGCATCACCCAAATGGCCGCCTTTGACCAGCACGGCGCGTGCGCCCAAGGCCTGCAGGGCCAGCGCTGCTTCGCGCGCCTCGGACTCGTCACGCACGGGGCGGCGGGTGAGCACGGACGCCTCCTGCGCATTGGGTGTGATGAGCGTGCAGCGCGGGAGCAGCAGCTCCGTCATGGCCCACACGCCGTGGTCATCCAGCATGCGCCGGCCGGTGCCGCTGAGGATGATGGGGTCCAGCACGTACGGGACCTGCGGGCGGGTGGCCAGCACGCGGGAGACCGCGCGCACCATGGCGGCGTTGTGCAGCGTGCCCGTCTTCACCGCGCCGGGGAGGATCTCCTCCAGCACGGCCTCCGCCTGCGCCTCCACCAGTTCCGGGGCCACCGGGTGCACGTCACGCACTCCGGACGGGTTCTGCACGGTGAGCAGCGTGGGGACGGCGCAGCCCCACGTCCCGCGGGCGTGGAACGCCTTGAGGTCCGCCTGGATGCCGGCGCCTCCGGAAGGATCGCTCCCTGCAATGGAAAGTGCCCACGCCACCATGGCGGGTCAGTCTATTCGCGGGAGGGCAGCACCCGCCAGAAACCGGTTCACGCGGACAGTTCCAGCATGCGCTCCATGGGCTTGAGCGCGCGCTTGCGCAGGTCCTCGTCGAGCATCAGCTCCGGCTGGAGATCGCGCAGGCACAGGTACAGCTTTTCCATCGTGTTGCGCCGCATGTGCGGGCACTGGTTGCACGCGCAACTCTCGTCCTGGCCGGGCGCCTGGATGAGCTCCTTGTTGGGCACCCGCTTCTTGATCTGGTGGAACACGCCGTCCTCGGTGGCAATGATGAGTACCTGCGCCGGGCTGCGTTCCGCCGCCTCAATGATGCCCGTCGTGGAACCCACGTAGTGCGCGTGCTTGAGCACACTCTCGTCGCACTCGGGATGCGCCAGCACCTGCGCCTCCGGGTGGCGGGTGAGCAGGCGCACCAGGGCCTTCTCGCTGAACTGCTCGTGGACAATGCAGGCGCCGTCCCACAGCACCAGCTCCCGGCCCGTCTTCTTCTGCACCCACCGCCCCAGGTGCCGGTCCGGTGCAAAGATCACCGGTTTGTCTTGGGGCATGGCCCGCACAATCTTCTCCGCGTTGGACGACGTGCAGATGACGTCGGAGAGCGCCTTCACCTCAGCGGAGCAGTTGATGTAGCTGACCACCGCGGCGCCGGGGTGCTTGGCAACAAACGCCTTGAACGCGGGGGCGGGGCAGCCATCCGCCAGGCTGCAGCCGGCCTCCAGGTCCGGGACCACCACCTTGCGCGTGGGGTTCAGGATCTTGGCGGTCTCCGCCATGAAGTGCACGCCGCAGAAGACAATGACGTCCTTGTCCGCCTTCTGCGCCGCCCGGCTCAATTGCAGCGAATCCCCGACGACATCCGCCAGCTCCTGGATGTCACCCTCCTGGTAATAATGGGCCAGCAGGATGGCGTTGCGCTCCTTCTTCAGGCGCAGGATTGCCGCCTCCAGGTCCCGGGGAATCCCCGCGTCGCCCGTCGCCATGCCCATGGAACACTCCTCAGTTGAGCCCGAGCTCCTTGAGGAACTCGTCCTTGGTGATGATGCCCTTGCGCGCCAGGATGCGCATCAGGGCCCAGAACTTCTTCTCCAGCTCCTCCACCGGGTCATTGAGCGCTCCGGGAGGAACGGACGCCGGCGCGGGCGCGGGCGGCGGGGGCGCCGGTGCGGGGACCTGGGAGGGCTGCGCCGGCCAGCCCGGGACGGGAGGGCGGGTGGGCGCCGCCGCCGCGGGACCGGGTGCCGGCGGGTAGGCGTAGGTTGGCGCAGCGGGCGGGTAGCCGGGATGCGGCGTGGTGGGCCACTGGCCGGACGCGGCGGGCCCGTAGGGCGACCCGGCGGGTGCTGGCGCCGGTGGCGGCGCCGCGGGCAGCGGCGGCAGCGGCAGCGGTGACGACGGTGTCACCCGCACGGGTGCCTGCCCGCTGGTGACCACGCGCTCCTCCAGCCCGCCGCGGGCCACCATGACCATGGGCTCCTCGTCGGGGGCGGAGGGCGCCTGAGCCTGTTCCTGGGACGGGCGCTGCAGCATCAACGGCTGGATAACGACGCGGCGGTCCCCGCGCACCCAGTTGCGGATGGCCTGCCCCAGCGACGTGTACGACGCGATGACCGGTTTGACCTTGCACCCGGTGGTGAACCCAATCTCCTCCTGCACCGCAAAGTTGAGCGGGTCCGCCATGGCCAGCACCAGCACGCGGCGGCCCTTCTGGCCTTCCAGGGAGATGGGCAGGATCTCCTGGGCCTCGCACTTCTCCGGCGGCACCAGCTTGATTGCGTCCTTGTCCGGCTGCACGGTGGACAGGTCCACCAGCGGGATGCCCAGCGAGCGGCTGAGCACGTGCACCAGCTGACCTTCAGTGATGAACCCCTTGACCACCAGCGCCTGGCCCAGCCGCATGCCCCACTGCCGCTGGTGCGCCAGCGCGCTGTTGAGCTGGTCGGTGTCAATGAGCCCCAGTTCCAGCAGGATTTCGCCGAGCTTCTTGCGGGGCAGGGCCACCGGAGACCTCGCGCGCCTCGGGCGCCGTGACGGGGTTAACGACGTCCTTGGACCAGCACGGCGGCGCTCCGTCAAGTTCCTGGAATCCCTGTCCCACCTGCGCGCACAGGGTGGTGCGACAGGAACCCACGGTCGTTGGGCGGGTTGCGGCGGCCCGCCCCGGTGGCCATAGCGTGGCGCACGGCTTTGCGGGGCCGGGCGCACTTCTGCTACCGGAGCCGCCTTTGCGCGTTCCCCACCCGGGCCGCGCCTGTTGAAGCACGAGGACACCATGCGCGTGGAAGGTTGGGCCAAGTCGGACGTCGGGCGGAAGCGGAACCACAACGAAGACGCGTTCTACATGGAGCCGTCCCTCGGGCTGTACATGGTGTGTGACGGCATGGGTGGCCACGCGGCCGGCGAGGTTGCGTCCGCCAAGGCGGTGGAGGTGGTGAAGGCGGAGGTGGCCCGGAACAAGACGCTGCTGGAGGACCTCAAGGCCAAGGACACCCCCACCACGCGGGAGAAGGTCATTGGCCTGGTGGAAAAGAGCGTGCAGAAGGCGTGCGCTGAGATCCACGACATGTCCCAGAAGGAGTCCGGCAAGGCCGGCATGGGCACCACGCTGGTCATGGTGGTGATGGTGGGGGACCACGCCGTCATGGGCCACGTGGGGGACAGCCGCCTGTACATGCAGCGCGGTGACAAGCTGCACCAGATGTCGGAGGACCATTCGTACGTCACGGAGATGATCAAGCGCGGGAAGATGACCAAGGAGGAGGCGCGCCGCTCCCCGTACAACAACGTCATCACGCGCGCGGTGGGCATCCAGCCCTCCGTGCAGGTGGACACGCTGTTCTTTGACGTGCTGCCCGGTGACACCTACCTGCTGTGCTCAGACGGCCTGCACGGCTACACCGAGGACAATGACGAGCTGGGCAAGCTGCTGGGCGCGCGTGACGCGGAGGCGCTGCCGGGCCAGCTGGTGGACCTGGCCAACAACCGCGGCGGCAAGGACAACATCACCGCCATCATCATCCGCGCCCTGGCCGAGGGCGGCGAGCAGCCCCAGGAGGCGGCGCGCGCCGAGGAAGTCAACCTCAAGCTGGAGACGCTCAAGAAGATCCCGCTGTTCCGCCACCTCACCTACCAGGAGCTGGTGAAGGTGCTGAACATCACCTACCTGCAGGTGTATGACGCCGGCACGCCGGTGGTGAAGGAGGGCCAGGAGGGCGAGGAGTTGTTCATCATCCTGTCCGGCCGCGTGGTGGTCAGCAAGGGCGGCCAGGAGATTGTGGAACTGCACCCCGGCGTACACTTTGGCGAGATGGCGCTGGTGGACCAGTCCCCGCGCTCCGCCACCGTCACCGCGCGCGAGAACACGCGCGTGCTGGTCATTGGCCGCAAGCAGTTCTACGCGCTCATCCGCAAGGAGCCGGTGCTGGCCGTGAAGCTGCTGTGGAGCTTTGTGCAGGTGCTCAGCCACCGCCTGCGCGAGACCAACGAGCAGCTGCAGGGCGCCAAGAGCGAGCTGGAACAGGCCCAGGCGGTCCCGTTCCTGGAAGTGGACATGGAGTGAGCCGGCGGTGGGTGCGGGTGGGACCCCGGATCACCGCGGCCACATACTTTTGAGGAGCGTGCGCAGTTGGTAAGACTGCGGAGAGCAGCCGGACCCAGGAGCGCGTTTGTCGTCCATCACGCGGGAAGAGAAGACACGCGTCAGCCAGGTGGCCCGCGTGCCCGGCGCCGCCAAGGAGGGGCAGGGCTGCCTCGTCGTCATTTACGGCAAGGAGCTGGGCAAGCGCTACCCGCTGGACAAGCTGCAGGTCACCATCGGCCGCGGCCCGGACAATGACATCATCTGTGACATGGATAACGTGTCGCGCTCGCACGCCAAGATCTTCACCAGTCAGTCCGGCGTGTTTGTGGAGGACCAGGGGTCCACCAACGGGACGTTTGTGAATGACCTGGAGATCAAGCGCGAGAAGCTGCGCAGCGGTGACCTCATCAAGGTGGGCGGCGCCATCTTCAAGTTCCTCATCGGCGGCGACGTGGAGGCGCAGTACCACGAGGAAATCTACAGCCTCACCATCAAGGACGGTCTCACCCAGATCTACAACAAGCGCTATTTCCTGGAATTCCTGGAGCGCGAGATGGCGCGCTGCAGCCGCTACCAGCGGCCGCTCACGCTCATCATGTTTGACCTGGACCACTTCAAGCGCGTCAACGACGAGTTTGGTCACCTGGCCGGGGACTTTGTGCTCAAGAAGCTGGCCGGCGAGGTGATGAAGAAGGTGCGCAAGGAGGAGTGCTTTGCCCGTTACGGCGGCGAGGAGTTCGCCATTGTGCTGCCGGACACCACGCTGGAGCGCGGCGCCACGTTTGCGGACAAGATCCGGCACACGGTGGAGACCACGGAGTTCAAGTTTGAGGACAACCTGATGCCGGTGACCACCAGCATGGGCGTGTCCCAGATGGGTGACGTGCACAAGGAGCCCTTCAGCTTCATCAAGGCGGCCGACGAGAAGCTGTACGCTGCCAAGCAGGGCGGGCGGAACCGCGTGGTGACCTGATCCGCGGGCCGTTTTCTTGGAGGTGCGCCGGTGGCGCCGTACGGTGGTGGCCGGCTCCGCCTGGAGCCCACCGGAGGACGCCATGAACACAAAACCGCTCCGCTGGGACGACGCCGTCGCCCGCCACGACCCGCTGAGCCTCCCCTTTTGGCGTTTTTACGAGGAGGCGCGCGTGCCCGAGCGGCACGACAGCCTGGTCAACCGCGCCGCACGCCTGTTGCACGTCCGTCCCCCGGCGGACCAGCGCAGCATCCCGCCTCAATAGGTCACGCGCACCAGCGTGAGTCCCTGCGGCGGCGCCGCGGGGCCCAGGCCGCGCCGCTGCGCGCCCGCCAGTGTGCTGAGCACGTGCTCCACGGGAAACCACCCGGACCCGCACAACGCCAGCGTCGCCGCCATGCGGCGCACCATCTGGCGCAGGAACCCGTCGCCCACCACGTCCACCAGGATCACTTCGCCCCAGGCCGTAGCCCGCCGCCGCAGCCGGATGCAGCGCACCGTCTTCACCGTCCCGCCGGACGAGCGCGGATGCGACAGCGCGGTGAAGTCATGCGTGCCGGTGAGGCCGCGCGCCAACTGGGCCATCACGCCAAGGTCCAGGGCCGGCGCCACCACCCACGCGCGCCGCGCCACGCCCGGCGGCACCGCCCCGCGCGCAAACCGGTAGCGGTACAGCTTCTCCACCGCCGAAGCGCGCGCGTGGAATGAACGGGGAACTTCCTCTGCCCCGCGCAGTCGTATGTCCGGGGGCAGGCGCGCGCGCACACGCGGGAGGAGATCATGGACGGGCACGGGTTCTCCCAGGCGGAAGGACGCCACCTGGCCCAGCGCGTGGACGCCGGTGTCCGTGCGCGCGGCGTAGCACAGCGCCACCGCGCGCTGGCCCGCGGCGTCCTCCAGGGCGCGCTGGAACTCCTCGCCCACCGTGCGCAGGCCCGGCTGGCGGATGACCCCGTGGAACGCCGCCCCGTCGTACGCGAGTACGACCTTGTAGGTGCACGGCGTGCGGGACAGCAGGGGGGACGGTGTGGTTAGCTTCGGTTCCACGGCCATGAGCGCATCCGCGTCCGTCATGCCGGAGGGCGAAAAGCTCTACGGCAAGCTGCCGCCCGACCTGGGCGAGTGGCTCTTCAAGGAGAAGGACCAGGTCCTGGGGCCCGTGCCCCCGGAGTTGCTGTTGTCCAAGCTGTATGACGGTCACGTCAACGCTGACACGCCGGTGGCGCAGGAAGTGGGCCAGTGGAAGCCGCTCAAGGAGATCTGGTTCCTGGGCGCGCACGTGTCCCGCGCGCAGCAGCGGCAGACCTTTTCCAAGGCGCGTGAGGAGCGTGAGCAGGCCGCGGCGCGCCTGACGCGGACGCGCCTCTCGCTGGCGCTGGTCACCTTCGCAGTGTTCTTCACCGGGTCGCTGGGCGGTGCGCGCTGGACGATGATTGTCCGTCCCTGGGAGGACAAGACGGATTGGCTGACGCGCCGGCCGGAAATCTCCAAGCTGCCGGACCGGGCGCCCAAGCTGGCCGCCGCCGCGGTGCCGGACAAGAAGCCCGACGGTGAGACGGCGACCCCGCCGCCGGTGGCCGAGGAGAAGAAGCCCGCGGCGGAGCCGGAGCGGGGGCTCAGCAAGTGGAAGGAGAAGCCCGCGGAGAAGAAGCCCAAGGAGAAGCCGGGCAAGGTGGCCAAGACGGAAGCCGCCGCCGGCGCCAAGCCGCCGGATGAGCTCAAGACCGAGGGCGTCAAGACGGAGGGCGTGCCGGTGGAGCTCAGCAAGGAGCAGATGCTGGCGGTTTTCAAGGGCGGCGTGCCGGGCTACAAGCAGTGCATTGCGGAGGAGGCCACGCGCAACGCGGAGATGCCGTCCACCATCACGGTGGAGTTTGTCGTGGCCAATGATGGCAGCACGCGCGAGTTCAAGGTGCAGGAGCGCGAGATCCGCGACGGCCCGCTGTCCAAGTGCCTGGGCACCCGAGTGGCCGCACTGAAGTTCCCGAAGTTCTCCGGCGAGCGGAAGACGTTCATCTTCCCGTTCAAGATCACCCGGAAATGAACGGCACCACCGGCCGCATGGAGCAGGCGCTCCGCGCGTTGCCGGCGGCGTTGGACCCGCTGGTCCACGTGGTGCTGGTGGAGCCGCAGATCCCGGCCAACACCGGCAACGTGGCGCGGACCTGTGCGGCGTTGGGTGCCACGCTGCACCTGGTGGGGACCTTGGGGTTCTCCCTGCAGGACGCCGCGCTGCGCCGCGCCGGCCTGGACTACTGGCCTTCCGTGGACCTGCACTGGCACCCGGCGCTGTCCGACGTGGAAACGCTGCTGGGCCCACGCCGCTGGTTCTTCTTCACCGTCCGCGCGGCGCGCGGTTTTCATGACGCGCAGGTGGTGCGCGGGGACGTGCTGGTGTTTGGGCGTGAGGACCTGGGCCTGCCCCCGGGGTTGCTGGATGCGCGCGCGGAGCAGTGCGTGCGCCTCCCGCTGCGGGACAGCGTGCGCAGCCTCAACCTGTCCACGTGCGTCGGCATCGCCGCGTATGAGGCCCTGCGGCGCATGACGGAAGGGGAGCCCGCGTGAGCCTGGGCGGCCACCGCCTTCTCAATGACCGCGGCCTCCGCCTGGCCATCGCTGCCATCGCCGGCGTCGCCGTCATCGGCGTGCTGGACCTCTACCGCGATAGCGATGTGCGTGTAGCGGCGGATGACCGCCCGGTGATTGCCGTCCGCGTGGAGTGTGGGGACCGCGCCGCCGCCGGGGCCCACCTCACGCTGCGCCGTGCGCTCACCGCCACGCCTGCCATCGTGGGGAAACGCGCGGACGAGGCCATCACCGGCCGCTCCGGCAGCGTGGACCTGCACTTCCCCTGGCCGCTGCCGCCTGACTTCACCGGCGACGTGGTGGCCGCTGCGCCGGGTTGTCTCCAGCTGCGCGCCGGGGTGACGGCCGGCACCCTGTCGCTCTCGCTGCAACTGCCCCGGGGCGTCACGCCTGACGGCGCCACGCCGGTGGACCCCCCACCGTCCGCCGCGTTTCCGCCGCCGGCCCCACCCGAACAACTGGCGCCGCTGCGCGGCACGGGCGCGTTCTCTGACGGGCGGTATTACCTGTTTGATGGGCCGGCGCCGACGTGCACGCAGTGCCACGGCGAGGCCGCCGCGCAGCACGGGCGCCTCCACGGTGCCGCGCCCACGCCTGCGTTTCTCTCAGCGTCCTCGGCGCTGGCCCCCGCGCGCGCGCGGGCCTGTGCGGCGTGTCATGCGCCGGACGCGCTGTTCGGGCGCGCGGGCGGGTTCTCGTGCGGCGCGTGCCACCGCGTTGACGTGGAATCACTGCGCGCCGGCGAAGGCCTGGCGGGTCGCGTGCGCGTGTTCGGCCTGGAGGGGGATCCCCGGCCGCTGGCCACCGGGGTGCGCCCCGACGGGGATTCGCCGGCGATGGCGGTGGTGCAGCATCCCGCGCTGGCCAGCAGTGCGCTGTGCGCCGCGTGCCATGCGCAGCGCATGGGTGCGGTGGTGGTGGATCCCACGTCGGAGGAGCACCAGGCGTGGTGCGCCGCGGATCCGGCGCGCGCGGAGACCGGCTGCACCGGGTGCCACATGCCCTCAGGCAACTCGCCGGCGCTGGTTGACGGCGTGGCGCACCAGCTGTGGGGCGTGGACCGCCCGGACCGTCCCGCGCGTCTGCATGCGTGGGAGGAACCGCGTGACGACGTGCGCCGGCGCGCGGTGCGGGTGGACGCGCGTTGGGACGGTGACCGGTTGGTGGTGCGCGCGGAGAACACGGGTGCATCCCATGCGCTGCCCGGGACCGCGCCGTTTGAGGCGTGGCGCATCCGGGTGATCACCACCGCGCCGCTGCGGGAGGGGCCCACCGTCGACGGTGGCGTGGCCGGTGTCCTGCTCGCGCGGAGCTACCGGGCCGCGGATGGCGCGGCGTGTGCGGCACCGTGGGAGGCGGCGGCGCTGGCGGAAGACACGCGGCTTGCGCCCGGCCAACCGCGCGAATGGACCTGGCGCTTTCAACACCGGCACGCGGTGCGTGTCGTCGTGGAGGAGCTCATGCTGTGCGGGCGCGGCGGCGAAGCGCGCGCCTGGTGGAGCCTGGAGGTGGGCGGCTAGCGCGGCGCCCCGCCCGAGTGGATGCCAGGACCGGTATCTTTTTGGGCGTGGGTTGAAGGTAACCGGACCGGGCATCCACCCTGGCGGGGTCGCCGCGCGGATCCCAACGTACATGACCCGTGCCAGCCTCCCGTCGACGATAAATCGCCGGGATACGCGGCGTGTGGGTCAACCCACGGACACTGTGAGTCAACGCGGGTTCTCGGTAGAAGGGGCCATGCTCAACGAGTGGGGCCTCCACCGCATGGCCTGGTTCTATGCCGCCATGTTTGCCGTGGGGCTCGGGCTGGCTGCGCTGGGCGGGTTCAACGCGTTCACCACCGGCCCGCTGGCCCCCGCTGACGCCGCGGTCCACGTCGCGCTGGGGGTGGCGGGCGGGCTCGCGTTCGCGGTGCTGTCTGCGCTGGCCTCGCGGTGGGTCCCTGCCCTGCGCGCGGTGGATGAGGCCCTGGCGGCGCTCATAGGCCCGGTGGATGTGCAGGAAGCGCTCATCATGGCCGCGTTCAGCGGTCTGTGTGAGGAGGTCCTGTTCCGCGGCGCGCTGCAACCGCTGCTGGGCCCGGTAGCGGCCACCGTGCTGTTTGGCCTTGCGCACCTGCCGCCGCGGCGTGACCTGTGGCCCTGGAGCCTGACCGCGTTGGTGGCCGGTGCGGGACTGGCCGCACTGACCCTGTGGTCGGGCAACATCCTGGGCGCGGTGGCCGCGCACGCGGTGGTGAACGCGGTGGGCCTGGTCCGGCTGGGCAAGCAGGCGGGTGCACGCTGAAGGTCAGCGGACGGACAGCGCGTACGCGCCGGTGGCGCCGTTGTAGCCAATGGCCATGACGAAATACGTGCCCGCAGACAGCCCGATGGAGATGGTCTCCTCGTCGCTGACGCCGGCGCTCTGTGCCACCGCACCGGTCTGTCCGGCGCGGAACACGTACAGGTCCAGGTCGCCCGCCGCGTGGCTGAACTGCATGGACACTTCCAGCGTGGTCGCACGTGACAGCGTCACGCGGAACACATCGCGGTCATTGCCGGCGATGAACATGCCGTCGCCCCGGAAGGGCCGCGCGATGGTCGTGGCGCTGCCAGTGTCGTTGTTGGGCTCCAGTGCGTCGCGCGTGGGGTCGGCCGGCGGCGTGACGGGATCGGCGGGGGGCGGGGAAGGCGGCGCGGCATCAAAGATGGACGCAAAGTCCCGGCGCAGCACCGGGAGGATGCGGTCCATGCGCACCGCCTTGTTCGCGCTGCCGCGGCCGTTGCTGTCCCCGCCAATGCCCACGTGGTGCAGGCCGATGATCCGGCCCAGGGCGTCAAACAGCGCGCTGCCGCTGCTGCCGCCCAGCGTGTCCGCGCTGTGGGACAACTCGCTGCTGCCCACGGACGTCACGCGGCCGGGGGAGACCTTCTTGTCGGGCTGGCAGGAAGGGTCGCTGTAGTAGTCGCAGTTCTGGTGCACCACGAACACGTCCGCGTTGTTGGAGACCGCGCCGTCGCTGAGCGTGGCCACACCGTGCTGCGCGCCGGGCTGGCCCTGGCAACGCAGCAGGCCAAAGTCCAGGTCAGCATCCGCGCCAAGGAACGTGCTGCAGTCATACGTGGCGCGCATGCTGTCCGGCACGCCGGCCTCCGCGTCAAACACCGCGTACGCGCCTTCCGCCTCGGCCGCGGAGCTGACGCAGTGGTGGTTGGTCATCAGCACGTCCATGCCCACCAGGAAGCCCGTGCAGCGTGACCCGGCCGCGGGCAGCCACAGCAGCGCCACCGGGCGCCCTGCCACGCGGCGCGCGTCATCCGCGGGGAGCGTGCCGGCCTCCACCCAATTCACCTGCCCGACGATGACCGGCGCAACCTTGCCCGTGCCCGCGCCGAGTCCGGGCGTGGCGCCGGGGCCCTGTTCCATCTCCACCGCGCAACCGACGAGCAGACCGAGGACCGAAGCGAGCGAAACCGTGCGTGCCATGTGCAGCACCTCCGTGCGGCCCATGGAAGCACCCATTGTCGGCTCCGCCTGTCCGCCAGTTGTCCGGTCCTCGACGAGCGGACGATGCGAGCCGCTCCCACCGTCCAGTGGACCGATGGGTGCGTGTCGCACCTTGGTCGCTTTCCGACGAGAAACGCACGCGCGCCTGAACATCGCAGCCGCGGCCGCAAGCGCGCGCGGCCACCGGTCCTACATTGTCGCTACGGAAATCATCCGAGCCGCTCGGGCAGTGCTTCACCGCAGCGCACCCGCGTGAGCGGGCCCTCGCGGCCGCGCAGCAGCACGGTGTCGCGCTTGCCCCAGCCGGTCTCGTCGCGGTCAGGCACGTCCAGGTTGAAGTGCAGCCCGCGGCTCTCACGCCGGGTGGCGGCAGAGCGGACAATGAGGTCCGCCACCACGACGAGGTTGCGCAGCTCCACGAGATCCCGCGTGACGTGGAAGGCCCAGTAGTACTCCTGGATCTCCTGCTGCAGCAGCATGAGCCGCCGCAGCGCGCGCGTGAGGCGCTTGTCCGAGCGCACAATGCCCACGAAGTTCCACATCAGGCGGCGGATCTCGTCCCAGTTCTGCGTGACCACCACGCCCTCGTCCTGCGGCACCGCGGCGCCCGGGTTCCACGGCGGCACGCCCGGCACCTCGCGCGGGGCCAGCGCGCCCGCATCCGCCGCGGCCGCGCGCCCAAACACCACGCCCTCCAGCAGGCTGTTGGACGCCAGCCGGTTGGCGCCGTGCAGGCCGGTGCAGGCCACTTCGCCCACGGCGTACAGGCGCGGGATGGACGTGCGCCCGGAGCGGTCCGTCACCACGCCACCGCAGGTGTAGTGCGCCGCGGGCACCACCGGGATGGGCGTGCGCGCCATGTCAATCCCGTACTGCAGGCACCGGTCAAAGATGTTGGGAAAGCGCTTGCGCAGGAACGCGCGGGACTTGTGCGTCATGTCCAGCGTCACAAAGTCATCACCCGTACGCTTGAGTTCCGCGTCAATGGCGCGCGCCACAATGTCGCGCGGCGCCAGGCTGGCCAGCGGGTGCTGCCCCTCCATGAACGCCGTGCCGTCGCGCCGCCGCAGCGTCCCGCCTTCACCGCGCAGGGCCTCGCTGATGAGGAAGCTCTTGGCCTCCGGGTGGTACAGGCAGGTGGGGTGGAACTGCATGAACTCCATGTCCGCCACCGGCGCGCCGGCGCGGTACGCCATGGCCATGCCGTCACCGGAATTGGTGTCCGGGTTGGTGGTGTACAGGTACGTCTTGCCCGCGCCTCCCGTTGCCAGCACCACCGCGCGGCGCGCCAGCACGGTGAGCACGGTGCCCGTCGCCGTTTGCAGTATGTACGCGCCCAGGCAGGCGTCCTGCGCGTGGCCCAGCCGGCGCGCGGTGATGAGGTCCACGGCGTGGTGGTCCGCCAGGAAGGTGATGTTCCGCGTGGCGCGCGCCCGGGCAATGAGCGCGCGGCTGATCTCCGCCCCGGTGATGTCCCCCGCGTGCAGCACGCGGCGGCGGTGGTGTCCGCCTTCGCGCCCAAGGTCATACCCGGCCGCCTTCCCCTGCAGGTGCGCAAACTCCGCACCGGACCGCACCAGGAACTCAATGGCCGCCGGCCCGCGCTCGACGACAAAGCGCACGGTATCCGGGTTGCACAGCCCCGCACCGGCCTCCAGCGTGTCCTTGACGTGCTCCTCAAAGCTGTCATCCGGGCCCACCACCGCCGCAATGCCGCCCTGCGCCCACGCGGTGGAGCCGTCCTCAGGCGCCCGCTTGGTGACAATGAGCACGCGGCCGTGCCGCGCGGCCTCCAGCGCAAACGCCAGCCCGGCAATGCCGCTGCCGAGCACGAGGAAGTCCGTGGTGCGCGGGTCGTCCTGGCGGGCCATGCGTTCCTCCGGGGCGGCGCCGACGGGACGCGGCGCGCTGCGGACGGTTGTTGACACGTCTTTGGGTGCTGTGCCAATCCGCCCGCGCCCGCGGCGCACGAGCTGTGGCGACGCGACGAGGACCCAACCCCATGAATCATCCCAAGTTCGGCACCAAGTACACCTGCTTCAGCTGCGCCACGAAGTTCTACGACATGAAGAAGCCGGATCCCCGGTGCCCCAAGTGCGGGTCTGACCCCAAGGATGACCCGGCGCTCAAGGCCGTGGAGAAGGGCCAGAAGAAGGGCTCCCGTGACGGTGCTGAGGCCGAGGAGTTTGACGAGGAAGGCAACTACGAGGCCGACATGGACGAGCTGGTCAACGACGAGGAGGCCGAGGCGGACGACGAGCCCGCGGAGGCCGAGGAAGCGGGCCCCGAGGAGGAGTGACCCACTCTCGCGCCCCAGGTTGACCGGAGGCCGCCCACGGGCGGCCTCTTTGTTTCTGCGCGGTTGCAGGCGCGCCGCCCTGTCCCTACGTCCAGGCGGATGCGGACCCTGCCAGACTTTGCCGTGGTGGACCGGTCGCTCCCGGAGGGCCTCCACCCCTACGCCGCCCTGCTGCCGCACGTGCTGCAGAGCCCTGCGTTGCGCCGGATCACGCCGTCAGCCGAGGCCGCGCGCACGCTGGTGGCCGGCGCGCGCGTCGCCGTGCAGGCGGGCCGCGGCTACGCGTACGTGGACGTCAACGTGCCGTGCATCGTGCTGTCGGAGTGGTACTACCGCGGCGGTTCCGGCCTGGACCTCTACCTGGATCTCCTGCACGAGCTGACCCACCTGCGCCAGCTGTCCGAGGGCGCGGACCTGTGGGATGAGCGCTTTGCCTACGTGGACCGCCCGACGGAGATTGAGGGCTACGCGGTGGCGGTGGAGGAGGGGCGCCGGCTGGGAATGACCCCCGTGATGGTGCAGCGTCACCTGTCCAACCCGTGGATGACCGCGGAAGACGTGGTCCGCCTGGTGGCGCACATTGACCGGTTGCTGGCCGGGGGCGCCGCGCTCAGCGGCGGTTGACGCGGCACGCACGCCGGTGCTCAACGCCGCGCCCGTGACCACGCTGCGCGCCACGCTCCTGGGACACGAGCTCGCCTTCCGGACCGACCGCGGCCTGTTCTCGCATGACCGCGTGGATGACGGGACGCTGCTGTTGCTGGACCACCTGCCGGCAGGCCGTCCCACGTCCGTGCTGGACGTGGGGTGCGGCTGGGGCGCGCTGGGCATTCCGGTTGCGCGGGCGCACCCCGCGGCGCGCGTCCACCTGGTGGACCGTGACCTGCTCGCCGTGGATTGGGCGGCCCTCAACGCGCGCGCCAACGCCTGCACGGGTGTGACCTGCGCGGGGAGCCTGGGCTACCGCGACGTGGCGCCGGGACACTGGGACTGGATCCTCTGCAACGTGCCCGCGCGCATCGGCGCGGAGGCCATCGGCTACCTGCTGGGGGCCGGTGCCGCGCGCCTGGCGCCCGGTGGCCAGCTGCGTGTCGTCGTCATCACGGACCTGGCCGCCGTGGTGGAGGCGCAGGGGAGGGCGCGCGGCTGGGCGCTGCGGCGGGTGGTGGACGGGCCGCGCCACGTGGTGTTCGCGCTGGACCCCACGCCCGGTGACTGGCCGGACCACGAGACGCTCTACCGGCTGGACGCCGTGCGGGTGGACGCGGGCGGCACGCCATTGGCGCTGGACCGCCCGCATGACTTCAACGAGGACCCGGCACACCTGCGCGACGCGGTGCCGCTGCTGCTGGAGTGTCTCCCGCGCACGGGTGCCGGTGCGGCGTGGTGCGTGCGCGCGGGCTACGGCGCAGCGGCCATTGTGCTGGCGCAGCGCGGCTTCCGTGTCACCGTCATGGACCGGGACATGATGGCCACGACGTACTCGCGGCGCAACGCGGGGGCCCACGGCGTGGACCTGGCCGTGCGCGACACGCTGCACCCGGAAGACGCGCTGGCAGAGGGGCCCGCCCCGCAGCTGGTGGTGGGCGAAGTGCACCCGCAGGAACCCCGCGACGAGGCTGCGGCGCGGCTGGCCGCGTCACGCGGGTGGCTCGCACCGGGTGGCCGCGTCCTGTGGTTGCTGCGCGACAAGGCTGCGCGTGACGCGCCGGCAGGCGGCACGGTGCTGGCGCGGCGCGGTGCCTACATCCTGTGGCAGGCGGGTGCCGTGGCGCCGCCCAAAGCCCGCCGTCGTTGACAGTCACGTGGGCGTCGCGTTTCATCGCGTTTGATGACCCAAGCCGCACTTGCCACGCACCTCTTCATTGAGCTGTATGAGGTGGAACCCCGCCTCCTGGACGACGTGGACTTCCTGCGCGGTGTCCTGCATGAGGCGGCGGCGGCGGCGCGCTGCACCATCCTCGGGACCGTGGACCACAAATTCGAACCGCAGGGCGCGTCCGTCGTCGTGCTCGTTGCCGAGAGCCATCTGTCCATCCACACGTGGCCGGAGGTGGGCTACGCCGCGGTGGACATCTTCACCTGTGGCAACGCGCTGCCCCGCCACGGCGTGGAGCCCATTCTCCGCGCCATGAAGCCCGGCCGCCACGCGGTGAAGGAGCAGGCGCGCGGCACACAGGTCACGCCGGCCTGAAGCGGGGAAAAAGGAAGAGCCGGCGCGCTGGCCGGCTCTCCCGAGGATCCCACAACGTTGCCGACCGAATCAGCCGCGCAGGTTGCGCACCGGCGTCATCTGCATGTCGTGCATCGTCTTGATCATGTTTGACAGCATCTCGTACAGCTTCTGCAGGTCGCCCATGAGCTTCTGCAGCATCTGCTGCTTCATGGTGTCGGACATCTTGGACGGATCCATCTTCTGACCCAGATCCGCGCCTTCCAGTCCGCCGCCGCCACCGCCGCCACCACCGCCGCCGCCGGCGCCCTGTGCGCCACCGCCGCCAAGTGCACCGCCGACCGCGTTGCCAACCATGCCGCCGACCATGCCGCCAATGGGGCCGCCGATGGCGCCGCCCGCGATCTTGCCGATGCCGCCCAGCAGGCCGCCCTTGCCGCCCTTGCCACCCTTGCCGCCCTTGCCGCCGCCTTCCTCGCCGCCCTTCTGCATGGACTGGTCGAGCTCCTTCACCTTCTTCATGATGTCGTCTTCCTTCTTCTTCGCGTACTTCATGAGAAGAATGAAGAGGACATCCTCAAAGGAGGCGTTGCCCAGGCTCACACCCATGCCCTCAGCAAACGTCTTGTCTTCCGGGGACAGCGTGGAGGCCCAGCTGCCCTGCTGCACGCCACCGGCGCCACCCGCCGCACCCGCACCACCCGCGGTCTGCGCCTGGATGCCACCCGCGCCCTGCGCGCCACCCGCCGCAAAGTTGGCCATGTTGCCCGCCAGACGGCCCAGCGCGCTGGCCAGGGGACCCGCGCCCAGGGGCAGCGGCAAGGACGCCAGCGCCGCAGCCATACCCTTCATGGCGCCGGCCGCCGCGGCCTGCTGCATGATCCCACCCACGGTGTTGAAGGGCGGGCGGAACACGCTGAGCTTCCCGTCATTCCGGCCGTCCGGGATGATCACGCCTCCAAGGGCGCGCTCCATCTGGGCCTTGAACAGCGGGTTGTGCTTGATGGCGCGCTCCATGGCGCGGGCCATGGGGCCACGGCCAAAGGGCATCTCGCGGGACGTGCCGCCAAACGGGTTGAAGCCCACGCCCGCGCGGTCCAGGTTCCGGGCCAGCATTTCGCCGGGGCGGGGAACAAACGAGAAGGGGGGCAGCCCTGCGCCGAACAGGCGATCCATCCCGCCCGTGAGGCCCTTGCTGTACATGTCCGTCAGGTTGCGCATCACGCCGGGGATGTCCCCGACGGAAGCATCGAGCTCGGCACCAATGGCCGACGCACCGATGCCGCTGAAGCCCAACCGTTCGAGCATCTGGGCGCTCTGCATGCCCAACGAGTTGCCAGTGAGTGCGAGGGTCATATGCTTCTCCTTGCGAGGGCGCCCAGGGCGCCGTTCCCTATCTAGAGGACACTAACCTTTTCGGTCGCGGCCCGCGCCGTGTAGCGTGGAAAGCGTCCTCCTTTTGACTGATACGGCGCAACAGATCTTCCGTTTGGAGGGCGGTCTCAGCGGTTTCCGGCAAAGTTTTCCGGTTTGCAGCTCTGGCAGGCGCTTGTGGCGATGGGGCGACCGTCTGTGCGATACGGGAGCGCCCGGGTTGAGCGGGGGCCAGGAGACCACGCGCCGATGCTCTGGTCCAAGAAGCTGGAAGACTGCCAGGCGGTCCTGACCAAGGATCTCAAGCCGTTCCTTGCCAAGCGGCTGCCGGACATCAAGCCGGAGGGGGTGGCGGAGGACCTGTCACGCACGGCCGTGCGGGTTGACATGAGCCGCTCCGCCACGCGTCTGCGGCGCCGGCTGTATGCGCAGTGGGGCAAATGGTTCATTGACGGTGAGCTGTACCGGTTGGGTCCCAAGGGGCTGGAGGTGCGCCCGGACCTGCTGGAGAAGGACCCCGAAGAGGTGGGCGACCTGCACATTGACCCGTTCCGCATCATCAGCGTGGCGCGGATGCTGGGCGTGGGCGGCAAGAACCGCCTGGACAACGCGGACCGGGTGCGCTGCGTGACGCTGTTGTTGACGTCGCTGACGTCGGTGTGCCGCAGCCGCAAGGAGCCGCTGACGGAGCGCACCGTGGCGGTGCTGATGGCGCTGCACGCGGTGGAGGCCAACCGCGAGGTGGCGCGCGAGAAGGTGGCCGACGCCGTGAAACGCCACCTCACGCAGTGGGGCTACCCGGTGCCGGACCCGGCGGAGTTGCAGAAGGAACTGGCTTTGCTGGTGGACCACGGCGCCATCCGCTCCACCGGCGAGGGCGCGCCGTGGCGGCTGGGCGAGCGACTTTCGTATCCCTGGTGACGGCGGCGGAGGCGGCATGCGCAGGCTGGTGAACGGGGCGTTCGCCGTGGTGGCGCAGGCGCCGCGGATGAGCACGGTGGCGTCCATCTCCACGCCGCGCGTGGTGCTCCTGGAGGGGGAGCACGCGGAGGAACTGCGCCGGCTGGCGCACGGCGAGGACGACGACACGCCGTCCGGGCCCGCGTTTGCGCGGCTGCGGCAGGCGGGCCTGGCTGACGACGGGCTGGGCTGGGATGACCCGGCGATTGAGGACCGGCTGCGCACGCTGGGGGCGGGCTACGCGTGGCACGCGTGGGACTGTCCGGACCGCGAGGCGCTGTCCGCGCTCAACCGCCGGATGCACGCGCGGCGGAAGATGAGCCTGTTTGAGTACGGGCAGACGGCGGTGCTCCCGGAGTGCGGCGTGGCGCGCTGCTGGGAACTCACGCGCCGGATCGGGACGCGCAAGAAGGTGCTGATCATTGGTGACGACGACCTGCTGGCGCCCGTGCTGGCCAAGATGGGTCATGCCGTCACGGTGATCGATATCGACGAGGTCCTGGTGGACTTCATTGCGCGGTGCGCGCGCGAGGAGCGCATCAAGCTGGACGCGCGCGTGCTGGACGTGCTGGCGCCGCTGCCCCCGTCCATGGTGGGCGCGTTTGACGTCGTGCTGACCGACCCCATGAGCTACGAGCGCTGCCTGGTGGCGTTCCTGTCACGCGCGACCAGCGCGCTGCGGCCCGGCGGCGCGGTGTTCACCTGCGTACACCCGTTGGCGCGGCGTGTGTTTGAACGCGTGGCGCGGCAGCTCCCCGTCGACGTGGAAGACGTGATGTACGAGCTGAGCGTGTATTATTACCAGGGCTTTGTGGAGAACTGGTACCGCTCGGATTTGTACCTGTTGCGCCGCACCGCCGGGCCCGACCCCTATCCGCCGGGCGACACCATCCCGCTGGGTGACATCATTGAGGGGCAGCTGCATGACCGGCTGCACAGCTTTGCGGATGTGAAAGCCAGCCCGTTCCACAAGCCGTCCGTCGAGGACGTGGTGCTGGCGGTGGCGGACTTTGAGCGCAGCATGGGTGCGGAGGAGTTCGCCAGCCGGCACAGCTATGAGACGGACCGCTACGCGCACGAGTACCGCGCGCTGGCCAACGGCGGTCACCTGGCCCTGTCCTACGACAAGGAGCGCGGCATTGTGGCGTGGGACCTCTACCCGTACACGCCGCGCTGGGAAGGCGCGCTGGTGCAGGCGTTCCAGGCGCACATCCGGGCCGCGGGATTTGTGGATTTCAATTCCTACGCGCCGGACCTGGCCATTCCGCCGGTGCTGCCGCGCCGCAAGCCCGCGCCCAAGAAGAAGAAGCCCGTCCGCAAGAAGCGCTGAACGACGTCACTCACCCGCGTGCACGTCCGCCCACGTCAGCCCAAAGCGCGCGAGGTACTTCCGCAGCCGGTCCGCATCATTCACGCTGCGGCGGCGTGCGCGTGAGGCCGCGAACAGGCGGCGCCCGGCCTCCGACAGGCTCTTGGAGCCGCGACACGTACGGATGACCTCGACGAGCTGCGCGCGGTCGAACAGGTCCACGTCCGCCGGGCGGGGCAGCACGCCCGCCAGCGCGTCGGTGTCGCCCGGGGTGCCGGGACGGGACCATTGCGCACGCAGGCGGGCAAGCTCGCTGTCCACAACGCCGGTGGAGATGCGGCCGCCGTCCGCCAGCGTGGCCATGCGCGTCACGCTGGCGTTGAAGTCGCGGAAGTTGCCCGCCCAGGTCGCCTCGCCCGACGTGGCGAAGTCCAGGAAGCGCTGGCGCGCCTCGCGGCTGAAGGTCACGTGCACGCCGAGCAGGCGCGCGGCCTCGCGCAGTTCAAACTCCAGGTTGGGCTCCACGTCCTCCGGGCGCTCCTTGAGACCGGGGAGGCGGAAGGTCCACAGGTTGATGCGCGACAGCAGGTCTTCGCGGAAACCACCGTCCACCACGCGCGCGTGCAGGTCCCGGTTGGTGCCGGCGATGAGCTGGAACTCGCTGTGCACCTCGCGGTCACTGCCCATGGGCAGGAACGTCTTCTCCTCCACCGCGCGCAGCAGCATGGCCTGTTCGTCCGCTCCCAGCTCGCCGATCTCGTCAAGAAAAAGCATGCCGCCGTGCGCCTTGCGCAGCAGGCCGGGCCGGTCCCCCGTGGCGCCGGTGAACGCGCCGCGCACGTGACCAAACAGCGCGCTCATGGCCCCGTCACCGCGGAGCGTGGCGCAATTGACCTCCACAAACTCACCGCTCAACTGGCGCCGCTGCTTCTTGAGCTCGTGGATGCGCCGCGCGAGCTGGCTCTTGCCCGCCCCGGTGGGCCCCATCAGCAGCATGGGCGCGCGTGACGCGACGGCGACACGTTCGATCTGTTCGATGAGACGGTTGAACGGCGCGTTGCGCGTGTCGATCCCGCCCTTGAGAAAGCTCAGGTCCTCCGTGAGTTCCTGGCGGAACCGGCTGGCCAGGCGGTCATAGCGGGACAGGTCCAGGTCAATGATGGCGTGGGTACCCGGGCCGGCGGGGCGTTGCCCGCGCGGCGGCGGGGACGTCTGCAGCAACCGCGCGGGGAAGTAGCGGGACTCCGTCAACAGGAACATGCAGATCTGGGCAATGTGCGTCCCGGTGGTGATGTGGATGAGGTAGTCCTCGCGGTCGGTGTTGAACGCGTACGCGCGCGCAAAGTCATGCAGCGCGCCGTACACCTGCTCCAGGTTCCACGGGTCGGTCACGGGCAGTTCATGCAAGCGCACTTCCGTGTCCGGGCTCACGTGGCGGATGTCGTCTTCAACCAGCGTGGCGAGGTTGCGGAAGCGGTCCTGGTACAGCAGCTCCACGCGCGTCACGGGGAGGTCCGCCTGTCCGGCCAGCGCCACGTTGGGCCGCCAGCGCTTCCAGCGGGCCGGTCCCTGCCCGGCGTCCAGCGTGGGCCCCAGCAGCGAGATGACGACGTTCCGGCGAGAAGCCATGCGCACCGTCCCCGTCACGGGCCTGCGCCCGCCTGTTCCAGCAGCGTGACCGCGCCGCGTTGCCCCGCCGCCAGCGCGTGCGCGTACGCAGTGCGGCCCGCCTTGTCGCGCAGGTCCAACGACGCGCGTCCCTCCAGCAGGCGCCGCACCAGGGCGACCTGGCCGCCGGCGGCGGCGATCATCAACGCGCTCATCCCGTCATGGTCCTGCGCGTCCACGTCAGCCCCGCAGGCCAGCAGCAGGTCCAGCCGCGCGGTGACCACCTTCATGCGCACTGCGTGGAGCAACAACGTGGCGCCGGAATCGTCCCGCGTGTTGACGTCGCCACCGGCGCTGCGCAGCGCGAGCATCAGCTCCACGCTGGTGGTCTTCACAAACGCGTAGCGCATGATTGCCGGGTCGCTGACGCGGGCACCCGCGGTGAGCAGCGCCTGGGCCAGCTCCACGCTGCCGCGGCGGACGGCCAGCAGCAGCGGCAGCGGAGCGCCGGCGTTGGGCGGGGCCCCCGCGGCGAGCAGGGTCTGCACCACGCGCGGGCGGACCGGGTCCTCCTGGAACGCGTGCACCAGCGGCGTCCGCCCGTCGCGGTCCACCTCCGTCACGCGCGCGCCGTGGCGCAGCAACAGCTCCACCACGTCCAGCGGGCAGGTGCGCACGGCCGTCATCAGCGGCGTGATCCCGTCCGCACCGGGGGCGTGAACGTCCGCGCCCGCGTCCAGCTCCGCTTTCACGGCGCGGCGGTCACCGCGTTGCAGCGCGCGGTGGAGCGGGCCGGCGGACGTGCCCTTGCGGCGGGCACGCATGATGCTCACGGCGTTCCTTCCTCTGAGGGGTCCGTTTCTTCATCAACCGCGCTTTGGGTGCGCTCCATCTCGCCCAGGCGCCGGTAGATGGTGCGGACGCTGATGCCCAGCAGCCGCGCGGCCAGCGCCTTGTCGTCATTGCAGCGGGCCAACGTGGCGCGGATGACCTGGCGCTCCACGTCCGCCATGGGCGTGCCCACGCGGATGCTGAGCTGGTCCTGCGCGGGCGGGGCGCCGGTGCCGCCCGCAATGTCCTCGGGCAGGTCCGCGCGCTGGATGACGTCGCCACGGCACAAGACCACGGCACGCTCCAGCGCGTTCTCCAGCTCACGCACGTTGCCCTTCCAGCCGTGCGCATGCAGCGCGGCCATGGCGTCCTGGCTCATGCCCCGCACCGGCTTGCCGTGCTTCTGCCCGTGGCGCGCGAGGAAGTGGCTCACCAGCAGCGGCAGGTCGGACAGGCGCTCGCGTAGGGGCGGGATGGCCAGCGTGATCACGGCCAGCCGGTAGAACAGGTCCTCGCGGAAGCGTCCTTCGGCAACGTATTGCTTGAGGTCCCGGTGCGTGGCCGCCACGATGCGCACGTCCACCTTGCGGGGGGCGCCTCCGCCCAGCCGCTCCACCTCGCCCTCCTGCAGCACGCGCAGCAGCTTCACCTGCGCCTGCGCTGGCAGGTCGCCAATCTCGTCCAGCAGCATGGTGCCGCCATGCGCGCGCTCAAACCGTCCCTCGCGGGAGACGGCACCGGTGAACGCGCCGCGCTCGCTGCCAAACAACTCGCTCTCCAGGATGCTCTCCGGCAGCGCCGCGCAGTTGACGGCAACAAACGCGCGCGAGCTGCGGTTGCTCAGGCGGTGGATCTCGCGGGCCACGCGCTCCTTGCCCGTGCCGCTCTCCCCCAGCAGCAGCACCGTGGCCGACGACGGCGCCACCTGCGCAACAAGCTCACGCAGCTTCTGCATGGGCGGCGCGGCGCCCACCAGGTCTGGTCCCGCGGCCCCCTTGGCGTTCTCCAACTCCGCCCGCAGCTGCCGGTTCTCCGTCAGCAGCGCCTGCTTCTCCAGCGCGCGCCGCACCGTGGCCACGACGTGCCCGCGCTTCACCGGTTTGGACAGGAAGTCGTACGCGCCTTCGCGCATGGCCTCCACGGCGTTCTCCACGGTGCCGTAGGCCGTCATCAGGATCACCTCGCACTCAGGGACCACCGTGCGGACGCCCTTGAGCAGCTCGGTGCCGCCCATCCGGGGCATGACCAGATCCGTGAGGATGACCTGCGGCAGGAATTGGCGCGCCTTCTCCAGCGCGGCCACACCGTCCGCCGCGCTCTGCACTTCGTAGCCTTCCTTCTGGAGGATCTTGACAAGGCTCTCGGCATGGCCGGCCTCGTCATCCACCACCAGAACCCGCGCGGTGGGCGCTGGCGCCACCATGCTGCCACCTCCTGACATGCGCCGGATAGAAACCACGTTTGCACCGGCCATCACAACCCGTGCCACCCCCTTGCCGCGCCGTGTGAGGCCATGCTCGGGTCACGCGGGGACGGACCACGGGGAGGTTGAGACGGATGGCGACGAAGAAGAAGGCCGCGGGCAAGCCGCGGGGGAAGTCACGCAAGCCGGACGAGGCACGGGGGCCCGCGCCCGCCGAGGCCGCGCTGGCGCCGGACGCGCCGGAGGTGCAGGCGCTTGTGACGTCGGTAGAGGCGCGGGGCGGGCGGGCGCTGGCGGTGTACCGGGATCCGTTTGCCGGCAGTCCGCTGGTGCTGGCGAGCGTGCCGGTGAAGTCCGTTGCCGAGACGCCGTTCCAGCGCGACCTGTCCCGGACGCACGCGGACCGGTTGGTGGCCGCCATCCGCGTGGCCGGCGCGTTCCTGGACCCGGTCATTGCCGTGGAGGGACCGGACGGGTTTCTGTCCCCCAACGGGCGGCACCGCCTGGCGGCGGCGCGGCAGCTGGGCATGCGCGCCATCACCGTGCTGCTGGTGCCGGATCGCGCCATGGCGTTCCGCATTCTCGCGCTGAACACGGAGAAGGCGCACAACCTCCGGGACCGGTCGCTGGAGGTGGTGCGGATGGCGCGCGCGCTGGCACTGGAAGCGCCGCGCTCGTCGGAAGCGGAGCATGAGGCCATCTTTGAAGCGCCGTTGCTGGTGACGCTGGGCCAGGCCTATGAGACGGCGGGCCGGTTTGCGGGGAGCGCGTGGCAACCCATGCTGCGGCGTGTGGACCGCTGGCTGCCGGGCACGCTGCCGGCGGCGCTGCGGCAGCGCGAGCAGTACGCGCAGCGCCTCATGCAACTGGACACCATGGTGAACGGCCACGTGGCTGCGCTGCAGGCGCGCGGGCTCAAGAGCCCGTACCTCAAGACGCTGGTGGTGGCGCGGTGCAACCCGGTGCGCGAGTTTGCGCCCACGCGGAAGAAGGACGCGGCCCCGCCCATGACCATGGCGGTGGCGCTGACAAAGATGGACGCGGCACTGCGCAAGTTTGACCCCGCCAAGGTGCGGGCGCAGGACCTGGCGCTGGTGGCCGCCGTGGCGCCCGAAGAGGGGTGAAGGTGCGCCGCGGGCGCGGGTTGTCTATCCTTGCGGGCGATGCACTCCGCGCAGCGGGTCCTGGTCATATCGGGCGTGGCGGTCTGGGCGTGGGCGTGCTCGCCCTGCCCGGATGACACCGTGTCCCGGGACGGTGCGTGCATGCGGCAGTGCAACTCAGCGCGGGACTGCGCGCAGGTGGAGGCCTGCCGGGACGGCGTGTGCGTGACGGCGGGGCCGGGTGGCGGGTCCTCCGGGGTGGCGTCGTCAGGCGCCACCAGCGCGCCCGCGTCGTCCGGATCGGTGGGCGGCCCGTCGTCCTCCGGGACGCCCGCGTCGTCCACATCCCAGAGTGCCTCCACCACCAGCCTCCCGCCGTCATCCACCGCCGCCACCTCCGCGGTGACCACGTCCACGGGGGCGGCCAGCTCCGGGGTGGCGTCGTCGTTCGCGGGTGGGTCGTCCGCGGGGTCCTTCGCGGCCTCGTCTTCAACCAGCCAGGGCACCGCTTCGTCGTCACCGACGGCCTCGTCGTGGTCAGCCACTTCGTCGTCACCATCATCATCATCGTCATCCGCCCCTCCGTGGCCGGTGGTGACGGAGGTGGAACCGAACGACGTCCCCGCCGCGGGGCAGCGGCTGGACCCCGCGCCCGCGCTGCGGGTGCTGGGGGGGCTGAACCCCGTGACGCCCGCCACCGTGGACACGGACGTCTACACGTTGGAGCTGTCCGCACCGTTCCTGTCGGTGCGTGCATCGGTGACGGACGGGGCGGGCGGCTGCCCGCAGGGCGCTGACCCGGTGCTGGGGCTGTGGGCGGCGGATGACACGCTGGTGGCGGAGAACGACGACGGCTGGTCGGGCACGCTGTGCTCACTGCTGGATCCGCGCGTGCAGCGGAAACTGCACCGCCTGCCCGCGGGCACCTACACGCTGCGGGTCCAGCCATTTCGCGCAGACCGTCTCATGCCGGCCTACGCGCTGGACGTGGAGGTCATCCCGGCGGGCTGCCCCAACACGCTGGTGGACCCGGGCGAAACCTGCGACGACGGCAACACCGTGCCCGGCGACGGCTGCGACCCCGCGTGCCGGACGGAAGCGCTGCTGACGCCGGAGCGGGAGCCGGACGACACGCAGGCGACGGCGACGATGCTGGTGGCCGGGACGGCGGGGTTCCTGTGCTCGTCGGTGCCCAGTGACGGGGACTGGCTGGGCTTCTCGCTGGGCAGCACCTCGGATGTGACGCTGACGCTGGTGGACGACCGCGGTCTCTGCCCGTTCAACGGCGACCTGGTGCTGCACGGTGCAGGCGCACCGGTCATCTCCTCCTGGACGTGCGACACCTTCACGCCGGCGGCGCGTCCTGAACTGCGGGCGCTCCCGCCCGGGGAATACCAGGTCCACGTGCAGCCCTCCGTGGACGGTGACGTGTACGCCTGGATGCTGCTGGTTTGGCTGACGGCACCTGCCTGCGGCGACGGGATCCTGCAGCCGCCCGAGGAATGCGACGCGCCCGTGAGCGGCTGTGCGCCCGGGTGCGTGCTGGCCGAGCCGCTGGTTTCCGAGACGGAGCCCAACAACACGTTGGCAGAAGCGGTGGCGGCGCCGGTGGCGCTGAAGGGACGGCTGGACCCGGTGAGCACGGACCAGGACTGGTTTGCGCTGGACGTGAATGACTCCGCCTCCACGCTCGCTGCTCAGTTGGACAACGGCCTGGGAGGGTGCCCGGAGTACGCTGCGCTGGGGCTGGACCTGCTGGACGGCGCGGGGACGGTGCTTGCCAGCGCGCAGTATGGGGTGGGGTGCCTGGCGCTGGATCCGCGGGTGCAGCCGGGGGCCGCGGGTCTCGCGGCCGGGCGCTATTTCCTGAGAGTCACGTCGCCATCTGGCGGGCGGCTGGCGGTGACCTACGTGCTGCGGGCGCAGGTCCGTCCGCCGGGCTGCGGTGACCTGGTGCTCCAGACCGGCGAGCAATGCGACGACGGGAACACAGCGGCCGGTGACGGGTGCGCCGGGTGTCTGACGGAAATGCCGTTTGAGGTGGAGCCCAACGGGAGCGCGGACAGTGCACAGTCGCGGCTGCCGGGGGCGGGGCAGTTGCTGCCGGCGGGGGGCCGCGTGGCCGGCAACGTGGCACCGCTGGGTGACTACGACTGGTTCGTGCTGGACCTGCCGGCGGGTGGTTCTCCGCGGATCTACACGACCGACCTGCCCGGCACGGGGTGCCCCGCGGACACGATGCTTGAGGTGTGGCCGGACGGGGCCGGCGCACAGCTGGCCGCGGACGACGACGACGGCTGGGGCACCTGCTCGCTGCTGGACGGAAGCGGGGCGGCGCCGCAGGACCCGGCGCTCACCGCGTTGGCGCCGGGCCGCTACCACGTGGCGGTGCGGGGCTACGCGGACGCCACCGTGGTGATGGGCTACCAGCTGCACGTGGAGTTCCCGTGACGCAGCTGGGTGCGTGCGGGTAACGGGTCCGCATGCGCCGCCGGCTCCTTGCCCTGGGTCTGCTCCTGGCGCCACTGACGCTCGCCGTGGTGTTGCGCAGCGGCCTGGACCGCTACGCGGACCGGATGCTCAACCGCGTGGTGGCCGCCGGACCGCCGGCCGCGGACCCGTCTTCCCGGCGTCTGCACAACTCGCTGGTGGTGGCGGACCTGCACGCGGACACGCTGTTGTGGAGCCGCGGGCTGGCGTGGCGGGCGGACCGCGGCCAGGTGGACCTGCCGCGCCTGGTGCAGGGGAACGTGGCACTGCAGGTGTTTGGGGTGGTGACCAGCACGCCGTTCCCGCAGACCATGACCACCAACGTGGACCTGCTGGACACCGCGGCCTTGCTCGCGTTTGCGCACGGATGGCCCGCGTCCACGTGGTTTTCGCCGCTGGGGCGGGCGCTGGCGCAGGCGCGGCAGCTGGTGGACGCCACCCAGGGCACGGAGTTGCGCGTGGTGAAGACGCGCGCGGAACTGGAAGAAGTCCTGGCCGCGCGCGCCGCGGGAAGCCCCGTGGTGGGCGCGCTGCTGGGGACGGAGGGCGCCTACCCGCTGGAGGGCCAGGTGGAGAACCTGCTGTCCCTCTACGCGGAGGGCTTCCGCCTGCTGGGCATCTCACATTTCACGGACAATGCGGTGGCCGGGAGCGCGCACGGCTGGAGCCGCGGCGGTCTGACCCAGCTGGGACGCGTGGTGGTGGCCCGCGCCGACGAGATGGGCTTCACGCTGGACCTGGCCCACGCGTCGCCGGCGGCGTTTGACCAGGCGCTGGCGCTGTCCCATCACCCGGTGGTGGTCAGTCACACCGGCGTGCAGGCCACCTGCCCGGGCCCGCGCAACCTGACGGACGAACAGCTGCGCGCGGTGGCGCGGACCGGCGGCGTGGTGGGCATTGCGCTGTTTGAAGGCGCCGTATGCGGTACCGACGTGGCGGCGACGGTATCCGCCATGGAGCACGCCCTGCGGGTGGCGGGGCCGGACCACGTGGGGCTGGGGAGCGACTTTGACGGCGCGGTGACCACGCCCATTGACGCCGCGGGCTGGGTGGAAGTCACCCACGCGCTGCGGGCGCGCGGCCACCCGGACGACGTGGTGGCACGCGTGATGGGAGGAAACGTCCTGCGGGTGTTGCGCGCCAACCTCAGATAGTGCGCCCCGGCGGACCAAACTGCAGTGCCACGTCGGCCGGGACGGCAACCTCCACCTCCACCCAATCTTCGCCGTGGCGGAGGGTGACGTCCTCCAGCGTGAATGCATCCCGGTCCTCCACAAACCGGTTCCGCCAGCCCACGCCCTTGAGTTCGCACAGTTGGCGGCAGTAGCGGCGGAAGTGCCCGCGCGCCTGGCCCGGACGCACAACCTGCCGGCGAACTGCCACGCCACCCGTCCCCGACGCCCGCCCCAGCACCAGCAGGTGCACCAGGTGGGCATGGGGTGTTTCCCGGGCGTGGGTCTTGGGCGCCACCTGCGGAGGTTCCCGTCGCAGTTGCCAGGTGGCGTCCACGCCGATCATTTCCAGCCAGTGGCGGGCCTCCTTGAGGCGGCTGTCATGCAGGGTGCGCTCCCAGCGGGCCGCCAGGTCCGGGTAGCCGCGCAGCGTGGCCCGGAACGCGCCCAAGCCGTGCCGGCGCTTCAGGGCGCCGGTCAGCAGCTCCTGAACGTCCGGTTCGTCCAGCCGGGCAATGAACCGCTCCATCAGGCGCGCGTCCTCGTGGGGCTCAATCCGCGGAATCTCCGTAAACTGCCGCGGGCGGGTCCGGATGAGCCGGCTGTCCTCGTCCTCCGGGTGGTCGTCCGTATCCCCGGCCCAGGTCTCACCGGGGCTCCAGCGGAACCGGACGCCACCTGTCTCCAGGTCCAGGTGAGGAACCATGGGGTCATCCCGGTCCCGGCTGAAGCCGGCCAGGATCTCGTCCATGTCCACGTGCAAAGCGCGGCGCGTGATCTCCATGGATCACCCAACCTAGTGCCCAGGCTCCAGGGCGCGAAACAGCCGTGATGCCGCGCGGTTGAATGCCACACGGCGCGGCAGAATGCCGCGAGGTTGCGTGACAGAATGCAGAATGTGCGGGATCGACTTGCGCTGGGGTCCCACTGTCCGTACATCTCGAGAATGTTTCGCAGACCTCTTCCCCTGGACAAGTCCATTCACCCGGAAACCCGGTTGGCAATCCTTGGTTTGTTGAGGCGCCGCGGCTCGCCCGTGGACTTCACCACGCTGAGGGAGGACCTCGGGCTTTCAGGTGGCAACCTGCTGTCCCACCTGCGCGCGCTGGAGCAGTCCGGCGTCATTGCGAGCCAACGGGAGGCGCCCCTTGGGCGTACCCGTACGTTGTACCGGCTCACGGATGACGGCCTGCGGCGCGTGGTGTCCCACGCGCGAGCGCTGAAGGACATTGCCGCCACGCTGGAAGGAGCGCCGGATGCACCGGACCTCTTCCCCGCGTCCAAGGGCGCCGGGGAAGACTCTCCCAGACCCTGAGCGGCGCCGCTTGAAGAACGCGGCGTTGCGGCGCCAAGGTGCGGCCGCAGATGGCGCCCACCGTTCCCAGGCATTTTGTCGCCCACAGTGGTGACGCCGGCGCACCGGGTGCGCCGCTGCCTCCCCGGCGCGCGCTGGACCTGCTGCGTCTTTCCGGTCCGCACCGCCAGGAGACGGAGTTGGCGGTCTGCGCTGACGCTGCCGGGACGTTGCGCGGAGTTTCCGCGCGGGCGTCAGACTTGCCGCCCTCCGTGCGCGAGGACCTGAGCCACCACCAGCTGAGCAGTCCCGGCCCCGCCTGGACCCTGCGGGCCTCTGAGCTGTGGCTCATGGACGTCCAGGCGCTGGAGCAGCCGCTGGCCACGCCGGGGCTCAATGATCCCGTGCACCTGTTCGGCTCATTGGTGGGGCCGGTGCCGGAGACCGCCGGTCCCGGCGTGCGCGGGCGGTTGACGGTGACGCGCGCGGACCTGCTGGGGGCGCTGGTGCAGGGGGCTGCTGCGGCGTTCCGCACGCCGGGTCCGGGGAGCACCGGGCTGTGCTTCCACGCGCTGCTGCCGGGCGGTGATGACGTGGAGACGGTCACCGGGCACGCGCTGGTGCTGGCCTATCCCATGGCGCCCGCGGAGCTGGGCCTGGAGGACGTGGCCAACGAGCTGCTGGTGGCGCAGATGATCCATGACCTGCTGGGGGCGCTGCAGGCGGACCTGCGGCACGAAAGGGTGGACCATCCGCTGCGTGACACGGTGATTCCCGTTCCCAGCCGCGCGCTGTTGGAGAGCGAGCTGGCGGCCAACGGCTACCTGGTGAAGGGGAACACGGCGGTGAAGCAGCGCGCCGGCGGTGTCGACGGGGGGATGCTCAACAGCGTGTTCGGTTGGCTGGCGCAGGAGAAGACGGACCTGCCGCCGGAGGGGAGCGTGCAGGACTTCCTGGAGCTGGCCCGCGCGGCGCTGGGACTGTTCCCCGGCTGGCCCACCCCGCGGGCCCGCGCGTTGGCGGACTGCCTGTCGCTCCGCGGCGTGAGCCCGGTGGTGCCGCGCCCCGGACCGGCGCGCGGGACCGCGCCGCCGGTGCCACACCGCCCGGCGCCCGCCGGACCCGCCCCAACGCTGCCGGCGGGACCGGCGGACTGGATGCGCGATTTCACCGCGCCCGGCGCGGGGCCGGTGCGCGTCACGCGGATCACCGCACGGCCGCGCGCGCGGACGCCCGCGCCGCCCGCCGCCACCGACTGGATGCGCGACTTCCCGTCCACCCGTGCGCCGGCGACCCGCGCGCCGGCGGCGGGAGCGGACCAGCCCGGGCCCGGCCGCAAGCCGGACTGGATGAAGGACTTTGAATAGGTGGGGGCCGTGTGCGTGCCCCGGGCACCGGTGTAGAACGCCCGCGCGCCCGCGGCGGGCGCCCAGCACGCGGAGGGGACCGCATGTCCCACGACCATGAACGCCCGGTGGAACCGTTCTCTGATCTGCACGTGGAGCACGGCGTGGTGAAGGCCACCCTGCTGCACGACCCCACGGTGGAGGGCCTGGACATGGCCATCTACATGGATGGCAGCGGCAGCATGCAGGAGGAGTACGAGAACAAGAAGAAGGTCAGCGGCGGCGGGATCATCGGGTGGCTGTTTGGCAAGCCGCGCACCGAGGAGGTCCTGCCCAACCAGGTGGAACCGCAGGTGCAGTGGATGCTGGAGTACCTGGCCACCAAGGACCGCAACGGCCTGCTGCGCGTGGCCTACTGGGCATGCGGCAGCGGCCGCGATGTGGAGGTCATTGGCGAACTCAAGGGCGTGGACGTCAAGGGCTACAAGGTCCCCGGGCCCAAGCGCATGGGGAACCGCACCGTCCTCACCCCCGCGCTCAAGGACTACGTGGGGTACTTCAAGCAGCAGGTGGCGCAGGGCGCGCGCCGCGGTTGCGCCGTCATTGTCACCGACGGGCAGATTCACGACGCGGACGAGGTGAAGGCGTATTCCAAGGAACTGGCCGGCCAGATGGCGCGCGGGCAGCTGCCGCGCATCAACTTCATCCTGGTGGGCGTGGGCGACGGAGTCGACGAGAAGCAGCTCGAGGACATCTGCCACGAAGAGTACAAGGGCGTGGGGCACCTGTGGTGTCACCGCATTGCGGCGGAAATCAAGCAGGTGGCGGAACTGGTGGCGGTGCTGGTGGACGAGACCATGACGGTGGCCGCCGGCGGCACGGTGTTCGACGACAAGGGCAAGGTGGTGAAGATCTACGAGGGGCGCCTGCCCGCCGTGCTGGAGTTCAGCGTGCCCGAGGGCGCCAAGAGCTTCACGCTGGAGGTGGGCGGCCAGCGCTACACGCAGCCGCTGCCCGGCGAAGAGGACCACGACGACGATGACGACGACGATCACCACTGAGTGACGAGGTGACGCCATGGCGGGCAAGCACGAGCAGGTGGTGAAGCCGTTCTCCGACGTGCACAACAGGGGCGGCGCGGTCACGGCCACCCTGCTGCACGACCCCACGGTGGAGGGGCTGGACGTGGCGCTGTACATGGATGGCAGCGCCTCCATGGAGCCGGAGTACGGTCCCCGCGGCATCCTGGCCAAGCTGGGACCGGTGCGGAACAACGTGGAACCGCAGATGCACTGGATGCTGGAGTACCTGGCCAGCAAGGACCGCGACGGAAAACTGCGCACCGCGTACTGGGCCACCGGGGACGGCAGCCAGCTGGAGATGGTGGGCGAACTCACCGGCCCCGAAGCCCGCACCTACAAGTTCCCGGGCCCGCGCTTCTACGGCAAGGGCACCATCATGCTCCCGGTGCTGCGCGATTACGTGGCATACATCCGGGAGCAGGTGCAGGCGGGCGCACGCCGCGGGCTGGCGGTCATCATCACGGACAGCGACATCCACGACGTGGCGGACGTCAAGGCGTACGCCATCCAGGTGGCCAAGGAGATCTCCGCGGGGCGGTTGCCGCGGTTGAACTTTGTGCTGGTGGGCGTGGGCGCGCAGGTGGACGAAGAGGTGCTGGAGGAGATTGCCCACGACGCGTACCCCGGCGTGGGCCACCTGTGGTGCCACCGCCACGTGGACCGCATGGAAGAGATGGCGGAACTGGTGGCGGTGCTGGTGGACGGGACCATGACGGTGGCCGCCGGCGGCACGGTGTACGACGACAAAGGCAAGGTCCTGAAGGTGTATGAAGCGCGGCTGCCCGCCGTGCTGGAGTTCACGGTGCCGGAGGGCTGCAAGGCGTTCACGCTGGAAGTGGCCGGCCAGAAGTTCACGCAGCCGCTGCCCGAACACGGCGACCACGACGACGACGACGATGATGATCACGGTGGAGCCCCCGCGGCGCCGGCGCCCGAGCCCGCGGGCGGGGGACACCGCGGGAAACACCGCCACTGACCGCAGGAGGACGCCATGGGTGACAACGAGAAGAAGGACGAGGGTGGTGAGGGAATCGTCCGGGTCTCGGTGGGCAGCCGGCGTCCGGGGGGCATGATGATGGGCCGGGGCGCGGCCGGCGGCCACGTCCATGACGCGTCCTGCGAGCACGAGCACGCGCACGAGGAGGAGCACACCAACGGCGGGCATGTGCACGGCGCGGGCTGCGGGCACGAGCCGGCGCACGCGGAGGAGCAGCACGGCGGGCACGACCACGCGCACAGTCACGAGCACGGCCACGATCACGGACCACCGCCCGAGAAGCCACCGACGTTCCTGGCGGCGGAGAGCGGCGGCGCCGCCCTCCAGTTGGACCTGGCGCACCTGCTGCCGCAGGAGACCGACGAGGTGGGGCGGTTTGAACAGCTGGAGCGGATGCTGGAGGCGCAACCCGGCGTGGTGGACGCGCACCTTCGCCGGGACCAGGGCTTCCCCCAGGTCTGCGTCCATTACGACGACGCGGTGGTGCAGCGGGACGCGCTGGTGGCACGCGTGCGCGAGACCGGTGCGCGCGTGGCCAAGCAGTACCTGCACCGCACCTGGTTTGTCCGCGGGATGGCCAGTGCGCAGTGCGCCACCGTCATTGAGCACTCGCTCAACCGCCTTCCCGGCGTGTTGTCCGCCAACGTGGCCTATGCCGCCGAGCGCCTGGTGATTGAATACGACACGGAGCGCGTGACCGAAGGCGACGTGGAGAAGCGCCTGCGTGCGCTGGGGTACGACCTGGAGGAAATCCAGGCCGGACACGCGTGCAGCTTCCACGGCGGTGCGGGCGGGCTGGCCCCGCGCCTGGCCATGCCGCTGTCCATTGCCTCCGGCGTGTTCCTGGCCGTGGGCCTGGTGCTGGAGAAGATGGGCTGGGCGCCCGCCACGTTCACCACGCCGCTGTACGCGCTGGGGCTGGCCACCGGCGGCGTCTTCGCCGCGCAGAACGCCATCAACAGCGTGCGGCAGCTGCGGTTTGACATTGAGACGCTGATGATCCTGGCCGCCATTGGCGCGGGCGTGCTGGGCGCGTGGTTTGAGGGCGCGTTCCTGCTGTTCCTGTTCAGCATGGGCCACGCGCTGGAACACCGCGCCATGGACCGCGCGCGCCAGGCCATTGAGGCGCTGAGCAAGCTGCGGCCGGAGAAGGCACGCGTGAAGCGCGGGGACACCGTGGTGGAACTGGACACCGCGCAGGTGCGCCGCGGTGACGTCATCATTGTCCGGCCGGGTGACCGCGTGCCGCTGGACGGGGTCATCCGCGCGGGCCAGTCCAGCCTGGACCAGGTCGCGCTCACGGGCGAATCCGTGCCGGTGGCCAAGGGGCCGGGAGACGAGGTGTTCGCCGGGTCCATCAACACGGACCGCGCGCTGGACGTGGAGGTGAGCAGACTGTCCAGCGAGAGCGCGCTGGCGCGCGTGATCGACATGGTGTCCGAAGCGGAGGCGCAGAAGAGCCCCACGCAGCGCTTCACCGCGCGGCTGGAGAAGGCGTTTGTGCCCATCATCCTGGTGGCGGCGCCGGCGCTGGGCATTGCGCTGTATTACATGGGCACGCCGTGGCAGCAGGCCATGCTGCGCGCCGTGTCCCTGCTGGTGGCCGCCAGCCCGTGCGCGCTGGCCATCTCCACGCCCTCCGCGGTGTTGTCCGCCGTGGCCCGCGCCGCGCGCGGCGGCGTGTTGATGAAGGGCGGCGCGCACCTGGAAGCGCTGGGCAAGGTCCGCGCAATCGCGTTTGACAAGACGGGCACGCTCACGGTGGGCAAGCCGCGGCTGGTGGCGCTGCACGTGGCGGACGGTGTTTCCGAGAAGGACCTGCTGCGCGCAGCCGCCGGCGCCGAGGCGCTGTCCAGCCATCCCATTGCGCACGCGGTGGTCCTGGGCGCCAGGGAGCGGGGCGTGGAGCCGGCGCCCGCCACCAACGCGGAAGTGCTGCACGGCAAGGGCATCCACGCCCACGTGGACGGGCAGCAGGTGGCGGTGGGCAGCCTGGACATGTTCGCAGCGGACGAGGTGCCTGAGGCCCTCAAGGCCAAGGTGGGCGCGTGCCAGGACCAGGGGCAGACCACCATGCTGGTGCGCCACGGCGGGCAGTTCCTGGGCGTGATGGGCGTGGCGGACACCGCGCGCCCGGAGGCGCGCGAGACGCTCAAGGCGCTCTATGCGCTGGGCATTGAGAAGACCGTGATGCTGTCCGGTGACAACATCCGCGTGGCCAAAGCGGTGGCGGCGCAGCTGGGCATCAATGAGCCCCGTGCGCCGCTGATGCCCGAGGGCAAGGTGCGCGCGCTGCGCGAACTCACGCGCCACGGCGGCGTGGCCATGGTGGGTGACGGCGTCAACGATGCGCCCGCACTGGCCAGCGCCAGCGTGGGAGTGGCCATGGGCGGTGCCGGCAGCGACGTGGCGCTGGAGACCGCGGACGTGGTGCTGATGGCGGATGACCTGCGCAAGCTCCCGTTTGCCGTGGCCCTGGCGCGGGCCGCCACCCGGGCCATCCGGCAGAACCTGGTCATCTCGCTGGGAGTGAGCGCGGTGCTGGTGACGGCGTCCATCTTTGGCTGGGTGCGCATTGCCGAAGCGGTGGTGCTGCATGAAGGCAGCACGCTGCTGGTGGTGGCCAACGGCTTGCGCCTGCTGGGCTGGAAGGCGCCGCCGTCACTGCCGGGCTGAGCGCGCTCCCAGGGCCCCCAGCAGCGCCACCTGCGAAAACGGCTTGGACACAAACGTGATCCCCAGCGCGTCCAGCTCCGGGGCCAGCTGCGGGGCCAGCGCCACGTCACCGGAGATCATGCAGATGGGCGCATCCGGGTGCTGCGCGCGGAACACCCGCGCCAGGTCTCCGCCGGTGAGGTGCGGCATCTCGTAGTCGGTCACCAGCGCATCCACGTCACCGCGGGTCAGCAGCGCCTGCAGCGCGGTGTTGCCGTCCGTGGCGGTGCACACGGCGTGGCCCGCGGATTCCAGGATCTCCGTGACCAGTTCGAGCACCTGCGGCTCGTCATCTGCCAGAAGGATTCGCATGCACCGCCCCCGGTGGAGGGACCTTGTACGCCGATCCGCGGGCGCAGGGAATGGGCCTGACGGCGGATGGGCCATGACGTTCCGTCAGCCGGGAGCCGGCGGGCGTGATTTGGCGTTCTTACGCGCGGTTACGCATCAAACACCGGCAGCCCAACCGCGACCCAGGCGCAATACGACGCGAGTTGGCTGGCCCCCAGGTAGGTGACGTTGACCACGCGCGGCCCGGTGGGACCTACGCGGCGGATCCACAGGAACACCATGAATTGCTGCAGCGCGCCCGCGGCAAGCACGGCCTCGCGCAGGCGCAGCGGGCCGGCAAGGTGACCAACGACAGGCACCAGCATGCTCCAGGTGACGGCGAGGAAGCACACGGCGTAGGCCCAGCGCTCGCCGTGCACCACGGGAAAGGTGGGAATGCGCTCTGCGCGGTCCCCGTCGACGTCCCGCAGGTCGTAGAGGACCTCATAGGTCAGCTCCAGCGGGAAGAAGAACGCAATGAGCCAGCCTGCGCGCTCCCAGGCGAGCGCGTCCTCCGCGTGGCCGCTGCCGTACAGCGGGAGCAGGATCACGGACAGCACAAACAGCAGCGCGCTGGATGTGTTCTTGAGCGCGTACATCTGTTTGAAGCGGGTGCGCCCGCCGGGCCACGGGATGACGCGGTAGTTGTACGCAAAGCCAATGACGTGGAAGGCCACGCGCAGCGGTGTGGCTGCGGGCAGCAACAGGTGGCCCACCGCCAGCACCGCGGCAAAGAACGCGCACGTGGCGACGGTGACGGCGGTGCCGTGGCGGGCGAGGAAGGCCGTGCCGGGCACACCGTTGCGGGCGTCTTCAGGCAGGTCCACCACGCGGTTGAGGAGGTTGACGACGAACCAGTCCGCGGCGACAAGCGCGGGGAACAGGGGATGGAAGGCCCCGTCAAACAGCCACCCGAACACCAGCGAGGCAAATCCCGCGATGGCCAGGATGTGCGGACGCGTCACCATCTGGAACACGGCCCACGCCGACGTGGAGGGCGTCATGCACGGCAGGCTCACGCACGCGCCGGCCGCGCGTCAACGGAGGGCCGCATGGGGTTGAACGTGGTCAGCGTGGTGGAGGCGCTGAGCGTGCCCATCCTGGCGGCGTTTGTGTTGGCGCAGCCGCGCGCCGCACGCGGGCCCATGCTGCGCGACGCGCTGGTCATCGGCCTCGGCGCGGTCCTGGGCGAGGAGACGTGCATCGCGTTCTATCGTTTCTACGCGTACAGCCCGGCGTGGAGCGTGAAGGCCGTAGCGGTGCCCGTCATGGTGGGCTGCATCTGGCCGGCGGTGGTGTTGTCCGCACGGCAGGTGGTGGCGCGGCTCACGCAACACCCCGGGCGGCGCGCGCTGGGGGTGGCGCTGCTGGTGTTGGCGGACGCCACGCTGGTGGAAGCGGTGAGCGTGCGGTGCGGGTTGTGGGCGTGGGAGGAGGGCGCGGTGTTTGGCGTGCCCGTGATTGGCCTGGTGGGCTGGTCAGCCTACGCGGGGCTGGCGTGCGCGGCGTTGGACCGGGGTTGGCCGGCGTGGGCGCGCCTGTTGGCGCCGGCCGCCGGCACGCACGTGGTGCTGCTGGCCGCGTGGTGGGGCGGGCTGCGCTGGGGCCTGCGTGCCCCGGTGGCCGGTTGGGTCCTGCCGTGGGTCTCCGCGGCGGCCGCCCTGGTGGCCACGCTGTTTCTCCGTCGTCACCGGGGTGCGGTTCCCCTGGCAATCATGGGCCCGCGTGCGCTGGCCGCCGCGCTGTTCTTTGTGTTGGTGGCCTGGGCCGGCGCCACCGATGGCGCGGGCTGGCTGGCGGTGTTCGTGGTGCCGTTTGCGCCGCCCTACCTGTGGCTCACGTCATGGCGGGCGGCGCGCGCGGGTTGACCTCATCCTCCCGGTCACGGCGGGCAGATCAGCAGGTCCTTGCACGTGGGCGCCACGTCATCCACCGCGCAGTAGCCGCTGGCGCAGTTGCTGTCCCGCCGGCACGCCTGGCCGTTGGCCAACGGGTCCGCACACAGGCTGGCGGTGCACAGCCCCGTGGTGCAGTCCGTATCCTCGTTGCACGCGGTGTTCCTGGTGGACAGCGGCTCGCACGTGCCCAGCGTGACGGTGCCATTGGCGGGGAAGGCCGCGTTGTTGCATTGCGCCGCCTTGCAGTGGCCGTCATCCAGGCAGGCGCCGGTGGCGGACTTGGTGGAGCACTCACAGCTGGTGAGGGCAACCTTGGTGTAGGTGTTGCCGTTGACAACCAGCGGACTGGTGGCCAGGCCGGGCACGGCGTAGGCGTCCGTGTAGCTCCCGCACGCCATGGGCGCGAACGACGCCAGCCCCGTGCAGGGTTCGGAGTCCACGGGCATGGTGGTCCGCGTCCCGCACGTGCCGGTGGCGGAGTCACGCGCGGCGTAGTTGCAGAAGTTCATGCACGTCGCGGCGGTCTGGACCAGGAAGACGTCGTCCGGGAGGGGGGCGGCCCGCGGGACAATGACCAGGCTGAACGCGTCGCGCCGGCACGTCTGCCCGTTGGCCAGGCGCGCCTGGCACGTCCCCACCGCGGCGTTGGCATCGGTGACGCAGTCCAGGTCCGCCAGGCACGGCGCGTGGGTGCGGTTGGTGGCCAGCGGCCCGTCGCACGCGGCGTTCACCGCCCCGCGCGGCTGGCAGGTGGTGCTGCCCGCCTGGCCCACGCAGCGGAGGTTGCCCAGGCAGTCACTCCCGTCCGCGCAGGTCACGCCAATGCCTGACTGCGAGCTGGGTGCCGTCTGGCAGACGTTGGTGGCGGGATTGCAGTACCCGGAGGCGCAGTCGTCATGGCCGGCGCAGGCGTTTCCGTTGGAGATGAGCGCCACGCACGTGGAGCAGTCAAGGTAGCCGCCGTTGCTGGCGGTGAGCGGCTTGCACACGTCAACGTCGTCATCACACAGGTGGTCCGCGTCACACTGGCTGCCGCGGGCCACCGCGTTGAGCGGATCAATGGCGGCGTTGCATTCCGTCAGGGTCTGGACGGGGACGTCACAGGCGGCCCCGGTGAGTGCGGTGATGGCGTCAATGCACGCCTGCCCCGCGGTGGGATCCGGGACGGCGTAGTGGCTGTTCACAAACGCGTCCACGCCCTGCTGGCCAATGGCCACGCGGTAGGCCTCTTCCAGGTCCAGCGTGGCGTTGCACGCCGCCAGTGAGCTGTATTCGCGGCCGCGCGTACCCGCGCAGTTGTTCTCCGCGGTGCACAGGGCGGCGCGGAAGTCCCGGTACCATTCGCCGGCGGTGCGCGCGGAGCTGCTGTTGCCCGCGCTGGAGGACGCCGTTCCCGCGGAGGATGACCCGCCGGCGGCGGAGGACGCCACGCTGCCGGAGCTGCCGCCCGCTGACGAGGAGGGCCCGGCGGAGGAGGGCGGTGACTCGGAGGAGGATGCCGCCGCGGAGGAGGAGGGAAGCGCCGACGACGAGGCGGCCAGCGCGGAGGAGGAGGCAAGCGCGGATGAGGCCGGGGCGGCGCTGCTGGAGTGCAGCGCGGAGGAACTCCCGCCGGCGGACGAAGAAGCGCGGCTGGATGAGCTCCCCGCGGAGGTTCCGCTGGAGCCGCCCCCGCCGGATGACGATGACGATGAGGAGGACCCTTCGTCTTCCGGCGTGGTGGAGCCGGAACAGCCGGAGGCCAGCGCCGCCATACACAACGCACCGCCCGCAACCGCAAAACGCCAGTGGAACCGCTTCATGAGCATCTCCCTTGTTCATGGGACCGCCGGACCGGCGGCCTGGACGTGGGCTACCACGCACATCCTTGATCGACAACGCGGGCGTGCGGAATGGAAAGCGAGGGTCCCCATGTGCCCGACGTCACGTTCGCTTCGCCCGGATGCCTTGCGGTAGCGTGCGCCCGCATCCGGAAGGTGGGAGGCGCGCATGCGGCTGGGCGGGCTTCGTGAGTTGCTGGCGGTGATGGCCTTTCTGGCGGTGCTGAACGCAGCCTCTACCGCGGCGGCGGCGCCGCTGGTGCACCCCGCGCCGGAGGCGCTGGCCACGGTGGCCGCCCAGGACGGACCCAACCCGTGGGACGCGGTCATCTGGGGGCACATGTACGTGCCCTTCCCGTGGGACGCGCTGCTGGACGGCTACGTGCCGTGGGGGCGCTATGCGTGGGTGAAGAACCTCAGCGGCGGCTGCTTCATCTGCTGCGGAGGGTGGTTCATTGCCACGGCGCCGCTGGCCATCTTCCTGGCCCTGCTCAGCCTGGCGCTGGCGGTGCTGGGCGCCATGGCCGCGGTCTACGTGTTCTTCACCAGCGGGTTCAAGGACGGCTGCGTGGGTGTGTTCAACCGCGGCACCGATGTGCAGCAGAGCTTCTTCAGTCTCTTCAACGCGGTCATGTGTTTCAGCTTTGTGGCGTGCACGCCGTGGCTGGGCTTCAAGATGATCCAGCGCGGCTGGTACGCCATCCGCCAGGACATTGACCCGCCCATGGAGAAGGAAGAGCGCCCGCCCAAGCCCAGCCAGCAGGCGGAGGACCAGGGCATGGGGCTGGACCAGGAGGCGCCGCCCGAGTCCACGCCGGAGGGCGGCGGTTCCGACGCGGCCCTGGTGTTCTGACCGCGCTTTGCAGGCGCGCGCGCATGGCGTACAGCACCGCGCCCATGACGCCACACGCTGACGTGTTCCAGGACTACCGCAACCAGTTCATTGCCGCGCTGGCCGCCGCCGCGGATGTGCCGCGTGAGGACATTGCGCGCGAGGTGAAGACCGCGGACCCGGCGCACGGGGACCTGCAGTTCCCCGCGTTCAGCCTGGCCAAGAAGCTGCGCAAGGCGCCGCCGGCCATTGCCGCGGACCTGGCGGCCAAGGTGCAGGTCCCGGGGTTGGACGTCATCCCGGCAGGCCCGTACGTCAACGCGCGCTTTGCAGTGATGCCGTTCAGCGCGCGTGTGGTGGACGCTGTGCGGGCGGCGGGCACGGCGTGGGGGCACAACGCGGAGGGGCAGGGCAGGACGGTGGTCATTGACTATTCGTCTCCCAACATTGCCAAGCCCATTGCGTTCCACCACATCCGCTCCACGGTGATTGGCCACGCGCTGGCCAACCTGTACCGGGCCGGCGGCTGGCGCGTGGAGGGCATCAACTACCTGGGGGACTGGGGCAAACAATTCGGCCTGGTGGCCGTGGGGTATGGGGACTTTGGGGACCCCGCCCGCCGTGGCGAGATGGCGCACCTGGTGGAGGTGTACGTCAAGGCCAACAAGAAGGCCGAAGCGGACCCCGCGTACGACGAGAAGGCGCGCGCTTTCTTCAAGCGCATGGAGGAGGGGGACGGGGAGGCGCTCAAGCTGTGGCGGGAGTTCCGTGAAACCAGCGTGGAGCAGTTTGGCAAGGTCTACGCGCGGCTGGGCATCCGGTTTGAACACATGGAGGGTGAGAGCTTCTACCAGGACCGCATGGACGCGGTGATTGAGGAGATCCGCCGCACGGTGGGCGTCAGGGAGAGTGACGGCGCGCTGATTGTGGACATGCCGTACGCGGAGAACGAACCGCCCGTGCTGCTCAAGAAGAACGACGGGAGCACGCTGTACGCCACGCGCGATCTCGCCGCGGCGATGGACCGCCACGCGCGCTTCCACTTTGACCGGGCGCTGTACGTGGTGGCCACGGACCAGGCGCTGCATTTCCGGCAGTTCTTCACCGTGCTCAAGCGCATGGGCAAGCCGTTTGCGGAGAACATGGTGCACGTGAACTTTGGACGCGTGCACGGGATGAGCACGCGCGCGGGCCAGGTGGTGCTGCTCACTGACGTGCTGGACGAAGCCCGCGCCCGCGCGCTGGAGAAGGTGCGCGAGAACGCCAAGGCCGGCCGCATCCACACGGACAACCCCGAAGAACTGGCCGAGCAGGTGGGCCTGGGCGCCGTGGTGTTTGGTGACCTCAAGAACAAGCGCACGTCAGACTATGAGTTTGACTGGGAACAGGTGCTTTCCTTTGAGGGCCACACGGGCGCGTACCTGCAGTACACTCACGCGCGCGCGTGCAGCATCCTGCGCAAGGGCGGCGGCGCGCCCGCGTCGGCGGACGCCGCGCTGCTGGTCCTGCCCGAGGAGCAGGCCGTCCTGCGCGCCCTGGCCGCGCTGCCCGGCGCGGTGCGCCAGGGCATTGAGGACAACGAGCCCAGCCACGTGGCGCGCGTGCTGCTGGAGGTGGCCGCCGCATTCAGCCGCTACTTCACCGCGGGCAACCAGGACGCCACCAAGCGCGTCCTGCTGGACGGGAATGACCCGCTCCGCCACGCGCGCCTGATGCTCACGGACGCCGTGCGCCTCACGCTGCGCAGCGGCCTGGCGGTGCTGGGCGTACCCGCGCCCGAATACATGTGAGCGGCGGCTCAGTGCAGCCGTGGCGCCAGCCGCATGACCAGCGCGCACAGCGTGGCCCGCCGGAAGAACGTGAGCACCACGCCGCCAAAGGAGACCATGTTCCCGTCAAACACCGGCGTGGGCACGTCCGGCGTGATGATGTTGCCGTCCACCTGCATGCCGTTGGAGCTGCCCGCGTCCTCCACCGTGCAGGTGTCCCCCAGCCGGAAGCGCGCGTGCAGCTTGGACACCAGCGCGTGGTTCAGCATCACGTCGTTGGAGCGCGAGCGGCCCACGGTGACCACGTCCAGCTGCGTGCGCGCGCCGGCCGCCTTGCACAGGCCAAACACCTGGCTGTCCCCGCTCAGCCCGCTGCCGTCCGCCTGCGGCGGGAGCAGCACGCGGTCCACGCTGGCGGTGCGGAAGGACCAGCCGTCGGCGTCTTCGGGCGGCAGGCGCCCCACCAGCACGCCCAGGCCCAGCTCCGCGGCCAGCGCCGGGTCCAGGGCCGGCACCAGGCGGGGCAGCAGATGGCGCAGGACGTGCGGGCCACCCATCAGGACGCTCCCGGGCTCGGCTCCGGCATGGCCGTGAGCCGCTCAAACAGCCGCCGGGCGCTCATGAACGTGAACGCGCAGCGCCCGAACAGCAGCGTATCACCGTCGTTGATGGACACCTTGGCCCGCACGGGCGCGCGCATGCCGTTGAGTTTGGTCCCGTTGCTGCTCCCCACGTCCACCAGCCACCAGCGGTCCTTCTCCCGCACAAAGTAGGCGTGCAGCTTGCTGACGGTGGGGTGCGGCACCACCAGGTCATTGGAGGCCACGCGGCCCAGGAAGATGCGCGTGCCGTCCTTGAGCGCCTCGCCCGGCTTCAGGATGGGGAACACCTGGTCCCGGATGCGCAGCGGACCGTCCGGCGCCTTCCCTTGCAGCGTGGATTCGCGCGCCACCACCGTGCGGAAGTTGAACTCCTCCTCAATGACCTCCTTGCCCACCATGAACGGGTGCGTAAAACGCTGGCAGAACGAGTCCCCCGTCATGGCACGTGCCAGGGGCACCATCTCGTTGAGCATCTTGGCGTCCACGGGCATGTGTGGTCTTCCGGCGGCTCCCGTCAGCCTGTTTGAGGCTCCCCGCGGCTCCAGTCAAGCCAACCCGCTGCCGGCCCACCGCGGTTGCCCCCGTGCTGGGGGACGGCTAGAGCGCCTGGACATGCAACGTGGGACCCGGGGACACCTGCCATGAAGGAGGCAGCCGCCGGCCGCCGGCCTGGCCCCAATGAACCCTGCTGGTGCGGCAGCGGTCACAAGTACAAGCGCTGCCACCGGGAGGCGGACCAGGGTGCCGCCGCGCCCGTTGTCCGGCAGCGGTTTGTGCGGCCGGGACGGGTGAGCCCGCCGCGCGCGGTCCCGCCGGGCATCCGCCTGCCGGAGTGGGCGCGCACCGGGGACGTGTCTGACGCTGATCCGGATGAGAGCGTGGTGCAGCCGCCGCACGTGGTGCAGCGCATGCGCGCCGCCGGCCGCGCCGCCGCGGAAGTGCTGCGCACGCTGGAACGGGCCGTGCGCCCCGGCGTCACCACGGACGCGCTGGATGGGCTTGCGCATGACGAGATTGTGCGCCGCCGCGCCTATCCTTCGCCCCTCAACTACCGCGGCTATCCCAAGAGCCTGTGCACCTCCGTCAATGAGGTCATCTGCCACGGCATCCCGGATGACCGCGCGCTGGAGGAGGGGGACATCATCAACCTGGACGTGACCCTGTACCTGGACGGCGTGCACGGGGACTGCTCCGCCACCTTCCTGGTGGGAGAAGTGGACGAAGAGTCCCGCCGCCTGGTGCGGGTCACCCACGAATGCATGATGGTGGGCATCCGCGCCGTGAAGCCGGGCCGCCCCGTCCGGGACATTGGCCGCGCCATTGAACAGCACGCGCGCCGCCACGGCATGGGCACGGTGCGCGCGTTCTGCGGTCACGCCATTGGCGAGCGGTTCCACGGCGCCCTGCAGGTGCCGCATTTTGATGACCCGGACGCCAAGACCGTGATGCGCCCCGGCATGACCTTCACCGTGGAGCCCATGATCACGCTGGGCACCTGGCGCCACGCGGAGTGGGATGACGGCTGGACCGCCGTGACCGCGGACGGCCGCCGCACCGCCCAGTTTGAGCACACCGTGCTGGTCACCGACGAGGGCGTGGACATCCTGACGCTGCTGCCGGACTGAAGGCGCGCCGCAACAAGGCCGGCCTGCCGCGGTTCACGCCCGTGATCTTGATTGTTTGATGGCCCTTGAGCGGAGGCGTCAAGGCCCGTCCGGTCACTGGGAAGACGAGTTGCCGGCCAGCGAAGACGCGGTGCCTGCCGACGAGGCTCCCGCCGCGGAGGAGGCCGCCGCCGCCGAGGACGCGCCACCGGCGGACGACGCCGCGGCTGCCGAGGATGCCGGTGCCGCGGAGGACGCGGCCGCCGCCGACGAGGCCGGCGTGGCGGAAGACGCGGGGGCTGCCGACGACGCGGTTGCCGCCGACGACGCGGGGGCCGCGGAGGATGCGGCCGCCGCCGACGAGGAAGGCTCCACGGCGGAGGAGGACTGCCCGGCCGCCGACGACGCGGGTGCACCGGAGGTGGCCGCCGCAGACGAACTCTGGGCCGCACCGCTGCTGGACACCGCCACGCCGCCCGAGGAAGACGTGGGGTGGAAACCCGCATCAAACGGCGTCACCACCGGCACCAGGTCCACCATGGATTCCGCCTGCAGGCCCGTCAGCGCCAGGCGAGCCTCGCCCCGCAGCGCCGTGCCGTCCGTGGCCCGGGCGTTGACGCGCACCACGTTCACCGCGTCCACCCGCCCGCGAATGGACTCCGCCATCAGGTGCCCGTCATCCGGCATCAGGTGCATGACCTGCGTGTCCACCTGCTCAAGGTCAAACCCGTTGGTGTCCACCAGCAGCACCATGGTGGGCGCGTCCGCGCCATCCATCTGCACCTTGCCCGTGCAACTGCCGCCGCCGCAGGTCCCGTGCACCGTGATGCGCCCGCGCAGCGGGATGATGTCCACGTCCAGGACCTGTTCGCTCAGGCCGCTCTCCAGGTCCACGGACACCGGGGCGGACACGCCCATGGCAACGGCGTCCGCGCCGTCCGTGTCATACGCGGTCAACTGGATGGTGCCGTTGCCGCCCAGCGTCACCTCAATGGACCCGTCTTCGCAGTTGGCGCTGGCGTCAGACGTCTTCACGCTGTTCTCTCCCGTGCTCCAGCGCGCGCGTGCCTTCACCTTGGTAGCGCCCTGGCGCGTACAGCCCTCCGCCGCGGACACGCCGTCCACCGTGAAGTTCACGGTCACCACGCGGTTGCCAATGCCACTGCATCCCCCGCAGCCGCCCGTGCCCGCCGCCACCACGCCGGCCAGCACCAACCCCATGCGCAACCCGCCAACCTTCAGACGCTGGAACGACATCACATACTCCGTAGGCACGATGAAGCCCCCGGTTCGCCCGGGGGGTGCGCTCTTTAGCACTGCCGGGATTTTGGGCAACGGGTGCATGCCGCCCCGTGTGGCAGCAGGCAGGGCAGACGCATGCTGCGGTCCCAAGGCGGCGGGCCGCTCGACGTGCGCCCGTCTGGGCGCTGGGGACACCACGTGACCGCCGGTAGCCAACAAGACAACACCCATCTGTCCTCACACACAGGTGGGATTCGGGTGCAAGCGGGAACTTGGAATCGCAGCTGCCAAATTTGAATCCGGGTCCTCGCCCGGCGGGTGCCAGGGCGCACGGGAACCTGCCCGGGGGGTGCGGATGGAAGCGGAAGCGCACGGTCGCGGTCCACCGCGGCGCGCGCCTTCACCCGGACGCGGTGCGTCTTCACCCCGGCCGGGCGCGTCTTCACCCCGGCGGAGCCGCGTCTTCACCCGGATGCAGTGCGTCTTCACCCCGGCCGGGCGCGTCTTCACCCCCGGTGGGGCGCGTCTTCACCCCCGGGCGACCCGTCTTCAACCCCGCGGGCCCGTCTTCACCCCCAAGCCGTCCGTCATCAACGCCGCGCTCAGCCGTCGTCCGCTCAGCGCACCCGCTCGCACGGGAACGCGCCCACCTGCCCCGCGTACCCAGCGTCATCCGCGAAGAACAGGACAATGCGGGCATTGAGCCGCCCCTGGTCGGGGTCCGGGTCAAAGTCCGTCACTTCCACTTCGCCGCCGATGGCGTTGCGCACCACCGGCCGCAGTCCCGCATCCCCGCCGTCCGGGGGGCCACCGTCCGGCATGTCCGTGTACGTGAACAGCGTGGCGGTGGCGTAGCGCGCCGGCACGGTGGACACGTTGGGCGGCAGGATGGGGAAGGTCCCCGTCTGGTCCGGTGTCAGCGAAATGATCAGATTGGGATCCATCCCGTCGGACGGATCCGCGGCCGCCGCGCAGGTGTCCTCACGCGTGGAGATGCGCACCAGCAGCCCGCGCGGCGGACCCTCATCCAGCGAGAATGCGGCCGACGCGGGGTTGAGCACCCGGTGGTACACCGCCCCGTTGATGCTGGTCTGCTGCGGCGGCGGGTGTCCGTCTGAGAACGTGGAGCACTGCGCCGCCCCAACCACCAGCCCCGCCAGCAGCAGGGCGGCCACCACCCGGCTGCGTCCGGTTGATTCGCGCGATGGATTCATGCCGCGCATCCTCCCCGCTGCCCCTGCCCGCGCGCAACGCGCTCTTGACTTTCAGCATCCATGTGGGCATACGCGCACCCTAACAGGGCGCCGCATCAGGGTGCCCGACCCGGTTGGCAGCCGGGTCACCCGTTGGACCGGGGGGCACGACCGCCCCACACGCTCAACCCGGGATTGTTTGCCTCTCGTGACTGCGCGCCGTCCCGGCGTGGTTGCGAGGGAGGCGGTAGCTTCTTTTCCCCGGGACGCGGTGTGTTGTGTCATGGCGCTTGAGCCACTCATCGGTCGTCACCATCCCGTGGCCCTGCGCGTGCGCGAGCTTGCGGACCCGGTTGTGCGCCGGCGAGGGTGTGAGCTGGTGGACGTGCAGTACTCCGAGGGCGGCGGCACGCGCTCCAGCCTGCTGCGCGTCTACGCGGACCAGCCCGGCGGCATCAGCATCAACACGCTGCAGGATCTTTCTGAGACGCTGGGGGACCTGCTGGACGCCGAGGATCCCGTGCCCCGCGCCTACCAGCTGGAGGTCTCCAGCCCCGGCGTGGACCGGCCGCTGGCCGCGCTCAGCCACTTTGAAGCCGCCCGGGGCGAGCTGGTGATGGTGGTGACCACCGAGAAGGTGGACGGCAGCCGCAAGCACCGCGGCATCCTGTCCGGCGTCTCCCCGGATGAGGTCATTGTCCAGGTGGATGGCACCGCGCGGACCATCCCGCTGGGGCTCATTGACCACGCGCACATCATCTACGTGTTTGAGGAGGTGGTCCGGCCGGGCAAGCCGCACCCCGCCCCTGAACAGCCACCCAAACGCAAGCCTTCGCAGGCGAACAACAAACAAGCCCGGCGCCCGGCGCCGGCTTCACGTCGGAGCAGCTGATGGAACCCAACCTCAACGTCGTTCTGGACCAGGTCGGCAAGGACAAGGGCATCGACAAGACGGTGCTGGTGGAGGCTTTGGAAGCCGCCATGCTCACCGCGGCGCGCAAGCGCTTCGGGCTCACCACCGACATGGAGGCCCGGTTCAACGAGGAGACCGGTGAGGTCGAGGTCTACGAGTTCAAGAAGATCGTTCGCAAGGTGGAGAACCGCGCGGCGGAGATCGCCTTTGAGGAGGCCAAGAACCTGGACCCGGAGCTGACGGAAGAGTCCGTGGGCGACGACATTGGCATCAAGGTGGAGAGCGCGGACTTTGGCCGCATCGCCGCGCAGACGGCCAAGCAGGTCATCATCCAGCGCGTGCGCGAGGCCGAGCGCTCCAACGTCTTCAACGAGTACAAGGACCGCAAGGGCGAACTGGTCACTGGCATCGCGCGGCGGTTTGAGCGCGGCAACATTGTGGTGGACCTGGGCCGCGCCGAGGCGGTGCTCCCCATCCGCGAACAGGTTCCGCGCGAGAACTACCGCATGGGTGACCGCATCCAGGCGTACGTGCTGGACGTGCTGGAGGTCAGCAAGGGCCCGCAGGTCATCCTCAGCCGCACGCATCCGGGCCTGCTCATCAAGCTGTTTGAGCAGGAGGTCCCGGAGATCGCCGAGGGCATTGTCCTCATTGAGACCGCCGCCCGCGAGCCGGGCGTGCGCGCCAAGATCGCCGTGTCCAGCAAGGACTACGACGTGGATCCGGTGGGCGCGTGCGTGGGCATGAAGGGCGCGCGCGTGCAGTCCGTGGTGCAGGAACTGCGGGGCGAGAAGATTGACATTGTGCCGTTTGACGAGGACCCCGCGCGGTTTGTGTGCAACGCGCTCAGCCCCGCGGAGGTCTCCCGCGTGCTCATTGACGAGGCCAACCACGCCATGGAGATTGTGGTGCCGGATGACCAGCTCAGCCTGGCCATTGGCCGGCGCGGGCAGAACGTGCGGCTGGCCGCACAGCTGACCGGTTGGAAGATTGACATCACCAGCGAGACCAAGGTGCAGGAACAGCGCGAGGTGGCGTTCCGCAGCCTCAGCCGCATTGAGGGTCTTTCGGAATTTGTGGTGCAGACGCTGTACAACCACGGCTTCCGCTCCGCGCAGGACGTCATGGAGGCCGAGGACGACTTCCTGGCCAGCCTGCCCGGCTTCAGCGCCGAGGCGGTGGTGCGCGTGAAAGCGGCCGCCGGCAAGGTGGTGGAGATTGAGGCGGACGAGCGCAACCAGGAGCGCATGGCGGCCCGCGTGGACGCCACCGTGATGATGGCGGTGTACGACGCGGCGGCCAGGGAGCGCGAGAAGCTGGGCGGTTCCGCCTCCGAGGCGGACCACGCGCGGCTGTTGACACTGGAGGGCGTCACCGGGCTGGTGCAGGCGCGGCTGATTGAGGTCGGGTTTGATTCGCCGGAGGACCTGTACTTTGAGCGGGACGCGCAGAACGTCTCCGCCGCCACGGGCATTCCGCTGGGGAAGGCCAAGCAGCTGTGCCTGTCCGCGTGCGAGTGGGCGCAGAAGGCGACCGGCAAGAAGGCGCCCATCTGGCAGGAGGCGCTGCACAAGGCGGACGTGGACGAGGCCAAGAACTACGACACGGTGGCGCACGCGCCGCCGGCACCGCCGGCAGCGCCGGTGGCGGCGGAGTGAGGAGCGGAGCCTACGCATGATGGCGGCCAATGAGGCGCCCGCGCCGGAAGGCGGGCGGCATGCACGGGAGGAGGACGGACCCACGCGGCAATGCGTGGCGTGCCGTCACCGTGCGTCCGCCCGCCGCCTCCTGCGTGTGGCGCCGGGGCCGCGGCACGAGCCCGTGGTGGACATCTACCGGCGCCTGCCGGGCCGCGGCGTGCACGTCTGCGCCACGGCGGGATGCCTGCGCAAGGCCGTGGAGAAGGGCGGCATTGGCCGCGGGCTCAAGGAGCCGGTCCGCGTGGACCTGGACGCGCTGTGCACCTTTGCGGCGGAGGGCCTGGTGGACAGCGCGCTCAAGCGGCTGGGCATAGGGCGGCGCAACGGGCGCACGCACTTTGGCTTTGATGACGTGGAACGCACGGTGGCGGCACGGCGGGCAAGCCTGGTGGTCATTGCCGCGGACGCGTCCCAACGCACCGCCACCGAGCTGCGGGCGCGCGCCGGCCACGTGGGGATCCCCGTGGTGGGCGGGCCCGCCATGGCGGTGCTGGGCGCCGCGCTGGGCCGCGGGGACGTGGCCGTGGTGTGCGTGGAAGACCCGGCGCTGGCGGCTGACGTCGAGTGGGCGCTGCGCGGGGCGGCAGCGCTGCGTGCGCCGCAGGCCGGCGGGGCCGGCGGCGGTGGCGGCGGGAAACGCGGCGGGGAGAAAAGCCCCGCCGCGGTTGAAAGTGGCAGCACTGGGACCTAAAGCGTGGCGCCCCCATTCCGTACGCCGCCGGCGGACGGGAGAGGGCGCTGGATGTCTGAGGAAGAGGTCGACCTGATCATGGGTAAGATTCGCGTGTACGAGCTGGCAAAGGAACTGGGGCTGGACAACCAGGAGTGCCTCAAGCGCCTGGTTGCCGCAGGGTTCGCCGTCAAGAGCCACTCCAGCACGGTGGATGATGAGGACGCGCGCCGCACCCTCACCAAGCCGCCCGAGAAGAAGGTCGAAGAGAAGAAGGTGGTGCGGACCGTCCTCCGCCGCCACAAGACCGAGGAGGCCGTCCCCGCAGAGGCCGCCGCGGCGCCCCCCGCCCCCGAGGCCCACGTTGAGGCAGCCGCCCCCGCGCCCGCCGCGGCGGCGGAGGCCCACGCGGAGGCCGCCCTCGCGGTGCCCTCCGCCCCCGAAGCGCCGGTGACGCCCGC
>JACRCW010000111.1 GCA_016218805.1 Deltaproteobacteria bacterium | reverse complement strand
GGGCGGTGTTTCACCGTCACCAACGACGCCGGCACGGTGGTGGCAACCCAGTGCGGACAGGACGGTGTGGTGGTGTTCGCGCTGGAGACGCACCGGTGCATGGAGGACGCGGCGGGCGGGTGGATGATGCGGGTGATGAAGGGCGCGGTGGAGGAGGCTGTGGTTCCGTTCAGCGTGGCGGCGCGCTGCCAGGTGGAGGTGTCAGGGACCACGTTGACGCGCGCGCAAGCGGGGACGTTCACGGCCACGGTCACCGGCGGGTGCATGCCGGACTTCCCGCGGGTGACGCAGTACCGCTGGCAGTTCAGCGGCGGGCCGCGCTGCACGGGAGGGGACACCTGCAAGCGCACCACCACGGTGAATACGATCCCCGTGACCATGGTGGACAGCCGGGGCGGCTACGCGATCAACGTGGAGGCGGTTGACGCCCAGGGCGCCTCGCAGTGCTCCGGGCAGGCGGCGTTGACGGTGAACGCGCGCACCGGGCCGGAGTGGAAGACCATCCCGACGCTGTGGGGCCAGAGGACGGACGTAGCCAAGCGCGGCGCCCATCCACAACCACCCTTGCCTGCACCCGGTGCCCGGCACCACGCTGGGCGTCATGCTGGCCCCCCTTGCCCGCGCCGCTGCGTTCCTCCTGGCCTGCGCCGCCGCCGCAGCCCTGCACGCCGCCCCGCGCCTGGTGGACCGGGGTGCGGCGCGGGTCACCATGGTGTTTGACGAGGGCGGCGCCGGGGACCGCGGCTTCAACCAGGCGGCCAACGACGGGCTGTTGCGGGCTGCGCGCGAGCTGGGCGCGGTGGTGGCCGTGGTGGAGGCCCCCAGCGCGCAGGCGCGCGCCGCCACGCTTCGGCGGCTGGTGGATGAGGGCAACATGCTGGTGGTGGCGGTGGGGTTCCGCTTTGTCCCGGACGTGGTGCGCGTGGCGGGCGAACGCCCCGCGGCGCGCCTGGCCTGCGTGGACTGTGAGGCCCCGGCCGGCGGCGTTCCCGCCAACGCGCTGTTCATCCGCTTCCGCGACGACGAGGCGGGCCGTCTGGCCGGGCTGGCGGCCGGCGCGGCCACGACGACGGGTACGGTGGGGTTCCTGGGTGGGGTGGACAGCGGCCCCATCCGCCGCTTCCTGGCGGGCTACCGGGCCGGCGTGGAGAGCGTGCGGCCCGGGACGCGCGTGAAGGAGGTGTTTGTGGGTGAGGGCCAGGGCGCGTTCAGCAATCCGGGGCGCGCGCGCACACTGGCGGACGGGCTGTACGGCGCCGGCGCTGACGTGGTGTTCCACGCGGCGGGCGCGTCGGGTCTGGGGCTGTTTGACTCGGCGCGGGCGCACCGGCGGTGGGCCATTGGTGTGGACGTGGACCAGGCGGCCGAAGCGCCGCAGCAGGTGCTGTGCAGCGTGAGCAAGGACCTGTCCGCCGCGGTGTTTGGCGCGGTCCGGGACGCGGTGGAGGGCCGCTTCCAGGGCGGCGAGCGCGTGCTTGGCCGGGCGGAAGGCGGCGTGGGACTGGCGTGGGGTCCGGCCGCGCCGCCGGCCACGCGCGCGCGGGTGGAGGCGGCGCTGGCGGCCGCCGCAGCACCGCGCTGACGGGAGAACTGTTGGCGGTTGCGTCTGAGCCCGCGTATGGAGTGCGGGGACGGGTGCATGGGCGGCCATCACACGCTGTGCGGCGGGTGCCACCAGGAGTGGCTCAGCGAAGACGCGGTCGTCTGCACCAAGTGCGGGCACGTCCGCCAGTCTGCGCCGGCGGCCCGCACGCCGGTGTCCAACTCACGGCCGCTGCCCGGCCCGGCGTTGCGCTCCGTGGATTTGCTGCCGCCCCCGGACAGCAGTCCCGGGGCGGTCTCCGGCCTCACGGCGGTGACGGGCGTGGACGCGCTGGGGTTCCACGGCGTGCCCGAGCGGGTTGCCGGGGTGGTGCTGGAAGGGCTGCTGCTGACGCCGTTTGAGGGCTACCTGCTGTCCCTGATGGACGGCCGCACCAATGCGGATGACGTGGTGGCCGCCAGCGGACTGGCGGTGCTGGACGCGGCGCGGTCCCTGTTGCGCCTGCGGGACATGGGGGTCATCCGGTTCTTGCCGGCGCTGCCCAAGGTGGGGCGCCCGGTGCCGGTCACCTCGGTGGTCCTGACGCGCCCGGATGGCACGCGCCGCGCGGTGACGCCGGCGCCCGTGGAGTTCCTGGCCGCGCCGCCGGCCCCGCCCCCGACGCCGCCCCCGACCCCGCCGCCGGTTCCGGTTCCGGCGTACGTGGTCATGGACGCGGCCGCCCACCTGGAGGCGTGCCGCACGGCGCTGGTGCGCGGGGACTACCCGGTGGCGCGGCGCGAGCTTGCCCTGGCCGCCGCCGCGGGCCCGCTCCCCGACGAGGGCGCCAACTGGCGGGCCTTTCTGGAAGACCCGGCGCGCGCGCCGGAGCGGTCCGCCGTGCTGGCCGCCATGGCCGCTGAGGCCGAGAAGAACGGCAACGCCGCGGAAGGCGCCCGCCTGTACCGCGGCGCCACCGCCGAGCAACCCGGGCAGGCGGCACTGCACTTCCAGGCCGGTGTGCTGCTGCTGCGATTGGGCGGCGCCCACCTCCAGGCGCTGCAGGAGCTGGAAACCGCCGCGCATCTGGACCCGGCCAATCCCATGCATCTGGCCATGGTCACCCGCGTGCGCGCGTTCATCCGCAAGAAGGAGGGGGCTGCGCCATGAGTATCCACCCCGTACTGCTGTCGTCGTTGCTGGCTGACGTGGTGCGCCACGGTGAGGCGGAGGCCGCCCGCATCCATGGGCTGGACGGCTATGCGCTCGTGGGCCTGCTCCCCGCGGAGGTGGCGCTGCCGTCGCAGCGGACGGTGGCCAGCATCCGCCCGCCGCCCCCAGGCCTGGCGGACGCGGGCCTGGAGCTGGACATGGTGTGCTGGCCGCTGCGGCGCCGGCTGCCCGTCGGACGGACCACCGTGACCGTGGGCCGGGATCCCAAGGGTGACATTGTCATCCCGCATGCCGCCGTCAGCCACGCGCACGCCCGCTTCCGCGTGGGCGCTGACGACGTGACCGTGGAGGACCTGGGCAGCACGCTGGGGACCCGCATCGGCGCCCAGCCGCTTGCCCCCGCCGGGGAGCGCACGCTCAGCGACGGCGACCGCGTGTCCCTGGGGGAGCTGCCGCTGCAGTTCATGACCGCGCGCCGCCTGCTGGCCCTGCTGCTGGGCGGCTGAAGCGCGCGCCGCCCGCCGGTCACGGCACGCAGGCGTTGCTGACGCAGGTCCGCGGCGTCACGCAGGCCGCGGCGCCGCCGCACTGGCAGCCCAGCGGGCCACAGGAATCCGCCACGGCGGGGTCACACACGGCGCACAGGCGCGCCGCATCCCCCGCGCACGCCAGCCGGTCCGCGGGCACACAGTCGTTCCCGGTGCAGCAGCCTGTGGGGCAGTTGGTGGCCGTGCACTGCCCGGCGCACACGTGGTTGACGCAGTTGCCCAGACACGCCTGGCAGGGGCGGCCGGCGCTGCCGCACTTGGTCTTCTGGTTGGCCCCCAGGCGGCACACGGTGCCATCGCAACAGCCCGTGCGGCAGCTGAGCGGGTCACAGATGCACTGTTCCGCCACGCAGCGCTGGCCGGTGGGGCAACCCAGCACGGAACAGCCCGCGGACGAAGAAGCGCCCGGCGACGACGACGGGACAGCCAGCGACGACGATGTGCCCAAGGACGACCCGGCGCCGGCCGACGACGGGGAGGCCGAGGAGGCACCGGCGGCCGAGGAGGCACCCGCGGACGAAGCGGGCGCCCCGGAGGTGGCCGCCGCGGAGGTGGCCGCGGACGCGGACGACGCACCGCCACCGGACGAGGGCGGTGCCGACACGCCGCTGGAGGCGGGTGCGGACGCCGAGGAGGAGGCGGCGGAGGATGACGGGTCGCCGGGACGGCTGGACGCGCCCGAGGCGGACGACGCTGGCGGTGCGCTGGTGGCCTGCCCGGAGGTGGCCCCGGCGGACGAACTCCCCTGCCCCGTGGAGCCGGCGGCGGACGACGACGGCACCGGGCCGATGCTGGAGCTGCCGCCGGCCGAGGTGCCGCCGCTGGAGCCCCCGGATGAACTGGAGGACGCGGTTCCCGAGCCACCGGGGCCAATCCGCAGCACGCACTGTCCCTCGCCGTCCGCGTTGGGCGACGCCAGGTCACAGCGGTTGCGGACATCACAGTCCGCGTCAGACCGGCAGGGCATCACCGGGAGCGGGCAGGCGGTGAGCAGCACCCCTGCGGCAACCCCAAGCAGCGCGCCGCGGAGGCACCCGGCGACGGCGTCGGGACGGTGGGCTGGATGATTGTGCACGCAGGACACTTAGCACACGCGGCGGAGTGGGGTATGGACCCGCCATGGCACGGGGTTGCCGATTGGTGGGGCGGAACCGGGCGGTCCTTGTAGCGTGTGCGCTGCTCGTACCGGCGCTGGCGTTGGCGCACCCTGAGGTGGACGCGGCGCAGCGGTCCTATGAGGACGGCGCGTTCGCCAGCGCGCTGGCCCGGTTGGGGGCCGCCGAGAAGGACCCGGCGCTCACCCGGCCCGAGTTGGTCAAGCTGCGGTGGCTCAAGGGGGCCTGCCTGTTCGCCATGGGGCGGCGGGCCAAGGCGGAGGCGGCCTTTGACGAACTGGTGTCGCTGGAGCCGCTGTTTGAACCGGGGCCCGCGGACGCTTCGCCGCCCATGCGGGCGGCGCTGGGCCGCCGCCGCGCAACCTGGCGCGAGGCGCACGGGGTGGAGCTGGCGGACGCGGCCCTGGAGCCGGGCGCGGTGGTGACGGTGCAGCTGGCGGGTCACGTGGAGGACGTTGCCTCGCTGGTGATCTACGCCCGCGCCCACGGGGACATCCCCTACCAGCCCTTCCGCCTCAACGCCGGGGGCACCAGCGTCCGGGGGCAGATCCCGGACGTGGCGCTGTGGGAGCGCGCGGGCAAGTCCGGCGGGATGGACCTGGTGCTGGAAGCACGCAACGCCGCGTATGCCGCGGTGGCCCGGCGCGGGACCGCCACCGAGCCGCTGCGCCTGGCGGTGCCGGCCGACGTGGCCGCCGGTGCCGCGGAGGCGCTGCGCTCGCTGGAGCGCGCGGCCTCACCGGTGCGCGACGCGCCCGTGGCCACGCCGGCGCCCGTCCACCTGGCGCAGGGCCGCGCGCCGGCTGAGGCCCTCCCGGAACTGGCACCTCCCCCGCCGCCCGGCACCGAGCGGCCGCCGCCCGCCCCGCCTCCGCGCGAGGACCCGCCCCCACCCGTGGAGACCCCGGCCCCGGCGCCACCGCCGCCCACCCCGCCGCCGGCGGCGGAGTCTGGCCCGCCGCTCCGCGCGCTGATGTTGGGCGGTGGCACGGCGCTGTTCATGGTGGCCGGCGTGGCCGCGCTGGCGGGGGCCGGCGGCGCGGCGCTGTCCTCGGCCGGGTACGGGCTGTCCTGGGTGCAACCGCGCTACGCGGGCGCGGAGGTCTCACCGCTGTACCGGGCGCTGGTGGCAGCGTGGATTGGCGGGGGCGTGTTGGCCGTGCTGGCGGCAGCGGGCGCGCTGGGCGCCGGCGGTCTGGGCGCAGCGCTGCTGGTGCTGGGGTTTGTGCTGGGGTGAGGCGGAGTAGAGCAATAACCAGGAACCGGCCGGGCGTTCTCGCTACAAGAGCGTCATGGCGGCCCGCTTGACGGCAGCGCGTGGTCCTGCGCCAGCCTCAACCTCGCTGCGTGGCGCCAGGCCGGCCGCTTCAGCAGGTCCTCACCCGTGATGAGCTCCAGTTTCCGTGGACCAAACAGTCCGTCTTCCGCCTCATACGCCGGCCGCCGCCAGGGCGAGATCCTGGAGCGCATTCCCTGGACAAAGTCGGCGCACCCATCCCCGTCGACGTCATACAGGTCATCGTTTGAGCCCCAGGAAGTCAGGCGCTGAAGCGGGGCCCGGAAGTCCTCCCTTACAAACGTCCCGCGCCCAGTCATCCGGAAAAACACTCCAAACTCCCCCTCACCCAGGGCAGCCATCACGTACGGCTTGCGGTCCTTGTCCAGCAGCCCAGCAGTGGCGGATGACAGACCCGTGTCCACCGCCGTTTCGCATCCGGGGTCCAGCAGATTTGGGCGCACGTCGAATGTTCCGTCGGCGTTTGTGTAAATGACGTCAATCCCGCCGCCGTACCGCGTGCATGCCACGTCCAGCATGCCATCACCGTCCAGGTCCGCCATCGATGGCCGCCATTGCCGGGGCGTGAAGGCACACGTTCCCTCGCCACTCACCGCCGCTACCACCTCCCAGCCTGTCTCCGGGGCACCCCGTACAATATCGAGCCCATTCTCCTTGGACACCACCAACTCGTCCTTTCCATCCTGATCAAGGTCAACGCCAACCGCCGTCCAGACCGCCCCCAGCCCCGTAGGCACCCGCGTGCCTTCCTGCTCCACCGTCAGCGCCTCCGGGTTCCACGGGTGCGCGGTGACCAGGTCCGGTGATGCCAGGACCAGGTACTCCCGGTCACCGTGATGCCAAACAGTTCCGCCGCCGGTGAACCGCGGAATCGTAGCCACCGCGTGCACATCTGACTCTCCCGGCCACCACCGGCCTGGATGCGCAGCGGCAATCTGCGTGGTTCCCTCCGTCTCCCCGTTGAAGATCATCACCAGCACGGCATCCGAGCCGGCATTGGGCCGGCTCATGGCCAGGCCCGGCAGGAAGATGTTCCACGTGTAGACCTCGTTGTGACTGGCGGCCCAGAACGTGAAGACCGGCGCCGCCGGATCCCTCACGAAATGCTCAACGCGAATGTAGATTTGATCCACACACACACGACGAACACCGTCAACGGCCGGAAACCAACCCAGGCAATCGCCCCAGAGTGTTGCGAACCCGGAATCGTTGGTGCTCCACCTGGGAAACCCGGCATCAAACAACGGAATCGGCCAAGTGATTTCGCCATCACCAAAAGCACGCAATGTGTGCATGCCCGGAGCGAACTGACCGGACAGTTGGAGTCTGTAGACATACGCGTTGACATAGCCCGGCGTGCGCTCCAACTCGTCCAGGGGCAACGGAATACCGTCAAGGGTAATGCCGTCAATGCGTTCCACTCCGCCAATGCCGACACGCAGGACGCCGTTGGTCGCCAAATCGGGATACTCATTCTGCTCGACATGCACCAGATTGTAGGGGAACCGCGGACCCTCATCGGCTCCGTCGCCGTTGCACGCGAAGCAGGCGACACCGATGAGACCCCAGCGGGTCACTCTGCCGGCCATGGCGACACCCCCTCGTAGCCGCCGTCGAGCGCCTGGCTCCCGTGTAGACGACCTGGAACGCACCCGTGCCCGCGCCCGCTGTTCCCATGGGCATCTCAAGACCCGCAACTCGAGAAGGGTCCCCTGGCGAAGGGCGTCCCAGTGTGGACGCACTCTTCTGCGGCCCGGTGATGGCGTAAGGAAATCAAGCAGCGTCGTAACCCTGTAAGTGCTCGTTGGCCACACCCAGGTCGCATTGAGGCGGTTCTGGAGCGCCTCATCGATCATGTCCTGCCTGTCACCCTCCCTTCCCAAAGCCACCTCCAGGCCATCCACCGCTCTTTGAAGGAGGGTCTCTGCCGCGCTAATTCAGGGCATAGTTGCGGGATAAGGGGAAACTCCAGAAGTCCAGCAACGCACCTTGCCTCAATGTCCGGGATGCCCTCACCCATGGGGGGTTGTAGCGGCAGGAACGAACCGCCCGCCGGAGACCGGTGCGGACGCGATCACTGCTCCGCCGACCCAGGCTTCCACCGTCGCGCCCTCGGAGGTGCCACGCAGTTCGGACACGGGCGCGGCATACAGGCCACCGCCGGCAGGAAACTCCACCACCGGTGGCGGGGCGCAGCGGCGGCCGTGCAGGTCCCAGGCAGATAGCCGGTGTTCCATCCATCCTGGGCGCAATACGCGTAGGAATCCGTCACTGAGGAGTAGTTCGCGGCGGCCGCCGGAGCGCGGCAGGCACCCGGTTGCAGGGCCTCCGGGTACCCACTTCGGGCGTCCGGTACCCCCATGCGGACCGCCCGGCAGGGCATTGCAGACCCTCCGGGAGGGGTCTGCAGAGTGTCCGGCACCCCCCTGCAGACCCTCCGGAAGGGGTCTGTGGAGCCACCGTACCTACATTGCAGGGTGTCCAGAGGCACCCTTCGGGGGCAAAAAGGGACACCGGGCGGCCCGTGACGCCGCTCCCGGGGAACGCGGCGGCGCTGGCCCAGGCCAAAACCCGCTGGCCCCCGCCGAGGGTCAGGCCAAGGTGGAGGCGCGCAAGAAGGCGGCTGAGGAGGAGATCCCGGAGAGCATCACGCTGCCTCCCGCCGCGCAGACGCCCGAACCGGCGTGAGCGCCGGCGCCCGGCCGCCCGCTCAGTTCAGCCGCCGGGACACCCGCTGGTTGCGCCCCGGCGCAATGTCCACCTCAAAATCCGCGGCCACCCCCAGCTCCGTGTTGCGCACCCGGATGCGGTGCTTGCCGGCTGACAGCTCCAGCGACTTGAGCGGCGTGAACTGCCCGGTGTCCTTGCCGTCCACGTAAACCTTGCCCCACGGCGTGGTCTGCAGGGACAGCGTCCCGGTGGCGCCGGCCAGCGGTTCCAACTTCACCAGCAGCGTCTCCGGCGCGTCCGCGTGGCTCAGCGTGCGGCGGACCACCGCGTACCCCGCCAGTTCCACCGCCACCTCCACGGGCGCGCCGGGCGGAACGGACACGTTGAGCGGGGCTTCGCCACGCGGGGTCCCCGCCACCGTCACGCGCGCACCGTCAGGCTCGGTCTGCAGCAGCACCACGCGCGCGGGTGGCGGCTTGGGCGGCGGGGGCGGCGCCACCACGGCGGCCGGGGGCGGCGGGGGGGCGGGCCAGGCCGCCCAGGCACCGGCCGCCAACAACGCGGCACCCACCGCTCCGCCCGCCACCAGCGGCCAGCGGGCGTGGGCCTGGCCGTTCACCTCGGCCACCAGGCGGGACAGCTTGCGGGGACTGGCCGTGCGGATCTTCTGGACCCACCCGTGCCAACGCGCCTCCGCGCGCGCCTCGCGCTCGCGCACCTCAGCCAGGCGCTCCGCCAGGAAGCGCGCAGTGTCATCCGCCGTCCACCGCCAGTCCAGCACGTTGGCCGCGCCCTCCAGCGCGCCCAGGAATGCGCCCGCATCCGGGAAGCGGCGGCGCGGGTCATCCTGCAGCGCGCGGTAGACCACCGCGGCCAGCGGCGGCGGCACCGTGACCCCCAGGGACTCAAACGTGGGAAACCCGCCGCGCGCCACCACGGTCAGCATCTGCACGTCGGAGCTGGCGTTGCGCATGGGGCGCATGGAGAGCGCTTCGTGCAGCAGGACGGCCGCGGCGTACAGGTCCAGCGCCTGGGTCACCGCGTCACCGCGCACCACCTCCGGGCTCATGTACGCCGGCCGGCCGCGCAGGCTGCCCGCCAGCGTGAGGCGCGCCCGGTCCGCCGCGCGCGCCACGCCAAAGTCCATCAGCACCGCGCGCCCGTCAAAACACACCATCACGTTCTCCGGCGCCACGTCACGGTGGATGATGTCCAGCGGGCGGCCCGTGGCATCCCGGAGCGAATGCGCGTGCGCCAGGCCACGCAGCACCTGCGCCAGGATGTGGACCACCATGGCCTGCGGGAGAGGCGTGCCGGCGGCCAGGCAGGTGCGCAGCACCTCGGCCAGCGTGGCGCCCACCAGGTACTCCATGGCCATGAAGTGGCAGTCCCCGTGGCGGCCCAGGTCCAGCACCTTGACCACGTTGGGATGGTCAATGGCCGCGGCCAGGTTGGCCTCCTCCACCAGCATCCGGGCTGCTTCAGAATCCTGGGACAGGGACGGGAGGATGCGCTTGACCGCCACCGTGCGGACAAACCCTGAGTCCCCGCGCATCACCGCACGGAAGACCTCCGCCATGCCGCCGGCGCCAATGCGCTCCAGCAGGACGAAGCGGCCGAAGAGCTCCATGGACGCGAGGCCTAGCAGCGAGCCGGGGCCCGCACCAAACGGCCGTGGCCCGGTCTGCCGTGGTGGGGACGCGCCTGCCCGGGTGCGGCGGTAACCGGCCGGGAAACGCCGTCTCCAGCGTGTGTCCACTCTTGGAGACCGGGGAACCGTGCGGTGGCGCCGGTGGCCTCCCAGCGCTTCGCTGTCGTCTTCCATCATTGGCAGTCCCACCCCCATCACTGTCCCCGCAAAGCAGGTGCACAGTTGCATTGGACAGATGTTGTCAGCACCCTCAGGATGACTCCTATGGTGAGAACCCAGATCTACCTCCCTGAAGAAGAGTTGGCGGCTCTCCACGCCGCGTCGCGGCGCTCCGGAAAAACCGTGGCCCAACTGGTGCGCGAAGCCGTTCGTGAAGTCTGGGGCAGGCCGTCGCCGCGCCCCACCGTCGTGGCGCTGTGGCGGGGAGTGGCCAGGCGCTCATGGGCCGTTCACGACTCAATGTACGACGAGCGCTGACGTGCGCGCTGGTGACAAGGCCTTCGTCGACACGGGGCGTGGCTCGCGCTCGCCATTGCCACCGATCCGTTCCATGAGCGTGCGCTGGCTGATGCGCTGAGCTTAGTGGTGATGGCGCGCGCCGGTATCCGCGTTGCGTTCACCTATGACCACCATTTCTCGCAGGCGGGCTTTCGCGTTGTTGGCTGAGCCGCATTCACCAGGAGGGAACCGCGCAGGATGCGGACCTGCCCGCCGCCGCCGCGCGGGTTGCGCCGGTCTCCGCTGACCCCGGGCTCGACAGGTGTGGCGATGGGGAACAGGTGCGCTCAGTCCGCTTCCACGCGCGGGACCGTCTCCAGTTGGACCACAAAGCCCGCGTTGGCGCGCGTGCCGCGGCGGTCCACAAACCGCAGGAACCCGCCCATGTCACGCTTCTTGGATTTCTCCGAATACCCGATGGCCTGCTCGTACACGTCCGCGAATACCTGCTTGGCGGTGCGCGTGCCGGGGTAGCGCAGTTCAATCACCTCGCACGCGGGCAGCTCATCCACCTCATACTTGCCGGCGGGCCGCGTCCCGGGGACCAGCGGCAGGGCAATGCGCCCGGACACGTCCCCCAGCCTCTCGTCAAACACGGCAATGACGCTGTGCAGCTCCAGGATCACGCCGGCGGAATCATCCAGCGAATCACCCAGCGCGCGGCGGGTCTTCTCCACCCAGTCCTTCACCCCGTCCGATCCGGGAGACAGCTCCGTGATGGACGAGGCAAAACCGCGCTTGAGGGTCTTCACCACGCACCTTTGTGCGGGCAGTTTCACAACGCTGTGCGAAGTGGCCAAGGGTCCCTCCGGGAAACACGGTCAGTGCCGCGCGTAACCCGTGATGGACCCGGAGTCCAGCGGGTAGGAGCGCCGCGCCACCATGTTGGAGGTGTTGCCTTCCACGGTGTTCACGCGGCCGCCGGACACGCTCTCCACAATGCCCACGTGCCGCCCGCCGTCCGGCCAGCGGAAGAAGATGATGTCACCGGGCTGCGGGGTGTGGCTCTTGGAGAACCACTTCCCGTTCTGCTTCATGGTGTCTTCCATGTACTGCACGCTGGCCAGCATGCGCTGGTTGCCCGGCAGCGGGTGCCCCGTCTGGCGGAAGTTCCATGACACAAAGTCCGCGCACCACGGCTCCCGCCGCCCGCCCGCGTAGCGCTGGGCGGGGACGCCGTCGTTGTTGCCGGTGGCTTCGCGCACGCCCAGTTGGCTGCGCGCGCTGTCCAACGCCGCGCGGCCCGCGCCGCTGCCGCCGGGCTGGTTGACCGGCCCGGGGCCCTGCGTTCCGCCGGTGCCGCCGGAGGGGGGCGTGGCGTTGGGATGGGGGGGCCGTTCGCCGGCCAGCGCGCGGTTGAGCGCGCCGCGCGTCTGCGGGCCGTATTGGCCGTCCACGCTCAGGCCCCACTGCGCCTGGAAGCGCTTGACCGCGCCCTCCGTCTTGGGACCGTACTGCCCGTCCACGGAGCCGGCGCTGTAACCCAGGCGGTTGAGGTCGCCCTGGAGTTCGCGCACGGCGCCGCCGCTGCTGCCGCGCTGGAGGTTCTGTGCCGGGGCGCTGCCGTGCGCCGTGCCGCCGCCGGTGGGCGCGGGGGCCGGAGCGGACTGCCCGCGCTCCAGGGCGGCGCGCGTGTGCGGACCCACAATGCCGTCCGCCTCCAGGTGGTGCGCGCGCTGGAAGGCCTTCACCGCCGCCTCCGTCTTGGGACCGAACACGCCGTCCGCGCTGCCACAGTTGAACCCCAGCTGGTTGAGGCGCTGCTGCAACTGCGTCACCGCGGGGCCGCGGTCACCGCGGTTGATGTTGCCGCTACCCTGCAGGTGGAAGCTGCGCTGGCTCTGGACGCTCTGGACGGGCATGGGGTTCCTCCGGAAGGGGCGGTGGGGCGCCCGGGACTGCCTTGGAACATCGGCGCGCTGGCCGCGCTGTCCCTCAGGCTGCTGACCGATGTCCCAAGCATCCGTTTGTCTTTGGGTTTTCCGGCGGCGGCGGCGCGCGGACCCCGGATCGCCGCGGGGGTGGTGCGTGGCGGGCGGCCTGGTGGCGTGCGCGGCCCAGCGCGACCCGCGGGGCGCAAGACGCTACCGTCGGGCCGGGAGGTCAGAACATGGCGCGTCTTCCGTGGAGCCCAGCGGCAACCGCCACCCGGCGGCCGCGCACGCTGATCGCAGCGTCGGTGTTGGACGCTACCGGGCCGGTGACGGCGACGTGTGCGGGCTGCGGGGCGGACGGTGCTCCCCGCCGGGTGCGCGTGCAGCCCGTGATGCCGCCGTGGCTGCCCGTGGCCGCGGTGCTGGTCCTGCCGTACCTGCTGGACCGCGCGGTGGGTGCGGGGTGGGCGGGCTATGACCTGTATTCCATCATGGCGGGCGAATACGCGCTGCCGGGCCCGACCAAGACCGTGCTGCTGGCCCTGCCGGTGGCGCTGCCGGCGCTGTGGGCCGCACTGGTCCTGGCGGTCCACGCGCTGGGACACCGCGGGCGGTTCACCGTGAGCGCGTGTCCCGGCTGCGCGCGCCGTCATGCGTGGTGGCGGGTGGCGCGCGCGGTGTCGCTGCCGCTGGTGGCCGGCGGGGTGGGCGCCTGGCTGTACCTCGCGCGCGCATTGCCCATGGACGAACGGCGCTGGGGGATCCTGTTTGCGCCGTGGGTGGCGTGGGTGGTGTTGGCAGAGAACGCGCGCGCATTTGGCGGGGCGCGCTTTGCCCGCGTGTCCGCGGAGGCGCTGGCGGTGCGTGGGTTGCCCGCATTGGGGACCGTGCTGGCGGCGGAGAAGCCGGAGCGCCTGGCAGCGGGGACCGAGCCGCGCCTGGCGCCACCGCTCCGCCTGCTGGTGGGGTGGGCGGTCCCGGTGTTGCTGGCGCTGGTGCTGCACCGGGTGGCACCGCTGGAGGCCAGGGCGGTCATGCCCTGCGGCTGGGGAACGTGGCCCTTGTCCTACCGCTCCGGCGTGGCGCGCATGGTGGGGTGCCACGCGGCGGACGGGTCCCGGCATGGGCCGTTCACGGGCGGCCCGGGCGGTTGGAACACGTCCAGCACGCTGGCGTTTGAGGGGCCGTGGTGGTTCGGCGCGTCCGACGGGGCGTTCCGGTTCACCGATGCGAAGGGCGTGCTGCGCGTGGCGGGGGCGTTCTCACGCCAGCACGCGCACGGGACCTGGCGGCTGTTTGATGAGACGGGGACGCTGCTGGAGGAGGTGGACGGCGGGACGCGCACGCTGCGGCGCGCGCACCCGCACCTGGTCTGCCCGGAGGGTGCGGTGCCGGTCCTGAGCGGGGACGTCCTCTACGGCGAACGCCGCTGTGAGAAGGGCGGCGTGCCGACGGGGCCGTTTGTGTGGGTGCGGGACGGCGTGGTGGCGGAGACCGGTGCGCACTGACGCGTGGGTGGCGCACGGGCCCAAGCGTAACGTTGACGATACGGGCCCGGTGCCCTGCGTTTGACGGGCAGCGGGCGCTTGCACCACACGCGGTGAGCGGCGGTTTCACGGGCTGCCGAGGTTCGCGGTGACGACGCGATCTCCGTCCGCGCGGCAGAGCACCGCGTCGCCATCTGCTCCGAGCGCATGGAGCAGCACCAGCATTGTGTTCCATTCGGCGGGATTGGTTTGGACCTGACTGTTCCGAAAGAGCATCCGATACACGCGCGCCGGCGTGGCGATGGATGAGCCGGCGATCTCCGTCGCGTACCAGTGGTAATCCGGCGGGTCGATGGTCTTGAGCTCGAGTTGGCCAATGATCGCGCCGTCGCCACGAGGAACGGCATCGAGGCTCCTTGGCGCCTTGAGGGATTTCACGAGGTCCACCATGGACGCAGTTGGCACCTTGCGGCACACGAGCAGCAGCTTGTCCTGCTTGATGGCGATCGGCTGGAGCACGTCGGGGACCTTCACCGGCGGAAGCCGTTCGGGAGGCAGGTGGGCCTGGCCCATGTCAAGCACCCAGCCAACGACGCGGCCGGTGCCGTCAAGCGCGTTCCACAGCGGATACGCGCCGTCGCCGAGCGAGACTTTGATCGCGAGGGCTGGGATGCTGTCGAGCGTGAATTGCATCCACGGCGCGTCCGACGCGACCAGTCGATCGTCTGCCTCGAACAAGCCCTCGCCGCTGATTCCTTCGACGATCTTGCGCGGCGTCACGCAGACCGACGCGCGGTCGACGTCGACAACGGTCACTTCCTCAAAGCGCTCGATCGCGCCCTGGCGAAAGCGCTGCGCGAGAAAGATCGTTTCCGGACCGGCTTCCATCAGGCGGAGCGGTGGCATATCGACGAGATCGGCAGGGAGTGGAATCTCCCAGGGCTCGCCGCCGCCGAACTGATCGAAGACGTGGAGGCCATCGGGGACGCGCCATGGCACGGGCAGCGTGCGCACGGAAAAGGGCACGGGAGGCTTCTTGCCTTTGAGACGAATCTCCCCCTCATCCTCGAACACGAAACGGCGAGGGTCAGGCTTCTTGGCTGCGGCCATGGCTCACCCTCCTCGACGAGCTATCCTCACGCCACACGCGTGACACTGTCCAGCCGTGCCGGCCTCACCATCCCGGTGCGCGCCATCTGGACGACACTCCTGGTTGCATCGCGCGGTCAGGTCGATGGCCAACATCGCAAGCCGAACGAACGCGAAGCAAGAACTGACATCCACTCTTTCCAGCCCATTTTCAAGACAGCGCAACGCGCAGGAGTTGGCGGAGACCCTACGGGCATGGTGGCCTGCGCTTGACGGGCCAGGGGCGTTGCACCACACGCTGGGGGTCTGTTGGAGGCAGTCATGACCGCGGTGTGGGTGGCAGTGCTTTTGGCAGGCGCAACCCCGGTTGCCGACGAAGAACTCCCCACGCAGGACGCGCGGTCGGCGGCGGTGTCACCGGGGGTGAAAGGCGGCTGTCTGGGCGGTGGCATCGGGTTCTGCCTGGGCCTGGGGCTGCCGGGCGCGTGCGTGGGCTGCTTCCTGGGCAACTGGATTGAGAACCTGCAGACCAAGGTGGATGACGCGGAGGCCGCCGAGCAGGAGGCCAAGGACCAGGCGTTGGAGGCGGAGCAGCGCGCGTGCGAGGAAGCGCGCGCGCACGCACCACCCGGGACGGCGGCGGCGACGGCGGAGTGCGCGGGCAAGGAGGGGTTGCCGTGGCGCCAGGTGCTGCTGGGCGGCGCGGGCACCGTGGGGGGCGTGCTCATTGGCGTGGCCGCGCTGGTGGCTGCCGGCGTGATGGAGACCGGGACGCTGTACCTGTTCTCCCTGTTCATTGCGTCCAACGCGTCCACCGCCCAGGGGGTGCTGCTGGCGGGCACGCTCACCGCCACGGTGGGCCTGCTGGTGGCACTGGTGGTGGCCAACGTGGTGGGCGGCGCCGCTTGGAGTCCTTACGCGCTGTGGTGGGTCCGGGACCAGTTCTGACGCCATGGCCGCCCCCACCGCCCTGGATGACCGCGCCCGTGCCGACATCATTGGCGGGTTGACGTTTTCCGCCGTGGTCCCGCGGCACCCGCTGGCGGCCATCCGCGCGGCACAGTGGTTCAACCTGGCCGGCCCGCTGCAGCAGGGCGCGCCGTTCTTCCTGGTGCATGACGTGGGGCTGGCGCTGGCCTACGGGCAGTCCCGGACGGTGGAGGTCTCACCGCGCCAGCCGTACCTGGAGGAGGCCACGCGCCGCGGCGTGTTGCGGCGCGGCGCGGCCGAGGACGCGGCGCTGGCGGGTTACGCGCGGCTGATGCAGGAGCTGGTGCGCGGGACGCTGGCGGTCCGCCTGTCGTCGGGCGGGCTGTCAGACAACGTGATGGGCGCGCTGTTGGCCAAGGTGCTGGAACCGGTGGGGCTGGCCCAGGCTGCGGCCGGCAGCGTGCGGCGGGAGCTGCCGCTGGACCCCGCGTTGTTTGAGGTGCTGCGCCCGCCGGAGGTGCTCTCCGCGGAGGCTGCCGCCGTGCACCTGGAGGTGGTGCGGCGCGTGGCGGAACGCGCGCAGGCCATCCTGCTGGCGACGGAACAGGTGGACCTGGACACCCTCAAGCTGATGCAAATGATGGGCGGCATGGACGTGGCCGGGGACCCGGCCGCCGTGCTGGACCTGTACCGCGTGTTGGACAGCCCGCAGACGCACGACATTGTGGACTTCTGCCTGGACCTGGTGCCGCAGCTGCTGGAGACGTCACGCAGCAAGGGCGCGCAGACCTTCTCCGTGGGCGGGTACGCGTCCATTGAAACCAAGGGAAACCTGGACAGCCTGCTGCCCTCTGAGCTGGCCTACGACGACACGCTGTTTGAGCAGCGGTACAGCGAGGGTGAGCTGCTGTACTTCGGGCGGGAGAAGGACAGCCGCGAGCGCGAACGGTTGCACTACATCCTGGTGGACGCGTCCGCGGCCATGCGCGGGCTGCGCACCACGTTCTCCCGCGGGCTGGCGTTGGCGCTGTGCAAGAAGCTCACGCTGCGCGGGGAGACGGTGTGGCTGCGGTTCTTTGATTCGCGGCTGCATGACCGGCTGGAGGTGACGGCGCGGTCCCTGAAGTTGCCACACATCATGGGCTTCCGCAGCGAACGCGGGCGCAACGCGGCGCGCGTGTTTGAAGACCTGGACCTGGAGGTGGGGCGGCTGGTTCGTGACGAGGGCCGTGACGTGCTGGTCACGCTCATCACCCACGGCCGCCTGTCCATCCCGGACGCCGTGGCCGAGCGCCTGGCGCAGAAGGCCGCCGTGTACGGCGTGTTTGTGCTCCCCAGCCAGCCGGTGGACCTGCCCTACGCGCGGCGGTTCCGGAAGACCCACGTGGTGGACGCGGACGCGCTGGTGGACCCGCAGGCGCGCGCGCGCGCGGCCATGGGCGTGCTGGAGAGCGCCTGAGCGCCCGCCATGTCCCACCGCGCCTACCTGGACCACAACGCCGCTGCGCCGCTCCATCCCGCGGCGCGCGCCGCCATGGAACAGGCGCTGCACCTGGTGGGGAACCCGTCCAGCCAGCACGCTGAAGGACAGGCGGCGCGCGCGCGCGTGGAAGACGCCCGCGCGCTGGTGGCGGGCCTGCTGGGCGCGCGCGAACGCGACCTCACCTTCACCAGCGGCGCCACCGAAGCGCTGCACCACGTCATCCACGGCGTGCTGGCGGCCACGGCGCGGCGCACGGTGGTGACCACGACGGTGGAGCACCACGCAGTGCTGGATGAGCTGGCGTCCCTGGAGGAGCGCGGCCGGGTGCGCGTGCGGCGCGTGGGGGTGGATGCGCACGGCGTGGTGGATGCGGCAGCGTGGTCCGCCGCCATGGATGATGACGTGGCGCTGGCCTGCCTGCTGTGGGCCAACAACGAAACCGGTGTGGTGCAGCCGGTGCGCCGGCTGCTGAAGGTGGCGCGCGAGGCGTGTGGCGCGTTCACGCTGCTGGATGCCGCGCAGGTTCCCGGCCGCCTGGAACTGGTGGTCCCGTCCATGGCGGCGGACGCGGTAGTGGTGAGCGCGGCCAAGTTCGGCGGGCCGCGCGGGGTGGGCGCGTGCTGGATGGACGGCAGCGCGGCCGCCGCGCGGTGGCGGCCGCCACGGCGGGGAGGCGCCCAGGAGCGCGGGCGGCGGCCGGGTACGGAGAACGTGGTGGGCGTGGCGGGCATGGGCGCCGCGGCGGCGGCGGTCAGCCTGGAGGACGTGGAGCGGATCCGCACGCTGCGGGACACGCTGGAGAACCGGCTGCGCCGGCGGTTTCCTGACGTGGTGGTGCACGGCGCAGGGGCGGAGCGTTTGGGCAACACCGCGTTCATTGGGTTCCCCGGGGCGGACGCGCAGCTGCTGCTCATGCTGCTGGACCAGGCCGGCGTGGCGGCGTCCAGCGGCAGCGCGTGCGTGTCCGGCGCGACGACGCCGTCCCACGTGCTGGCGGCCATGGGGGTGCCGACCGGACTGGCGCGTGCATCGGTGCGGTTTTCGCTGGGGATGGGGAGCACGGAGGAAGACGTGGAGCTGGCGCTGGTGGCGCTGGAGCACGCCGTGCCGCGCGCGCGTGACGGCTGAACCGCGCTATTGGGTCCGGTGCTATTCAATGACCAAACGCAGGTAGGACAGTTCGGCAGGGCTATTCCAGCTTGAACTTCTGCACAATGAGCAACTCGTCCGGCTCAGCCACTGGCTGAACAAATGCAATCAGCACCCACCATTCGCCGTCATGCCAAAGGGTGGCGCCGGTGGAGTAGAGGATATTGGCTCTCCTGACATGAAAGTGGGTCCCGGAGGGGTAGGATGACCTGCATCCGTTCCTGTGCCACTGTGGTGTTTGTCGATGACAACACAGAAGCGAGGAACGAATGCAGAAGCGCAGCATATGGCTGAAGCTGTTGGGTGTCCAGGGCGCGGTGCTGGAACGGGTGGAATTTGACGGGGAAATGATGCGCTTTCACGTTCGCCACCGGGCAGGGACGGAGCGCCATTGCCCGGAGTGCGATAGGATCTGCGGAGGCTATGACCATTCCGACAAGCCGCACACTTGGCGTGCATTGGACCTTGGTCTGGCTCGGGCGGTGGTGTCAGCGCATCTGCACCGCGTGAACTGCCCTGAACACGGCGTGGTGCTTGAGAGCGTCCCCTGGGCGCGACGCGGGTCAGCGTTCACGCGTCAGTTCGAAGACACGGTGACCTGGTTGGCGGTGCGCATGAACAAGAGCGCCGTCGCCGAGTTCATGCGTCTCGCCTGGAGGACCGTTGGCAGCATCCTGGAGCGCGTCTGCGAGGAAGGGCGCGCGGTACTGGACTTCCCGGAAGTGAAGCGCATCGGGATCGACGAGGTGTCCTACCGGAAAGGGCACCGCTATCTCACCGTGGTCGTAGACCATGATTCCAATCGGCTGCTCTTCGCCCATCGGGGCAAGAGCGCCGGTGCACTGAAGGCGTTCTTCAAGGGCCTTGGGAAGGAGGGTTGCGCGGCCATTGAGCTCGTCAGCGCTGACGGAGCGAAGCACTGGCACGACGCTGTGAGGAAGCACTGTCCCAACGCCCGCATTTGCATGGACCCGTTCCATGTCGTGAAATGGGCCACCGAAGCGCTGGACGAGATTCGGCGTCAGGTGTGGCGCGCTGCCCGTCAAGGTGACGATGAACACGCTGCAGCGTCCGTCAAGCACATGCGGTGGGCGCTGCTCAAGAACCCGGAGAACCTGACCACCAAGCAACGCACCACGCTGAAGGAGATCGAGGCCGTCAACAAGCCCCTGTTCCGCGCCTACCTCCTGAAGGAGCAGCTGCGCGACGTCTTCAAGACGGGGGGCCAACGCGGCATCGCGTTGCTGGATACCTGGATCGCCTGGGCGGAAACGAGCGGCCTCAACGAGTTCATCGGCGTGGCACAGTCTATCTCCGACGTTCGCCAGGCCGTCGACGACGCGCTCACCAGCGGCCTGTCCAATGGCCGAGTGGAGTCGATGAACACGCGGATGCAACTGCTCACCAGGACTGCCTTCGGATTCCACTCCGCCGAAGCCCTCATCGCGCTGGCCTATGCCAAGTTCGGCGGACTCTGCCCGCCACTGCCCACGAGGCTTTCGTGATTCCATGCGTTCAATTCAGCCCATTCGGAGTGCAGGAGAGCCAGGATATTCAGGGGCAAGATGTAGGAGATGTCGAGCCAGCCCCTATCAATTGGCATGTAATCGGCGTCACGTCGCCGCATCAGCAAGACTCGCTCGGCTTGCTCGTTGTCGTTGAAGTTTCTGAAATAGTAGTCCGCGTAGCCGCCGTCCGGGCCCCTGGCTTGCCGGACATGCGGTGATTGCGTCCATTCACCCCGCGGATTGTTGGTTGGTGGACCGTTGTAATACCGGACGTGGAGGTCCTCCTCCACGATGATGATTGCCTCCTTGGGCTCCACGACCCAACCGCAGTCGTAGTTTGGCGTTTGGGTCTGCAGGTGGCAACCAAGCGCCACCCACGCAAACCCGCGGGACGTTGGAATGTAGGGTTCTCCTGACAATTGGGTGAGGCACGTCGTGGCTCCGTAGTGAGATGTCATGCAGGAACCGGGGTCTTGTGGACTGATTGGAGAACAAGACCAGAGCAGCAGAGGAATATCATTGCAATGAGATTGGCCGCGTTGTGG
>JACRCW010000110.1 GCA_016218805.1 Deltaproteobacteria bacterium | reverse complement strand
CACGCCGCCGGCTCGGCATCCCGTGCCAACAGGAGTGGACCCCCCAACCACGGGCCCGCTCCCAGCCTCCATTGGACACATCGCCGCGCCGCATTTCGAGCCAGGCAAGCCCGGAGCCGACGGGGCCGCTAATCAAGTACCGGGTCACTCCCAACGTCGCTTGCTCGGTTTCAACACCAACTCCTTGCGCAGCTTGCCTATGCGCTTGTCCTCCACGCGTTGCCGCGCGTGCCGCTCCTCCAGGCGCAGGCCAAGCTGCACCACCTCGTCGTGCAGGCGCCGCCAGCTGGCCAGGCGGTCCGCATCCAGCGCACCGCTCTCCAGCGCCTGACGCACGGCGCAACCCGGCTCGCTCCCGTGCCGGCAGTCCACAAAGCGGCACGCCGCCACCAGCGCCATCACGTCGGGAAACGAGCCGTCCACGGTGGCTTCATCGCCCCACAATTGCAGCTCACGCATGCCCGGCGTGTCCATCACCGCGCCGCCGCCGGGGAGCAGCACCATGTCCCGGAACGTCGTGGTGTGTTGGCCGCGCCCGTCAGACGCGCGCACCGCTTTTGTGTCCAGGCGGGCCTCACCAAGCAGCGCGTTGATGATGGTGCTCTTGCCCACTCCGGACGAGCCGAGCAGCGCGAGCGTGTTGCCGGCGGTGAGGTAGGGCGCGAGCCCGTCGAGCCCGATGCCGAACGCCGCGCTCAGTGCGACCACCGGCGTGTTGCCGACGACGTCACCCACTGCGGAAAGCTGGGAGTCCAACGCGGGTGCCACGTCCAGCTTGTTGAGCACCACCACCGGTGTGGCGCCGCTGTCGCGGGCCAGCGCCAGGTAGCGTTCCAGGCGGCGGACGTTGAAGTCCTCGTCCAGGCCCATGACCAGCAGCACGGTGTCCACGTTGGCGGCCACCACCTGCGCTTCCGTCACCTCGCCCGCGCGCTTGCGCATGAAGACGGTGCGACGGGGAAGAACCGCCTCAATGACCACCTTGTCCTCGCCGGATAGCGGCAGCACGGCGACCCAGTCTCCGGTTGCGGGTTGCTCCTGCGGCGGCAGCCGGCGCAGGCGACCGCGGAGGATGGCGCGGGTCATGCCCTCCGCGGTGGCGACGGTGAAGGCGCCCTTGTCCTCGCGAATGATGCGCGCGGGCTGCAGGGACGGCTGATTCAGTTTCTCAAATGCATCCTGGAAGAACGGGGTGAGGCCCAGACGGTGGAGGTCCATGGGATTTCCTGGTGCTCGTGTGGACAGGTCTCCGCGCAAGACGCCGTCATGGCGTCCGGCGCGGTGCCAGCGCGACAAGAACGGGAGGCGCGTCCACGCAGCCAAGCAGGACCGCGGTGCCAAGCACCGCACTCCCAAAGTCGGCGGGGCCGCGGACGGCGCCTCAACCCACAAGGACCAGCATCACCTGCAACATCAATCCCTCCTCACAAGGTTGTTGATGAGCCATTCATAGCACGTCACGCATGGTGCGGCGTGACCTCCTCCCGAATCCCACCCGCACGGCAGCTTTGCGTGACGCCGCGGGGCGGCGTTACCGTGCCCGCCATGTCCGCCGCCTCGCTTGCCTTCCTGTTGCTGCTGCCTGTGCAGAGCCCCGACGGGGCGCTCCCCCAGGTCCCGTCGCAGCCCCCGCCCGCCGCCTCCCCGGATGCCCCGCCGCCAGCCGCCCCCGAGCCTGCGGCCCTGCCCGCCGCGGCCCCCGCACCCGTGGAGACAACCGCTCCGGCGGCCGCACTGGCGCCGGCCAAGAAGGGGAAGTTCGATCTCAAGGAGCATCTCGCCGGCCTGTTCGTGGCTGGGGTGGGGCTGGCGACGCTGGGACTGGCGCTGTCCACCGGCGTGGTGACGTTCCTCATCGTCAATGTCAGCGCGCTGCCGTTCCCCGGAGATGCGACCGAGCGCAAGGGCTTCACGTCCACCACGACGGTGGCCGCGGCGTTCCTGGGGGTGGTGGGCGCCGCGCTGGTGACGTGCGGCGTGGCCATGTTCGCCGTCAGCTTCCTGTGAGCCTCAGGGCGGGCCGCCCTGTTCCACCGCGCCGAACACGCTGTGTCCGCCGGCCAGCGCCTCCACCTTCACCGTGTCACCCAGGCCGATGCGCACCGCCTCCCCGGCGGGGCCCAAGAGCAACGTCCCCGGCGCCACCGCGCGCCGGCGGCAGGCGGCGGCAACCAGTGCCGCGTGCGCCACCGCCGGGCAGGGCGTGATCGCCGGCTCACCGTTGTGCGTGACCACCAGCGGCAGGTCCACGCGGCCGTGCTGCCAGTGACTTCCCAACTCGTCCGGGGACACGGCCACCGGGCCCATGGCGGCGGGCGGGAAGCGGTCCAGCGGGCCGTGGGGCTTTTCCAGCTCCACATCCGCCAGCAGGCACAGCAGCGGGACGTGCACGGCGGAGGCGGCCGTCCCGCGGGCGGTGTGCGGCAGGATGGCGGCAAGGGCGCCGCGCAACAGCACCGGCGCGTGTTGGGGCGGGGCGTGGGGCGGCAGGAACCAGTCTGAACACGCCGGGTACAGCGCGCCGTGCGCATCCGTGCGCAGCAGCGCGTGGGCGCGCGGCAGCGGCGCCAGCGTGCGCGCCACGTCCAATGGGAACGCGTCGCGCACCGCGCCCTCCTCCAGGCGCGCAGCCAGCTCAGCCAGGCGCGGGCCCACGGTGTCCCAGCCGTCCAGGGCCGCCTGGAGGGTGCGCGCCACGCGCGTGGCGTTGGCGGCGCGGGTGAGCGCACGGTTGACCACGTGCAGCGAACCGTCCGGGGTCCCGTCATCCAGGCTGGCCAGCTTCACGGGAGCCTCACGCCTGGGAGTGCGGGGGCGCTTCGTGCTCCACCGCGAACACGTGCGCGTACAGGCTGGCAATCCACTGCTTCCCCTCGTGGGTGCGCTGCAGGTAGCGCAGCGAATCCCGGATGTACGGCGTCACCACGTTCCAGAAGAACCCCGCGTAGCCGCGCCGCAGGTCTGCCGGCGTGTGGTAGCCCAGCTTGTCGTTGGCGCCGGTCTCCTGGAACTCCGCAAACAGCCGCGGGAGCTTGCGCAGGTAGGACGGGTCCGCCAGCTGCCCCACCAGGTCCGCAGCGCGCACCAGCCCCGGCAGGTCCAACGTGCCCTGGTGGTCGGTGTCCTTGGGAACCGGAAAGCGCGTCAGTTCAATGTTGCGCCCAATCTCCTCGGCATCAATGAGCTTGTGCCCGCCGAACCGCTCGCGGATGAAGTGCTTGCCACGGTCCACGTGGTACGGCGTCATGGCCGCGTCGGTGGCGCCCTCGGGGACGCTCACCGTTTCGCCCGCGCGCCCGGTGCTGAAGCGGCCGCCCTGGTCCTCGCGGCAGATGCCACGGACGTAGCCAATGTCATGGCACAGCAGGCTGAGCGAAAAGTGCAGCCAGTCCCGCGGCGTGATGCCGCCCTCCGCCAGGTGCCGCCCGCGCAGGATCTCCTGGCCCACCAGCGTGACCATCACCGTGTGTTCCACGTCGTGGTAAAGCGCGTCACTGTTGGAGATGGTCTCCAGCGCCATGCGGCACGCCCAGGTGATGATCTGCGGCACGTGCGGCTCCGCCCCGCCGTACATCCTTGCGTAGCTGTGCTCCAGGCGCGTGGCACAGGCGTCAATGAGCAGCTCCTGCGGGTTCAGCATCCGTCCTCCGGGGGTGGCGCCACGGGCCTAGCCCACGCGGGGCGGCACGGGGAAGGGGCGGAGCGCGTCTGGGCGGACACAACGGGTCCAGCAGGGCGGACGAGCCGCGGGCTGGCGGTGGCAGCGACTCCAAGATCGCCATCGTTGATCTGACTCCGAGCGTGTCCGCCTCAGGGGGGCGCCTGAAATGCAAACAGCAATGCGTCGAGGACCACGACGACGTTGTGCAGATACCGCGTCACCGGCGTCGCCGCCCCGTCACTGTCTTCGTAGCGGCTGTAGTCCCCAAATGAACCGTCCGCGTTCTGCGCGCTGAGCAGGAAATCCACCGCATCCTCGAAAACAGGCAGGTGCGTAAGGCGAAGCAGGGCAAGGCAGGTCACCAACTCCGCCGTCGTGTCCGAGTTGCGCTTGCTGATTTGAACGGCGGTGACGGGCACGAGAGCGCGCAGCAGGTACGCGCGGTCTTCATCGAAGAACGGATTCAGTTGTGGTTGGTGACCGAAATCGAAGGGCACGAAGATCTCGTGCGTGAGGTCGTACACGTCCCCCACCTTCATCTCGTACGGCGATCGACGCGTGGCGATGACGCCCTCGGTGTCCTTCGCCTCCATGCTGGCAGGGTACGGCCAACCAAAATGCCGGTAGTACCACCTAAACGCCATGCGTTGATGGACGCCACGACTTCCAAGATGCGCGTTCAGGCGCGGAAGCACTTTGTGCATCTCAGCGCGGTACGCCGTTGTATCCACGCCCAACTTTTCCAGGAGATACGCCGCGCGGAGGTACGACGTCGCGTCTTGCCTGAACGCTTCCTCTGGATTGCCGGTCATGTCGTGGTATTCGGGCCGTGACGCGTGGTTGACCAGGGGCTGCGCACGCGCCAGCACGTGTGGACGCTCGCGCACATCGGCAAACCGTAACTGCCAGGCGTACGTGTCAAGCGCCTCGACGAAGTGCTTCTTGCCCTTGAAGCCTCGGCGCCGCAAATCAACGGGATCAACGTCAATCCTGCTGAGCCACTCCTTGGCGCGAGCGATGACGGCGTTTGCCCGTTCCCGGCGCGACGCGAGGAAGGCGCGACCGTTCTGCGGGTCGACCTGGTACTTCAAGCCCGTTTCGACCTGTACGGGCGGCGCATCGCAGCGCGCAGCTGCCGACGCGACAACCACCATCATCACCAGGCCACCTGCGCCCGCTCGTGACATGTACCCTTGCACTTGTCCTCCGGTGCCAATCATCTCTGCGGCGGCAGGCACGTCAAGCGCTGACCATGCCGTCGCTTCCGGTTCGCACGGTGGTGCGCTGTAGGCCAGATGGGTCACCGGCGGGTCTACGGCGTACTGCGTTCCCCAGCCTCCGGGCCGCCGGCAGGTGTCCAATGCGCCGCGTTGCCCACCCCAGGCCGCGTCGGCGGGTATGCAACGCAGGGCGTCGGACACCCAAAGGCGCGCCGGGAGGCGTTCTGTGTGATTGCGCGTCACCCGCCTCCGTCCTCATTGGGCGCCGGAGCATCCGGCCGGCCTCACCGGAGAGGCGTTGCTCATTCGCCGTACGGCTTGAACACGGGACCCAGCGGCACGGAGACCGCGGGAAAGCGCGGGGTGGTGAGGGTGGAGGCGCGGTCCAGCAGCGCGGCCACTGCGTAGCCGGCGGATGCCAGTTCCAGCTGCACCAGCTGGCCAATGTCCGGGTCGATGATCCAGAACTCGGGGATGCCGTGGCGCGTAGGTGGCGCGCTTGAGCACCCGGTCATGCGCGCGATTGGACGGGCTGAGGATTTCCACCACAATGTCGGGACGCCCATCAATACCGCGTTGACTGACGATGTTCCGGCGGTCCGCGGCAATGATGACCAGGTCCGGTTGGACCACGTCATGATCGGAGAGGATGACGTCCACAGGGGCGTCGAAGGTGTCGGCAATGCCCGGCTGCTCCAACTGCGTCATCAGGGCGTACTGGAGCCGGCGCGAAACCACCTGGTGGAAAGTCAGCGGTACTGGGTTCACGTAGAGGTCCCCGTCGATGAGTTCCCATCGACGCGCGTCCGTGGGGATGCACTCGTACTCTGCGTACGTGTAACGGACATTGGCGGGCCGGACGGATTCCACGCCGGCAGCGTAACGCGTTGGGTTGAACGCCACCAACGGCCGCTCGCTCGTCCTTGGGTTTCCTGCACCCGCGACTGGAACTCAGGCCGCGTCTTCAGTTGCACGCGGGAACACACACCCGACAGGTCGGGCACTTCCCCCCCTTCATGGTGTGGCTCCTTGAGGCGCCGCGTACGTCCGCTGCGGTCTGACATTGTGGGCCGTTGTGACGGCGTCACCTCTGCAACACGCACGCTCAGTTCACCCAGGTCTTGTCATCCCCGCCACCGCCCTCACCGCCGCCCCCCTGCTCCAACCACGCGTCAATGACCTTGAGCAGCCCGTCAAATGCGTCGCGCATCGCCCAGGCGCGCGCGTTGTCGTCGTTCAGGCACAGCGCGTGGGCCAGGCCGTCCCGCAGCGCCTGCTGCGCGCCCGGGCAGTCCTCCCGCTGCTCCACCAGCTTCTCCGCCACCGCCGCGTACACGCGCCAGCACCCTTCAAAGTCCCCGCGGTTGTACGCCGGCGCGCCCACCCCAATGGCCTCCGTCAGCGCCCGTTGGATGAACCGCAGCCCCAGTGCGGAACACCCGTCCAGCAGCTCCAGCGGGTGCTCGGGGACCGCGCGCCGTGGAAGGCGCTGCGCCAGACGCGCCCACGCCTGCTGCAGGGACATCTGCTCGCGCCGCACCAGCAACAGGTCGCCGGCGTGCAGCGGCACGGCCAGGGACAGCGGCCCGCCTTCGCCCAGGCCCGCCGCCACCACGCCCACCACGTGCCCCTCCGCCGTCAGCAGCGGCCCACCGCTGGCCCCCTCCGGGAGCGAACGGTCCAGCTCCGCCACGCAGCGCTCGCCTCCCACCTCATGCAGCGACCGGACCTTCACCCCGGTGATGGACTGCGCAGACCCCGGCGCCTGCACCGCGAACAGTTGGGTGCCCTCGTGGACCACTTCGCGGCCGTCCGCCCAGGTGACCGGCGTGCACTGTCCGCCGGGGAGCGGCAGCGCCATGACGTCACGCGCGGGGTCCATCCACAGCACGTCCTCCACGTGCCACTGCGTGGCGTCAGGGAGGCGGAGGGTGGCGGTGGCGTCTCCCGCCAGGGGGTGCACGCACGTGACCAGGCGCCCCGGGGCCGCCAGGAACGCGCCGCAGACGCGTCCAGGCAGCTCCACCACCACCAGGGAGGGCGCAATCACGTGCGCCAGGCGGGTGAGGTCAACCATCCAGAGACCCTACGTGACGCCCGACACGTCCGGCTGCAAGCGCCACCGGGGTGGGTCCGGGTGCGCCGCGTGGGGCCCGGGGCGTCTTTACAGGGAGGGGCTGGGCGGGGCACAAGGCGCACGCCCCCCCGGGGGCACGTCGAGGAACGCATGGTGTCCGAGGGGCGAACCCGCAACGACCTGCGCCGCAGCAAGCGCCACCCGCGCATGTTGCTGGTGGAGCTCATCCAGGGCGGCCACACGCGCATGCTGCAGAGCGTGGACGTGGGGCGGCACGGATTGTTCGTGGCGCACCCTGAGCCGCCGCGGGACCGCCAGATCCTGATGCTGAACATCCACCTCCCGGACGGTCCCATCCGCGCCACGGCCATTGTGAGCCGCCAGGTGCTCAAGGGTCCGGACGGCAGCGGGATGGGGTTGCAGTTCTTCACGCTGGCGGAGGACGCCAAGGCGCGGTGGGACCGCTTCATTGGGGAACTGGACGGCCAGAAGATCATCCATGAAGGCGAAGCCCCGCGCGCCGACGTGTCCTCCTTCTACGTCAAGCCGCGGGACATGGACCGGCTGCAGGCGTTCCATACCGAGCAGCTCATCAAGGGCATCATCACGCTGAACACACCGGTGCTGCGGGAGGTGGGCGCCACGGTGATGCTGGTGGTGGTGCACCCGGAGACCACCGAGGAGTTCACGCTGCGCGGCACGGTCACCGGCGTGTCACACGACCGGCCCAAGCGCATGGAGATCCGGTTTGCGGGGGTCACGCCGGAGCTGGTGGACGCGTTTGGGGCGTTCATGCGCACGGGGCAGCGGCCGCGCACGGTGCCGCCGCCCGCGCCGCCGCCCGCCGCGCCGCCTCCGGTCCCGCACGCGGACGCGGTGGCGCCGCCCACCATGGCGCCGCTGTTTGAGGGAGCCACGCCGGCGGATGACCTCATTGTGGAAGAGGATGACCTCTTTGAGATTGACGTGGAGGAACCCTCCGCGGTCATTGAGGAGCCCATTCCGCTGGTGCAGGGCGCGCTCCTGCAGGGGGCCCCCGCGCCCATCCCGGCCCCGTCCGGCCGCCAGGCCATGACCGCCATCTACGCGGTGGCGGACCAGCTGCGGCGCGAAAACATCGCCATCCGCGTCCGCTGTGCCCGCTGCACCATGCCGGAAGCCGCGTTGGAGGTGGGCGTGCCGCCCGGCGTGATGGCGTTGTTTGCGCAGGTCCGGCCGCACTGGTGTCCGCATTGCCGCCTCATTGTGACCGGGCTGCGCGTGGACCCCAACGGCGCGCGCCGCCGGCTGCTGGATGCCCTGGGGCCGGACATGATCCCGCTGATGATGTCCAGCGTGCCGTTGTCGTTTGTGTTTGATGCGCTGCACATGGCGCAGCCGCCGCGGTGTTCCTGGTGTGGGGGCGGGCTCATCACCACGCACGCCACCGCCGCGCTGGAGGACCGCCTGTGGTGGCTGCATGAAGGTGATACGCAGGAGCTGCAGGGGGCCGGCGGTGATTGCTGCCCCAATGCGCTGTGGATGGTCCACCGCGTGGCGCTGCACGGGCACAGGCCCCCCGTGGCCACCGCGCGGCCCACGCCGCACCTGGACGCCTTCCTGCGTGACGTGCATGACCCCGCGGCCCCGCTGTCCGCGCCCCCGCCGGTGTCCACGCCCCCCGTGGTGCCCACCACCAGCCCCGGCGGCGTGGAGGACGGGTTCCTGGTGCTGTCCAACAAGGACCGGCGCGGCCCGTCCTGAGCCGCCGCCGGCCCGGATTGGGGTGGGGAGCGCCCCCCGCGCTGTTCTGGAGCTCCCCCGCGCTGTTCCGGAGTCCCCCCGCGCTGTTCCGGAGTCCCCCCGCGCTGTTCCGGAGTCCCCCCGCGCCGTTCCGGAGTTCCCCCGCGCCGTTCCGGAGTTCCCCCGCGCTGTTCCGGCTCCCCCCGCGCCGTTCCGGAGTTCCCCCGCGCCGTTCCGGAGTCCCCCCGGCGTGGTTCACGCCGCCGGCTGCGCCGTCACGTGCTGGGCGAACCGCCGCACGCGGTCCACGCGTTCGTCCTGCAGCGCGCCCAGCGCGGAGCGGAGGCGGTCCCGCGTCACCAGCCGCGCCAGCGCCTGCACCGCGGCCTCGCGCACCACCGAATCGTCATCGCGCAGACGCGCTTCCACGTCCGCCTCCAGCGAGGTGAGGCGGCGTTCACCGGCTTCATGCACGGCGCACACGCGCAGCCAGGGGTCCGCGCCGGTCATCAGGTCCTGCAGCCAGGCCTCCAGGCCCTTGCGCTCCAGCCGGAACAGCTGCGCACCCGCGCGCAGCTTGGCGTCCGGCGGAGTCTCCTCCACCAGCGGGACCAACACGCGCTTGACGGTCTTGCTGCACAGGTTGTCCAGCACCTCCACCGCGTTGGCCCGCACGTTCTGCGACGGTGAAGTCAGGTTGCCAAAGATCATGTCCACCGTGCGCGAAGGATGGATGATGGCCAGCAGGCGGAAGATGCGGTCCTTGGCCCACGCCACGCGCTCCTCCAGCGAGTCATGCAACAGCGCGGGTCCCGTGGGCCGCGGGCCCAGGTCCTCCAGGGCGGCCAGCAGCTGGAAGGTGCCCTCCACCTCGCGCGCAATGATGGCCTCCACCGGTTCGGGCGCCACCGTCGTCGCGCCCAGGCGGTCACGCACGCGTACCGCGGCGCGGGCCACCTCGCGGCGCAAGCCCGGATCGCTCACCTCCAGGTGCGCCAGCAGCAGGTCCAGCGCGTGCCGCCCGCCCACCTGGGCCAGGATGCGCGGCACCTGCCGCCGGATGGCCAGGTCCTCGTTGGGATGGGACAGGACCTTGCCCAGCACGTCCAGCACGTGCTCGCCGTAGCGGGCCAACGCGCGCCCCGCCGCCAGCGCGGTCTCGCGGCTCCCCAGCTTGTAGACCAGCGCGGGCACCAGCTCCGGGCTCTGCATTTCGCCGGCGGCGGCCAGCGCGGCCTGCTGCACCCGCGGCGAAGCATCCCGCAGCAACTGCAACACCGGCTGGTAGAAGTTGCGGACGCGGATTTCCATCAGCACGCGGGCGGCCTGCTCGCGCACCACGGCGGATTCGCTCTCCAGCATGTGTTTCAGCGGCAGGGCCGCCCGCAGAATCCCGTCCAGCCCGCCGTGGGCAATCATCCCCGCCACCGCCGCCGCGCGCACCGCGGCCTGCGTGTCCTCCAGCAGCGGGCCCACCGTGCCAATCGCGCGTTCGCGCCCCAGCAGGCAGTAGGCGCGCACCGCCGCGGCGCGCACGGATTCATCCCCGTCCTGGAACGCGTTGAGGATGCCCTGCGCGCCCGCCGCCGTGCCCGTCTCCCCCAACAGCGTCAGCGCCCGCGCGCGGATGTCCGCCGCCGGGTGCTGCAGCAGGGCCATCACGCTGTGCGCCATGCTCTCGCCGGTGACGCGCGGCACCAGTTCCAGCGCGTTGCGGACCGCGCGCGGGTCCGGCCCCTCCAGCGCGGTGCGCAGCAGCGCCACCATGCCCGGGTCCGTGATGGTCAGCTTGGACTGGTCAAAGTGCAGCCGCCGCTGGCGCAGCGTGGACATCAGTTCACGCACGTATTCGCGCTTGATGGACAGCACCAGCCCCAGCCACACAATGACCAGCGCCAACCCCACCCACGCCATGGCGCCCACCGCGAGCCCCAGCTTGTTGCCCAGCAGCCACATGATGATGCCCGCGCCGCCAATGGACGCGGGCTTGAGGATGCCGTCAATGAAGTTCTTGGCCCGGCCCCGCACGTTGGCCGGCACCGGCGTGTACAGCACCTGCATGGTGGCGTCGTAAATGGAGTAGCGGAAGCTGGTCTGCGCGCCCTGGGTGAAGGTGGCCGCCCACAGCGTCCCGCCGGCAATGACCACCCAGCCGTTGCCCAGCAGCAGGCTGGCCGGCAGCACGGCCAGCGCGGCCACCACGCCGTAGTTCTCCAGCACCCGCGCGGACAGCCCAAACTGCGCCGCCGCGGCAATCACCCCGGTGGCCACCGTGAAGTAGCCGTAGAACGCGGCCAACTCTTCGCCGCGGAAGGTCTCACGCGTGACGGACTTGAACTGGAAGTCCACAAACTGCACCGCGATCATCGTGATGCAGGTCATCATGGCGATGATCTTGAGGTGGTTGGACTGGAAGATGCCCTGCGCTTCGGTGGCCACGCGCACTTTCTTGTCATCCGCGCGGCGCCGGTCCCGCGCCTGTTCCTCCAGCCGCGTGTTCTCAATCTTGCCCAGCTTGAGCACGCACGCCAGGCAGATGGTCATCAGTGCCACCATCAGCAGCAGCAGCGTCTCCACGCCAACCGCCTTCACCACGGCGATGATCATGCCGCCGATGAGGATGTTGGCCAGCACGCCGCCGCCGCCGATGAACGGGAAGATGCGCTTGGCTTCGCGGCTGCTGAACACGTCCCCGGCAAACGTCCAGAACTGGATCATCAGCAGCGCGCCCACCAGTTCCACCCAGTTGTACAGCCCGATGTAGACCCAGCCCTGACCCGTCTGGATGAGCGCCCACCACATCAGCGCGGTGACCATGAATGCCAGCAGCGTCCCAATGAGCAGGCGGTCCCGCCGGAAATGGTTGGTGAAGCGCGCGTAGCCCCACGCGGGCAGCGCCACCACCACGGCCTGGGAGATGTACATGTAGACCAGCACGTCACGGCTGAAGTGGGACAGGAACAGCGTGTCCCGCGCGTTGCGGCCCATGATGAACGCGCCCACCGCGGACAGCAGGTAGGCAAACAGCAGCAGCACGCGCTGCGCCTCCTGCGGCCGGATCTTGAACAGGCGGCTCAGCAGCGGTTCACGGTCACCGGAACGCAGCGGGGTGCTCACGGGGAGTCCACCTCTTGAGGCGCCGCGCCAACGCGCGGCACGGCGCTCGCACGCTAGGCGGCGGCCGGCCTGTCCTACAACGGTGTGGGTGGGCAGCGGCCGTTTTCTTGAGGCGCCCCACACGCGCCGCTAGCCTGCGCCGGAAGGCTCCAGCAGGAGGAAGCATGCTCAGGGAAGTGGGGCGCGCGGGTCGCCCGGTGTGGGTGGCGGTGGTGGTGGCGACGTGGCTGTGCGGGTGCGGCACGTCCAGCGCCGCCCGGCGCGAAGACGTGGACGCCCTCAAGCGGGACCTGCGGGAGCAGCGCGAACGCCAGGCCGCGCTGGAACGCCGCCTGTCCGACATGGACGCCCGCCTGGCCCTGATGGCGGACCGCCTGTCACGCGGTGTGCCCGGCACCGCAACGCGGCCCAACGAGGGCGGGCCGGTGGCCCTGCACCGTCCCAGCCTGGGCGTGGTGAAAGTGGGGCCCCGCCCCGGCCGCGCCCCACCCGCGGAAAGCCCCCCGCCGGAGGGCCCCGCGGTGGTGACCGACGCCGACGCCCCCCCGCCGGAGCCCGATGACGACGGGGACGACCTGAAGGTGGGCGTGGATCACCAGGTGCTGGCCGCCAGCCGGGGCCCCGCCGCCGCCGCACCGGGCGGCGCGCTGGCGGCGCGCGAAGAGGAGGTGGTGGCCCGCACCGACCCCAAGACGCAGTACGACCTGGCCATGCGGCACTACAAGGCGCACCGCTACGCCGAGGCCGCGCGCGGGTTTGAAGACGTGGCGGACCGCTGGGCGGACCATCCGCTGGCGGACAACTCCATCTACTGGACGGGTGTCTGTTACCTGGCGCAGGGCGAGATGGCGCTGGCCGTCAACGAGCTGCAGAAGGTGCCCGTGCGCTATCCCAAGAGTGACAAGGTGCCGGACGCGCTGTTCCAGCTGGCGGAGGCCTACCAGCGCCTGGGCGACAAGGAATCCGCGCGCGCCATGCTGACGCAGGTGGTGGAGATGTACCCGCAGGCCGAAGCAGCCCGGCCCGCGCGGGAAGGCCTGGCGCGGCTGAGCCAGCCGTGAAGCGCAGATCCGGCCGGGGGACGTTTTCTTGGAGTTCGGCCACGGGCTGCCTATGGTCCACGGAGAAATCCTCGCCCGGAGTCTGTCCGGACGTTGGAAGCCCTTGCGGGAGTGACCCATGCGGGTGATGCGCAACGTGACGGTGGTTGTCGGCGGGCTGATGGTGGCCAACGCGGTCCTGGCGCAGGCGCCGGCCGTGCAGCGCGCGCGGGACAACGCGGCGGCGTCAGAAGCGGCGGCGGATGACCGGGCCCAGACGGCGGGCAGCCAGGCCGGCGGTGATGACGGGTTTGGCGGCGCGGCTGACGAGGGCGGCGCCCCGCGCAAGGGCAAGAAGGGCAAGGGTGGCGCGGCCGACGACACGACGGCGGCCGCGGACCAGGCGGCGGCCGAGGAAGGCGGCGAGGGCGGCGGCGTGGCCCCTGAGGCCTACACCGTCCAGCCCGGCGACACGCTGTGGGACCTGTGCGAGCGCTTCCTGCAGAACCCGTTTTACTGGCCCAAGATCTGGTCCATCAACCCGCAGATTGAAAACGCCCACTGGATCTACCCGGGCAACGTGATCCGGTTCTACGCCGGCGGTGAAGGCCAGGAGGGCGGCGAAGGCGCCCAGGCGGCGGGCGAAGGTGGTGAAGGCGGCGGCGAAGGCGGCGGGGAGGGCGGCGAGCAGGCAGCGTCCGCACCCTCCGCGGAAGGCGGCGAGGGTGGCGAAGGGGGCGAGGGCGGGGAGGGCGGCGTGAGCGCGCCCGGCCGCGAAGGCGGCGAGGGCGGCGAGTACGCCGATGACTCGTACTCCGCGCCCGAGAGCGAAGGCGGCGGGCGGGCCGAGATCCGCAAGGAGGACCTGTTTGACGCGGGCAATGTGAGCAAACAGTTTGAGAAGCTGCTCAAACAGACCGGCTACAGCCAGCGCCTGGTCAACTTCATCAGCAAGAAGGAACTGGAGAAGGCCGGCGAGATCACCCAGGCCACCGAGGACGGCCGCTGGCTGACCCGCTACGACCAGGTGGTCCTTTCCGCCAAGGGCAGCCCCAAGGAAGGGGACAAATTCCTCGTCTTCCGCGCCGGGCGCGACGTGAAGCACCCCAAGTCCGGTTCCACGCTGGGCGTCATGATTGAAGTGGTGGGCATTGTGGAGGTGCGTGAGGCCAGCGGCGGCAAGGCCATGGGCCAGATCACGGAGGCCTACGGGATCATTGAGCGCGGTGACAAGTTGACGCCGTGGGTGGACTGGGCGCCGGGCGTGGAGCCCAAGCCCAACACGCGCGCCGTCAAGGGCGTGGTGGCGGAGACGTTTGAGGACCGCGCCCGCTACCTGGGCGAGTACCACCTGGTGTTCCTGGACAAGGGCAAGGGCGACGGGGTGGAGCCGGGCAACACGTTTGTGATCCTGCGCGACGAGGACCCGTTCACCCATGACAGCCGCAGCGGGCCCGAGGAAATTGTGGGCAAGGTGGTGGTGCTGGACGCCAAGGACGGCGTGAGCACGGGCATCATCACCATGAGCAACAGCGAGATCCTGCCCGGTGACCGGGTGGAAATGCGCCCCGAGCGCGCCAACTGACGGCGGCGTGCCCGGCGTCGACGACCTGGTCCGCTCCGCCGTGGCCGAAGTGCTGGCCGAAGGCGGCCGCGCCCTGCCGCCGCCCGGCAGCCCCCTGCAGCTGGACTCGCTGGGCGTGGTGGCCCTGGTGGACCTGCTGGAAACCCGCCTGCCGCTGCGCCTGCGGCCGGAGGATGTCACGGCGCAGTCCTTCCGCACGCTGGAAACGCTGCTGCAGACCGTCCGGACGCGCCTGGGTCCGTGAGCCTCCGCGGTTTGCCCCCGGACGCGCCCGCGGGCTAATCCAGCGGCGCGCCCCGCGCTGCTGACCATGAGCCACCCCACGGACATCGGCCCGTACCGGTTGCAGGGGCTCCTGCATGAGACCGCCGTGTCGCGCGTGTACGCCGCTGAGCGCACGGACGGCGCGCTGCCCGGGCCGCTGGTGGTCAAGCTGTACACCAGCGTGGATGACGCGTTTGCCAACGCACTGGCGGAGCGAGCGCGCGCGCTGGTGGAGGTGGCCAGCCCCCACATCCTGCAGGTGCTGGACGTGGGGCGGGTGGGCCCGCAGCTGGTGGTGGTCCGGCCCCGGCTGCGCGCCCTCACCCTGGGCGAACTGGTGGAGCGCGCCCGCGCCCAGCGCCGCCCGGTGACGCACGGGGTGGCGGTGCGCGCCGTGCTGGACGTGCTGGCCGGACTGCACGCCGCACACGGACACCGCCGGCCGGGGAACCTGGAACCCTGGCTCACCCACGGCGAGGTGGGGCCGGATCACGTCATGGTGGATGACACCGGGCGCGGGCTGGTGCTGGGGGTGGAGACGCCGCGCGGACCCCAGCCGGGGGTGGCGTCACCCCTGAAGTTTGACCTCAGCGGCGCCTGCGCTCTGCTGTATGACCTGCTGGCGCCCCGCAAGTCCGCCGTCGAGTCCACCGTCCCCGGCGCGCCCATCCCGCCGGCGTTTGCCGCCCTGCTGACGGCGGCCATGGGCCTGGGCGGCGCCACCCGGCACCACACCGCGCTGGAGTTGCGTGACGCCATGCTTGCGACCGCGCGCAGCGCGCAGGTGAGCGTGGCCAGCCCGGAGGAGGTGGGCAACTTTGTCCGCCGCCTGCTGGACAGCTCCCCGCCGGCGGAGGGCCCCCCCGCGGCGCGCCGGCCCTCGCCCTCACCGGTGCCCGCCGCCACCCCCGCCGCGCCCGCCCTGCCCGGCATGGCGGACCTGCCCGCTCCCGGCGGTGGCCTGTTCAACGTGCCCCGGCCGGTGTCCGGGATCTTCACCGCGCCCAAGAAGCCCCCGCGCCTGGGCGAGGTGTTGCTGCAACGCGGGCTGGTCAGCCAGGTGCAGCTGGATGCCGCCCTGGGCCGCCAGAAGACCTCCGGCGGCCGGCTGGGTGCCCTGCTGCTGGAGGACCACCTCATTGATGACGCCGCGCTGGCGGATGCCCTGGCGCAGCTCTCCGGCCACCCGCGCGCATCTGATGACGACATCCGCCGCGCCCGTCCCGGGGACCTGCTGACGGCCACCATGCCGCCCGCCCTGGCGGTGCAGAAGCGCCTGATGCCCGTGCAGTACGACGCGGCCACCGGCCACGTGACCATTGCCGTGGAGGATCCGTTTGACCAGGCCAGTGTCCGGCAGGCGCAGCTGCTGGTGGGCGCTTCCGGGGTGAAGCTCCTGATCGCCCGGCGCACGGCGCTGGAGGAGCTGTTGCGGACCCTCTACCCGCGCGAATTCCCGCCGCCGGCCAGCGCCACCGAGCGGACCGACCCGCTGATCATCCACGTTGACGACGAGCCACCCCCCGCCGCGGCCCCGCCGCCGCCCGCCATGCGCGCCGTGGCCCCGCCGCGCGCGCCCATCCCGGGCAACCCCCTGGTGCTGGTGTGCGAACCCGACGCGGCCATTGCCAACACGCTGAGCCAGCGCCTCAAGGGCGAGGACCTGCGCGTGCTCCACGTCACGGATGGCAACCAGGCGCGCGCCGCCATTGAGCGCGAGGTGCCCGCGGCGATCATCAGCGAAGCGGCGCTGCCGCGCGTGGACGGCTTCAACCTGTTGTTGGGCGTGCGCGCGCGTGACGCCACGCGCGAGGTACCGTTCTTCATCATCTCCGCGCGCGCCGACGAGCGGCAGACGTCCAAGGCCATGGAACTGGGCGCGGATGACTTTCTGGCCAAGCCGCTCAACGTGGAGCTGCTGGTGGGGAAACTGCGCCGCGCGCTGCAGAAGTACCAGGCCATGGTGAAGAGCATGGAGGAGGCGGAGGCACAGCGGCGCAACGCGGAGGCCGCACGCGAATCCGCCGCCACCCCCGCGCCGCGCGCGGAGCCCACCGGCGTCATTGGGAGCCTGTCACAGATGGGGCTGCCGGAAATTGTGCAGTCCCTGGAGCTGGGCCGGAAGACTGCCATTGTGACCCTGATGTTCCAAGACAAGGGCGAAGGTTCGGTGAGCTTCATGGAGGGCGAGGTGATCAACGCGCAGTTTGCCGGGAAGCAGGGCGAAGACGCGTTCTACGAGATGGCCCGCCAGCGGCAGGGTCTGTTCCGCATCCACTACGGCAAGCCCAAGGACCCGCGCGTCATCAAGGTGTCCACCACCTTCCTGCTGCTGGAAGCCATGCGGCGCATTGACGAGGAGAACCCGCCGTCGTCGTCGTGAGGACGGTTGGTCAGGACCCGGCGCTGTAGGCGCGCCGTGCCTTGGGGTGTCCCGCGCGCCGCATGCACTCGTCAAGGCGGCCGACAGTTCCCGGCCCGAGGTGCTTCTTGATGAGTTCCCGAACCTTGTCCACGTCGAGGTCCTCGATCTTGGCAATCAGACGGATGGCGTCGCGGTCGTCCTTCTCTGTTCCCGCGCCGATCTTCATGGCAACAAGGTGCTCAGGTGAGGCGACAGGAACTCCAGACGCGCGATCTTCGGAGAGATTGGCGGCATGAATCGCGTCTACGTACAGAGGGTTGAGGTCCCCGTATTCTTCACTGGAGCGGTCGACAAAATCCGCACGAATCCCACTGCTGTCGATCCGTGCATTCACCCCGCCGATTGGGAGCAGTCGGACGGTCGCGTCCGCGGATGAACGCAGTCGCTCCACCACGGCGGGCGTAACGTCGCGGCCGACGGCGAAATCGACGTCCTTGGTGTATTCATGATCGCCTGGATCATCCAGCCAGTGCCACATGGCGACCCTTCCAATGAGCGCATACTCCGCCCCTACGTCGTTGAGGACCTTGACGGCGAACCTCAACGACGGCTCAGGGTCGAATCTGGGCAGCGGCTTGGCAGGAGTTTTTCGTCGGGGCGCCATGACGCGGTGATGTAGTGTGTCGACAAGATTGCCGCCAGCGGTCAGGCCAGCACGTCCGCCAGGTCCTGCCGCCCCGCGGCCACCATCAGCAGCCGGTCCAGTCCCACTGCCATCCCCGCCGCCGGCGGCATGCGCCGCAGCGCCTCCAGGAACTCCTCATCCACCGGATACACGGGGCGCCCGGTGGCCGCGCGGCGCTCCTGCTCCGCGCGGAAGCGCGCCGCCTGCTCGTCCGCATCCGTGAGCTCGCCAAAACCGTTCCCCAGCTCCACCCCCGCCGCGTACAACTCCACGCGCTCCGCCACGCGCGGGTCCGCCGGTGACAGCCGTGCCAGCGCGCACAGCGGCGCGGGCCAGTCGTACAGGAACGTGGGCCGCGCCCGACCCATGGCCGGCTCCACGCGTGCCAGCATGACCTCGTAGAACGCGCGTTCAAACGCCTCCACCGGGTGCTCCTCCGCGGGCCCCTCCACGACGGCCAGGCCCGCCTGCCGCGCTGCTTGCTGCAGCCCGCGCCCGTCCAGCGGGTCCACAAACGCCAGCAGGTCCACGCCCGCGTAGCGGTGGAACGCCTCGGCCAGCGTGAGCCGCTCATACGGGGGTGCCACGTCCAGTTCCCCCACCCGCGTGGTGCCGTGCAGCGCCAGCGCCGCGCCGGACAGCAACCCCTCGCAGTCCTCCATCAGCGCGGGATAGCCCGCGTGCGCGCGGTACCACTCCAGCATGGTGAACTCGAGCCGGTGGTGCGGCCCGTGCTCACCCGCGCGGAACACGCGCGTCAGCGCGTAGATGCGCTCGGCACCACCGGCCAGCAGCTTCTTCATCGCGAATTCGGGCGAGGTGTGCAGCCAGCGCCGCTGCGGCCCACGCCCGTCGTCCACGGTGAGCTCCACCGCGGTGATGTGCGGCTCCATCCCGGGCGCCGGGACCACCGTGGGCGGCTCCACCTCCAGGAAGCCGTGCCGCTCAAAGTGCGCGCGGACCGCGGCGCGCACCCGGTGGCGCGCGCGCAGCCGCTCCGGCAAGCCGGTCATGGCGCCGGCAGCTCCTCCACCACCAGGTTCGCGTTGGTGTACACGCAGATTTCCGCCGCCACGCGCATGGCCTCCTCCGCCACCGCGCGCGCGTCCAGGGGCGTGTGCCGCAGCAGTGCACGCGCCGCCGCCAGCGCGTAGGGCCCCCCCGAGCCGATGGCGTGGCAGGACGCGGGCCCGTGTTCGTGCCCGGGGGGCAGCAGCTCATCCGGCTCCAGCACGTCCCCCGCGCCGCTGATGAGCAGCACCCGCTCGTGGTCCGCCACCAGCAGCATCGCCTCCAGGCGCTGGAACATCTTCTCGGTGCGCCAGTCCTTGGCCAGCTCCACCGCCGCCCGCAGCAGCTGCAGGTTGTACTCCTTGAGCTTTGCCTCAAAGCGCTCAAACAGCGTGAACGCGTCCGCCGTGGACCCCGCAAAACCGGCCACCACGCGCCCATCCCCCAGCCGCCGCACCTTGCGCGCGTTGGACTTCACCACCGTGTTGCCCAGGCTCACCTGGCCATCCCCGACGAGAACCGTGCGGTTCCCGCGTCGCACCGCCAGGATGGTCGTGCTGTGCATTGTGTCCGTTTCCATGCGCCTGCTCGTAGTCCGTCTGCCGGCCCGTGGCCACCGCCGGGCCACCGCCGCTATGGTGCCCCGTCGTGGATACCGGTCACGTCATCCTGTGGTGGCACCATCACCAGCCCTGGTACCTGGACCCCCGCACCGGCCAGGCGCGCCTGCCGTGGGTGCGCCTGCACGCATCCCGCGGCTACCTGGACATGGCGGTGGCCGCGGAGCACCCCAGCGCGGACCGGATGACGCACACGTTCAACTTTGTCCCGTCGCTGCTGGACCAGCTGGTCCGCTACGGGGAGCCCGGCGCCACGGACCGTTGGATGGAGCTGTGCGCCATCCCGCCGTCCGCGCTCTCCGCCGCCGAGGTGGCGGAGGTCACCCAGCGCATGGGCGGCGGCGGTCCCACGCCCGTGGTGGGGCTTCCCCGCCTGGACGAGTTGCGCGCGCGCGTGGCGCGGGGTGAGGCGTTGCCTGCCGCGGACCTGCTGGACCTCACGGTGCTGGCCCAGTTGGGTTTCTGCGGCGCCACGCTGTGTGAACGGCCCGGCGTGGTGCGGTCGCTGGTGGAGAAAGGGCGCGGCTTCACGGAGGCTGAACGCGCGGCGCTGGTGGCGGAGACAGTGGGCGCGTGCGCGGAGGTGCTCAAGCGCTACCGCGCGTTGTGGGCGGCGGGCCGCATCGAGGTGACCGCCACGCCGTACTACCACCCGATCCTGCCGCTGCTCATTGACAGCGACGTGATGTCCCTGGCGCTGCCGGCCAACCCGCGGCCGCCACGGTTTGCGTTCCCGGAAGACGCGCAGGAGCAGGTGCAGCGCGGCCTGACCCGCGTGGCCGAGGTGCTGGGAAAGAAACCCGCCGGGATGTGGCCGGCGGAGGGCAGCGTGAGCGAAGCGGCGGTGGCCATGCTGGGCGAGTGCGGCGTGACCCACTGCGCCACCGACGAGCTGGTGCTGCGGCGCAGCGCGGGCGCGGATGGCCGCGCGCCGGACCACGCGGACCCGCACCTGGATCCGTCCGGACGGGTGGCCATGTTCTTCCGCGACCACGCGGTCAGCGATCTCATTGGGTTCACCTACCGCTTCCAGGAACCCGAGGTGGCGGCGGACGACTTCCTCAAGCGCGCGCGCGCGTTTGCATCCCGGCGCTCCGGCCGCGCGCAGCCCCCGGTGATGACGGTGATCCTGGACGGGGAGAACCCGTGGGAGCACTACCCGCGCGCCGGGCGGCCGTTCCTGCTGGCCCTGCAGCGCGCACTCTCCGAGTCACGCGAAGTGCGGTGCGTGTCCCCCGCCGCGCACCTGGCGGCGTCACCGGTGCGGCGCAAGTTGTCCCGGCTGCACGCGGGCAGCTGGATTGACGGGACGTTCGCCATCTGGATTGGCCACGGCGAAGACCGGCACGCGTGGCGCCTGTTGGGTGATGCGCGGCGCGCGGTGGAGCGCGCCCGGGCGGCCGGTGCCCCGTTGGACGCGGTGGAGCGCGCGCGCACGCTGCTGATGCGCGCGGAGGGCTCAGACTGGTTCTGGTGGTTTGGCGAAGAGTTCCACGCGCGCGAAGCGGACATGTATGACGCGCTGTTCCGCGAGCACATCCGGGAAGCGTACGTGGCGCTGGGGCAGCACCCGCCGCCCGTGCTGGATGAGCCGGTGAAGAACGTGCACGTGCGGCCGCGCGCCCCGGTGGGCTGGCCGGTGCAGCCGGAGCTGACCGGGCACGAGCCCTCCGTGCTGGCGTGGTCCGGCGCGGTGCGCGTGGGTGCCGTGGGTGGTGCTGCCATGGCCACGGGGGCGGGGCCGGTGGAGGAGGTGCTGCTGGGTTCCACCGTGGAGGCGCTGTGGCTGTGCGCGCGCTTCCGTGAGGGCGTGATCCCCGCGGGGGAACTGCGCTGGGAGCGCGTGGGTGAGCCGCCGGTCCGCGTCAGCCTGATGCTCCCCTCCGGCGCGTGCACCGGCGCGCGCGCGGCGGTGGGGCGCGTGGTGACGGCGTGCTGGCCGTTGTCCGCGTGCGGCGTGTCCCACGGGGAGACGGCGGAGTTCGCCGTCACGTTGTGCGGGGCGGACGGCGAGGTGGTGCAGCGCCTGCCGGCGGAGGGCAGCGTCCACGTGGAGGTGCCGGAGGCGTACGAACGGTGGCGCGCTGCGTGGGCGTGACGCGCGCGGGCAAGGCAACCAAGCACGCGGGGGCTGCTCAGTCCGTGCGTGTAGGTGGAACACCCGCACAGCCTCCCGCCCGGAGGGCGCCAGGACAGCCGGTGGGCCTTTCATGAGTTGTTTCCATGCCATGCGTTCCACACCAGCACGCCCAGCAACCGACACCAGCGGGCCCGGGAACCGACACCAGCGGGCCCAGCAACCGACACCAGCGGGCCCGGGAACCGGTCCGGCACCTGCCGGGTTGACTGCCGGTTGTGCTGGTGTGGCTTGCCGGGCGTGCTGGTGCCGGCCACCGGGCGTGCTGGTGTCGCAAGCACGATGCGCCGGGACACCACGGCGAACCTGCCGGTCTGCTGCCGGAATGCGCTGGGGTGGGTCACCTGCACCGCTGGTGCGCGGTGACCGCCCTGCTGCGGGTGCCGCGACCTGGCGTCGGGCTTCCTCAGGAGCCGCCGTCGCGCAGGTGGGTCGCCACTGCCTCGCAGGTGCCGCGAACACACGCCGGCTCCGCGGACTCGCACAGGCATTCCATCGTGGCCGGGCCCGGCCGGCACGGGGCCCGCGCGTCGTCGTCGCGGTAGCGCTCCGCACCTTCGGTGCTCATGGGCCATCCCGCACAACACCGCTCATTCTCGCACCGCGAAGCCTGCAGCACGCACGCGCTGTCGCGCGTGCAGGTGCGGTCGTAGTCCGCGGGGTCTGGCCGCCACGGCGCGCAGGCCAACGCCCACAGCAGCGCGGTTGCCGATACGATGTGACGGCGGTGCGGGTGACTGTGAACTGAGGCGGGGGACCAGCCCGGACAAGCCCCCGCCCTACGCCGTGGTTCACTCAGCGGGCGCCGTGCCACGGAACCGGCCTTCCTTCGCCGTCGCCCCACTCGGCGCCGGGCCGCGTCTGCACCCAGCGGACCAGCAGCGCCGCCCGTTCCCAGGACGACAACACAGGGTGCTCACGCCGGATGCGGGCCTTCATCATCTCCACCGCCGCATCCGCCAACTCAAACGCAACGCGGAGCTTCTGCGCGGGTGACAAGGGGCGCGGCGGTCTCCGGGTCGTCCGCATGGCCCCCCTCACGCCTTCCGGCGCACGCCGGGCAGGCCCTCCAGCGTCTTGAGCAACGCGTCCATCTCCTCTTCAAACGCCAGCTGGTGCCGCCGCGACGCCCCCGCCACCGTCACCTCCCAGCCGTCCTTGGCCTTCTGCAGCCGCAGCCAGTAGCGCCGGTGGCTCATGAAGAACGCCATGTACATGCCAATGAACATGATGGTGAACCCCCAGAACACCACCGACACGCCGGGCACCACGCCCACGGCAATGCCCGTCATGTACGTCTTGTCCGCGCCCTTGTAGTGCAGCGCGTACGGGCCGCGGCGGACCTGTTCGTCCAGGTCCGGGTAGTCCCGGAACACCACAAAGCTGGTGGGCGCCTGCCCCTGGATGACCTGCTGCACGCGCACCGCGGCGCCCAGGCTGGCGTACTGCGGGATGATCTCCAGCGGGACGTAGGTCACGTCCCCCAGGTTGATGGGCTGCCCCGGGGACACGGCATGCGTGGTCTTGGGCTGGCCGGGCTTGCCAATGGCCAGGGACACTTTCTCGTCGCCAGGCACCGGTTGGTAGCTGGACTGGTAAAGCGTGTACCCGTCAAACTCCAGCGGGTCATTCACCTGGATGGTCTTCTTCACCATCTCGCGGCCGTTCTTGATGATGATGAGGTCGCTCTCAAAGTCCATGGGCGCGCCGTCCACAAACTGCTTGAGGCGGAAGTCCGTGCACTTCACCCAGAAGCCCAGGTCCTTGCGGTAGCGCAGCCCCGCCGGGCCCCGGCCAAACGCCCACCGGTTCTGCTCCCCCTCCACCACGCCAATCTGCCCGTCAAAACCGTAGATCGTCGTGGCCATGGAGCCGAACATGATGAGCAGCAGCGCCGTGTGCACCGCGTACACGCCCAGGCGCGCGTACTTCTGTTTCTCGGTGAACAGGTAGCGCGTGTCACCTTCGTCCAGGGTGACCGCCTTGGCCGAGCGGCCCACGGCCTTGAGGAACGCCGTTTCAAACGCGGGCCCGTCACCCACGCGGAACTGCGCCTTGTTGCGCACCCCGCGCTCGCGCACCGCCGTCAGCCGCGGGTCCGCGTGCTGGATGTCCAGCCAGATCTTGGGCAGCCGCTCAATGGAACAGGCCACCAGGTTGAGCGCCAGCAGCAGGATGAACACCGCAAACCACCAGCTGTGGAACACGTCATGGAATTCCAGCGCCGCAAACATGCGGTACTTCCATTGGTAGGGCGAGTTCATCCAGACCTTGGCGTGCTCCTCAAATGTCTTGGTCTGATCAACGAACATCCCGACGAAGCAGCCGGCGGTCAGCACCGTGGTCAGCAGCACGGTGAGGCGCAGCGAGCAGAAGAAGCGGAAGATGGCGTCATACACCGCGGCCAGGGAGAACGCGGGGGCGGCCGTGGTCGGTGTGGCGGTGGTGGTGGTCACTTTGGCTTCTCCGGCGTGGGCGGGCCCACCGGCGTGCCCACGGGCGGGCCGTGCCGGATCAGCGCCATCTTCTTGTCAAACTCAAACGGGGTCAGGGACGGGCTCATGTCATTGTGGCAGCGCTTGCAGGTGTCCGCCTTGCCGCGTTCATAGAACAGGGCGCCGCGGAGCTCCGGGTCCTTCATGACCCAGCGCGCCGAGTAATAGCGACCGCGCCCGTGGCATGCCTCGCACTGCACGCCGGCCAGGGCGGGATCCGCGTCATCCGGGCTGGTGGTGTGGCACTGCCGGCAGCGCGCATCCTTCTGCTCCGTCGCGGACAGGCCCTCCAGGGCGCGCGCGTGCGGGGACGCCTTCCACGCGTCGTATTCCGCGGGGTGGCAGCCGGCGCAGTGCGCTGCGCCCACGTATTCGCTCTCCTGCACGCCCTCGCGCGCGGCGGCGCCCACCCCGAACAACGGCAGCGCCGCCAACGTCAGAACAACCAGCAACCGCTTCATGGCGGGCGCGCACCCTAGTCGCGGCCGGCCCGCGCGCGCCAGCACGGATTTGACCGGGCAGCACCCGCGTGGTTACTCCTGTGACCGGCCGGGGGTCTGTAGCGCGGAGAACGAGGGAGTCCCATGCGCGCGGGTTTGACGACGGTGGTGGTGGTGGCGCTCACGGGGCTTCCGTCCGTGGCCGCGGCCAAGACGTGGAAGGGGCTGACGCCGGGCAAGAGCCTGCGGGCGGAGGTGGAGCAGAAGCTGGGCAAGCCGCCCAAGGTGAGCGACAACCAGGGCAAATGCGCCCAGAAGCTCATCTACGGCGGCGAGCAGAAGCCCGAGGGCACCAAGGAGGCGCACATCTGCCTGGACGCCGGCGGCAAGCTGCTGGAGATCAGCGTCTTCCCTGACGTGGACCTGGACCGTGGCACCGTGGAGGAGGCCTACGGCGACGAATACCGCAAGAAGCTCACCGACGAGTTCCTCACCTATTGGCACTATGAGCGCGAAGGCCTGGTGGTGTTCTTTGAGAAGGGCGGGCGCACGGTGAAGGTGCTGCTGTTTGTGGAGGCCAAGCCCAACGCCAAGAAGCCGCCGGTCCGCGATTCCAAGGACAAGGACAAGGGCGGCGGCAGCACCGAAGAGGGGCCGGACTGAGCCCCGTGGTGTGCGGCCCGCGGTGCGGCGGGGCGGAGGACGCCAGCATGGTGTCCGTCCGCCGGGGCCGCCGGGCGTCCCTCCTTCTGGGCGCGACGAAGCCTCCAGATGCGGCGATTGACCCACCTCGTGGGGCGGGGGTTTGTCCGGCTTGTCCCCCGCCCGCTTCCGTCAGCGAGGGTAACCAAGAGCGCGCGGCAGGGCGGATTGTGCTTCCTGGAACGTGTCCGAGAAGTCACCCGCGGCTGCACGACCCTGCATCCCAATCGGGCGGGGGACGAGCCCCCGCCCTACGACGCACCTGGCGCGGCGCGAATCTCCGTTGCCTCCGTCGCCCGTCGCTGCACGACCGTGCACCCCAAGGACCCGCCCCACAGCGCACCCTGCGCGGCCCGAATCTCCGTTGCCTCCGTCACCCGTGGCTGCACGACCGTGCACCCCAAGGATCCGCCCCACAGCGCACCCTGCGCGGCCCGAATCTCCGTTGCCTCCGTCACCCGTGGCTGCACGACCCTGCATCCCAAGGACCCGCCCCACAACGCACCCTGCGCGGCGCGAATCTCCGTTGCCTCCGTCGCCCGTGGCTGCACGACCCTGCATCCCAAGGACCCGCCCCACAACCCACCCTGCGCGGCGCGAATCTCCGTTGCCTCCGTCGCCCGTGGTTGCACCACCCTGCATCCCAAAGACGAGCCCCCGCCCCACACCGCACCAGGCGCGGCGCGAATCTCCGTTGCCTCAGTCACCCGTGGCTGCACGACCCTGCATCCCGATCGATGCGTCCAGATGCGGCGATTGACCGACGTCGTAGGGCGGGGGCTTGTCCCCCGCCCGCTTCCGTCAGCGAGGTTAACCAAGAGCGCGAGGCATGGCGGATTGCGCTTCCTGGAACGTGTCCGAGAAGTCACCCGTGGCTGCACGACCCTGCATCCCAAGGACCAGCCCCACAACGCACCCCGCGCGGCGCGGGTTTCCGTGGTTTTGCAGCCCCTAGGGACGTGTCAACCTGCCGCCCCCTGCACGTCGTCAGCGACGCGCGAAATGGCCGGCCGGGCCCGCGGATGGTCAGCCCTCCCCCCAACGGCTCCCGCACGCGCCCGTCGTGGCGCCCCGCGCGCGGGGGGGCGTGACCACATGGAGATCTGGGGCCTCACCGGCGGCATTGCGTGCGGGAAGAGCACGGTCAGCCGCCTGCTGGCCGCCCACGGTGCCGCCATTGTTGACGCGGACCTCCTGGCCCGCCGCGTGGTGGCCACGGGCACGGACGGACTGGCGGCGGTGGTGGCACGCTTTGGCCCGGACCTGCTGGCGCCTGACGGCACCCTGGACCGCAAGCGCCTGGGCGCGCTGGTGTTTGCGGACGCGCAGGCCCGGCGGGACCTCAACGCCATCACCCACCCGCGCATTGCCCAGGCGGCGCAGCATGAGGTGGCCCAGGCCGCCGCGCGCGGCGCACCGGTGGCCATCTATGACGCGGCGCTGCTGGTGGAGAACGGCCTGCACCACGGCCTGCGGGAAGTGCTGGTGGTGGCCGCCAGCGAGCCGACCCAGGTGGCCCGCCTGCGCGCCCGGGACGGGCTCACCGAGGACGAGGCCCGCGCCCGCATCCGCAGCCAGGCGCCGCTCGAGGACAAGCGGCGCGCCGCCACCTGCGTGTTCGAGAACGACGGCAGCTTGCAGCACCTGCAGGCGCAGGTGGATCGCTTCTGGAAAAGCGTTGAAAAACGACTGCTTGCGTGACCAGTCCCGGTCCGTGTTGACTTGCACGGCACCGCGCGCGTACAGGGGCTCTCCCGTTTGTCCTGCAATTGGGAAGGAGTGAGGGGCCGTGTCGGAACAGAACCAGACCCTTTTTGAGCGCTTCGGCAAGGCCTTCCCCGCGGGCACGCTCCTGTTCAAGGAGGGCGAGCTGGGCAAAGAGATGTTCGTGGTCCAGTCCGGCAAGGTGCGCATCTCCAAGACCGTGCGGGACGTGGAGAAGACGCTCACGGAGCTGGGCGCCGGTGAGTTCTTTGGCGAGATGAGCATCCTCAACGACAAGCCGCGCTCCGCCAACGCCACGACGATTGAAGACAGCAAGCTGCTGGTCATTGACCCCAAGACGTTTGAGGCAATGGTGCGCGGCAACGCGGAGATTGCCATCCGCATTATCAAGATGCTGTCCAAGCGCCTGGATGAGGCGGACAAGCAGATTGAGAACCTGCTGCTCAAGGACCACAACAGCCGCGTGGTGCACTTCCTGGCGCACGCCTCCAAGACCGGCAAGCAGATGCCCGGCGGGTGGCTGGTGTCCATGACGCCGGTGGACATTGCCGGCAAGGTGGGGCTGGAAGTGGCCAAGGTTGATGAGGTGCTGCAGAAGCTGGTGCGCGCCAAGCTGGCCACGCTGGAGTCGGGTGGCATCGTCGTGGGTGACGCCAACAAGCTGCGCGAGTTCCTGGAGTTCCTTGAGATGAAGGAGAAGTTCGGGGACATCTGAGGCGGCGCGCCGCAACCGGCGTGCGCTGCCACTTCCCTGAATGCATTCCCCCCCGGACAACAGAAGAACGGAGACCCGAGGTCATGAAGATCCGCGTGCTGGGCTGCCACGGCGGCGTTTCCCCCGACCACCGCGCCACCTGCTTCCTGTGGGGCGAGCGGCTGGCCATTGATGCCGGCGCGCTGTGCACCGGCCTGACCCTGGACGAGCAGCTGAACGTGGACGACATCGTCCTCACCTCGTCGCGGTTGGACCACGTGGCGGAGCTGGGGGCGTTTGCGGACAACGTGTTCGGACGGCGCAAGGCGCCCGTCACGGTGCACTGCACGCAGGCCACCGCGGACGCGCTCAAGAAGTCCCTGTTCAACAACAGCGTGTGGCCGGACTTCACCTCCGTCCCCTCCGCCAGCCAGCCCACCCTGAAGTTCAAGGCCCACGCGCCGGGCAAGAAGTTCAACATCGGCGAGCTGGAGATTACGCTGGTGCAGAACAAGCACCCGGTGGACAGCGTGGGCGTGATGCTGGGCGGCCCGCAGGGCCACGTGTGCTTCTCCGGGGACACCGGGCCCACGCAGGCCATCTGGGACCACCTCAACAAGCTCAAGGACCTGCGCGCGCTGTTCGTGGAGTGCACCTACCCCACCAGCATGCAGCGCCTGGCGGACGTGGCCGGCCACCTCACGCCCACCACGCTGGCCGTGGAACTCAAGAAGCTGGCGCCGCCGCCCGCCTGCCCGGTGTTTGCCTACCACCTCAAGCCGCCCACGCTGTCTGAGACGCGCAAGGAGCTGCGCGCGCTGCGGATGCGCGAGCTGCACCTGGCCCGCCACGGCGACATCTACGAGGTCTGAGGCGACGCGATGACGTGGTACGCCCGGTCCGACACCGGCCCGCGCAAGGCCCGCCCCGAGAAGACCCAGGGCGCCGCGCCGACGGAGAGCCTGTGGCTGCGCTGTGAAGGGTGTGACGAGGTCATCCTCCGGCGCGAGGTGGAGAAGAACCTGCGGGTGTGCCCGCGCTGCAACCACCACATGCGCCTGACCGGCCGCGAGCGCATTGCCGCCACGCTGGACGAGGGGACGTTTGAGGAGCGTGACGCGGACATGGAGAGCGATGACCCGCTCTCGTTCAAGGACAGCAAGCGCTACCGCGACCGGGTGAAGTCCACGCAGAAGGCCACCGGGGAAAAGGACGCGTTTGTGTGGGGGTACGGCAGCCTGGGCGGGAAGCCCGTGGCGGTGGGCGCGTTTGTGTTCGCGTTCCAGGGCGGGTCCATGGGCAGCGTGGTGGGCGAGAAGATTGCCCGCATGTACGACGGCGCGCGCGAAGAGCGCATCCCGTGCATCCTGTTCAGCGCGTCCGGCGGCGCGCGCATGCAGGAGGGCATCCTGAGCCTGATGCAGATGGCCAAGACCTGCGGCGCGCTGGCGCACTTCCGCGAAGTGAAGCAGCCCTACATCTCCGTCCTCACCGACCCGACGACGGGCGGCGTGGCGGCGAGCTTCTCCATGCTGGGGGACGTGATCATTGCCGAGCCCAAGGCGCTGGTGGGCTTTGCGGGCGCGCGCGTCATTGAGCAGACCATCCGCCAGAAGCTCCCTGAGGGCTTCCAGCGCGCCGAGTTCCTCCTCACGCACGGCATGGTGGACATGGTGGTCCCGCGTGGTGAGCTGCGCGACAAGCTGGTCACGCTCATTGACCTCATGGCGGGTTGAGCCGTGGAGGGCGCGTACCGCGAAGTGCTCGCGGAGCTGTTTGCCCGCCAGGCGCGGCGCGGCATGAAGCTGGGCGTGGACCGCGTGCGCGCGCTGCTGGACGCGCTGGGCGCACCGGACCGCGCGTACCGCTCCGTGCTGGTCGCCGGTACCAACGGCAAGGGCAGCACGTGCGCCTTCACGGAGCCGCTGCTGCGCGCCGCGGGGAAGCGCACCGCGCTGTACACCAGCCCGCACCTGTGCCGCTTCACGGAGCGCATCCGCGTGGACGGCGCCGAGATCACCCGCGACGACGTGGTCCGCCTGCACGACGAGGTGCTGGTGGCCGCGGCGCGCGTGGGCGTGGAGCCCACGTTCTTTGAGCTGACCACGGCCATGGCGCTGCGCCACTTTGCCGACAAACGCGTGGAGGTGGCGGTGCTGGAGGTGGGCCTGGGCGGGCGGCTGGACGCCACCAACGCGGCCGCCGTGGAGGTCTGCGGCATCACGCCGGTGGACTACGACCACGTGGCGCTGCTGGGCGGCACGCTGACCGAGATTGCCCACGAGAAGGCGGGGATCCTGCGCCGGGACGTGCCGGCGTGGAGCGCGCCGCAGGACCCGGAGGCGCGCGCACAGATCGCCCGGGTGGCGGAGAAGGTGGGCGCGCCGTTGCGGTTTCTGGACGAGACGGACGCTGTGGCGGGGCCGCTGCCGCTGCCGGGCGCGCACCAGCCGCGCAACGCGGCGCTGGCCGTGGCGCTGGCGGGCGGCCTGGGCGTGCACCTGTCCGCGCGCCGCACGCTGGAAGCGCTGGGGAACACGCGCTGGCCCGGCCGCCTGGAATGGCTGTCCCCCGGCGTGCTCCTGGACGGGGCGCACAACCCGCACGGCGCGCGCGCGCTGGGCCGCTACCTGCGTGACGAGCCGCGCATCACCGCCGCTCCGCGCACCGTGTGGCTGCTGGCCGCGAGCGGCGAGCGCGACCTGGGGGCGCTGGTGGCGGTGGTGCGGGAGGCGGGCGCGCGCGCACCCGACGCGGTGGTGGTGACGCAGCCGCGCGTGGGCAGCGCCGTGCCCGCGGACACCGCCGCGGCCCAGGTGCGGGCGCGGCTGGCCTGTGACCTGGTGGCCTCCCAGGACGCCGCCGCTGCCCTGGACCAGGCCGCGGCGCGCGCGGGACCGGGGGTCGTCGTCGGGTTTGGCAGCCTGTACGCCGTGGGCCAGTGGCGCGCGCACTTCACGGGCGAGGACCGCGACGACGTGCCGCTGGCCGGCTGATGCGAACACCGGTGATTTCAACGTGTTAGCGGGGGTGTCCAGCCGGCCGCGGCACGCGCCTCCCGTTGCGGCATCGCCGTGAAATCGCAGGCAGAAAACTTGCCGGCGAGCCTTCGCGGTGGGTAGCCTGCGCACCTTGGCGGACCCGTGTCTCCACCGCGTGGAGCGCCGTCTGTCGCGTCGGTACAGGCCCGGAGTGTTCGCATGAACAGGACGATGGCGGGTGCGGTGATCGTGGTGGTGCTCGGTGCGGGCTCGGCGCAGGCACAGGAGCTCAACGCCATCTCGCGCATGGACATCAGCGGGGACGCGCAGAAGACCACGGTGGTCGTCGTTGGCAGCCGGCGGCCCACGTTCCAGGCGTACACGCAGAAGGCGCCGGTGCGGGTGGTGGTGGACCTGGTGAAGAGCCAGCTGAAGAACGTGCCGGCCAGCACGCCCGCACCCACGGGCAGCCTGCTCACCGAGGTGCGCGCCGTGCAGATGGGCGCCGCCGGCCGCGAGCTGGCGCGGTTGGAGATCGTCTTCGCCGACGAGATTGACTACCAGGTGGATACCGACGGCAACGCGCTCAGGCTCACCGCGTCTCGCCACGTGCGGCCCGGTGCCCGCCCGGCGCAGCCGCTGCTGGCCCAGGCGCCCGCGCCGCCGCCCGCCCAGCCCGCCCCGGCCCCCGCGCCCACGCAGGGCGCTCCCGCCGTACCTGCCGCGGAGCCCCTGCCGCCACCGCCCGCCGTGACTCCCGCTCCGTCTGCACCCGGCGCGCAGCCGGTGGTCTCCGGCACCACGGCGGACCTGGCGGCGGAGAAGGCGCGGGCGGAGGAGGAGCGCGTGGCCCGCGAAAAGGCGGAGAAGGAAGCCGCGGAAAAGGCCCGCGCTGAGAAGGCAAAGGCGGAGAAAGAGGCAGCGGAGAAGGCCCGCGTGGAAAAGGCGCAGGCGGAGAAGGCGGCGGCGGAGAAAGCCCGCGCGGAGCGGGAGCAGGCAGAGCGGGAGGCGGCCGAAAAGGCGCGCGCAGAGCGTGAAGCGGCGGAGAAGGTCCGCGCCGAAAAGGAACGCGCGCAGCGCGAGGCGGTGGAGAAAGCGCGCTTTGAGAAGGCAAAGGCCGAGCGCGACGCCGCCGAGCGGGCGCGCATGGAGAAGGAGCAGGCGGACCGCGATGCGGCGGAGCGGGTGCGCGTGGAACGCGCGCGGGCGGAGGAAGAGCGCTTGGCGCGCATGAAGGAGGACGTGGCCCGCGCGGAGGCCCGCCGCGAGCGCGCCGAACCGGTGACGACGACGGCCGCCAAGGACCCGGCCGGGTCCGCGGCGGATGCGCCGGCCGCGCACCGCGAACGCGAGGAGGTTGGCGGAAGCGGCACGGCGCCGCCCGCACCGGCACCGGTGGCCGCCCGCGTGGAGAAGGCGCCCGAGCCCCGCGCGCAGGAGGAGGGCGGCGGCGGTGGTGCCCCGCGCGTGATGACGTTTGTGGGGTTCAAGAACGCGGGTGAGCAGAGCCTGGTCACCGTGCGCACGTCCGACAAGGTGAGCTTCAACGTCCGCAAGATTGGCCAGAACAAGGTGGCCATTGAGCTGGACAACACGCGCATCCTGCTGCGTAACAACCAGCGCTCGCTGGACACCAGCTTCTTCCCCCGCACGGCCATCAAGAGCATCAACCCCGAGGAAGTGAAGGGCTCGGGACACAGCGTGCGCATCGTCGTGGAACTGGCGGAGGAAGTCCCCTTTGAGAGCCGCCAGGAAGGCAACGTGGTCACCGTGGCCTTCACCCGCCCGGCCGGCTGAGCGAACCCCACCATGAGCCGCGGGGCGCTCCGCGTGGCGCCCGGGGTGGCCCTGGCCGTCCTGGGCTTGGCCCGCCCGTCCTGGGGTGACGAGCTGCCGCTCCCCGCGGCGCCGCCCGGCGACGACGCGCCCATCCCCGCCCCCGCACTCCCGCCTGAGCCGGCCGACACCGCCGCACCGGCCGCGCCCGCGCCGCCGCGAGCGCTCCCGATGGACCTGCCCGCGCCCCCCGGTGCCGGTGCGTGGCGCATCACCGCGGGGACCCTGCGGTGGGACCCTGCCGCGCGCACGCTGCATGCCACCGGTGGCGTTGTCGTCACGACGCCGGACCGCGTGGTGGCGGCGCCGGAGATGACGATCCACGTGGACGGCGGGCGGGTGGAGTCCGCCGGGCCGGTGGTGGTGGCGGACGGTACGCAGGTGGCGCGCTGCAGTTCCGTGGTGCTGTTTCCTGCGCGCGGCACGGGCAGCCTCCACGACGTGGAACTGGCGGTGCACGCGCCCATGGACGCGGCCACGCGCGATGCCGTGGCGCGGCTGGGCATGCGCCCGCCGTCCCCCGCGACTGCGAAGCTCACAGGCCGCCGCGTGACGCTGCTGTCCCCGGGGAAGCTGCGCGTGGAGGAGGCATGGATGACCACGTGTGACTGCCGCGAGGGCCCCGCGCCCATTGCGGTGCGGGCGCGGTCCGCCACGGTGGTGCAGGAGGAGAGCGCGTGGTTGTGGCTCCCCACCGTGGAGGTGGCCGGCGTGCCAGTGCTGGTGCTGCCGTTCTGGATGGTGCCGCTGGGCGGGCGTCAGTCCGGGCTGCTGTTCCCGCAGGTGCGGCTGCAGGACGGGCTGTGGGTGCAACAGCCGCTGTTTGTGGAGGTGGGGCGCAGCGCCGACGTGACGGTGGCGCCGGGGATGGTCACGCAGCGCGGCCCGCGCCTGGCCCTGGAGGGACGCGCGGCGCCGGCGCAGGACACCTACCTGGAGGCGCAGCTCACCTGGCAACGGGATGCCAAGCACCTGTGGGCGCACCGTGACCCGCACCGTGCCGTGGGCCGGTCCGGGCGGTTGCCCGCGCCCGTCGAGGACGCCGTGGGGCTGCAGTCCACCCGCACACCGCGCGGTGAGCGCCTGTACCCGGACCGGTTTGCGGGGCGCCTCCTGGCGCGGTCACGCACGGGGCCGGCGGCGTTGGCGGCGGACGTGAACCTGGCGTCTGACCGGTACGTGCCTGGGGATTTTGGCGTGTCCCTGGGGGACCGCGTGGCGCCGTACCTGCGCAGCGCGGCCGCGGCGCAGCTGCGGGCGCCGCACCTGAGCGCATCACTGGGCGTGGCGAGCTTCCAGGACCTGCAGCAGCCGGATGTGTTGTTCGCGGGGCGTGCGTCTGCACGGCTGGTGCACCGCGTCCCGTCGCTGCAGCTGCGCGTGCTGGAGGTACCGGTGCTCCCCGCGCTGCCGCGGGTGGGCAGCCTGCTGGCCGCGCGCGCCCTGTTGTCACTGGACCACGCCGCGCCCCTGGGCGTGGGGGCCACGCGTGAGGACTTCCACCGCGCGGGCTGGGTCTCTGCCGGCACGCGACTGGCCCTGCAGCCAGAACTGGTTGCCCCGCTGCGGCTGGGCCGGTTTGGGATGGCGCGCGCGGCCGCGGGGCTGCGCCAGGCCGTGTTCCTGGCTGACAATGGAACCGTGTCCGACGTGACGCGCGCTTGGGTCCGCACGCGCGCCGAGACGGAGCTGACGGGCACGCTGCGGCTGCCGTCCGGGGGCCGCATCCGGCACCGCGTGCAGCCGTGGGTGGCGTATGACGGGACGTGGTGGACGCGCGCCAGCGGCGCGGTGACGCCGTGGCTGGACGCATGGGATCGCATGGGCCGCTACCACGCGGTGGGCGCCGGCGCGGCCAACCGGTGGACGTTTCCGTCGCTGGCGGGGAGCGAGCCGGTGCTCCACGCGGACGCGCTGGGCGCCGTGGACCTGTCCAACGCGGTGCGTTCCGAGGTGCGCCTGCGCGGCGCGGCCGCCTGGCGCAGCACGCAGGCGTCAGCCCGGGTGGCGTGGGAGCCGGGGCGCCGCGAGGTGACGTTCATGCAGGCCGGTCTCCACGTTGGGGAGGCGGCCTCGCCGCAGGTCCATGCCGGCTACACGCGGGTGTCGGCGCGCGCCCCCGCGTTGGTTCTTGCCGGCGAAGACGACCTGCTGGGCGGCCTGCGCGTTCCCGCCCCCGTCACGCCCGGTGCGAGCGACCGCCTGGATGTCTCCGTGGTGCTCCCCGTGGGTGACGCGCGCCTGGATTGGGGCGTGGAGGCGGCCTTCCCGGGCCTGGAACTCCGGCCCGGCGCGCGGGCCGCGGACGTCCGCCCCACGCTGCTCACCCACGGCGGCGGCGTGACGTACGTGAGCCCGTGCCGCTGCTGGAGCGGTGGCGTGCGCGCGCGCTTCTGGCCCGGTGCGGACGGGCGCATCCGGACCATTCCCGACGTGGCGCTGCAGCTGTCCTTCACCGGCCCGGACGGGGAGCTGGCGCTGTTCCGCTGAGTGATGACGCACCTGGCGCACGCGCTCCCCCGCTGCGGGCGCGCCCCGGAAATGTCATGCTGCTGGCGGGTATTGACCCGTCGCCACGGGGCGTGAAAGGAGCGGCGTATGCCAACTTTCAAGTCGCTCAAGGAGGTGCGCGAGAAGCTCGCCGCGCTCACTCTCGCGACTGCCGCGAGCGAAGCGCGGATGTCCGTTGCGCGGCTGATGGGCATCGAGCGGGGGGACCCGGCATCCGTGGCGGAGCTTGAGCAGCTGGCTGACGTCTACGGCGTGGATTCGGACGTCCTCTTGGAAGACACCGTGCAGGTCCGGGATGGCGACGGGATTGCCCTGCTCACCAGCATGACCGAGTTCCAGGACGTGAGCGACCTGTGTCGGGCGCGCATCATCCGCGCCGCGAATGCCGCGCGGGACCTGGTGTCACTGCGGCGGCGACTGGCGGACACCGAGAACACAGAGGCCCTGCCGTGCCTGGTGCCGCCGGCCCAGCTGGACGCGCCTTTTGAACAGGGCGCCTGGCTGGCTGCGCACCTGCGGTCCCGGCTCGGCCTCGGCGCCCGACCGATTCCGTCAATGCGTGACTTCATGAGCCAGTACTTCCCTAGCGGTGGGCGTGCTGTACGCGGATCTGGGCTCTGACGGACCCGCGGGGCTCGGTTTTGCGGATGAGTTGCGCGGTCCCGCGGTGGTCCTCAACACGCGGGGCAAGAACACCAACGCGTTGGTGCGCCGGTTCAGCCTTGCCCACGAGTTGTGCCACCTGGTGACGGACTGGAACCGGATGCAGCCGCTGGCCTCGGTGTCCGGCTTCCTGGAGGACGCGGTGCGGCCCGTGGAGCAGCGCGCCAACGCGTTCGCGGTGCGCCTGCTCTGCCCGGAATCCACCGTCCGGCTGACGGAGAAGATGCGTGAAGAAGACGCAGCCCGCGTGCTCATTGAGGAGCACGGCCTGCACTACCAGGCCGCGCGCCTGTACCTTGAGAACGAGACGGCCACCATCCGCCTCCCCGTCGGCCGCCCGCCGGCGGAGATCCAGGGGGTGATCTCCCCCCACCCGCGGTGGGTGGAGGCGGAGCAGGCGCGCGGCATTGAAGATTTCCCCATCCGCATGGCGCCCCTGGAGCGCCGGGGCGTGGCGGCGCAGGTCGCGGCCGCGGCCTATTCGCGTGGAATTGTTCCGCGTGACGCGTTTGCCCGCTACCTGGGCATTGCCCCCACCGAGTCACTTGAGGATGTGCTCGGCTTTTTTGGACTGGACCCTCCCGGCAGCGCGCAGGAGCGCGGAGCCTGACCGGACATGCGCGGCATCCTGTTGGACGCCGATGTCTTCCAGCACCTGCGTGGCTTGGGACTGTTGGAGCCCTGCCCGAGGCGGATCCGATCCTGAGCCACGTCGTAGGGCGGGGGCTCGTCCGGGCTCGTCCCCCGCCCGGGTTCCCCGACCGCCATGGTGCGTTCGAGCACACCCGCCCCATCTCCCGCATGAAGGGCAGGAACGAGCCGAAACCCGTTTCCTGCGACGTGGTGGAGGAAGCCCTTGCGTCTGAACGGCCCT
>JACRCW010000108.1 GCA_016218805.1 Deltaproteobacteria bacterium | reverse complement strand
CAGCACGGCACCCTGCACGGCGGCGCCCACGGCCACCACCTCATCAGGGTTGACGCCCTTGTGCGCCTCCTTGCCAAAGAACTCCTTCACCTTGACCTGGATGGCCGGCATGCGCGTCATGCCGCCCACCAGGATGACCTCGTCAATCTGCTCCTTCTTGACGCCCGCGTCCTTGATGCACGTGGTCACCGGCGGGATGGAGCGCTCCAGCAGGTCCTGGCACAGCGCCTCCAGCTCGCTGCGGGACATGGAGCGGGTGAGGTGCTTGGGGCCGGTCTTGTCCGCGCAGATGAACGGCAGGTTGATGTCCGTCTCCATGGAGCTGGACAGCTCGTGTTTGGCCTTCTCGGCGGCCTCCTTGAGGCGCTGCAGGGCCATCTTGTCCTTGCGCAGGTCAATCTTGTGCGCCTCCATGAACTCGTCAGCCATCTTGTTGACGATCTTCTGGTCCCAGTCCTCGCCGCCCAGGTAGGTGTCGCCGTTGGTGGCCTTCACCTCAAACACGCCCTCGTGCAGCTCCAGGATGGAAATATCAAACGTGCCGCCGCCCATGTCGTAGACGGCCACCGTCATGTCCTTCTTGCCCTTGTTGTCAAACCCGTAGGCCAGCGCCGCTGCCGTCGGCTCGTTGATGATGCGCTTGACGTCCAGCCCGGCAATCTTGCCGGCGTCCTTGGTGGCCTGCCGCTGCCCGTCGTTGAAGTAGGCCGGGACGGTGACCACCGCCTCGTTGATTTCCTCGCCCAGGTAGTCCTCGGCGGTGGCTTTCATCTTGCCCAGGATCATCGCGGAGATCTCCGGCGGGCTGTATTTCTTCCCGCGGACCTCCACCCACGCATCCCCATTGTCTGACGCCACCACCTTGTAGGGCGACATGCCCTTGGCCTTGGCGGTCTCCGGGCTGTCAAACTTGCGCCCCATCAGGCGCTTGACCGCAAAGATGGTGTTCTCCGGGTTGGTGATGGCCTGGCGCTTGGCAATCTGCCCCACCAGCCGCTCGCCACCCTCAGTGATGGCAACAATGGACGGCGTGGTGCGCGCACCTTCGGCGTTGGGGATCACCACCGGCTCGCCGCCTTCCATCACGGCGACGCAGCTGTTGGTGGTACCCAGGTCAATCCCAATGATCTTCCCCGCCATGTGGTCCAGTCTCCAGTTTCTGACGACTACCTAGCACCGCATACCCTTCAGCGTGCAAGCCGTCCGACGGTGCCTCACGCCTTGGGACCCGCCACCACCACGAGCGCGGGGCGCAGCAGCACCTCGCCGAGCATGTACCCCCGCTGGTGTTCCTCCACCACCGTCCCGGGGGACGCTTCGCCCTCGGCGGGCACCTGCGAGACAGCTTCGTGGCGGCCGGGGTCAAACGGCTGGCCCTTGGCTGTGAACCCCGTCACACCGATCTTCTTCACCGCATCCACCAGCTGCTTGGCCACCATGTCTATGCCCACCAGCAGGTTCTTCATGTCCGCCGAGCTCTCCTCGCGGTTCACGTGGCTGAGCGCGCGCTCCAGGTTGTCCATGACGGGCAGGATCTCCCGCATCAGGTTCTTGGTGACCTGCAGCTGGGCTTCCTGTTTCTCCTTGCCCACGCGCTTCTTGTAGTTCTCAAACTCCGCCTGCAACCGCACCCGCGCGTCCAGCAGGTCCTTGGCCTCCTTCTGCGTCTGCTTGAGCGCCTCGGTGGCCTCCTGCTTGCCCTTGATGAGCGCTTCAATGATCAGGTCCTGCGGTGACTTCTTGGGCGGCGGCGCGGGGGCCACCGGGGCTGCGGGTGCCGGCTCGGCCGCCGGTTCCGGCGCCGCCGCGGCCAACTCCGGCGCCCCGGCTTCCGCTGCCGGGGGTTCCACCGCCACAATGATCTCGCCGGTGGCGGCGGGCGCCACCTCCAGCGGGACCTCGCCGGCGCCCGGCTCGGGCGCGGCCTGTTCGCGTTTGGCCTGGCTCTCCAGCGCCTCCTTGAACACGGCGTCGGCGTCAATCTTGAACGTGGCGGGCTTGACATCAGTCATGGGCACCATCCCTATGGAGTGGGACGGCACTATCCCACGGCGTCCCGAAGCCCCGCCACCTTTCCGCCCGGATTCCCACGGCCGTCTCACCCTGTGACGGGCTGCAACACCTGCTGTGGCGGACCTGTCACCACCCCACGGCGCCCGCGCCAAGAAACCGCAGCAAAGACGCACGGTGACCGCGCTGGCGCGGCGCCTGCACACCATCCAACCTGAATGCGCCGCGCCCCCTGGCAACCCGACGAAGACCCCCCGCGCGAGACACGCCCGCGCGGGTGGGAATGGCCCGGGCTGGCCGAGCTGGTGGCCGGGCTGCTGTTCTGCCTGGTCCTGCTGGGCGCCGCGGCCGGGATGGCGCTGCGCCTGCTCAATCCGCGCCGCCGCGTCCGCGAACTCTCCGACGCCGTGACCCGCGCCGCCACCCAGGCTGCGCGGCAGGCTGTCCCACCGCCTGGCGAAGCCGACCTCAGTGCGACGCCACCAGGTTCCCGCTGAATTCGCCCCCGGTTGGGGACACCTCCACGCGGGCCTCCAAGTCAAAGTAACCCGCCTTGGACAGGCGCACGCGGTGGGGTCCGGGCAGTACGCCCACACACAGCGGTGCGGTTCCGCGCGGCGTCCCATCCGCCGTGACGGACGCGCCCGCGGGGACGGAGGCCACGCACAGGTCCACCGCGCCTGCCGGCCGCGCGGCCACCGGCAAGGGCGGCGGCGGGCAGGCTGCCAGCAGGGGGGACATCCCAAGCAGAAGGAGCAGCGGGGCGCGCGCGGGCATGCCCGGCGGGTGTAACGGTTGGCGCGCTGTTGTCAGCGCGGAGGTTGTGCGTGACGAGACTGCTGGTCACCGGTGGAACGGGGCTGCTGGGCGGGGCGGTGGTGGAGGGCGCGCGAGGGCGTGGCTGGGACGTCACGGCCAGCTGCCGCCGGGTGCCCGGCAGGTCCCCGGCTGACGGCGTGGCCTGGGCGGCGCTGGACCTGGCGGAGCCGGGTGCGGCGGGGGCGCTGGTGGAGCGCGTGCGCCCGGATGCCGTCATCCACACCGCGGCCATGACGTCACCCGCGGAGGCGGAGGCGGACCCCGCGCGGGCGTTCCGCGTGAACGCGGCGGCGGCCGGGGAGATGGCCGCGGCGTGCGCGCGGGCGGAGGCAAGGATCATCCACCTGACCACGGACCTGGTCTTTGACGGGCAGTCCGGGCCATACGGCGAGGAGGACGTGCCCACCGCGGCAAGCGCGTACGGGCGCAGCAAGGCGGCCAGCGAGGCGGCCGTGGCGGCGGCGCACGCCGACCACGTGGTGGTGCGCACGTCCCTGCTGCTGGGGCGGTCCGCCCGGGGTGACCGGGGTGTGGACGAAGCAATGGAGCGCACGCTGCGCGCCGGTGGCCGCGCGCGGCTGTTTGTGGACGAGCTGCGCACCCCGCTGGCGGCCGACGACCTGGCGGCGGTGTTGCTGGCGCTGTGCGGGCACGCGTACCGCGGCCTGCTCCATGTTGCCGGGCCGGCGGCGGTGTCACGGTACGACCTGGGTGTGCGGATTGCCCGGGCGCGCGGCCTGGACCTGTCCCTGCTGGAAGCGGTGCGGATGGCGGATGTGCCGGGGCTGGTGCCGCCGCGTGCGCCCGCGCCCGTGCTGCGCACGGACCGCTTGCGCGCGCTGCTGCCCGCGCTGCCCCGGCCGCGCGCACTGGACGCTGTGCTGGCGCGGCGTTGACCCGCCCGTTGGGGCCGTGTCACAGCGGCCGCCCCGGAGGAAGCACCATGACGGACGGCAAGATCAACGTGGACGGCAATGACGCATGGACGGCCAGCAGGCTCGTCGTCGTTGCCGTGGCAACCCTGGCGGTGGCGTTCACCATCATCTCGCTCATCGCCGAGACGGGGCTGGGCCGCTACTGACGGGTGGCGGGGTCAGGCGTGGGCTCGCGCAGCATGTCTGACAGTACGCGCAGCGCATCCACCGCCGTGAAGATCCCCACCACGCGCCCGTGCTCCACCACAATGGCGGCGCCGTAGCGGTTGCGCGCCATCTCGTCACAGACCTCATACAGCGGGTCATTGGGGGACACCGTGTAGGGGTCCGCGCTCATGGCGTTTTCCACCCGCACGTCAAACGCGTTGGTCTCCCGCAGCGTTTCCAGCAGGTACAGGTCGTGCTCGGAGACCATGCCCGCCACCTTGCCGTGATCCATGACGGGGAGGTGGCGCACGTGGAACTTGTCCATCACGTGATGCGCAGACTCCAGGCTCTGGTCGCGGCTGATGGTGTGCGCTCCCCGCGTCATCACGGCTGACACGTGCATTCCCTGGCGCGTCATGGCGAACTCCTTGGACGACGCGTTGTGCAAGCCGGCTGCCAGCCCGTCCACGACGGTGGGACAAGGAGAACGCCCCGCAGCAGCGCAGCGCGTGCGGCGGGCAGAGTCCCACGCGCAAACCTGCCGCGGATCGCGGTGGGCTACTCCGGTTCGCCCAAGCAGATGCCCAGGCTGCGCGCGGTGCGGCACAGCGCGCCGTGGACGTCCACCACGTGGTAGGTCCCCAACGCTTCAGGCAGCGGTACGTCCACAATGTCCGGGTAGCGCAGCGCGGCCATGCGGCCCCACAGCCCGCGCGCGGCCATGTCCACGGCGTGGACGCCCAGCGCGCTGGCCAGCACGCGGTCCAGCGGGGCAGGGCTGCCGCCGCGCTGCAGGTGCCCCAACACCACGGCGCGCGCCTCCACGCCCGTGCGCTCCTGCAGCTGGCCGGCCACCCAGTTGCCCATCCCGCCCAGGCGCACCTTGTCCTTGCCCGGTTCGGTGCCGGCCAGCACGCGCTGCCCCGCGCCGTGTTCACGCGCGCCCTCCGCCACCACGATGATGGAGAAGCGGCGCCCCAGCGCACGGCGCTGTTCGATCTTGCGGGTCACCGCGTCCAGGTCAAAGGGGATCTCCGGCAGCAGGATCACGTCGGCACCGCCGGCCAGCCCGCTGCACAGGGCAATGTGGCCCGCGTCACGGCCCATCACCTCCAGCACCAGCACCCGGTCATGGCTCTCCGCGGTGGAATGCAGGCGGTCCACCGCGTCGGTGGCCACCTCCAGGGCGGACACAAAGCCAAATGTGGCGGAGGTGGCGGACAGGTCCAGGTCAATGGTCTTGGGCACGCCAATGATGGGGACCTGGCGCTCCTGCATCAGGCGCCACCCCAGCGCGAGCGTGCCTTCGCCGCCCAGCACCAGCAGGCCCTGGAGGCCCAGCTGGCGCGCGCGGATGGCAATCTCCGCCGAGCGGTCCGTGGTGGTGACCGCGCCGTCCGGCCCCTTGACGGGGAAGCTGAAGGGGTTGCCGCGGTTGGTGGTCCCCAGGATGGTGCCGCCGCGGGCAAGGATGCCGCTGACCGCGCCCAGGTTGAGTTCGCGCACGTTGGGCGGGTCATGCATGAGGCCCTGGAAGCTGCCCTCCACGCCCACCACACTCATGCCGTAGTTGCGCACGGCGTGGTGCACCACGGCGCGGATGACCGCGTTGAGTCCGGGGCAATCCCCGCCCCCGCACAGGATCCCAATGCGCTTGACCGGCGGTGTCATGGTTCAGTCTCCCTGCAGCAGGGTCCCGGCTTCCCAGCCCGGCACGCAGACCAGGTTCCGGCCCGCGCGCTTGGCCCTGTACAACTGTTCGTCCGCCGCGGCGACAAGCGCCGCGCTGGTGGGAGCAGCCAGCGCATCCGAGCTGGCCACGCCCGCCGACACGGTCACGGTGATGTCCCGCTCCGCGTGGTGGGTCACGGCGGCCTTCACCGCGCAGCGCAGGCGTTCGGCCACGCGCGCCACGTCCTGGGTGGCCAGGCCTGGCGCCAGCACGGCAAACTCCTCGCCGCCCACCCGCGCGGGCGTGTCCCCGGCACGGCAGGCGGCCCGCACCAGGGACGCAATGGAGCGCAGCACCTGGTCCCCTGCGGGGTGCCCGTGCTGGTCATTCACGTCCTTGAACCGGTCCACGTCCACCATGATGAGCCCCACGGGCTGCTGCGTCCGGGCCGCCTGTGCCAGCTGGGCGCGCAGCACGCGTTCAAACTCGCGCCGGTTGGGCAGGCCCGTCAGCGGGTCCTCCGCGGCCTCCTGGGCCAGCGCTTCACGCGCGGCCACCAGCTCATCCAGCAGGCGCCCGGCCCAGTAGCCCGCCAGCGCAAACGCAATGGCTGTCCCCACCGCCACGTAGCCCACCAGCATCCAACGCAACAATTTCGCATCCCCGGCCAGGGCCGGCCATTCCAGCAGCAGGGCCACGCCCAGGGGTGAACCCGCAGAAAGCAGCGCTCCCGCCAGGCCCAACCACATTGGGCGCTCGCGTCCCGGTTGCACCAACCAATGCCGGAACCACATGGCCTGCCTCAGAAGTTGGTGCAGCAAGCCCCTGGCCACCGCATTCCCACGAAAAACGCTTGCGCCGTGGAAAGCATTGCGCTGTAGCGGGTCATTGTGAAAATATTGCGTCCAATCCACGCCGCAGACGCAAGCCGGGCCATGCGAAAAAGACGCGTATTCATGAAGTGTTAAGCCGTGAATGATGCACCGCACCAGGCGGTGGCACAGGACTGGCTCAGAGCGGCGCAAGGTTTTCAAAGGAGTCAGACATGGGCACTCGCGGACGGATCCTGGTGGTGGACGATGAAGCGAACGCGCGCGGCGCACTGGCGGAACTGCTGCGCGAGGAAGGCTTCAGCATCGAGCTGGCTGCGGACGGGTTCAAAGCGCTGCCCAAGCTGGCGGAGTTCGCCCCGGACCTGGTCCTGACGGATCTCAAGATGCCGGGGATGGACGGCATTGAGCTCATGAAGAAGGCCCGCGAGCAGGACCCGGAGCGCCAGGTGGTGGTCATGACGGCGTACGGCACGGTGGAGACCGCGGTGGAGGCCATGCGGCAGGGCGCGGCGGACTACCTGACCAAGCCCATCAACATGGACGAGCTGCTGCTGGTCCTGGACCGCGTGCTGGAGCGCCGGCGCCTGCGCCTGGAAGCCGGGCAGTTGCGCGAGCGGCTGGCCGAGCGCCACGGCATTGAGAACATGGTGGGCCGCAGCCCCATCATGCAGGAGCTGTTCAACACGGTGCTGCAGGTGTCGCCCTCGCGCGCCTCCCTGCTCATCACCGGCGAGAGCGGCACGGGCAAGGAGCTCATTGCCGCAGCCATCCACCAGCACAGCCCGCGGTCACACGGGCCGTTTGTGAAGCTGCACTGCGCGGCGCTGGCGGAGACGCTGCTGGAGAGCGAACTGTTCGGTCACGAGCGCGGTGCGTTCACCGGCGCGGTGTCCCGGCGGGACGGGCGCTTCCAGCAGGCGCACGGCGGCACGCTGTTCCTGGACGAGATTGGCGAGATCAGCCCCGCCATCCAGGTCAAGCTGCTGCGGTTCCTGCAGGAGCACACCTTTGAGCGCGTGGGCGGCAACCAGACCATTGAGGTGGACGTGCGCGTCATTGCGGCCACCCACCGCGACCTGGCCAAGCTGGTGAAGGACGGGAAGTTCCGCGAGGACCTGTACTACCGCCTCAACGTGGTCAGCCTGGAGGTCCCGCCACTGCGCAAGCGCCGCACGGACATCCCGCTTCTGGCCATGCACTTCCTCAACAAGTACTCCAAGGAGAACGGCAAGGCCGTCAAGGGCTTCTCTGACGACGCGCTGGAGGCGCTGGTCCGCTACAGCTGGCCCGGCAACGTGCGCGAGCTGGAGAACGCGGTGGAGCGCGCGGTGGTCATCTGCCGGCAGGAGGTCATCCGGCCGCAGGACCTCACGCCGACCGTGTCTTCGCCGTCCATGCCCAACAACGGCATGCCGCCCATCCCCGGCTCCACGCTGGCGGAGCTGGAGAAGTACGCCATCCTCCGCACGCTGGAGCACACCGGCGGCAGCACGTCCAAGGCGGCGGCCATCCTGGGCATCAGCGCGCGCAAGATCCAGTACAAGCTCCACGAGTACAACGACCCGCGCAACGGCCTGCGTCCGCGCACGCACCGCCACGACGAGGAAGGTGTGCCGGTGGAGGCGGGCAAAGCCGCACCGCAGGCCTGAGAACGTCCGCACGGTTCACCCCGGTGCCCTTGTCCGCTTCCCGCGGAGGAGGGCACCGCGGTTTTTCAGCTGCCTCAGTGCACCACCAGCACCGCGCACGGCGCCATGTGCACCACCCGGTCACTCACGGAACCCAGCATGAACCGCCCAATGGCCCGCATCCCGCGCGAGCCGACGACGACCAGGTCTGCCTTGCGCGCCTTGGCCGTCTCCACCAGGACGTCCGCCGGGTAGCCGGTCTCCACCACCACGTCCGTCTTCACGTTGTCCGCGCGCTCGGCCGCGTGCTGCAGCATCTTGTGCGCGCGCTCAATCTCCGTGGACCGCACCGTGGGCGGCGCCACGCCGTACACCTCCAGCGGCGTGAACGGCACCGGGTCAAACGCGTACACCAGCGTCACACGCCCGCCCTCTGCACGCGCCATCTCCACCGCGCGTTCAAAGGCCCGACGTGACGGGTCGGAACCATCAAAGCCCACCACGATCTCCCGGAACATGTGCCGCCTCCTCAATCCCCTTTGGCGAGGATCATCCAGAGTCCAAGCAGCACGAAAAGCACCCCCGCCACCTTGGGCAACACCCCCGGCGGGACCACCCGGGACACCAGCTCCCCGCCCAGCACCGCCAGCGCGCTGGTGGTCACCAGCGCCAGCGCGGACCCGGCAAACACCATCCACTTCCCCTCGCCCTCAGACGCCAGCACCAGCGTGGCAAGCTGTGTCTTGTCACCCAGCTCCGCCATGAACACCAACCCAAACGTCGTCGCGAACAGCTTCCAGTCCATGCGGTCACCTCGGGTTTCCGCCATCCTGCAATGCCTGCGGCCCGCCAGGAAAGGCTGCTAGGGTGCCGCACCATGCAACGCCTGGGGCCCAGCCAATACGCGGTGGTGTCACGCGACGGGATGATGGAGATCCGGCGGTTGGGGCGGACGGGCGTGCGTGAGCAGCGCGGCGCCAGCGCTGACCTGGGCGGTGTGGACCCTGCGTGGTTGCGCGCGCTGGCGCAGGCGGGAAAGCCGTGGGCGTGGGCGCTGCGCGGGTGGGACGGCGCGGCCGCGGAGGTGACGGCGGTGCGGCGCGCCATGGCCGGGTTCAGGCTGTTTGATGACCCGCACGGCAACACCACGCCCGTCCCGGAGTCCGTGGTGCTGCGCGCGCGGCAGGCGCTGCAGGGAACGCGCCGTGGTGCGCGCGTGGGTGTGCTGGGTGGACGCGGGTGGCCGGGAATCGTCGCGGCGCGCCGCGGCATGCGCGTGGAGATGACCGGGTGTGACGGGCCGGTGCTGGCGCGCGGCGCGGCACAGACGGAGCACCCGTGTGACGTCGTGTTCGTGGATCCGCCGCAGACCGCGGCGTGGATGGGCCGGCAGCTGGTGGTGGCCGCCGCGCGCGCCAGGGACGGCGGCCGGGTTTCGCTGGTGGCGCATCCGCTGCTGCGGGACCACGTGGTGGCCGCTGCCGGTCCGCGCGGGCTGGTCATCACCGAGTGCATGCAGGAGCACACCGCGGTGCTGCTGCCCGGGCTGATCCCCGCCGCGCACAGGTGGGATCACTGGCTGTTCCGGCGGCAGGGAGCGCGCGCCGCCGAGGAGACGCCGGTGGATGACGCCGTGCCGGGCGCACCGCTGGGTGACACGCATGCCCACAGCGACGTGATCCTGGTGGCAGGCCCGGACCGCACCGCGGACGCCCGGCACGCCGTGGAGCGCGCGCTGGCCGCGTGCGGCGCCGTGCCGACGTCAACGCGCGAGGTCCCCGAGGTGGGTCATTGGCACTTCTTTGCCGCGTTTGCGGACGGAGGGCACCTGTCCACGTCATGGAACCTGGGGACCGGGCGGTTCTCCTGGGATCTGTTCCCGTTCCATGCCGGCCTGGACGCCGCGCTGGCCCATCACCTGCTGGCGCGGCTGGGTGCCAAGTCCGGCACGCGCAACGGTGGCGCCTCGCAGCGGTAGGTGCCCTCGGACACGCCCGTGAACACGGGGGCGAGGTGGCTGCGCAGCAGGTTGGCGCGCTCGGTGGTGTAGGGGAACAGCGTGGCGCACAGCAGGCCGCGCCGCGTGTCATACGCCAGCACCGCGTGGCCGCCGCCGCGCGTCACCAGGGTGAGCCGGCTCCAGCGGTCGTCCTCGTCACGCAACTCCTCCAGCACCTCCAGCCGCGCCAGGGCCGGCCAGCTGCGGAACCGGTCCGCCAGCACGTCAAACCGCGGCCGCCGCCACGGCGAACTGGCCGCCCACAGGATGCCGTGCCACGGGCCGCCATGTGCGCCCAGGATCAGTTCGGGGAACGGGATGTCCTGGTCAGGGGAAAACGGCGCGGCGCCGCGCGTGCGCCGCAGTACATGCAGGTCCGAGTGGTACCAGCTCTCCGTGAAGCCCTCGTCGTGATAGGCGTGCAGCGCGCCCATCACGTCGAGTTCGCGGAATGGGAGACGCGGGAGCACCTGCCGCCACAGCGCGCCCCCCGCCGTGTGCACCGCGCACAGCAGCAGGCCACCGGGCCGCAGCGCATTGGCCGCGCGCGCCAGGAACGCCACCAGGCACGGCTCAAACGTCATGGGGTCAGTCAGCACCGCGTCAAACGCGCCGGCCCAGTCCGCTGGGAACGGCACGCGCACATCCAGGCAGCGCGCGTCGACGTCAGCGCCCGCGTCCGCGCACGTGCGCCGCAGGAAGCGCACCAGCTCAGGGTCGATCTCAAGCACGCTCACGCGCTGGCCCATCGCCGTCAGCAGCGGGGACTGCATGTCGTCGTCACCAATGAGCAGGACGCGGGCCTTCTTCCCCAGCCGCCGCCGCAGCTCCAGCGCGCGGGACACCGCCGTCTCCGGCAGCACGGTGGTCTGGCCAAACTGGTCAAACGTGATCTTGCGCTGCGCATTCACCGCCCGCACCACCTCAACCAGCCGCGGCGCGTCCTTGTGCCCGGCGAGCTGCCAGGCGTAACCCGCGCCCAGACGCCGCAGGTGCTCGACGACGGTGCGGTCCACCGCGGGAAGGTCTGCGTCGGCCAGGCCTGCTTCGCGCAGGCGGCGGTACGCCTCGCCGGCGGGTTCGTCGTCGGGGAGGCCGTGCGCCAGCGGGATGATTTCGCCCAGCAGGTCCGGCGGGAGCGTCAGCGCGCGCTGCGTGAGACCGCTGGCCACCTCAATGCCAAACGGCGCACGGTGGACCCACGCATGCACCCCGTCCACAAGACGCTTCATGGCGTCCTCCCGCGCGCAGCATCCCACGCGTGGTATGGGGCCGTCATGGACGAACGCCGCGTGCACGCATGCCGGCCCGGCATGGAAGCGGCGCTTGCCGCGGAGCTGCGCCGCGCGTTCCCCGGCGTGACCGTCGAGACGGTGGCCGAGGGGTTTCTGGCGTGCACGCTGGACGCGCAGCAGGCGCAGGTCCCGGTGCACCTGGCTTTCAGCGCGCAGTGCCTGCCATCCGCCGTGGACGTGGAGGGCGCCTCCGCGCGCGAACTGGCGGTGGCGGCGTCCGCGGTCATCGCGCCCGCGGTGGTGCAACACGCGGGAGCCTGGCGGCTGCATGCGTTTTGTCACGAGTACCGCGGCTCTCCCGTGCGCGCCGCGCGGGTGGAGCGCGTGCGTGACGCGGTGGTGGACGAGCTGCGGAAGTCCGCGGGCGGCGCGATGCGCGGCCGCGCCGCCGCGCCGGATGGCGCCTGGCGCGAGGACGAGCTGCTGGTGCAGGTGGCGCTGGCCACGCCCACGCGCGCGGTGGTGAGCGTGTGTGACGCGGTGGCGCGCGAGCGGCTGCGCGCGGTGATGAGCCGGTTCCCGGGCGGGCGGGTGGTGATCCCGGAGGACAAGCGGCCGCCCTCGCGCGCGCACCTCAAGCTGCGCGAAGCGCTGCGCCACATGGGCACCACCTTCCAGAAGGGCGAGACGGTGGTGGACCTGGGCGCCAGCCCCGGCGGGTGGACGTGGGTGGCGGTGGAGCAGGGCGCGCGCGTGACCGCCGTAGACCGCAGCCCGCTGCGCGCGGACGTGATGCGCCACCCGGCGGTGAAGTTTGTTGAGGGTGACGCGTTCAGCTGGGAGCCCAAGGTGCCCGTGGACTGGCTGGTGTGCGACCTCATTGCGTTCCCGGAGCGCACCGTCACGCTGCTGCGCCACTGGACGCGGCAGAAGCTGTGCCGGAAGTTCTGCGTGACCGTGAAGTTCCGTGGCGACGAGGACCACGGCCGCCTGGAGGACGTGAAGGGCATCTTGCGCGCGCACGCTGCCGAGTTCGTGCTGCGGCAACTGGACAACAACAAGAACGAGATCACCGCGTGGGGCACCGTGCGCGCGTGACGCCTCAGCCCGCGTCCGCCGCCGCGTCGGGGACACTCGCGTCACCCGGGCCCGCGTCATCCCATCCCGCATCCAGCAGGCCGGCGTCGGCTGGCACTCCGCCGCCGTCAAAGCCGGGCTCCAGCTCCGCAGGGCCCGCACACGTTGAGACGTTGCCGGAGGTGTCCGTCAACCGGGCATAGAAGGCGAGGCTCGGGTCCGGCTCGCTGCGGGCCGTGTAGTGGATCCAGGTTCCCTCGTGGTTCACGCGCACCGCGGCCGTGGTCCCGCAGGCAGGGACCACCACCGTGCAGTCGGGGTCCGCGAACACGCTCACCGTGGCGCGCGGCTCGGCCAGCCCGGCCACGAGCTGGCGGCAGCCCCAGGCGGTCTCCGGCCGCCACGTCATCCCCCGCGGCGGAGCTGGGGCGAGGTTGTCAACGACCATCCCGTTGTTGAGCACCGCCCCGCCGCAGCAGGTGTCTGCGCTCGGATCCGTGTTGGGCTGGCGGGAGGACACGTTGTAGGTCCGCCGGGTCCCAACCGGGACCACCACGAGAAACTCGAATCCGCCGCCGCTGTCCGCCGTGGTGCTGTCCACAACGGGGCCGCCGCAGCCGTCTGGGTGCAGCGACACGAGGTCCCCCGCGTTGGCGCTGCCAAAGATGCGGTACGTCTCTCCGTCGGCCTGCCGTTCCGCATGGTCGATACGCGCGGCGCAGCCCGGGAAGAACGGCCCCACGTTGACATCACACCCGGAGGCCTGCTGCTCGTTGCCACCGGCACACTGCGGGTCGCACGCGGCCACCGTGCCAAGGACCAGGAACCAGGGACGCCACTTCGCCAGCCACCCGTGCATGCACCACCTCCGGCGCCCGCGGCCAAGCAAACGGTGCGCCACGCCCGGGTGACGACGAGAAGCCGCACCCGGCAGGTGTTGCCGGTGCGACACGGATGTCACGCGGGGTGCGCGCGCGTGACGCCGCGGCTTCCGCTAAGGTGCGCCGCCCCATGTCGTCGGCAGTCTCCGCCTCCCGCGCCCCGGTGTCCTGGCGTTCGCGTGGGCGCCTCGCGCTCGTTGTCGCGCTGGGGCTGTCCGCGGTGCTGCACGTGGGGTTTGCAGTGACGGTGCGCCAGCTCCCCGAGGAACGCCTCCCAACGACGAACCGCACGGCGATCACGGTGACGTTCCAGCCGTCCTCGAAGGTGCCCAACGGCATGGCGGAAGCGGTCATTCGGCCGCATCCCGCCGAGCGGACCGCGCCAAGACCCGTGGAGCGCCCCGACCCGCCGCGGCCCGATGGGCAGATTGTCCGCCTGCCGCGCACGGCGACGCCGGAGCGGCCCGAGCAGGCGAAGTTTGTCAGCGAGCAGGACCACAAGGTGCGGGAGGAGACGCGCGCGCGGGAGGTGCACGAGCCCGCACCGGTGGCGCACGAGGTGTCCGCCGAGACCGGCGCTCCGCAACCGCCCGCCGAGGAACCGGGCGCGCCGCAGGAACACGCGGAGCACGTCTCCGGCGCCACGGCCGGCGGGTTTCGCGGCCCGGGCTGGCTGGCCATGTGGCGGGCCGCGCAGGAGAGCGCGCACGGGGGCAATCGCGGCGCATCCGACACCGAGGTGGCGAGCGACGCTGACGAGGGCACGGCGGGCACGGCGGCGGACGAGGGCGGCCGCGACGATGCGGATGCACCGCGCAACCTCTACCCGGACGACGCGACGGCGGCGCGGGTGGCGGGTGGTGCCCCGGCCAACGACGCGCTGGACGACGTGGAGGAGGGCACCGGTACGTACCTCAACGCGCGGCAGTGGAAGTACGCGAGCTACTTCAACCGCATCTCCGAGGCGGTGCGCCGCACCTGGCACCCCGAAAGCGTGCTGCGGGCCAACGCGCCGGACCGCTCCGGGCGCGTGCGCCGGCGCTTCACGCTGGTGGAGATCACGCTGGACCGCGACGGGCGCGTGGTGGGCGTTCAGGTGGACCGCTTCAGCGGGAACGACGACCTTGACGACGAGGCGAGCCGCGCGGTGCGCGCCGCCGGACCGTTTCCCAATCCGCCGGTTGCGTTGTTTGAGGGTGCAGACCGGTTCTCGTTCCGTTTCGGTTTCACGGTCACGTTTGAACGGCAGGGAACGGTGGTCCCGTTCCAGCACGGTCTGCGCTGAGCCGGGCTCGGCAGGAGCCTCGCCCTCCCGGGAAGCGGAGGAAGCAACCGGTTTCCCAGCGGACGTCCTGGGAGGGCGAGCCTCCCGGCGAGCCACGTCCCGCAGCCTCCCACGACGTCAAAGTGCCGTCAGCGCAGCGTGATCTTGAACCACAGGATCACCAGCGCCAGGCCCAGCGTGATGGCGTTGGCCAGGATCACCGGCACGTCATGGTTGATGATCCCGTAGATCATCCACAGGAACACGCCCACCGAAAAGATGATGAACATCCCCAGTGAGATGTCCTTGGCGGAGCGCGTGCGCACCACCAGCAGCAGCTGGGGGATGAACGCTACCGTCGTCAGCGTCCCGGCCACCAGCCCGAGCGCCGTGGTCATCGTCTGCGCGTCCACTCAGTGATCCCGTTCCACCGCGTAACGCGCCAGCGCCGCCAGCACCGCGCCGCGCTTCCCGAACGGCTTGAGCGCGTGCACCGCGCGGTCCGCCGCCTGGTGCGCCAGGAACCGCGCACCGTCCAGCCCGTGCCGCCGCACGTACGTCGCCTTGTCGTGCTTCTCGTCTCGGCCCACGCCTTTGCCGCCCTTACCGGTGGTGTCAACAACGTCCAGCACGTCGTCCCACACCTGGAAGGCAAACCCCAACGCCGCCCCGTACGTCCGCAGCGCGGCAATCTCGCGGTCCCCGGCCCCGGCGCACAATCCGCCCAGCACCGACGACGCCACGAACAGCCGGCCCGTCTTGCGGCGGTGGATGGCCTCCAGCTCCACCTGCGCGGGGTCCTGGCCCTCCGCCAGGATGTCATCCATCTGCCCGCCCACCATGCCAAAGCTGCCCGCCGCCGCCGCCAGCTCCGTCACCTGCCGAAGCGGGTTGCGCGGCGCCTGCGCCAGCACCAGGAACGCGTCCGTCAGCAGCCCATCCCCGGCGAGGATCGCCGTCGCCTCGTCAAACGCCTTGTGGCACGTGGGCTGCCCGCGGCGCAGGTCGTCGTCGTCCATGGCGGGGAGATCGTCATGGATGAGGCTGTAGGTGTGCACCATCTCCAGCGCGCACGCGCTGCGGAACGCGGCGGGCGCGTGGCCACCGGCGGCCACGCAGCTCTCAATGCAGATGACCGGGCGCAGGCGCTTGCCGCCCGCCAGCAGGCTGTGGGCCATGGCGGCCAGCAGGCGCGTGGGCGGGGACACACCGCCGTGCGCGGGGAAGTCGCGCAGGCGGCCCAGCGTGCGGCCCAGTTCGCGGTCCACCTGCGCGGCGCGCATCTTGACGCTGGCCTGCAGGTTGACGGTGCGCGTGCGGGTGACACGGCGGGCGGCGGGTTTGGTCTTCTTACCTGTCTTGGAAGCGCGGCGCGGTTTCTGCATTCTCTGCCTCGTGCGGGATGGCCTCAGAACGGGATCTTGTCGGGGTCGTCGGCCGTGGCGCGGGAGGGCGCGGGCTCAGCCAGCGGCCGGGTGGTGCCGTTGGCCATCAGCTGTTCAATGCGGCGTTCCATGTCTTCCAGCCGGCCCTGGCCGCGCCGCACCAGGGACACGCCCTCCTCAAACGCCTTGAGCGCCTCTTCCAACGGCAGGTCACCCTTCTCCAGCGCCGCCACCAGTTGCTCCAGCCGCGCCATGAGGGCCTCAAAGCGCTCCTCGCCCGCCTCGCCTGACGTCGTTGCCCGGATGCCCTTCATGGCTTGCTGCCTCCGCGCGACACCGCGTCAATGACCCCGCCGGCCACCCGGACGGACAGCTCCGTGCCGGCCGGCGCATCCGCGGGGTCGCGGACCACGGTGCCGTCGGGAGCGCGCTGTACCACGGCATACCCCCGCGAGAGCACCGCCAGCGGGCTGAGCGCCTGCAGCCGCGCGGCGTCCGTGGACCACCGCTCCCGGGCGGCCCGCGCCGCGCGGTCAAACGCGCCGCGCAGCCGCTGTTCCAGGCGCGCCAGCGCGTCCCCGCCCGCGCGCAGCCGCCGCTCCGGGCGGGCGCGCTCCAACCGCGCGGCGGCGTGCGTGACCCGTTCCCGCGCCAGCTGGCGGCGCCGGGTGGCCGCGGACTGCAGCGCGCCCCGCAGGCGGTCCAGCCGCTCGCGCTGGGCGCGCAGGTGCCGGACCGGATGCGCGCGGTCCAACCGCGTGGAGCACGCCGTCAACCGCTCCCGCGTCTCCCGCGTCCGGCGGCGGAGCGCGTGGCGCAGCCGCTCGTCCAGGTCATCCAGCGCCTGGGCGCGCGGGCGCAGCAGGTCCCGTCCGTCACCCAGCCGCTGCTGCAGCCGCAACAGCGCCAGCTCCGCCGCGCGGCCTTTCCCGGCCATCGCGCTCTGGAGGCGCTCGTGCAGGTGGGCCAGCGCCTCGCGGGTCTTCTGCCGGTCGGGGACCACCAGCTCCGCCGCGGCCGACGGCGTGGGCGCGCGCACGTCCGCCACCCAGTCGCAGATGGTCGTGTCCGTCTCATGGCCCACGCCGGACACCACCGGTGTGGCGCACGCGGCCAGGGCGCGGGCCAGTGCTTCATCATTGAACGCGGCCAGGTCCTCCGCGGCCCCGCCCCCGCGCGCCACGATGATCACGTCCGCACGCCCGTCCCGGTCCAGCCGCGTCAGCGCCGCGGCGATCTCCTGCGACGCGCCCGCCCCCTGCACGCGCGCCGCGGACAACAGCACGTGCACGCCGGGCGCGCGCCGCCGCAGCACGCGCAGCACGTCCTGCCACGCAGCGCCCTCCGGGCTGGTCACCACGCCCACCACTCGCGGGTGGGCCGGGAGTTGCTTCTTGCGCGCCGGCGCAAACAACCCTTCCGCCTCCAGCCGCGCGCGCAGCGCCTCATACGCTGCGGCCAGCGCGCCCTGCCCGGCGGGCTCCAGCGCGGTGGCCTGCAGCTGGAAGCGGCCCTGCGCTTCGTAGAGCGTCAGCTTTCCGGTGGCGATGACCTGCTGCCCCGCCGCCAGCTTGAAGCGCAGCCGCCGCGCGTCCGACTCCCACATCACCACGGGCAGCGCGGACACCTGGTCCTTGAGCGTGAAATACAGGTGCCCCGCGGAACCGCGCGCGCGGTAGTCGCTCACTTCGCCCTGCACGCGCACGCGCGGAAAGCGCTGCTCCACCAGCATGCGGGAGGCGCGCACCACCTCCGTCACGGACTGCGGGCGGGCGCCGTCGGCCGGCTTGCCCCCCGGTTGCGCGGGCGCCGCCGGGCCGCGCGGGTCATCAAACAGCGTCAGGATGGAGCGGGGCCCGGACACGCGCGGCAAGCTAGGAGCCCGCGCGCGAACGATGCAACCGCCGCCGCCGGCGGAGGGCGGCGGAGGGCGGGCCCGGACGCGGAGCCCTTGCCGTGCAACCGCTCGCAGACGTTGCTTGACGGCAACGCAGGCCGCGCTCCCCTCCGGGCACGGCCCGCTCCCGCCCTTGGGTTCCCACGCTGCTCCGCCGGCGCGTCACGCTGGCGTCCCGACGCCCCACGCTTTCAGCGGCGCAGGCCACGCTCCATGCATTTCACCTGCACGCTGGTGCCCTTGCGGTGTGCCATGGCACCAGCGTGGGGCTGCAAGGGTGGGAGCGTGGGCTGCAAGGGTGGGAGCGTGGGCTGCACGGGTGGGAGCGTGGGGCTGCAAGGGTGGGAGCGTGGGCTGCACGGGTGGGAGCGTGGGGCTGCAAGGGTGGGAGCGTGGGCTGCGAGGGTGGGAGCGTGGGCTGCAGGGGCACCCGCGTGGGTTGCATGGGTGCGTTCCACGACGCCCTCGACGACGGAGCGCGCGGGCGGCCCGGGCCGCAGGACGGGCATTGTCATGTCTACTCATGTCTACAAGCGTGGATTCTCGCACGGACCACGCACCCGCTGAGCCAGGGCTCGGCAGGCGGTCCACGTGATCGGGGCGGTCATTCGTCGTCGTCGTGGTCCGGCGGTGGCGCGTGGCGGCGGGGCGCGCCGGGGTCTGGCGGCCAGCCGGGCCAGGTGGCACCGGGGGGGATGTCCGCCTCGGCGGCGTCCTCCGCGTAGTACACGCGGTCCAGGAACAGCCCGGAGGGCGGCGCGGTCCGGCCGGCGCGCGTCCGGTCCCGTCCCTCCAGGATGGCGCGCACGTCCGCCTCCGGGCGCTTCCCCAGGCCCACCTCCACCAGCGTCCCCACCGTCACCCGCACCTGCGAACGCACAAACGCGTTCCCGCGCAGCTCCACCACCACGTCGTCATCATGGCGCGTGACGCAGGCGCGCCACAGGTAGCGGCGCGCGTGCCGGGCCTGGCAGCCCGCGGCACGGAACGCCTCAAAGTCATGGTCCCCCACCAGGCACAGCGCGGCGCGCTGCATGCTCTCCACGTCCAGCCGGCGGGGCACATGCCAGCGCGTGGTGGGTGTGAACACCGGGGGGAAGGGCGCATCAAACACGCGGTACACGTACCGCTTCCCAATGGCCGAAAAGCGCGCGTGCCACCCCTCCGGGCGGTGGGACAACGCCGTCACCGCGATTCCGTCCGGCAGCAGGGCGTTGGTCCCGCGCAGGGCCCGCCGCAGCGCCAGCGCATCCAGCGGCCCCGCCAGTGCCACGCTGCACACCTGCCCGCAGGCGTGCACGCCGGCATCCGTGCGCCCCGCGGCGTTCACGACGACGGGAACGCGCAGCACCGTCCCCAGCGCGCGCTCCAGATGCTCCTGGATGGTCGCCACGCCGGGCATGCGCTGCCAGCCGTGGAAGTGGCTCCCGTCGTAGGCGACGTTGAGCCGGAGCGTGGCGGGCATCTCAGCTCAGAGCGCGGGGGCGCCGTCCAGCGCGCCCGGGCGCGGGGCGCGGGCGGACAGCCAGGCGTCAGCGCCCAGCGCCAGGCGCACCATGGCAAACCCGAACAGCGCGTACCCGGTGGGCAGCCACATGGGCAGGCCCAGGATGTCCGGGTTGGGGTAGCCCCAGGCGCCCATGGCGACGGGGAGGCTTTCGCACAGCGGGCCGACGATGCCGCTGATGAGCAGCATCAGCGCGGCGTGCACCCCGCGCATGAGAAACGCGATGGGGGCCAACAGCACCACGGTCCCCGCCAGCGTCCACGCCGGTTGCGCCGTCCCAAACGTGCACAGCAGCGGGATCTCCAGCGCCAGGACCGCCAGGCCCGCGCCCACCTCCAGGGCGAGGTGCCGGCGGTGTTTACCGTCCGGAGGGACCAGCGCAAAGGTCAGGCGCACCAGGCACACCGGGAAGGCCGGCCACAGCGCAAACACCCACAGCGGCAGCCGCCCCAGGGACGGGTAGGGATAGGTCCACAGCCCGGTGGCCGTGGCAAAGTACTCCAGCGTGGGACCCACCACGACGCCAATGCCCGCCAGCAGGAAGTCCAGCGGCTGGTGCCACCGCCACAGGGCCAGCGCCACCACGGTGAACAGCAGCAGGCCCGCCGCATTGGGTGTCCGGAAGGCCAGCGTCAGCCCGCCCACGGCGAGCAGAATGAGCAGCGCGACGTGGAGCACGTCCCCCGTACGCCGCCGATCCCTGCCGAACCAGGAGAACATGGTGACCCGTCCCTCCGGGGAGGCCGGTGGCCCGCCCGTGTGGGCGTTCTGGACAAAACAGGGCGGGTTTGCAACCGCGCGCGGTGGGTCAGCGCCGGATGATGGGGTTGACGTTCACGTCCTTGGAGTGGACGGACACGGAGCCGGACAGTTCCGCACCGTTGACGGTGCGCACAATGTCGCCGGTGCGCTGGTCGCGGACGGCCTGGCGCAGTTCGGCAATGCGCTCGTCCGTGAACAGCGCGTCCACGTCCAGGTGCAGCGTGACCGCACCGCCGCCCTCCATGACCAGCGGGTCCAGGTTGGTGCCCAGCATGAAGGCCCCGGTGCTCACCAGCGAGAACGCGCGGTAGGTCCGCATGGGCATGGCCGCGCCAACCTTGCCGGCCAGCCCGCCGGCCTGCGAGCCGACCTCGTCACGGGCGGGTGCGGTGTCCGGGACCGTGCCGTTGTCCACGGCCACCGGGCCGTCCGCGGGCGCGGTGTCCGGGACGGTGCCTTCGCACTGGGAGTCTCCCTCCGGACAGCCGGAGCCCGACTCCGTGGACGTGGCGTGCAGCAGCTGGGCCTGCGGCCCCGCGGTCTCCGTCACCATGACGCCGCGGATGAGCACGCTGGCACCCGCCAGGTCTGAGATGTCAAACCCGCGCGCCCGCGCCTCCTCCTGCGCCTGGCCGTGGGACAATGTCAGCGGCCCCACGTCCAGCGTGAGCGTCTGGTAGCGGCCGTCGGCCGGCGCCCACAGGCGGGACAGGCCGGTCTCGCCGGCGGCGGGGTCATAACGCAGCAGGTATTGGGGCTCGGCCAGGATGCTGCGCCGGTTGCCTTCGCCGTCCCACAGGCGCACGTCCGTGGCGTTGAGCAGCACCTCGTTGACAAACACCGTCCCCACGGACCGGTTGGTCAGCGCCTCCAGCCCGTCCACGTTGACCACCGGCACCAGGGCGATTTCGCCCGGCCGGCCGCCGGTCAGCGCCGCGGCGGAGGGATGCTCCCCCTCCACCGGTCCCAGACACGCAGCCGCCCACAGCGCTGCACCCACCACCCAAGCCGTCCGCTTCATGACCACACCCATGCTCCCAATGACCTGTCCAAACCTGCGCGGCGTTTTCATGCCTCACCCCCGTCCTCGGCCGCTACCGCGCGCCATCGCTCCTTGATCGCCCGCAACGCCGCGTTGCCGTTCACGATCTGGGACAGGCGGGGACGCTTCATGTGCAAGAGTTCTGCCGCCCGGGAGATGTTGCCCCGGCCGTCCTCCAGAGCTCTTGAAATGGCTTCAAATTCAAGTTTCTTCTTCATCTGCCCCAGCGCAATGCCGCCCGGAGGCAGGCCCGCGCCGATCGCCTCGGGCGCGGTGGCGTGATCGCTGTTGGCGGATGCACGCCGGGGCGATCGCAGGCCCAATTCGGCCAGGTGCTCCACGTCCACGGCCCCGTTTTCGGCAAACAGGACCAGCGAGCGGATGGCGTTTTCCAGTTCGCGGATGTTGCCGGGCCAGTCATGGCGGGCCAGGGCCTCCAGGGCGGCCGCGCTGAAGGCGGGGGCCGGGCGGTCCATCTCAGCGGCTGCGGCGCGGGCCACGTGGTCAATGAGCTCCGGGATGTCCGCGCGGCGGTCCCGCAGGGCCGGCGTCTCCACCACCACGCCCTTGAGCCGGTAGTAGAGGTCTTCGCGGAAGCTGCCGGCCTTCACCATGGCCTCCAGATCCCGGTGCGTGGCGCAGATGACGCGGCAGTCCGCGCGCAGGGTGACGCCGCCGCCCACGCGCTCAAACACGCGCTCCTGCAGGACGCGCAGCAGGCTGACCTGCGTCTTGGGCGAAATGTCACCGATCTCATCCAGGAAGATGGTGCCGCCGCGCGCCAGTTCAAACCGGCCGACTTTGCGCTGGTGCGCGCCGGTGAACGCGCCCTTCTCATGGCCAAACAGCTCCGACAGCAGCAGCGTCTCCACCAGGGCGCCGCAGTTGACCTTCACCAGCGGCGCGCTGGCCCGCGGGCTCTGCGCGTGCAGCGCGTTGGCCACCAGCTCCTTGCCCGTGCCGGATTCGCCGCGGATGAGGACGGTGGAGGTGGAGCCGGCCAGGCGGTCCAGCCGGCTGAACAGGCGGAACAGCGCGGGCGAACTGCCGACCATGGCGCCGTAGCGGACCGTCCACGGCTCGGGGCGCGAGGCGGGCACGGGCGGCTCGGTGGCGCCCGTCTCAACGGGCGGGGTGCTGGCGGTGTCCACCGACGGGCGGGCGGCCACGGGAGCCGCGGGCCCCAGCAGCGCGGCGCGCGAGCGGACGTAGCCGTCCCGCAGGGCGGGCGGGAGGTCCGCGGCGGCGCGGTGCAGGTGGTCCCGGGCCACGGCGCCCAGCTTCTCGGCGCGGCGGGAGTCACCGCGGGCGGCCCACAGCTCACCCTCGGTGTACGCAATGAGCGCCAGCACCTCGGGGTCCGCCGGTTCGGGCAGCTGCGCGCGGGCGTCGTCCACCAGGGCGGCGGCGCGGGTGGCGGCCTCGGCGGAGGGCGTGGCCAGCAGCATGGCGCGCGCTTCGGCCACGCGGGCTTCCACGCGCAGGCGCGGGTGGTCCAGTTCGGCGCGCTGTGCGCCCAGGTGGCCCAGCGCCTCGTCGACAGAGGAGGGGTCCCCCGCACGCAGGGCGGCCTGGGCCAGGCGCAGCCACTGCTCGGCCACGCGGCCGCGCTGGCCGGCTTCCGCGTACAGGCGGCGGGCGCCCTGGTAGGCCTCCCGCGCGGCCGCGGGCTGGCCGCGGGACAGCGCGAGATCCCCGCGCAGCGCGGCCAGATAGGCCTGCTGCGTGGACAGCCCGGAGAGGCTGAGCAGCTCGCCCGCGCGGCCCAGGTGGTCCTCCGCCTGGTCATGGTCACCCAGCACCAGCGACAGGTTGGCGACGTTGAGACGCGCGCGGGCCATCTCCGCGCGGTTGCCGATGCGGGTGAACAGGGCGAGCGATTCATGGTGCAGCCGCAGCGCCTGGGCCAGGTCACGGCGCTGGTGGCGCAGCGAGCCGAGGTTGAGCACGCAGAAAGCCTGGTTGGGCAGGTCCGCGTTCTCCTCCGCCAGGCGCAGCGCGCGCCCCAGGTGCGCCTCCGCCTGGTCATATTGGCCGCGGCGGAACGCCAGCACGCCCAGGTTGATCTCGGACCGGGTCACCTCCGCCGGAAGCGCGGTGCGGGCGGCGGCGTCGCGGTTTTCGGTGAACAGCGCGCGGGCCTGCTCCCATTCCTCGGCGGCGAGCGACAGCTTGCCCAGCGTGTTGCGCACGCGGATGCGGTGCAACTCCGACAGGCCGGTGCGTGCAAGCGCGGCGCGGGCACGCGCGCGGGCAGCGTCCCGGTCACCGGCGACGTACAGCGCGTCGGCCAGGGCGGCTTCGCACAGGCCCGGCTCGGCGGCGTCCGGGGCACCGGCAGCCAGCGCCAGCGCGCGGTCCAGCGCGCGCACGGCCAGGCGCGGGCGGCCGGTCTCAGACAGCAGCTCGCCCAGGCGGCGCCAGGCGGGACCGCGCTCGGCGGCGGGCAGCAGCGCGCGCGCGCGGCCGGCATCCGCCAACGCGGGAACCAGGTCACCGCGCAGCTGGTACAGCTCAGAGCGGCGGCCCAGGATGGCCAGGCGCTCCGGGGTGCGCGCGGCCAGGGGGAGCGCGCGGTCCAGCAGCTCAATGGCCGCGCCCCAGGCGTGGGCCACCGTCAGCCGCTCGGTGGCGGACAGCGCGTAGGCCACGCCGGATTCCGCGTTGCCGGCGGCCAGGAAGTGCTCGGCCAGGTGTTGGTCCCCGCCCTCCATCAGCGCCGCGCCCTTGGCCTCCAGGTGCACCGCCAGGGCGTGGTGCAGGCGGGCGGCGCGGTCCGGCGGCAGCGCGGCGCGCAGGCGCTCCGCGTGCGTGGGGCGGGCCAGCGTAAACAGCAGCGCGCCATTGGCAACGCGCCGGGTGACCAGGCCTTCCTCGGTGAGCGCCCCCAGCGGCGCGGCGAGCGCGTGCGGGGGGGTGCTGGTCATGGCGGAGATGGCGTCCACGCCCAGCGGGGCGTCACACGTGCACAGCGCTTCCGCCACCGCGCGGGCCCGCTCGCCCAGGCGGTCCAGCCGCGCGCCCAACAGGGCGCCCACGTCCAGCGGGAGCGCCTGCAGCAACTCATCCACGTCCGTGGGGCGGCCACCGGACGCCGCCAGCAGGCGGTCCACCGCGGTGGAACCGCGCAGGAAGCGCACCAGCCCGTCCCGGTCCAGGCCGCCCACGCGCACCCGCTCCACGTGGAGCAGCGCGCCCAGCTCGTCGGCCAGGGCGCCGCCGCGGCCGTCCTCAGTCAGCGACACGACGAGCGCGCCGCGCAGCGCCGCGCGCGGGTCCGGCAGGTGCAAGGCCAGGTAGCGGCAGACGGCCAGCGTGTCCTCCGTGCCGTCCTGCAGGTCCGCAAGGACCAGCGTGGCGCCGGAGCGGGCCAGCACGTCACGGCACAGCGCGAGGGTGGCCTCATGGAAGCCCAGGCGGCTGGGCGGGAGGGCGGTGGCGTCAGGGCGGGCGGTGAGGGCGGGGTCCATGACGGCGAGCGCACCGTGGTGGCGCACGCGCAGCTCATGGCCGGTGCCCAGGGTGTCCAGGTGGCCCAGCGCGTCACGCAATGCGTCCGCCAGGGCAGCGTACGGGCGGTGCTGGCCGCGCGCGCTGCCGTGGAACACCGGCCCGCGTCCCGCGCGGAGGATGGACTGCCGCAGCCCGGCCAACAGCGCGCCCTTCCCCACGCCGCGCGGGCCTGACAGCAGCAGCACGCCGCCGCCCGTCGACAATGCACGCTCGTGGGCTTTGAGGAGGGCCTCACCCTCGGTCTGCCTGCCGCCGAACACTTCGGGCGATTCCGCGCGCGCCAACGGCGGCACGACGGACGTGGACACGAACAGTCCCTGAGTCATTGACACCGCTCCACAACGGGGGTTTCCCCGAACGGCGGGACGCTAGCGAGCGCACCACGCGATGAACAGCGTCACGGGGTGAGATCCGTCGAGGAAGGCATACGTCAACGGGAGGATGGGTGGTTGCCGTGGTGCGTCCCCGGCGCGGGCGGGATAGGGGAGCGCCATGGCCAAGCCTCCTGAACCGCTGGCGTGGGTCCTGCCGTCCGCTGTGCTGGTGGTGGAGGCGGACGTGGTGGAAGTGGTGGCAACGGAAACGCCGTCCACGCCGGGCAAGGCCCCCCCGCAGGTGGTGCGTCTGCAGGTGCGGCGCGTGTTGCGCGGGACGGCGGAGGGCGTGCTGGAGGTCCGCAAGCCGGAAGGCAGCTACCAGCTCAGCGCGGGCAACACGGGGCCGTTCCTCGTCGGGGCGGGGCAACCCGGTGAGATCCTGGGCCGCTATGGACCTGACACGTGGCGCCTGGCGGACATTGAGGCGGCGCTCCGCGGGTGAACAAGCGGTTGGCGCGGCTGGACAAGCCGGGCAGTGCGCCGCGGGCGTAATCCGGCGGGCATGCGACGCCTCCCGCTGCTTGCCGCCCTGCTGTTCACCGCGTGCGCTCCCGCCGGCCCCGGCGGCGCTTCCCCCTTGGACGGCGGTCCGGCTGGCGTGGGCGGTGCGGGGGCGTCTTCCGGCGCCGCCGGTCATGACGCCAGTACGGTGCCTCCCGCGGACGCGGGCGCCGCGGACAGCGGCACCGGGACGGCTGACGCGGGCAGCGGTGCGGTCGACGCGGGAGCGCCCTCACCGGACACTCCGCTGCGCACGGCGGGTAGCGTGCTGGTGCACGCGGACGGGCGCGCGGTGGACTTCCGCGGCGCGATCTCGTGCTGCGGGGGCGCGTTTGGGTGGCCGCTGTTTGACGAGGCCTGGGTGGACCGCCTGCGCACGTACAACATGAACTTCCTGCATGCCCGCCTGGGCCCGTTCCTGACGACGGGCAACGGGGAAACGGACTGGGAAATCACCGGCGGGCCGTACATGGAACACGGCGGCCGCGCGGACCTGACGCAGTTCAACCCGGCGTTCTGGATGCGCGTGCGCGCGCTGCTGTCCTACGCGCGTACGCACGGCTTCTACGTGGAGGTGGACCTGGCTGACGGGTGGGCCGTGAAGCACTGCCAATGGGGTGATATCCCCGGGTACAGCGCGTGGGACGCGGCGTTCAACGTGCAGGGCGAGGACGCGTGCGCCGCGGCCGGCACCGCCGCGGTGGCGCCGGGCAGCGTGCACGACCGGTGGGTCCGCAAGGTGGTGCAGGAAACCGGGGATTTCGACAACGTCATCTACCAGGACGGGAATGAGATTGGCCTGGTGAACGGGTATTCGGCGGAATGGACGGCATCCCTGGCCGCGCGGGTCCGTGACGAGGAGGCCCAGCGCAGCTTCCAGCGCCACCTGTTTGGGACGAATTCCGGAGATGCGCAGGCGGTGGCGCTGGAAAGCGTGGATTTTGGCGAGTTGCACCAGAACCGGGCCGCCGACCCCACACAGTGCGGCGGCAAGCCGTGCCTGGTGAATGAATACAATCCGGATCCGCCCATGGAACCCGCGGTGTTGCACGAGCGGTATTGCGCGGCGCGCAACGCAGGAACGTACTTCTGGTACTGGCGGCACGGACAGGATGCCACGGCCATGGATGCGACGCTGGCGCTGCTCCGCGACGGGTGCCCGTGACGGGCGCCTCCTCACCGCACCGCGGCGCCGTGACGCGCCTTGAAAAGCATGAAATCCGTGGGTTCCAGGAAGTGCACCTGCAGCGGTGCGCGGTCCGGCGCCAGCGCCTGGTCCAACACATCCAGCACCATCAGCGCGCCCCGGTCACCCCGGCCGTACCCGGTGCCCGTGAACACGAATTCCCTGCCTTTGGCCCCCGCCTCCAGCATGTCCTGCCCGAAGTACATGTACGAGTAGCAGCTCAGGAACGCGACCAGCTGATAGGGCGCGTGCGCGATCTCGCCGGCCAACTGTCCCGCCGGCAGGCCCAGGTTCCGGTCAATCTGCAGCAGGCGCACGTTTTCCCCAATGCCCGAGTGCCCGACGTAGATGACAACGTGGTCCTGCCCCAGCGCTTCCCGCGCGTAGCGCCAGTGGGCGGGCGGCACCGGACCGAACACGTTGGTCAGCCCGTAGTGCGCCCGCAGCCGCACGGCCCGCCGGCTGCGCACCAGGGTCCCGTGGGCCTCAAAGTGGAAGTACCCATCCGACGCTGACGCCGTGTGCCGCTCCACCTGCAGCACCTGCGGCAGGTCCTCCAGCAACGCCAGCAGCTGCCGTTCGGCACGCTCGCGGGGGCGCGCGGCGGCGTGGGCCTGCGCCACGCGTGTGGCCAGCGGCGCGCCCGCACCCAGTTCCCCCGCCAGGGCCGCCACGTCGGGCTGGGTCACCTCGTGATCCAGCACGCCGTACAGCAGCGTCACGCGCACCGGTCCGCTGTCCCGCGCCAGCTCGTCCCGCAGCAGGGAGAAATCACCGGTGGGCTCCGCCACGCGCACCAGTTGCAGCGTGTGCGGGAAGTAGTCCCGGCCTTCTTTGAGGAGCTTCCGGCAATCAAAGGCCCGGTGGTTGGCGTCCGGCCCGTGCCGGTCGGGCTGCCAGTCGTACCAGTAGTAGATGGGGTGCGGCAGGTCCGCGTAGTCGTCGTCAGCGCAGGGGTTGGTGACGGCGCTCTTGGTGTAATAGCGCAGCAGGCGGTGCTGGCTGCGGGGGACGTGCCAGTGCATGAGCCACGGGTCACGCGGCAACGGCAGGGTCAGCGTGCTCACGCGGTCACGCGCAGGACCGCACAGCCCCATGCGGAACACCACGCGGTAGTCCACCATGAGGGCGGGATCATTCACGCGCGTGCGGCCGCGCTTGAGCGCGCGCACCTGGTAGGGGTCATCAATCACCAGGTGCGGCTTCTCCTCCGTGAACGTGATGTCCATGGCGTGGCCGTATTTCCCCGGCTTGATGGCGCGCACCTCAATGGGCGGCTCCACGGCGGAGAGCACCGCCTGGAGCGTCCGCGCGGCCTCCGGGTTGGTGCGCAGCCAGCCCCACACGTACTTGAGTTGGTGCAGCACCGCGGCGCGCGCGTGCTGTTCCGGCGGCACCGCGGGGTCCAGGAAATCCCGGTGCAGCACCAGGGTTCCTTCCAGCGTGACGTCGTATTCGCCGCCCTGGGACTGGCAGGTGGCCACCTGCAGGACGTCCACCACCGGGGCGGGGCCGCCGTCCACAGCGGCGCCAGCAAGCAGGGCGATCAGCGCAAGCATGGACTCACGCTAGCGGACCGCGCCCCGGCGCGGCCACCCATCCGACGACACCGCGGCCCTGCAGGCGGCGCAGCGCGCGCGCCACCTCCGGAACGGGAACCGCACGGCCCAGCCCGCGCGCCAGTTCCACGGCAAGGGCCCCAACGTCACGCACGCCGTCGCAACAGCCGAGCAGGCGTTCCTCCACGGGGGACGCGTCCAGCGGCGCCCACGCGCCGTCTTCGCGCACCATGAGCACCGGCAGGCGCCCGCCCGTCACATGAAACGCGCCCGCGTTCAGCCGCGGCACCGCGGCACGCAGGCTCTCATCATCCGCCAGGTCCACCCCGGCACCGGAGGCATGCTGGCGCGCCGTTGCCGTGACGCGCAGCGCGTAGCAGCCCCCCGCACATTGACCGCGGGCGCGCCAGTCACACGCCGCGCACTCGTCAAACAGGAGATTCGCGTCACCCAGTTCATGCGCGCGGCGCTCAAACGCGTCGTGCAGGGAAGCCGCGTCCGCGTGCTCGCGTGTGTGCGCGCGCACCACGGAATACAGGCCGTAGCAGCGCCACGCTTCGCCGGTGGGACCCAGGTCCACCGGGCCGTTGCACGTGTACGCCGGGCCGGGGGCAGACGGATGGGGCGTCTCCAGGTCACGTCGCTGCGCGTCGGTGAACAGGCACGGCGGGATGTAGCCGCAGTCAGAATGCACGGTAAGCCCGCGCGCACGGCCTTCCATCACCACGCGGTGCACCAGCGCTGCCAGCGCGGGGAAATCCCGCCGCGCGTCCAGCAACCATGACCCCGGGTCGGTGGCGTTGGGCGAGGCGACGCTGTAGCGGATGCGCCGGATGCCGTGCCGCCGCGCGCGGTGGAACACGTGGTCCACGTCCTGGTCCGCGCGGTGCAGCGTGAGCCCCAGCGTGATGGCCAGCGGGTTGGGGGCGGCCAGCGTCTGGTCCAACATGTGCGCCTGCGCCGCCGTGTAGAACGCGGGCTCCAGCACGTTGAACAGGTAGGTGATGCGCACGGCCTGGCCGGTGGGCAGTTCCGCCAGGCGGCGCCGCACCGCGTCCGGCCACACGCCATTGGTCATGATGAACGCGCGCCGCCCGTCCTGGTCCAACGCCAGCGCCAGCAGCTCCAGGAAGTCCGGGTGCACCGTGGGCTCGCCGCCGCAGAAGCGGACCGTGTCACCGCCGGCCCACGCCACGTGACGCCGGAACTGTTCCAGGCTCATGCGCTCCGCATCCGCCGCGCCGTCCGCCAGGTATTCGGACGCAAAGCAGAACGGGCAGGCCAGATTGCACGCGTTGGTGATGACGAGATTGACCACGGTGGTGCCGGGACCGCGCGAAACCCGCGCAGGGCGCCCCCCCGGCGCCCGCACGGAGTCAGCCGGGGTGGATCACTTCCCCTTGGCGGCTGCCTTCTCCTTCTTCTTCTTCTGCTTGTCCGCCGCGCTGAGCTTGGGTTTGTTGGTCTTACCCTTGCCTTCCTGTCCCTTGGCCATGGCCTTGCCTCCTTGAGGTTCACTGCCGCGCGCATCCTCCCACACACATTGCGCGGGCGCACGCGGGTTCTTGACAGCGGCCCGGTGGTTCCTCGACACAGCGCGCCCCCTCACCGTTCTGGAAAGCCAACCGGACCATGACGCAGGCAACCTCCACCGCCACCGCTTCCCCGCCGTACAACCCCGTCCCCGCCATCGCCGTCGCGCTGCAGTTGCCCGCCCCAAGCGTGGCCTCCGTCGTTGCGTTGCTGGAGGGCGGTGCCACCGTCCCGTTCATTGCGCGCTACCGCAAGGAGGCCACCGGCGGCCTGGATGAAGTGCAGATCCGCAACATTGAGGAGAAGCGCGCGTACGTGCTGGAACTGGAAGCGCGCCGTGCCACCATTCTTGACGAGATTGGCAAGCAGGGAAAGCTGACCGACGCACTGCGCCAGCGCATCCTGGCGGCCGGGCAGAAGCAGGAACTGGAGGATCTCTACCTCCCCTACAAGCCCAAGCGGCGCACGCGCGCCATGATCGCGCGGGAGCGCGGCCTGGAGGCGCTGGGCCTCCGCATGTTGGCGCAACCGCCGGATGGCAACCCGGAGACCGAGGCGGCGGCGTACGTGGACGCGGCCAAGGAGGTCCCGGACGTGAAAGCCGCGCTGCAGGGCGCGCGGGACATTGTGGCGGAAACGGCGAGCGAAAGCGCGGATGTGCGCACCTTTGCCCGGTCACTGTTCCTGGACGAGGGCGAGGTCACCGTTGAGAAAGCGCCCGATATCACCGCGCCCACCAAGTTTGAGATGTATTACGACTTCCGCGAACCGTGCCGCACCATCCCGTCACACCGGTTTTTGGCCGTGCGGCGCGGTGAAGTGGAGAACGTGCTGCGGGTGCGGCTTGCCGTGGACGAGGACAAGGCGCAGCGCGAACTGGCGCGGCTGATGAAGCGCGATGCGCGGTCACCGTGGGCCGCACAGATGGACCAAGCGCTGGCGGAGGCGTGGAAGCGGCTCATCGCGCCATCCGTGGAGACGGACGTGCGCGTGGACCTCAAGCTGCGCGCGGACCGCGAAGCGGTGGACATCTTTGCGCAGAATCTCCGCGCGCTGCTGCTGGCGGCGCCGCTGGGGCCGCGCGCGGTGATTGGCATTGATCCGGGGCAGCGCACCGGGTGCAAGGTGGCGGTGGTGGACCAGACCGGGAAGCTGCTGGACCACACGCTGCTGATGCTGGTGCAGGGTGAGGGCGCGCTGCACAAGTCCGAAGCGATCCTGCTGGGCCTGGTGGAGCGCTTCAAGCCCGTGGCCATTGCGGTGGGCAACGGAACGCACGGGCGGGAGACGGAGTCGTTTGTGCGGGACGTGCTCAAGAAGAGCGCGCAGCAGGGCATCTTCCCCGTCATGGTCAATGAAGCGGGGGCCAGCGTGTACTCCGCTTCCGACGTGGCGCGCGAGGAATTCCCGGACCTGGACCTGACGGTGCGCGGCGCCATCTCCATTGCGCGGCGGCTGCAGGACCCGCTGGCCGAGCTGGTGAAGGTGGACCCCAAGAGCATTGGCGTGGGGCAGTACCAGCACGACGTGTTCCAGCCGTTGCTGTCCAAGAAGCTGGACGAGGTGGTGGAGAGCTGCGTCAACCAGGTGGGCGTGGACATCAACACCGCGTCCGCGTCACTGCTGAAGTACGTGGCGGGCATTGGCCCGTCTTTGGCCAAGAAGATTGTGGAGTACCGCAACCAGAAGGGTGCGTTTGCCTCCCGCGCCAAGGTGAAGGAGGTGAGCGGCCTGGGACCGCGCGCGTTTGAGCAATGCGCGGGATTCCTGCGCATCCGCGGCGGTGCGCACCCGCTGGACGCCTCCGCGGTGCACCCGGAGCGCTACGCGCTGGTGGAGCAGATGGCCCGGGACCTGGGCGTGGAAGTGGGCGCGCTGGTGGGCAACGCGGAGCTGGCCAGGCGCATTGAGTGGAAGAAGTACGTGACGCCGGAGGTGGGTGAGCCCACGCTCAGGGACATCCTGGATGAGATGAAGAAGCCCGGGCGGGACCCGCGCGCGGAGTTTGCCCCGCCCGCGTTCCGCGACGACGTGCGCACGATGGAGGACCTCAAGCCGGGCATGACGCTGGAGGGCGTGGTCACCAACGTGACCGCGTTTGGCGCGTTTGTGGACATTGGCGTGCACCAGGACGGGCTGGTGCACGTGAGCCAGCTGTCCGACAAGTTCATCAAGGACCCCAAAGAGGTGGTGCAAGCGGGCGACAAGCTCAAGGTGCGCGTGCTGGAGATTGACATGGTGCGCAAGCGCATTGCGCTGACCGCGCGGCAGGGGGAGGGCCCCAAGGGCGGCGCGTTCGGGAAGCGCGAGGACGGCGCGCCGCGGCGCGGGCCCGGAGAAAAGCGCGGAAATGACGGACCGCGGCCGCCGTCATCCACCGGGGCGGGTTTTGCCAACCGGCCGTTTGAGGCGCTGCTGAAACGGTAATGCAGGCTCCCGGCTTACGGGATCGTCGCCGGGCACAGGATGGCCCCGGCCGGGATCGGGAACACTTCCGTCGTGTCGTCAATGGACTCAAGGAACGCCACCAGGTCCGCCACGTCCTGCGTCCGGGTGTTTGCGTTGGCGAGGAAGTTGGGGTTTCCCGCCGTGGTGTGCGCATCAAAAGCCGGAGAAAACAATTCGGTGAGCGTCCGGACCGTGCCCCCATGCAGGTAGGGCGACCCATACCGCACGCCCAGCAGCGACGGCGGGTTGAACCCGCGCGCACCCTGCGCGGTGTTGCCTGCGGCCATGTTCTGGCGGACCTCAAACGCACTGCTGGCGTCAAACGTGCCCACCCGCCTGAGCACACAGGCCACGCGGTCCAGCTTGGGAACCGGGACGCCGGTGCCGTCAGGGACGTCATCCGCTGCAATCACGGTGGTGTCCTGGTTGAAGGCGCCGCCGGTGTAGGTGACCGCGCGCGCTCGCTCCGCCGCCAGCGTCCCGCCCGTGTTGTCCGCGGGGTCATAGGGAAGCCGGCTCACGGTCCACTTGCTGCCGGCGTGGCACAGCGTGCAGCGCCCGCCTTCCGGCGCGCCCGTCCCTCCCTGGTCAAACAGCAGCCGGCCGCGCGCAATGGCGGTGGCGTTGGTCTGCGGTGACGCCGGGGTCCGCAGGCCCTGGCTGAACAATTCAATGGCATCCCAGTCCTTGTTCACGCTGACATCACACACAATCACCTTGGCTGAATTGCGGAGGAACTGTGCGGGGGCGCCGCCGGGACCCGCGGTGGCAAGGTTGACGCGCTTTGCCAGGTCCAGCGCGGGATCCGTGACAATGGCTCCCACGCCCGCGGACACGCCGCGGACGTTGAGTTCAAAATCGTGCATTTCGTCAAAGATGGCCGTCCAGTTGAGCACGCGCGCATCCAGCGGGTTGGGAGCGCCGCTGGCGCTGTCACCCACCTTGCCGAACATGGCGTCCAGCGCGACGGTCTGGCGCGGCCCGGCCGCAAAATACCAGGTGACGTTGTCCGACAGCGCCCCCTGCCCGGGATGACACGCCAGGCAGCCCACCATCCCGTTGTTTCCCCAGCGCGCGGTGGAGGTGAAGAAGAACCGCTTTCCCGCCAGAACCTTCTCCTCCGTGCTGCCCACGGCCGGCAACGGCGCGCTTTCCACGGTGGCGCTCACTGCCTGGGTGGCAAACGTCACCACCTGCACGCTGCGGCTGACGTCGTTGACCACGTAGCCCTTGAACCCGCTGACTCCGTGGCTGATGGTCACCCCGGACGGCGCCTTGTCCAGCGGGATGAAGTTGTTGAGCGCGCTCCCAAAGCCGTTGGAACCGCCATCCGGTGCCAGCGAGCCATCCGCGTTGACCTTCATGCGCACCAGCGCGTCTGAGGCAATGCTGGTGACGTAGACAATGTTGGTTCCCGGCACAAAGGCAAGCCCGGAGAGGACGCTGAAAAACCGGATGGCGCCGGCCTTGGCGCGCATTTCCGCGTTGAGGTTGATGCGGTGCAGTTCAGTTCCCGTGGCCAGGTCCAGCGTGATGAAGAACGGCAACGTGTTCTGGCTCCCGGCAACGACGATGGGCCCGGCGTCCGGGTTGGAATTGCCTGCGGCGGGTCCGGGGGCGCCCTTGGGGCCCGCGGCGAGCGCGAGCACGTACGCGCGGTCACCCTGCACCCACACGTTGGAGAGCTGATTCATGAACGCACCCGCACCAAAGCCGGTGTCCGCCTCGGGGAGCAGGTCAATCCGGTGGGTGAGGGAGCCGTCGGCGCTCAGCACGGCCACAACGCCGACCCCGGCGACGTCCACGTCCGCCGGGCCCGCCACATCCACGGGCTCGTCGTAGAACAGTGGCACCACGATCCGCTCATCCGCATCCTGTCCGTCGCGATTGTTGGTGACAGCAACCGCCACGGCTGCTGCGTTGGGCGGGAGCGTCCCACCGTGTTGCGCCAACGCGCCCCGCAGGTTCACCGTGGCGGTCACGGACAGGCTGGCGGAACTGGTGTCCACCCACACCACCACGCCCTCCAGGCACGCCACCACGAGCCTGTTGCCGCTGGGAAGCAGCGCAATGCCCTGTGGCTCCGCGCAGGCCGCCAGGGCGGGGCCCAGCACGGGAGACAGTGAGTCCGCCCCGGTGATGCGGTGGATTCCGTCCGACGCGCTCACGTAGACGACGCTCCCGCTGGGGGAAAAGACCACGCTGCGCGGATCAGGCACCGTGACGCGGGAAGCCACCGTATTGGTGGTGGTGTTCAGGAAGCTCACACTTCCGTGGTCGCGGTTGGCGGCGGCCACCACCGTGTCCTGGACGTTGATGTCCACGGTGCTGGAGCGGCTGTCCCGTCCCAATTCCACCACCGGCGGGAGGTCCACGCAGGAACAGGCTGAATTGCACAACTGGGTGCTGCCGCACGCCGGCGCACACACGGGCGCCTCTGCGTTGCACACATAGCCGGACGAACCATTGCCCGTGCTGGACGCACCGCCACTCCCGGCGGACGTTGCCGCGGAACTGCTGCTGCCCGCCTGACCGCTGGAGCCGCCCCCGGACGACGACGATGACGAGGAAGACGACGAGGAAGATGATGAGGAAGAGGAAGACGATGAGGATGATGATGAGGAAGAGGAAGACGATGAGGATGATGACGAGCTGCCCGTGTTGCGCTCCTCTACGCAGCCTGAAAAAAGGGCCATTGCCGTCGTAGCCAGGATCCCCAAAACCCTCAGGTTCTGCATTCAGTCACCCCCTGCACTGGGGCACCGCCGCGGTGCCAATTCCGCGAACCTAACGTCAGCCTTGCCGGCCGGCAGGCCACGCCTCTGATCCGTTCATGGACGATGCCACAGACACAACTTCACGCTGAACCGCCGCGCGCGGCGCGAGCACGTTGCAGCGGGGTGCGCCGGTCACTGGGGCAGCAGCCGCTGCAGCACTTCGCGCAGGGTTTTGATGTCATACGGCTTCTTGAGAAATCCCTTGAAACCCCGGGCTTCGTACCCGGCAATCCCCGCGTCATCCGAGTAGCCGCTGGAGACCAACGCGGTCACCTGCGGATCTATTTCCATGAGTTTCTTCATAGTCTCCGCGCCGCCCATCCCGCCGCGGATGGTAAGGTCAAGGATGACCAGGTCAAACGGATCTCCGGCCTGCCGTGCCGCCTGGTACTTCTCCAGCGCCTCCTGGCCGTGCGCGGCCTCCTCCACACGGTGTCCCAGTTTCCGCAGCAGCGCCCCCACCACAGTGCGAATCACCTGTTCATCATCCATGACCAGCACGCGCCCGGCGCGCCCAGGCGCCACCGCCGCCGCGGGCTGGACGGGCTCCGCCGTTGCCGGCGCCGGCGTGGCGGGCAGAAAGACGGAGAACGTGGCCCCGGCGCCCTGACGGGATTCCACGCTGATGCCGCCGCCGTGGTTGCTGACAATGGAGTAGGACGTTGCCAGTCCCAGGCCGCTGCCCTTCTCCTTGGTGGTGAAATACGGGTCAAAGATCTTTGGCCGGTCTGCGTCCGGGATGCCCGCGCCCGTGTCCTTGATGTCCACGCGGACGTAGCGCCCGTCCCGCAAGGACGGGGGAACGCCCTCCCCGGGGGCCTGGACCTTGCGTAGGGCAATGGCCACTTCACCGCCCTGCGGCATGGCCTGGTCCGCATTCAGGATGATGTTCTGGAACACCTGGTAGATCTGCCCCTCATCCGCATCCACCCGCCAGGGGCCGTCATCCGTGGTGACCGTGTGATGCGACCGGGATCCGCTCAGGGTGAACTGCGCCGCGTTCTCCACGATGGGCAGCAGGTCAATGGGCATGCGCGCGGGTTTGCCGCCTTTGGAGAAGGTGAGCAGTTGATTGGTCAGCTTCACGGACATGCGGAGCGCCTTCTCGGCCTCCTCCAGCGTGCCCAGCGCCTTGTCCTTGTCATCCATCTGCAGCTTGGCCAGCGAAACAAAGCCAAACACGCCCTGCAGGAGGTTGTTGAAGTCATGGGCAATCCCGCCGGCGAGCGTGCCCACGGCTTCCAGCTTCTGGGTGCGGATGCGCTCCTCCTCCAGTTGGAAGCGCTCGGTGATGTCCGCAACGAGCTCAATGGCGGAGGTCACGCGGCCCGACGGGTCCTTGAGAGGAAAAGCCTTGGTTTCCACAAACAGCACGCGGCCGTCCCGGGCGGCGTGGCGGTGCAGGGCGCGGTGCGGCTGGCCGTCCAGGAACACGCGGCGCACGGGGCAGTCCACCCCGTCCTCAAAGCAGGGCCGGGTGGACTCATGGGCCAGCGCGTAGCAGGGCGCCCCCAGCACGGGGTCCTGCGCGTGGGGCAACCGCGCGCCATAGGCCCGGTTGGCCACGCGCACGCGGAAGTCGTGGTCCACCACAATGAGCCCCTCGTCAATGGTGTCCAGGATGGTGCGCACAAACTGTTCGCTGGTGCGTTGCCGTTCCTCCGCCTGCCGGCGCTCATCCACCTCCCGGGTCACGTCCTGGAACAGGCGGGCGTTCTCAATGGCAATGCTCACCTGGTTGGCAAACATGGTCAGCAGGTCCAGGTCATGCTGCGTGAAGCAGCCGCCTCCCTGTTTGCCCAGCGCGGACAGCCCGCCAATGATGCCCTTGCGCCCGACGAGCGGAACCAGCACGGCCGATTGCTGCCCCGCCTCCCACGGGGTGGGCTCCGCCATCCATTGCGTGCTGTTCTCCCCAAACAGCAGCGTCCGCCCGTGCTGCAGCACCCACCCGCACATGCCCACGTGCGCGGGGAACGTGCTCCCGCGCACGGCGTCCGCGTCGTCACCGGCGGCGGCCGCGTAGGTGTACTGATCGCGGCCCGCGTTGAGCATGGGCAAAAGCACGGTTTCCGCGCACACAATCTCCCGCGCCCGGCTGGCCACCAGGTCGTAAACCCGGCCCAGGTCCAATTCAGAGACAATGAGCTTGCTCACGGACAACAGGCGCGAAAACTCCTCCGCCTGCTGCTGCAGGACGCGCCCGCTCCCGTTGTCCGCCAGGGCCGCCCGCAGCACGCGGACCTCCTCGCGGAGGTGGTCCACCAGGTCCCGCAGATCAAGCAGCTCAGGCTGAAGGGAGTGGGCCATCCGCCGCTCAGATGAAGAGGTTGACCTGCGCATTCAGGGTGTCGCGCGCGTATTCCGCCACCCCGCTGACCTCCACGTCCGGGACCACCAGGTCCTCCACGCTGATTCCCATGGCGTCAAAACAAATCTGGCACATCTTGAACTTCACGCCGAGATCCGCGGCGCTGTGGATGAGTTCGTCCAGGCCCATGATGCCCTTCTTGCGGAGCATGACCCCCAGCAGCGCCGGGCCCACGCCCCCCAGGTTGATCTGGGAGAGCGGCAGGTGCCGGGCGCCGCCACGGTTGAACAGCTCCACCATGGGTTGCAGGACGTTGTCCGTCTCCAGGTTGCGGTAGGCGGACTCCCGCGCCACGTCTGTCTTGCGCCGGAACAATGACCACAATCCGCGGCGTTTCTTGAGGCAGTTGTAGCCAAAGAGCATGAACCACATGGTCACATCCAGGCCCAGCGCCGCGTAGCCGTTGGCAAAGATGAACGCTGACAACGCTTTGTCCAGTTCGCCACTCTGCAGCAGGATGGTCACTCGTCGGTCACCCATTGTTGGCTCCCGCCCCCGTGGGTCCTGTGTGCGCGTCAGATGCGGATGAGCATGCTGACGGCGCGGCCTTCCCGCGTGGTGTCCAGCACGGCCAGGTGCCGCTCGCGGCAGAAGTCCGCAATGGACGCCTCAAAGATGGGGTCATTGCCGGTGATCCGGACCGTCTGACCCGCCTGCATGGTCCGGACCTCCTTGGCGAGCGCCACCAGCGGCATGGGGCAGGCCTTGCCCACGACGTCAACCACGCGATCTGCGGATGTCATGGCGCCTCCCTCAGCGTGTCCGGTGGAGCAACCCGGGGAAGATGCACGCAGCGTAGGCCGGCAGCGCGGAAAAAGCGCGCGGGGCGGGCCGTGGGCGTGATCGGGGGCGTGGGCCGCAGACGGGTGGACACGCCGTCATATTAACGTTAACACGACTCACATGAAATACACACGCACCTACCGGATGGGGGCCCGGGCGGAGGCCGCCGCCGCCACGCACCGCCGCATCCTGGAGGCCACCCTCCGGCTGTCCGGAACGCGCCCCTGGGAAGACGTGGCGCTGGCGGACGTGGCGCGCGCGGCGCGGGTGACGGTGCAGACGGTGCTCCGGCGGTTTGGTTCCAAGGACGGCCTGGCGGTGGCGGCCACAGAGCTGGGGCTGGCCGAGGTTCGCCGCGCGCGGTGGCGGGCGGCACCCGGTGACGTGGACACGGCCCTGCGGGACCTGGCCGCGCATTATGAAGAATGGGGCGCGCGCAGCCTGCGCTTTTTGGCGCAGGAGGAAGGCACGCCGGCCATGCGCCGCATCACCCACGCGGGGCGCGCGCTGCACCACGCGTGGGTGGACCACGTGTTTGGCCCGTGGCTGAGCCGGCGGCGTGGTCTGGCGCGTGCCCGTCTCCGTGCGCACCTCATTGCCGCCACGGACGTGTACGCCTGGAAGATCTGGCGGCGTGACCTCCGTCAGTCCACGCGCGCCACGGCGGCCACCCTGCGCGGGCTGGTGGGTGCCATCCTGAACGGAAAGGGAGGCTGAGATGACGCGGTTTCTTGTCTACACATCTCCAGCGCGGGGACACATCTACCCGCTGGTTCCCACGCTGCTGGAACTGCAGCAGCGTGGGCATCACGTCTGCGTGCGCACCCTGTCCACCGAGGTGGAGCGCTTGCGCGCCACGGGCCTGGACGCGGCCGCCATTGCCGGGGCGATTGAGGCGCGCGAACTGGACGACTGGAAGGCGTCCTGGCCGCCGGCCGCGCTGCGGGCCGCGTGCCGCACGTTTGTGGACCGCGCGCATCACGAGTTGGACGACCTGCGCGGTGCCCTGCAACGCGAACGACCCGACGTGTTGTTCACCGACATCAACTGCTGGGGTGCGGCCGCGCTGGCCGAAGCGTCCGGCCTGCCGTGGGCGGTGTTTGCGCCGTACCTCTTGCCACTGCGTGCGCCGGGGATTCCGCCGTGGGGCCTGGGGCTGGCGCCGCTGCCGGGCCTGCTGGGGCGGCTGCGTGACGGCGTGATGTGGACGCTGGTGAACGCGCTGTATGACCGCAGCCTGCGTGGACTGAACGGTGTTCGCGCCGCCGCGGGTGTTGCGCCGTTCCGCCACGTGGCGGACTTCGCAAGCCATCCGCCAAGGATCATCGCGTACACCGCGGAGCCGTTTGAGTACGCACGGGTGTGGCCGCCGGGGGTGCGGCTGGTGGGGCCGGGGGTCTGGGAGCCGCCCACGCCCACGGAGCGCGGCGCCCCTGACGGGCGGCCGCTGGTGCTGGTGACCTGCTCCACGGAATTCCAGAACGACGGACGCCTGGTGGAGACCGCGCTGGCCGCGCTGGCGGAAGAACCCGTGCGCGTGGTGGCGACGACGGCGTCCGTGGACCCCGGCCAATTCCGCGCCCCGCCCAACGCGCGCGTGGAGCGCTTTGTGCCCCACGGGCCGCTGCTGGCGGAAGCCGCGTGCGTGGTGTGTCACGGCGGTATGGGAATCACGCAGAAGGCGCTGGCCGCGGGCGTGCCGGTGTGCGTGGTGCCGTTTGGCCGGGACCAGTTGGAGGTGGCGCGTCACGTCCAGGTGGCGGGTGCGGGAACGCGCGTGTCGCCCGGCGCGCTGACGCCGGAGCGGCTGCGCCGCGCGGTCCGTGAGACCATGGAGAAGAAAGCGGGAGCCCTGCGCGTGGCCGAGGGTTACCGGCGTGCCGGTGGGGCGCGCGCCGCCGCCAATGAGCTTGAATCCGTGGCAGCCGGGACCGGTGCTTCCGCCCAACGGCCGCGCGTCAGGGCGCCTGACGCGCGCGCGATGGCGTAAGAAAGTCCTGGTTTTGTTGACCCGCGCAGGCAAATGCAGTCGATCCTGCGGCCGGTAACGTTCGTTACGCAGCGGCATGACTCACTGCGGCGACGGCGGCGTTCGTCGTCGACAATGGCGGTGGCCCTTGATGCAAGGGCGGCCGCCACGCGGCTGAAGTCCACCGCGCGCCCAAGCTTGACAACGGCATTAACGCGTGGATACCTCCCGAATCGACTTGAATTGAGGGGGTACCATGCGCAAATTCGCGGGATTGGTGGGCGTGGTTTGCACGCTGGCGGGATGTGGCGGTTGCGGGTCGTCCGGCGATTCGTCATCTTCCTCGGGCGGGTCATCCGGCACCGCCACCGCGTCCTCCCAGGGTGCGGTTTCGGTCGGGGCATCGTCCGGCGCCGCCACCAGCGCAGAAGTCTCAGGCAGCTCGGGACCGGCCAGCAGTGCGACGTCGGCCACGCTCTCCAGCAGCGCATCCGCGGAGCCGGCGTCCAGCGGCGGTTCATCCGGGATGACGTCAGGCAGCGGCTCCGCGGGGACCACGTCCCGCAGCGCATCAGCGGAGCCGGCATCCGGCGGCGGTTCATCCGGGATGACGTCGGGCAGCGGCTCCGCGGGGACGACGTCGGCGGGTTCCGTCTCGGGCGCCACGTCCCGCGGCGCATCTGCGGAGCCGGCGTCCAGCGGCGGTTCATCCGGAATGACGTCGGGCAGCGGCTCCGCGGGGACCACGTCGGTGGGTTCCGTCTCGGCCACCACGTCCAGCAGCGCGGTCGTTGGCGTGTCGTCCAGCAGTGTCATGCCGGGCACCTCCTCCAGCGGAGCATCATCGGCCTTGGCCGTGTCCAGCAGCGGCTTGCCAGGTACGTCCTCCAGCGGCGCTTCCAGCAGCAGTGCGGCGTCCACGGCCGCCCCGGCGTGCACTCCCAACGGGCAAAGCAGCAGCGCGCCGGGCAGTTCCGTCAGTTCCCCGGCATGCGCCGAAGACGCGCACGAGCCGAACAACGCGCCCTCCGCGGCCGTGCCACTGATCCTGGCGGGTGACCATTCCACCTTCACGCTGGGCTCGTGCACGGACAGCGGGACGCCGGCCAAGGAGCATGACTGGTTCAAGGTCACCATTCCCGCGGGAAACGGCGCCCGGTTCACCCTGCAGGTGCCAACCGCGGTCAACGCCCCGGACCTGGACCTCACCCTCTATCTGGCAACCAACACGCATGATGCGCTCAAGGGGTCGCTGCAGGTCAGCCCGTCCAACGGCGCCATCCCTGACGAAGTGGTCCAAGTCACGATGGTTCCCGACGACACCGACGTGCTGGTGCAGGTGTTCAACTACGGCGACTTCCAAGCGGTCCCGCTGGATACGCCGTACACGCTGGTGGTGGACCTGCTGGTGGGCGGGGGTACTTGATTAGCGGCCCCGTCGGCTCCGGGCTTGCCTGGATCGAAATGCGGCGCGGCGATGTGTCCAATGGAGGCTGGGAGCGGGCCCGTGGTTGGGGGGTCCACTCCTGTTGGCACGGGATGCCGAGCCGGCGGCGT
>JACRCW010000016.1 GCA_016218805.1 Deltaproteobacteria bacterium | reverse complement strand
AGGGCCGTTCAGACGCAAGGGCTTCCTCCACCACGTCGCAGGAAACGGGTTTCGGCTCGTTCCTGCCCTTCATGCGGGAGATGGGGCGGGTGTGCTCGAACGCACCATGGCGGTCGGGGAACCCGGGCGGGGGACGAGCCCCCGCCCTACGACGTGGTTCCTTGCCGGCCCCTTGGCTGTGGCACCTTTGCCGTCGGGGGCGGATACCTCCGCACAGGATCACCCTTCCCCGGGGACCTGTGCTGCGCCGTTTCTGGTAAATGCCCAGGCCCACCATGCGTCCCATCCCCATGTCCCCCCTCCTGCTGCTGCTGTTGCCGTTGCTTGCTGCCGCCGCGCCCGCGGAGCTGACCGCGGACCGCGTGGTGGCCCGCGTCCAGAAGCTCTACGACGGCACCAAGGATTTCACGGCCGCCTTTGAGCAGGAATATGAAATGAGCGCGCTGGGCCGGTCCCAGAAGAGCCGCGGCCGCGTGGCGTTCCAGAAACCCGGGCGCATCCGGTTTGACTACGTGGAGCCCACGCCCAAGACGTTTGCCGTGGACGGCACCACGCTGTGGGTCTACCAGCCCGCCGACAACCAGGCGCTGGTGGACCGCTGCTTCCGCGCGGACGGGCTCACCGCGTCGCTGGTGTTCCTGGGCGGCACCGGCCGCATTGCGGAGTTGTTCAACCTGGAGAGTGCGCCCGGGGATGCGCAGCACCATGTTGTCCGGCTGGTGCCCAAGGCGCCGCAGGGCGCGTACCGCAGCATCACCCTGTGGGTGGACCGCGCCACCTTTGAGGTGCGGCGCAGCGTGGTGGAGGACCCCAATGGGAATCCCAACCGGTTCGCGTTTGCTGACGTGCGGCGCAACAAGGGCGTGAAGCCGGAACAGGTGCTGTTCACCCCCGCGGCCACCGTGGCCGTGGACGCGGTGCCGGGCAGTTGCGTGCAGAGGTGAGCGCGTAACGCGGCGCGGTCAGCGGGGCTCGTCGGGGAACCCTCCCAGTAACAGTCCGAGGCCCGCCAGTAACAGTCCGAGACCCGCCAGTAACAGTCCGAGACCCGCCAGTAACAGGCCGAGGCCCGCCAGTAACAGGGGAAAACGGCCGGGTAACGGTTACCGGGTCACCTGGGCGCGTTACCGGGCCGTCTCCGGGTGTTACCGGCGGCTTCAGCGGTGTGACTCGGTCGCCTCGCCCTTTGCCTTGGCCGCTTTCCGGCGACTCCGGGCCACTTTCCGGGCGTTGTAGCGGCTCACAAACGGCGCCAGCCGGGCGGGCTCATCAGAGAACAGGTAATCCGCGCCTTCGCGCAACTCCGCCAGCGCGTCCTCCAACACCAGCGCCACCTGGTTGCGGTGCTCGTGGGCGGAGATGGCCTCTTCGGATTCGACGGTGCCATCCAGCAGGTCTGCCAGCTCCGTGCAGCGGGCAAAGGCGTTCTTTGGCAACTTCACGTCCTTGGCCCAGCGCGCGGCGTTGTCGGTGCGGTGGGCGACCAGGTCCCGCAGGTCGGTGATGAGGTCGTCCAGACCTTCGCCCTCACTGATGCGGCCAAGCTCCGCCAACGGCGCCGGCTGCTTGCGGAACAGGAAGGTCCCCGCGGAGAGAATGCTGCTCCGCAACGTCTCCCCCGCTGCCCGCGCCGCCACCTTGCCCTTCCCCAGCGCCTTGGCCGCGCGTTGCCGGTCCCACGCTTTCTGCGCGCTTTCATACGCGGCAATGATGCCGGGCAGGCTGTCCACCACGGCTACGTCAAACTCCGGCAGCTTGGCGAACCTGCCGCGGTGGGTCTTGGCCGCCGTGGCGGCCAACCGTGCCTCCTTGAGCTGAGTGTCAGCGGGGATGGATGGCTCGCGCGTGCGGCTTTCCGCGGGCAGCTTGGCGATCAATGCGTCAATGTTGAAGGACTTCTTTTTGCTTGCCATGGTTGCTCCTCGTCAGCGCTTCGTACTGGGTGGCGGCCAAGCCCAGGAATCCGTCAGGTGACCGACCCCGCGCTTGGGGGCGGGCCTTCTCCACCTCAAGGTTGACCACAGAATACTGCGGAACCCCCCGATTGGGGGGGTGCGGTGGGGCTGAGGCCGCCGTACGGTGGGCCCATGTGTTCAAGCCCATCTGCGTCCCGGGACAGCCGGTTTTCGCTGTTGATTGTGGAGGATGACGCCGCATACCTGCGGGCCATGGTGCGGCATGCGACTGACCTGCAGTGGCCGGTTTCCTCAGTATTGAGCATGCTGCGCTTCACTCTTTGTGCTTCAACAGCCGCATTCCTGTTTTCCTTGTCGCTTTCTGGCTGCCGTGGCGAGGAGCGTATGCCGGCCGGAGCGGGCAACGACGTGGCGGGACCGCCACGCCCGCACGCCTTGCCCACTGATCGTCAGTATGACTCTGCCGACCTCCTGATCGAGGCCGACCTCGGGGAGCTGGTGGCCTGCCCCCGCGACGTGTTCTGTGAGCCGCAAGGCCAGCGCGTCCTACTTCACATCGTCCAGGACTTCCTTGCCAATGTGTCCTCCATCGAGCCGACCGTTGTCGACAGCATCTGGTTTTGGCGACCGGACATCATGATTGACTCCGTTCGCGCCTATGCGGGCGATTCGGTCCCGCGCATCATTCTGCTGGGAAGCGTGGAGCTCCCGGGTGAGACGTCCATCTGTGGGCTTGCCGGCGACGTCGCTGTGGCCTGGGAGGGGAGAGATAACAGCGCAGGGGAGTGCGAGTTCTTCCTCGTGAACCCGGACGATGCGACAACGCTCATCCCTGGTTCATGTCTGCTGGATGCTGCCGAGTTGTGGACCACGGGGATTCTGACGGTGACACAAGCCCGGACCCGGGTGACGTCCATGACCGGGTGCGTGGTTGACCGTGCAGGCGTCGAGGCAAGGATCGCCGCGGCCGTGCAGGCGAACCCGAATCGTCCGCACCTGCGACATTCGGCGAGCCAACCGGGACACGAGCCCATTGATAGGGGGGAGTTCTACTGCATGAACCGAACGCCACCCGTCGCCCCCAGCCCCGCTGCCGATGGAGGCCCTGGGGACGGAGGTCCCTGACACGCCGGAAGCGACCCTGCCCGCCGGACACGGGGCGAGCTACGAGCGCGCGCGACCGGAGGCATTGGCGGCACGGCGGCAGGGTACGTCCATGGCGGCAGGGTACGTCGTGGAGATCGACCCGGGGACCACCACCCGCCCACGACCGTCACTTCAACGGTGGCAGGCGCTCATCCAGGAAGCGCTGCAGCTCCACCACCATCTCACCCGCCACCCAGTGGCTGGTGGGGAACGCCACCAGCCGCGCGCGCGCACCGTGACTGGCCAGCAGGTCCAGCGCCGCGTGGCCGTCCTTGAACGGCACCACGTCGTCGTGGATGCCGTGGCACAGCAGGCAGTACAGGTTCTGCACGCGTTCACGGCGCTCCCGCAGGCGGATGGGCGCCGGCACAAACCCCGCCAGCATGCACAACCCCGCCGGCGTGGTGTCACTCTCCAGCACGGTGGCCAGCGCCATGGCCGCGCCCTGCGAAAAGCCCACCATCACGGTGCGGTCCGCGTCCACCTCCAGCGCGTTGAGGGTGTCCCGCACGCGCTGCACGGATTCCTCCAGGCCCTCCAGCGTGGGACCGCGGCGGTTGAACCACCCGCGGCCTTCGTAGTGCTCACCCATGGTGACGGTGAGGGGGCCATCCAGCAGCACGTGGCGCGCGGGGAAGCGCATGTCCTCCGCCAGGGACAGCATGTCCATGTACGTGGATCCCAGCCCGTGCAGGAACACCACGTTGCCGCGCGTCGGCCCGTCAGGCGCGAACTCCGCGGCTTTCAGCGGCAGGCCGGTGTGTTCCCTCATGGCGCGCGGTTTGCCCCCATCACGGGGTGAAGTCAACCGCGTGTCCTCGGCGGCGCTCCTCCGTCCCCCGCCTGATGCGCTACGCTCCCGCGCTGTGACCCACCTCCTGGCCTGCCTGCTGTTTGCGTCGGCGCTGCCCGGCGCCACGCCCACGGCTGAACCACCCGCCACGGCGGGCGGCACGCTTGCCCTGGAGAAGACCGCCACCACCGAGGACGCGCTGGCCGTGGTGCAGGTGGCCGCGGCCATGGGCGCGGCCGGGGCGGTGGGCGTGGCGGCGGTGTTCCCCGGGCTGGTGGTGGGCGGGGCGGGGATCATGCTGGCGCGCACCCGCGGGGCCGCGGAACTGGCGGTGGCCGCCCCGGTGGGCACGCTGGTGGGCGTGCTGCTGGCGCAGGCGGTGGCGGCGGGGCTGGCGGTGTGGGGCGTGTCGTTCCTTGGGCGGCACTTCCTGGCGCGCTCACTGCTGCCGCCCTGGGGCGAGGAACTGGTCCGCCGCGCCGGCGGCAACCCGCGCTCCGTGTTGGCGCGCTCCACGCTGGGGGTGCCGTGGGTGACGCCGGTGGCCGGGTACCTGGCCGGGAGCATGGCGGGCGTGCTGGCGGGCCTGGCGGTGGGCGGGCCCGCGTTGGCGGCGGCCATGGTGGTGGCGCGGGCGCCACCGGGCACTCTCTACGGGGACGCGGCGCTGGTGCTGGCGGTGGGCGCGGGTGTGGCCGTGGGGCTGGCGTCACAGGCGGTGCTGGGACCGCTGGGGGCGGTGGTGGCCTACCACCTGGGCAAGGAGCCGCGGTGAGCGGAGCGCGGACGGTGGTGGTGGAGCCCGCGCAGGCGGACCAGCGCGTGGACGAAGCGGTGGCCTCACTGCTGGGCGTGAGCGTGGCGGCGGTGAAACGGTTGTGCGCGCGGGAACTGCTGCTGCGCCGCGGCGTGCGCCTGCGCAAGGGCGAGCGCGTGTGCGCCGGGGACGTCATCACGCTGCTGGCGGCTCCGGTGGACACCAGCCCGCCGCCGGAGCTGGGCGTGCTGCTGCAGCAAGGGCCGTTTGTGGTGGTGGACAAGCCCGCGGGGCTGCCGTCCCACCGGTTGCACCCGTCTGACCCGCCCGCCGCGCTGGACGCGGTGGTGGCGCGCTGGCCGGCGGCGGCCACCGCCGGACCGGACCCGCGCGAAGGTGGCCTCTTGCACCGGCTGGACGTGGGGACGTCCGGGGCGCTGGCGTTTGCGCTGGAACCGCGCGCGTTTGAGGCGGGCCGCGCGGCGTTCAAGGGCGGGCACGCGCGCAAGCTGTATCTGGCGCTGGTGCACGGTGCGGTGGCTGACCGCGGCGAGGTGGACGCTCCCGTGGCGCACGACCCGGGGGACCCGCGGCGCAGCGTGGTGGTGGCGGAGCAGGGGGCGCGCCACCGCGGGCGGCCGCGCCAGGCGGTGACGCGGTGGCGGGTGCTCACGCGTCATGGTGCGGAGGCGCTGGTGCTGGTGGACGGGGAGGGTGGGCGCCGGCACCAGGTGCGCGTGCACCTGGCGCACGCGGGTGCCCCGCTGTGGGGGGATGACCTGTATGGCGGCCCGCCGTGGCCCGTGGGTGGGCCGCGGTTGCCCAGCCACGCGCTGCACGCGGTGTGGCTGGGGTTCACCGCCGCGGAAGCGCGCGTGGAGGCCACCGCACCGGTGCCGGGCGCGTTCCGTGCCGTCGTGGAGAGCGTGTTGGGCGGGGTCACGCGCGCGCTGGATGAGGCGGAGCGCCAGCCCACCGCGGTCTGGTGATTCAACTCAGCAGCGCTGCGAACTCCGACGCAAAACGATGCGCATCCCCCGGCCAGCGCGCGGAGAGATAGTTCCCGTCGCGCACGGTGAAGCCGGCTCCCAGGCGCGTGGGTGTGTCGCGCGTCGACGAGAACGGGCCGGTGAGGAAGTCCTCCGGCTGGGCCAGGGCGGCGGTCACCTCCCACTGCACCGTCTGCGGGTAGGTGCGGTAGTAGCTGCCCAGCCACGCCGCCGTGAGCAGCCACGCGGACATCTCCATCCAGTGCGTCAACGCCGTGGTGCGCCGCCCGTGCAGCACGCTTTGGCCGGTCTTGGCGGAACGGCTGCGCGCGGCCAGCACCACGCCGTGGCAGATGGCGCCTACCGGACGGTTCTCGTCAAAGAACCGCGCGACAATGGACTGCAGCAGCGGAGACTCCAGGTAGTAGCGCATGCCGGGAGCGTGGCCGCCGGGCAGCACCAGGGCGCCGTAGGGTTCCGCGGCGGCCTGTTCGTACGGGACGGGGGACTGAAACGCCGGGTGATGCGCCATCTCATCATGCGCCGCGCGCCCGTGGGCGTCTGCGCGCAGCAGGCCCTTCCACGGTCCCAGCCCGGTGCCCTCCACCATGCGGTGGTCCGCGCGCGCCGGTTTCCCGTCCGGCGTGGCCACGACGACGCGGTGGCCGGTGCGCACCAGCGTGGTGAAGGTCACGCCGGCCTCCGTGGGGTCAAAGTCCTCTCGCGGCAGCGGCATCAGCACGTCCATGGCGGGACCATGCCAGCCCTCCCCGCCCCCTCCAACGGCCGAGCCGCCGGCCCCGGTCGCATCGGCCTTTCCCCCGGCGCGGCCGCTCTGTTAGACGGCTCCCCCCTCCCGAGGCTCCCGCCCATGTCCGGCTCCCAGCGTCCTGTCCGCGTCCGCATTGCCCCGTCACCCACGGGGGACCCGCACGTGGGCACGGCGTACATTGGCCTGTTCAACCTTGCGTTTGCGCGCAAGCACGGCGGCAAGTTCATCCTGCGCATTGAGGATACCGACCAGACGCGCTCCACCCGCAAGAGCGAGGAGATGATCTTCCGCAGCCTGCGCTGGGCCGGCATCGCGTATGACGAGGGCCCGGACATCGGCGGGCCGTTTGGGCCGTACCGCCAGAGCGAACGTCTGCCGCTGTACCAGAAGGAAGCGGCGGAGCTGGTGCGGCGTGGCAACGCGTACAAGTGCACGTGCACCCCGGAGCGCCTGGAGGCCCTGCGCGAGGAGCAGAAGAAGGCCAAGCAGAACCCCGGCTATGACGGGCGCTGCCGCGACCGCGACCCTGCCGAGGTGGACAAGGAGATCGCGGGCGGCGCACCGCACGTGGTGCGCCTCAAGGTCCCGCGTGAAGGCGTCACCGTCGTCACCGACCTGCTGCGTGGCCGCGTGGAGTTTGAGAACAAGGGCATTGATGACCAGGTGCTGCTGAAGACGGATGGGTTCCCCACCTACCACCTGGCCAACGTGGTGGATGACCACCACATGCAGATCACGCACGTCATCCGCGGCGAGGAATGGATCACCTCCACGCCCAAACACGTGCTGCTGTACGCGGGGTTTGGCTGGGAGGCCCCGGAGTTCTGTCACCTCCCGCTGCTGCGCAATGAGGACAAGAGCAAGGTCAGCAAGCGCAAGAACCCGACGAGCCTGGTGTTCTACGAGCGCTGCGGCATCCTCCCCGCCGCGCTGCGCAACTACCTGGGCATGATGGGCTGGACCATGCCGGACGGGCGCGAGGTGTTCACGCTGGACGAGATGATTGCCAACTTTGATCTGGGCCGCATCAGCCTGGGCGGTCCGGTGTTTGACCTGAAGAAGCTGTTCTGGCTCAACGGCAAGTACCTGCGCGAAGTGGTGTCCACGGAGGACTACCTGGCCGCGCTGCGCCAGTCCCAGGCGTCTGACGAGTACCTCAAGAAGGTCATCACGCTGGTGAAGGAGCGCGTGGACAAACTGGAGGACTTCTTTGACTACGGCAGCTACTTCTTCTGCGGCTCCGTGCGGTGTGACGTGAAGGAGCTGGTGCCCAAGGGCCGTACCGCGGATGAGATCGCCGGCGCGCTGGCGGAGCTGGTGGAGCGAATCGACAAGCAGTTTGCGTGGAACAAGGACGTGCTGGAGCAGATGGGCCGCACGCTGGCGGACGAGAAAGGCTGGAAGGCGAAGGACCTGTTTGCGCCCATTCGCGTGGCCATCACCGCCAAGAACGCCACGCCGCCGTTGTTTGACACGATGGAACTGATTGGCAAGGAGGTGTGCCGCCGCCGGCTGCGCGAGGCGATTGCGCTGCTGCGGGCCCCGCCCGCCAAGGACCCCACGCCGCCCAAGGCGGCCAACTGACAACCAGAAGGAGAATGACCATGGCCATTGAACGCACCCTGTCCATCATCAAGCCTGACGGGCTCAAGAAGAACCTGGTGGGCGCGATCATCGCGCACTTTGAGAAGGCCGGCCTGCACCCCGTGGCCATGCGCATGATGCACCTGAGCCGCGCGGATGCGGAGGGTTTCTACGCGGTGCACAAGGAACGCCCGTTCTTTGGCAGCCTGGTGGAGTTCATGACGTCCGGTCCGTGCGTGGTGATGGCGCTGGAGGGCGAGAACGCCATTGCCAAGAACCGCGAGATCATGGGCGCCACCGACCCGAAGAAGGCGGCGGACGGCACGCTGCGCAAGCTGTACGCCACCGATGTTGAGAAGAACACGGTGCACGGCTCGGACAGCCCGGAGAACGCGAAGATTGAAATCGCGTATTTCTTCCGCACCACTGAGCTGGTGAAGCGCTGAGCGCAGAACACCTCCACCCGGGCGCCAGCCCGGGGGGAGGTCGGCGACGCCAGTCGCCGGGTGGGGGGCCGCATGCGCCTCACCCTCTCACTCTTCAGGAAAGGACCCGCTGACAGCGGCCCCTCACCCGCCCTGCCTGGCGGCAGGGCGACCTCTCCCCGGCTCACGCCGGGGCGAGGTGGATGGGTGTCACGCCACCTTCTCGTCAGCAATCTTCAGCGCCACATCCAACGCCGCCACCGCCTCATCCAACTGCGCCTCGGTGATGATCAGCGGCGGCGCAATGATCAGGTGGCTCATCCAGCCCATCATGGACACGCCCTGCTTGAGCAGCGCGCCCGTCACCTGGTCAATGAGCAGCGGCTTGCGCGCGTACTTGTCGTGGAACGTGTTGAACGGCTCCTTGGTCTTGCGGTTCTTCACCAGCTCCACGCACCAGAACAGGCCCAGGCCGCGCACGTCACCCACGGAGGGATGGCTGTCCATCAGCTTGCGCAGCTTGGGGCCAAACTTCTCTCCCATCCGCTTGGCGCCGTTGATGAGGTCCAACCGCTTGTACTCATCAATGGCCGCCACGGCGGGGGCCAGCGTCAGCGGGTGACTCTCATACGTGTGCCCGTGCGCAAACCACCCCTCCTCAAAATAGTCCGCCACCTTCCGCGTGGTCCCCACCACGCCCAGCGGCGCCATGGCGCTGGTGACGCCCTTGGCCGTGACCAGGATGTCCGGGACCACGTTCCAGTGGTCCACCGCAAACCACGCTCCCGTGCGGCCCCACCCGCTCATCACCTCGTCCGCAATGAGCAGCACGCCATACTTCTCCGCAATGGCCTTCACGCGCGGCAGGTAATCCGCGGGCGGCACCAGCACGCCGTTGGTCCCCACAATGGGCTCCATGATGATCGCGGCAACGTTGCCCTCATTGCGCAGGATGTAATCGAAGTATTCGGCGGACTCCGACGCGGTGGTGCCGACCGCAGGCCGGTAGGTGTTGCACTCCGGCGCGTGGATGACGCTGGGCACCGCGGCATCCAGCGGCTCCGCGAACCAGCGGCGGTAGTCACCCGTGGCCGCCACCGACGACGCCGTGCTCCCGTGGTAGCTGTTGTACCGCGCAATGATCTTCTGCTTGCCAGTGACCAGGCGCGCCATCTTGATCGCGCATTCGTTGGCCTCGGTGCCGGAGGTGGCAAAGAAGAACTTGTCAATGCCCTTGGGCACCACGTCCAGCAGCTTCTGGGCGAGCTGCGCGCGCACCGTGGTGGCGTAGCCCGGCGCCACAAACGCCAGCTCGCGCGCCTGCTTGCAGATGGCGTCCACCACAGCCGGGTTCTGGTGGCCGAGGTTGGAGCACATCAGCTGCGCGGACATGTCCAGATAGCGCGTGCCGGCCGCGTCCCAGAAGTGCACCCCTTCCGCACGGGTGACGTGCATGGGCATCCAACCCTTCTGGGGACGCCAGGTGCCGTAGGTGTGCTTGCGGGTGATTTCGACGACGTTGAGTTCGGTGGCCATGGCGCGTTTGGTAGACGAGGGCGCGGAGGGAATCAACGCGCCGGCGCGGCATCACGCGCGCCCCACGCGCACCTCCACCCGCACACCGCCGTTGACGACGGGCGTGACCCGTTCCCACGCAATGCCCGTGGCCTGCGCCAGTGCACCGGGAGCGAGCAGGCACACGCGCCAGCCCGGCCAGCGGGCGCGCCAGTGTGCGCCCACGCGCGCGTACAGCGCGGTCAGCGGGCGGTTGGTGTCAACGCGGACGCCCCACGGCGGATTGGTGATGATCCACCCGGGCCCCGCCGCCGGAGGCAGAAGCGCGGTGGCGTCGGCTTGCGTGAAGTTGACCGCGGCCCCGGCGCGCGCGGCGTTGCCCGTCGCGGCGCGGATCGCTCCCGCGTCGTGGTCGTTGCCAAACAGCGGCGCACCTGCCGCGCCTTCCGGCGGGACAACCACGCGGATGCCGCGCGCGCACGGCCACCGTTGCCACGCGAACATCCGGTCCGCGCCGGGCAGGCGTCCCCGCGCGATGGCGTCCGCCTCGCACAGCAGCGTGCCGGATCCGCAGAACGGGTCCACCAACGGCGACACGCGGTCCCAACCGGACAGCAGCACCATCGCCGCGGCCAGCGTCTCGCGCAGCGGCGCCTTCGCGGTCTCCTGCCGGTAGCCGCGGCGATGCAGCAATGCGCCGGAGGTGTCCACGCTGAGGGTCGCTTCATCGTCTTCAAACCGCACCACCACCAGCTGCGGTCCATCCTCCGCCGGATCTTCAACGGGCTTGGCCGTGTGCGGTGAGACACCGATACGGTCCGCGATTCCCCCCAGCACGCGCTCCGCCACCGCACCGGAATGATGCAGGCGTGACTTGCGGCAGGTCACCCGCAACGCAACGGCTCCATCGCGCGCGAGGAAACGCTCCCACGGCAGCGCCGCCGTCTCACGTCTCAGCGCGGGGAACGTGGTGGCGCGGAAGCGGCCCACGCGCTGCAGCAGCCGTGAGGCCGTGCGCAGGCCCGCGTTGAGACGGGTGACGTCGTGCAGTGTGCCGCGCGTGGTGACGCCGCCTTGGCTGATCTCCGCGGGCAGTCCCAGCGCACGGAGCTCATCCGCGGTGACGGGCTCCAGGCCCGGCGTACTCACCGCAAACAGCTCCGCCTTCATGTCAGCGGACGCGCGGTGCAAGCACCGTGATGGTCGTCTCCGCGTCGCCCAGGATCATCATGCCCGCGTCCACGGACATGACCTTCAGCGCGCGCCGGGCCAGCTTCTTGGCGGGCGGTCCTTCCATGCCCTCGTTGAGGATGGCCAGCATGGAGGGCGGCAGCTCCGGCATGGGTTGGCCGGCCACGCGTGCGCCCTTCACGCGGTCCGCCAGGAACACGTAGAGGTGGTCCCCGCGCCGGCGGTGGGTCAGGATGTTCACCACCTCGTCAAGGGACTGCGGGTACGGCACCAGCCCAGCATCGCGGTCAAACGTGGTTGCCTCATCCCCGTCGGCAAACAGCACGCTGTACACGCCGGGTTCCATCCACGGGTCGGTGGGGATCTCCACGGACAGGCGCTTGAGACCCTCCCGGTGCGTGCGGACCTCCACGTGGGCGCGCAGCGTCTCACCCGCGTGGATGCGGACCTTGTCCACACCGGACCGCACCATCATGCCCAGGTGCGGCTCCACGTCCTGCTTCACCACAAAATCCACCTGTTTCATGCGGACCCGCTCAAACGGGTTGCGCCACAGTGACTCCAGGATTTCGCCCACGTGCAGCGCGGTGGACACCGTGGGCGTGCGCGCCGGCACGGACGAAAACGTGTCATCCAACGGCACGCGGCGCCCGTCCTGCAGCGTCACCGCGCCGGACAGGTGGATGGTGCCCAGGTCTTCGTGCCCGGTGCCGTTGGTGAGCGCGCCGTGGAACGCCTGCTGCGCCATCACCGCACCCAGCCCCGTGTCGTCAACGACGTTGAACTTGAGATCGCGCTTGGCCTCCAGCACCTCAGAGCGGTCCAGCTTCATGGTGAACGGCACGGAGCGCGCGCGCTGGGCCAGGGTGCCGCCAATTCCCACAAGCCGGTCCTCCGTCCACACGCCAATGACCGCGCCCGCCCGGCCCACCTTGTGCGCGTTGGCCAGCGACGGAATGGTCCCGAACACCTCGGCGGAGCCCATCATCACCTCGGCGTCACCCATGCCCTCAAACTGGTGACCGAACGCGAGGATGCGATCCCCGTCCACGTACGTGACCGTGCCCAGCGCGGAGATGGACACGTCCCCGTCCACAAACGACGCAGCAATGGGCCCACCGGGAAACACCGGGAAGCGCGTACCCGTGGCGCCGCCGCTGCCGCGCACCGGCGTGAACCCCAGCTCCCGCAGCCGGGGCCCAAACGCCGCAATGGTCTCGTCGGAACAACCGCCGCACACCAGCGGCGTCTCAATGGGCACTGCGTCACCGTAACCCTCCAGACGCGGCCCGGCCTGGGTGAGCTTGCGCGGGTTCTTCTCCCGGTGTTGCAGCAGGGCCATCATGGACTCAGCGGGCGTGACGCCGGCAATGGGCTCGCGCGGCATGGTGCCAAACCGGTAGCTCACCGCACCCACCAGTTTCCCGTCGAGATACACGGGCGAACCGCTCATCCCGTTGACCACGCCGTACTTGTCCACCGCGGGGCCGCCCAGCTTCACCAGCACCAGGTCCTCGTTGGGAGCCAGGAAGTCCTCCATCACGGCCAGCACCGTTGCGGTGAACGGCTCCAGCCCCGCGCGGGAGAACACGGTGTCCCCCTGGAGCACCGCGCCCGGTTTGAGGGTCCGGTGATCCAGCAGCGCCGGGGGGCGCGCCGGGGCGGGTGTGGCAAGGGCAGGGCTGGCGGCGCACAGGCACGCCAGCGTCACCGTCGTCAGGATGTGGCGCATGGCGGGAGGACGGTAGCGTCTCCTGAGTACCGGGGGCAAACTGGGCGTCCTCCCACTGCCGTATCTTCGCCCTTTGCCGGTCACGTGCGCGGCGGATAGCCTTGTCCGCATGAGGCCACTTGTCGTCCTTGTTGCCGCGCCGGTTCTTGCCGCGGCCTGCGTTTCCACTGAGCCCAACCCGGAACACGCCTCCCCCGAAGGCCGCCCGGTCATGGCGCGCTCCTCCGTGCTGGCGGACAGCTTTGGCGTGGACCTGCGGTCCGCCACGCTGCTGGATGGAATCAACACCAACGTCCTGCGCATTGACATGCGGTCCAAGGACAAGACGCTGGATGAGCGGATCAACACCGCGCAGCGCGTGGCCCGCTGGCTCAAGGAACAGGGCGCCATCCCTGACAAGCACCATCGCATCGCGTTTGATTTCCCGGTGACCTTCCAGGTTGGCTGCGCGCCCATCAATCTGTACGAACGCGTGCAGCTGGAAACGCGCGCGTTCCAGGTCATCCAGAAGCTCCCGGCGCAGCGCGTGCTCGCGTATGACCAGCAGATCCGCGGCCAGATTGGCGAGGTGGTGCTGGATGACGTGCAGTGGAACATCCCGTTCTTCGTCGTGGTGGACAAGGTGGAACTGTCCCGCGAGGTGATGGGCGTGGCCGCGGCGGCGGACCAGGTGTTTGTCAGCGTCCATGCCCGCTGGACCAACGTGGGAACCAGTGTGGCCACCATGACGGATGATCCGTGGCGCCTGGTGGAGGGGCCTGGCGCCAAAGAAGGCCAGCAGGTGGCGATTCTCGACGGGGGACCGACGCACCTGGCGCGCAACGGCGGGAAGATCAAGCTGGACCCCGTGCAGCCCGGTGAGGCCCGTGACCGCTGGTACGTGTTCCGCGTCCCGCTGCAGCGCCTGCAGGGCGGGCCGCTGGTGTTTGCACGGCAGCGCTTTGCCAAGCAGTCCACGCAGGACAAGACGTGGCTGAAGGCGGGGTTTGAGGTCAGCATCCCCGTCAAGGACGGTCAGCCCGCGGCCGTGCTGCCGGCCCCCGGTGCGCCGGTGGAATTCACCAGCGCGGATTGGCGCACTCCCGCACCGCCGCCCACCGTCGTAGTGCATTGAGCCATGCCGCGGCGCCCGCGCGCCCCGCGGGAACGTGCGCACCCGCTGGAACTCACTGAAGCAGAGATGCACGCGCTGGTTGAGAACGCGCTCCGGCGCGTGGTGGCGCACCTCCGCGAGCTGCCGGGTCAGCCCATGCATGACACCGCGGGTGGCCGGAAACGCTCCCGCGCGCTGGTGGGGCGCCTGCCGGAACACGGGCGCCCCGGTGACGACGTGCTGCGCCAGCTGTTTGACCACGTGATCCCCGCAAGCCTCAACACCGCGAGCCCCGGCTACCTGGGCTACATCCCTGGCGGTGGCATCTTCCCCGCCGCGGTGGCCGACTTTGTGGCCGACGCCACCAACCGCTACGTGGGCATCTGGCAGGCGGGCCCGGGGCCGGTGGCGGTGGAGCTCGCCGTGCTCCGCTGGTTCCGCGAGCTGGTCGGTTTTCCGTCGTCAGGCGGCGGCGTGCTGACCACGGGCGGGTCCATGGCCAACCTGCTCGCCGTGGTCTCCGCGCGGCGGGACCGGCTGCCCGCGGACTTCCTGCGCGGCGTGCTGTACGCGTCGGACCAGGTGCACCACTCCGTCGTGAAGGCGGCGCTGGTGGCGGGTTTCCCGGAGGAGCGCGTGCGCGCGCTCCCGTCAGACGGTGCGTTCCGCCTGCGGCTGGACGCGCTGGATGAGCACGTTGCGCGGGACCGCGCCGCGGGCCTGCAGCCGTTCATGTTGGTGGCGTCCGCGGGGACCACCCACACCGGCGCGGTGGATGACCTGGGTGCGTGCGCTGACGCTGCGCGCGAGCACGGCCTGTGGTTCCACGTGGACGCGGCGTACGGCGGGTTCTTTCTGCTGACGGAGCACGGCCGGTCACTGCTGGCGGGGATCCACCGCGCGGACAGCGTCACGCTGGACCCGCACAAGGGCCTGTTCCTCCCGTACGGCACCGGCTGCGTGCTGGTGCGTGACGTGGAGACGCTGCGGCGCGCCCACCGCGTGCAGGCGGACTATCTGCCGCCACCGCGTGGTGACGACGGGTTGTGGGACTTTGCGGACCTGTCACCCGAGCTCAGCCGCGACTGGCGCGGGCTCCGCGTGTGGCTCCCCCTGCAGCTGCACGGCGCTGCCGCGTTCCGGGCCGCGCTCAATGAGAAGCTCGCGCTCGCCCGTCTGCTGCACGCGGAGCTTGCCGCGCGGCGCTGGATTGACGTCGTGGCGCCGCCGCAGCTGAGTTTGCTGGCGTTCCGCGCGCGCGCGCCGGACCTCCCGCCTGACGAGGCCGACGCGCTCACCCGCCGCCTGTTGTCCGGCGTGAACCAACAGCAGCGCGTGTTTCTCAGCGGCACGTCCGTCCGGGGGCGACCGGTCCTGCGCGCCTGCGTCCTGTCCTTCCGGACGCATGAAGACCGCATCCGCCTGCTCCTGGAGGACCTGGATCGGGTGGGCCGGGAACTGGGCCTGGCGGGCCCTTGATCCAGTCGTTTCCATCACTTACGGACCGGACCGGCTGCGGTCCCCGGTAGGCGCGGGTGGGGAGCGCAACCACATCGGTCAACCTGCCGATGATGTCCGGACGCCAATGGGTTCTGTGTGCGTGGTCCTGGAGGTCGTGATGCGTCGTGTTTCATCCCTCGTATCGGCAAGCCTGATTCTCGCGGTGCTGGTGGTGCCGGGCGCCGCGCGGGCAGAGCGCTGCATTGGCGAGTCCCCGGTGCTGATGATCACGCAAGACCGGTCCAACTCCATGTGGGCGGACCCGAGCCCGTCCACGTGCGGGACCAGCTGCACCAGCAAATGGGCCATTGCGCGCACGGTGGTTCCCGACGTGGTGAACCAGTTTTCGGGTGATTTCCGCTACGGCCTGGTGCTCTACCCGGGTGACCGCACCTCCGGCAGCTGCACCACGGGCATCACCTACCTGGACGTGGGGTCCAGCGTGCTGGACATCCAGGCGGCCTACGAAGACCCCGCGCAGGGACCCGCCGGCGCCACGCCCACCGCGGCCACGCTGCGGATGGTGATGGCGCGTCTGCAGGCGCTCAACACCATGGCTCCGGCCAACGTCCTGCTCATCACGGACGGCGTGCCCAACTGCAATTGGTCCCTGGACCCGGCCACCTGCCCGTGCACGTCGTCAGGCCAGTGCTATCCGGGCGTGGCCACGCAGGGGAAGTACTGCCTGGATGACGCGGACAGCCAGGCCGCCGCGGCGGAGTTGTACGCCGCGGGGCACAAGGTGTTTGTCATTGGGTTTGGGGCTGACGTCACGGCGGACCACAATGCGGCGGTGCTCAACGCCATCGCGCAGGCGGGTGGGACGGGGGCGGCGTACTCGGCCGCGTCTGAGGCGGCGCTGGCCGCGGCACTGCAGCAGGTGATCCTTGCCGCGCGTGATTGCTGCGTGGACGCGTGCACGGCGGGAGACGCGTCATGTGCGCCGTCCGGCCAGTCCCGCAACGTGTGCACGCTGGGCGCTGAGGGCTGCTACGTGTGGACGCAGCAGGTCTGCCCGGGCGGCGCGTTGTGCAGCAACGGCCAGTGCCAGGCGTGCAACACCACGTGCACCGCGGGCGCCACGCAGTGCGGCCCCGAAGGCGTGCTGCAGACGTGCGTCTCCGACGCCAGCGGCTGCACGCACTGGAACAACAGCACCTGCCCCAACGGCAGCCTGTGCAACGGCGGGTCGTGCACGTCATGCACGGGGGCCTGCACGCTGGGTGACACGCAGTGCGTGGGCAACGGCACGCGCACGTGCGGTGCGGATTCGCACGGGTGCACGCAGTGGTCCGGCGTGAGCCCGTGCCCGTCCGGGACGTTGTGTGACGCGTCCACCGGGCAGTGCGCGTCCTGCGCCGGCGCGTGCGTGGCGGGGTCACGCATGTGCGTGGACGCCTTCAACGCGCGCGAATGCGTGGCGGATGCCACCGGATGCACCAGCTGGAACTGGAATGCGTGCCCCGCGGCGGAGACGTGCTCCGGCGGCAGCTGCGGGAGCTGCAACTCCTGCACGGCGGGAGCCACGCGCTGCGCGGGCAACACCGTCCAGGTGTGCACGGCGGATGGCCAGGGCTGCACGGGCTGGCAGGACAGCACGGTGTGCCAGGAGCCGCAGTACTGCGACACGCACACCGGGTCGTGCACGTCATGCCCGGTCACCTGCGAGGTGGGCACGCGCGAGTGCAGCGGCCCGGACATCCGTGAATGCGTGTCCGGCGCCAACGGCTGCAACAGCTGGCGCAACCTGGCCCAGTGCAGCGCCCCGCAGGTGTGTCTCAACGCGGCGTGCTGCACCAACGAGTGCACGCTGGCCGCCACGCGCTGCTCGGCCAGCGGCGCCATTGAACGCTGCGAGGTGCAGGCGTCAGGCTGCTCGGGTTGGGCGGTGCTGCGCACCTGCCAGGCGGGGACCTCCTGCGTGGATGGTGACTGCGTGGAGGAGTGCGTGCTGTCCGGCGAAGGGGACAGCTGCCCGGTGGGCAAGGAGTGCCAGCCGGACAGCGCCTACAGCGTGGACGGTCACTGCCGCCCGCGTCCCACGGCGGACGGCGGCACCGGCAGCACGTCCAGCAGCAGCGGTGGCGGCGGGACCTCCACGTCGTCGTCATCCGGCGGGGGGACCACGTCCAGCGGCGGCAGCGGCGCCAACGGCACCAGCAGCGGTGGTGGCGGCGCGGGCGCCGGCTCCAGCGGCGGACAGGATGATGACGTCACCGTGAGCAACTGCGGTTGCGAGATGTCCGCACCCGGTGGCGGTCCGATGGCCGCCGCGGCCGCGCTGTGCCTGGCCGGGCTGGCCCTGCGCCGTCGTCGTCGCTGAGGTCTACTTCCACGCCAGGATGATGGACCCCTTTTCCAGCGGGTGCAGATCCCGGCGCTCCGTGCGGGTGAACCCCGCTTCGCGCAGGGCCGCCTGCAGCGTCGCGTAGTCGTGCAAAGAGGTTCCCACCTCAACAAGCAGCGTCAGCATGAACGCGCTGGCAAACGGCAACGGGTCCTGCTGACCCTGGAAGTGTTCGTGGATCACCAGCAGTCCGCCTGGCTCCAGCGCACGGAACGCCTTGTGGAGGAGCGTGCGCGTCTGCGTGGCGTCCTGGTTGTGCAGCACGCTGAGCAGCAGCACCGCGTCAAACCCGGTGCCCAACTCATCCGCCACCGCGTCTCCCGGACGCAGGGTGATGCGGTCTGACAGGTCCTGCTCCGCCAGCACGGCGGCGGTGGCGTGCAGGCTGTCCGGAAAGTCAAAGACCACGGAGGTCAAGGCGGGGTAACGCCGGCAGAACGCCACCGAATGCAGCCCGTGCGCCCCCCCCACGTCCAGCAGCCGGCGCGCACCCGGCGGCAGCTCCACGCTGGCCTGCACGTCGTCAGAGAAGTAGCGGGCAAACGCGGCCATGTAGCGGGAGAACAGCTCACCCATGCGCGGGTGCGCCTTCATCTGTTCCCACATGGAGACCGTGGGCCCGCCCAGCCGCACGGCGTCCGTCAGCCCGTGCATGAGGCGCCGGGCCTCCGCCGTCCACAGCAGTCCCGGCGTGAAGTCCGCCTTGGCCGCCGGCGTGAAGTGGTCCCGCACAAAGGGCGTGTTGGCGTAGTGCGCGCCGTTGCGAGTAAGAAGACCAAACGCAGCCAGTCCGTCCAGCAGGGCGCGCATGCCACCCGCGTGCGCGCCGAGGGCGTGCGCCGCGTCCTCCGCGGTGGCGGGGCCGCGGTGGAGGTGGTGGAACACGCCCAACTCGCCAGCGGTGACCATGGCGGAGGCCTTCATCAGCGGAAGATAGGCCTCCATCATCGGGACGACGTCACGCACGCGTCAGGCCGTGGCCGCGGGCTTTTCCGCCGCGGGGGTGTCGGTGAGCTTGTCAAACCGGTTGAACGGGTCCGTGAGCATCTCCTTCATGGTCTTGGCCAGCCGGGCGGCGTGGAAGCCGTCTATGAACCGGTGGTCAAACGTGGCGGAGACGCTCATGGTCTTGCCCGGGATGACGCGGCCGTCCTGCACCACGGGTTCATCCTCCACGGCGCCGGGAGCGACGAGAATGGGCACGTGCGCGTAGGGGACCAGCGGCACGTAGGCCACGTGCAGGCCCAGCGAACCGATGGACGTCACAAACGCGCTGCCGAACGGGTCCGCGGGCAGGCCGGCCCAGCGGAGGTCCAGGTTGAGTTCGTACAGGAGGAAGCTGAGCAGCTTCACAAACGCGTTCATGAACATGAACGGGATCATCCCCATGCTCTGGCGCGTCTTCTCCAGCGCGGGGTCCTTGCGGTCGCGGATGAGCTTCGCTTTCGCCTCCAGCTCGTCAATGATCTCAACAAGGGACTTCTTGTCGGCGTCCTGGATCTTGGCGGCGCTGAGGTCCACCTTGCCGGTGGCTTCGTCCGTCATGACCACCTGCAGGCCAATGTCCACGCGCTGGCGCAGCCAGATGCGGTTGAAGCGCAACATGGCGTTGGCGTCAGGCGTGTCATGGAGCGCCTGGGCCACGGCCTTGGTGATCAGGTGCGTGACGGTGAGCTTGCGGCCGGTCTTGGCGCGGAACGCCTCAATGTACTCCAGCGCTTTTTCCATGCGGATCTTCACCGTGCCGTAGACGCTGGGGTCATACGCGTCCTGCCAGGTGCCGATGGCGATCTTGCGGAAGGGCGTGATGTCCTTCTTGGGGACGACGGGAACGTTGGGCATGCCGTGCATCATGCACCGACCGCGCGGGCCGGCGCCAGCCGTGGGCGGTGCCTTGTGCGCGGTGCTGGTGGCGCGCTCAGTCAGTGCCGGAAATGCCGCATGCCCGTGACGACGAGAGCGACCTTGTGCTCGTCCGCCGCGGCGATCACTTCCGCGTCGCGCACGCTGCCGCCCGGGTGCACCACCGCGGTCACGCCCAGCTTCACCAGCGCATCCAGTCCATCCCGGAAGGGGAAGAACGCGTCCGATGCTCCGGCCAGAACGGAGGGCCGGGGGTTGTCCTTGAAGAACTGCTCCATCTTCACACCGGCAATGTGCACGCTGTCCACGCGTGACATCTGCCCGGTACCCAGCCCCACCACCTGCGTGGGCCCGGCCACAACAATGGCGTTGGACCGCACGTGCTTGCACACCGGCCAGGCGAACCGCAGCGCGGCCTCCTCGTCGGCAGTGGGCGCGCGGGCGCTGACCACGCGCCACGGGTGGCGGGGATCCTCCCACAGCTTTCCATCCGGTTGCTGGACCAGGACTTCATGGCCGGCGGAGCGGAACTGCAGCGCAGGAGCGCGGGGACCGGTGCGCTTGAGCAGCCGCAGGTTCTTCTTCTTCCAGAGAATCTCCAGCGCCGCCGGGTGGAAGTCCGGCGCGACAATCACCTCGAGAAACAGGTCCCCGATGGCCGCCGCCGTATCCGGGTCAAACGTGCGGTTGGTGGCGACGATGCCACCGAAGGCGCACACCGGATCGCACGCGAGCGCCTTCTTCCACGCGTCCAGCAGGGCCTTTCCCGTTGCGGCACCGCACGGCGTGACGTGCTTGAAGATGGCCACTGCAGGCTCGGCGAAGTCCTGTGCCAGGTCCCAGGCGCCTTCCGCGTCCAGGATGTTGTTGTAGGAAAGTTCCTTGCCGTGCAGCTGTTCCAGCGTGTGGCTGGTCTCCTGCTGGCGGTACAGCGCGCCGGCCTGGTGCGGGTTCTCGCCGTAGCGCAGCGTCTGCACACGGCGCAGCCGGACCTCCATGACCTCGGGAAACTGCGCGGCGGCGCCGCTTTCACCGGAGAGGGTGCGGGAGATCATCGCGTCGTAGGCGGCAGTATGCGCAAAGGCCTTGCGCGCCAGTTCGCGGCGGGTGGCGGGGGCCACCACGCCGCCCGCGTCCAACTCGGAGAGCACCTCTGTGTAGTCGGACGGGTCCACCACAATGACCACGCTGTCGCAGTTCTTGGCGGAGGCGCGCACCAGCGTGGGCCCGCCAATGTCAATCTCCTCCATCAGCGCGGGTTCAAACGCCGCGTGCTTCTGCGCAGCCGCGGCGAACGGGTAGAGGTTCACCACGACGAGATCAATGGACTCCATGTCCAGCCGTGCCATCTGCGAGACGTGGTCCGCGCTGTCGCGGCGGAACAGCAGGCCCGCGTGCACGCGCGGGTGCAGCGTCTTCACGCGGCCGTCCAACATTTCGGGGTGGCCAGTGAGCGCTTCCACCGGACGCACCCACAGGCCCGCCTCGCGCAGCGCACGCGCGGTGCCACCGGTGGAGACGATCTCAATCCCCAGCTGCGCCAGCCCGCGGCAGAAATCCACCACGCCGTCCTTGTTGGACACGCTGACCAGCGCGCGCCGGACATGGCCCGGGCGCGTCAGTTCCGGTTTCACCACCACGCGCGCCCCGTCGACGGTGAGGCGCCCTTCGCACCACAACCGCACCGCGCGGGGATACGCGGCGTGCTCCGCCTGGTGGACGCGCTCAGCCAGGGTCTCCGGCGTATCACCGTCCATCACCGGGACCACCTGCTGCAGGATGGCGGGGCCGTTGTCGTATTTCTCGTCGACAAAGTGCACCGTTGCGCCGCTCACACGCGCACCGCTCTGGAGCACGGCTTCGTGCACGTGTGCGCCGTACATGCCTTTGCCGCCAAACGCGGGCAGCAGCGCGGGGTGCACGTTCAGCACGCGCTGCGGAAAGGCGTCCAGGAAACGGGTGGGGATGCGCGTCATGTGTCCGGCCAGGCAGACCAGGTCCACGGCGCGGTCGCGGCACTCGCCCAGCAGGGCCTGGGCGTAGGTGTCCGTCTCCTCGTACGGGAGCACCACGGAGGCCACGCCGGCCTTGCGGGCGCGGTCCAACACAGCGGCGTTGGGCTTGCCGCTGACCAGCAGCACCACGTCGCCGTGGATGTAGCCGCCTTGGCAGGCGTCCAGCAGCGCCTGGAAGTTGGTCCCGCTGCCCGACGCGAACACCGCGATCTTCTGCCGCTTCTGCATGGCTCATCCCTCCCGGAGTGCAAACGGCGTGCGACCCTTCTCAATGTGCCCCACGACGACGAGATCCCGGCACGCGCTGCGCGCGCGGGACACGGTGCCGCTGTCCAGCACGGCAACCAGACCCAGGCCCATGTTGAACGTCTTCCACATGTCCGCATCCGGGACGCGGCCGCGCGCCTGGATGTGGCGGAAGATGGCGGGCACTTCCCAGCGCCTGGTCTCAAACACCGCGCGCAGGCCCTTGGGCAGCACGCGCGGCACGTTGCCTTCCAGGCCTTCGCCGGTGATGTGCGCCAGGGCCTTCACGCCGTCACCCACGGCATGCCGCAGCTTCTCCACGTCGTCCACGTAGATGCGCGTGGGCGTGAGCAGTTCCCTGCCGCGCTTGCGGAGTTCCGCCGGACCCAGTGCCTTGCGCACCAGCGAGAACCCGTTGGAGTGCACGCCGGAGGACGGCAGCGCGCAGATGACGTCGCCCGCGCGCGCGGTGCTGCCGTCAATGATGTCCTCCTCGCGCACCAGGCCCACCGCAAACCCGGCCAGGTCATACTCACCCGCGGTGTAGAAGCCGGGCATCTCGGCGGTCTCGCCGCCCAGCAGCGCCATGCGTCCCTGCCTGCAGCCCTCCAGGATGCCGTCCACAATCTTCTTGGACACAGCAAGTTCCAGCTTCCCGGTCGCGTAGTAGTCCAGGAAGAACAGCGGAGTGGCTCCGCAGGTGACCAGGTCGTTGACGCACATTGCCACCAGGTCAATGCCCACCGTGTCGTGCTTGCCCAGTATGAAAGCGAGCTTCAACTTGGTGCCCACGCCGTCGGTGGAGGCGACCAGGTGCACGCGTTCGCCGCCAACCTTCACCGGGAACAGGCCGGAGAAGCCGCCGATGCCCGGCGCGCGTTTCTTGATGTACTCCACCAGCGCGTCCGCCATGTCCACCCGCACTCCCGAACGCGCGTACGTCAAAGGCTTCTTCCGTGTGGCCATGTCAGGCTCCCGTGGGCTGCTTGCGCGAGCCCGGCTTCACCAGCGGCAGTCCCTGTTTGCACAGCGGGCACGCGGCGGGTTCCCACGTGTCCAACGCCAGCCGCACCAGCGACTCAGTGGGCACGCCGAATCCCAGGTCCCCCGCGCCGCGGAACACCAGCGACACCGCACCGGCGACGACGGCACCGGCCGCGCGCAGCACGTCGAACACTTCGCGCGTGCTCTTGCCGGTGGTGAACACGTCCTCCACGACGAGGCAGCGCGCTCGCGGTCCCAGCGCGAAGCCGCGGCGCAGGACCATCGCCCCGTTCTCGCGCTCGGTGAAGACGTGGCGCTTGCCCAGCGCGCGCGCCACTTCGTGGCCCAGGAACAGGCCGCCCATGGCGGGGGACACCACCACGTCACAGACCGGCGCGCGCGCGGCCAGGGCGCGGCCCACCGCTTCCGCGCGGTCCGGGTACTGCAACAGCTGCGCGCACTGCACGTAGCTCCCGCTGTGCAGCCCCGACGACAGCAGGAAGTGTCCCTCCAGCAGCGCGTCCGCCCCGCGGAGCAGCGCCAGCGCATCCACGTTCTTGTCCGCCACGTCCATGCGTCGCCTCCGGGGGCGCCTTCTTGGGGGATCAGGCCCCGCTGAGGCAACTGACTTCACGCCCGCCGCAGGTAGTTGCGCACGCGGGCGCAAGACGCCCGGGTTGCGGGGCCACCATCTCCCCCGCGCCCACGTCGAGATCTCCTGCCGCGGGTCCGGGCCTTGGGCTGGTGCCGGGAGCGGTGAAGCCGCCTGGGTGCGTAGCGGCGTGTCGTCCTGCTATCTTGCACTCATGGTGAGGCGCCTCCCTGGCTGGGTCGTTGACAACGCGCAGTCCGTGCTCGACGAGGCGCTCCCTTACCGTGACATGGCACCTGACGACGTCGCCAACGAACTTGTCATGCTGTGCAGCGCGGGCATGCGGCTGCTGGCCGCGCGCGACGACCTCGAGGCCCTGGCCCGCGAGCGTGACCCGCTGCCGGAAAGCAGCCGGCGGTTGCTGAAGCGGTTGCGCGGCGAGGCACGTTCCCGACGACAGGGAGTCGTCGATGGCCGGTGATACGATCCTTTACGATCCGCTGGCCGTTGGACTGCAGCTGGCCTCGCTCCTCGAACAGCGTGGGATCCCATGCGCCATCGGCGGAGCGCTGGCGTACGGCCTGTGGGGCGTTCCCCGGTTCACCAAGGACCTCGACATCAACGTCTTCGCTGCAGGAGAGCGCCTCCGGACGGTGTTTGCTGTGCTCCGCGAGTTGGGCTGCACGGT
>JACRCW010000017.1 GCA_016218805.1 Deltaproteobacteria bacterium | reverse complement strand
TAGCCCTCCACGGAGAGCGCCGGCATGATGTTGCCCGCCGCGGCAATGCGGTCCGCCATCTTGTCGTTGATGAGCGTCCCGTTGGTGTACGTCAGGAACATCATGTCCGGGAATTCCATCGCCAGGTCCACCAGCGGCTTGTACGCGTACGGCTCGCCGCCGGTGACGGTGAGGAACCGGATGCCCATGTCACGCGCTTCGCGGACAATGCGGCGGAACAACTCCGGGTCCATGCTCTCCGAGCGCGAGAACTCAAACGCGTAACAGCCGCGGCAGCGCAGGTTGCACGCCATGGTGGGGTTCACCACCAGCGTCATGGGCGGGACCATACCCAGCTCGTCGCGGAGCCTGGCCACCAGCGCCGGCCGCTCCGTCACCATGCGCACCACAAAGTTGTCAAAGAACCGCTGCCACGCCGTCTCGCCCAACCGTGACGCCACCCGCAGCGCCCAGCCAATGAGCATGGGATCCTGGTCCAGGTTGCGCGTGAACCCGTCCACCAGGCGTCCCGACGTGTCCGCCGGCAGCCCGCCCGTCTGCCCGGCCAGCGCGCTGCCTGCCTGCCACAGCCGGCCCAACGCCCGCTGCACGTCGTCGGAGTCCAGTCCGCACCGGGTCGCAATGTCGTTCAACCTCGGCACGGCCTCCATGAGCTGCTGCATCGGGCTTCCTCCGCGGGGGTCGGTAAGGTGGCGGACGGTAGGCGGGAGGATGCCGTTCCACCTTCGGACATCCAGAGGCACGCCAAGAACATCCGTGTTTTCAAGGTGGTTGCAGACCGTGACGCAGGAAATGCGCGGTTTCCGATCACCTCAAGGCCGCGGCAAAGGCGTCCACGGCGTCGTCGTCCGCGGGGAGTTCCAGGGTGGCCACGGGTTCGTCCGAGAGGTCCAGGCGGTCCATGACGGCGGCCAGTTGGTCCCCGCGGACGGCCAGCACGACGATGACGGCGGGCGGACAGCGCAATGCGCGCCGGGCCGCGGGAGTGTGGCCGCCGCCGCCCGCCTCCACCTTGGCCAGTTCGTCCAGGAGCAGGACGTCCGCGCCGGCTGCGTCCTGGTCCACCCAGCGCGCGCCGGCCTGGAACGCGCGCCGGTCAAACAGCATCTCGCAATAGGTCTGCTCGTGCTCGGCGGCGCCGGCGGCGGCGCGGCGGGCCAGCGTCGTGCTTTCGCCCGTGGTGACGCGCTCCAGCTGCAGCCCGGTGCGCACACCGTCGTCGTCCAACAGGCGGCGCTGGGTGAAGCCCGCGGCCACGCGCCCGGTGGCGCGCACGGCGGCGGCCAGGCGCCGCATGGCGTCAGAGCGGTGGGAGCCCAGGCCTCCGGTCAGCAATGCCCAACGCGCCATGGTGATCGGGATAGCACGTGGTCACTGAAGCGGCGCGCTCGCCAACGCGCATGCGCAGCGCTACCCTGACCCCGTGATTCGCTGTGTCCTCTGCAACCGCGCCGGCCGCGCCGAGGTGATGCTCGCGGTGGAGGCCCGTGCCGCGTGCCGCGAATGCGCCGCGCGGATGGGCACGCTGCTGCGTGGCGCGCGCCCCCTGGGGCATGTCTGGGCGCTGGAGTCTGCGGAGGCGGCGCAGGATGCGCGTGACGACCTGACTGACGAGCTGGTGCGCGTCTCTGGCGGCCTGGACCGCGCGGATGCGGAGGAGGTGGTCCGGGACCTGCGCCGCATCACCGCCGAAGCGGACGACGCCCGCGCGCACGCGGACCTGGCGGTGGCGTTTGCCGAGATGGGCCTGGTGCAGGATGCCCTGGAAGAGGCGGCGCTGGTGCTGGCGCCCGGCGCTGACGACGACGCGCGCGGGCGCGCGCTGGAGGCGGTGCTTTCACCCACGCTGCTGCGCCCGGGCGGCCTGGCCGTGCTGCGCGGGTTGCTCTACCCGGTCTGAACTCCTCACAGCGCCAGGATCACGCCGTGGGCCGGCAGCCCGGTGGCGGCGGTGATGGCGTCCGCGTAGGTGCGGACCTGCCGCGCGTAGGCCTCGCGGCCCAGGGACACGTCCGCGTCCGTCTTGAAATCCACCACGGTCCATCCGCGGTCCTCGCGGAAGGCCAGGTCCACCACGCCCTCCAGCCGCGTCCCGTCGGGGAGCGTCAGGGTCACGGGTGCCTCGCGCCGGCACGCCGCCGCGGCGCGTGCGCGGGCCAGCAGCGGGTGGGCCAGCGCGCGTCCCACGGCGTCCACGCAGGAGGCGCGCTCGTGCTCGGTGGCGCCCAGGATGCGCGCCTGCATGGCGGTGGCCTCCTGGACGGCGGCCGGCGGCGCGTCCAGCGCCACGGTGGCCATGACGGCGTGCACCAGCGTCCCGTAGCGCTTGCCGTGCGCACCCGTGGGCGGCCGCGGCAACTCCACCAGCTCGGCGGTGGCAGCCCCGCCGGACTCCTCCGCGTGCTCCGTGATGGTGGCCACGCGGAACAACGGCGTCCCGCCGCGCTCCACCACGGCGCTCCGCTGGTCGCGCCACGCGCGCCACCGCGCCGCGTCCGCCGTGACAACGTCATCCGGGACGTTCTTGTCCAACAGCTCCCGGTGGCGGATGCCCGGCGCGCCGGCGGCGTCCAGCGCCAGCGCGTGCGGATCCCACCACACCACGGCGTGGCCGGGGAACGCGTGCGTGCCGGGGCGGACGTTGGGCCCGGTGTCCATCATGTCCGGCGGCCGGTCCACCACGGAGTCATCACGGAACGCGGGGCAGCCCGGTGAGGGCTCCGCCTTGCGGCGGAACTGCGCCGCCGGCACCAGCGCGCGGTACAGCGGACCCACCCAGGAGTTGGGGCTGTTCTCCCCGTCACCCACGCCCGGCACCACCAGCAGGTCGCGCGCGCGCGTTGCCGCCACGTAGGCCAGCCGCACGCCTTCCGCCTCGTCGCGCGCCATCTCCTCCTGCTCGTGCTGGGCCAGCTCCAGGGGAGCGCACCGCATCAGCCGCTGCGCGCACAGGCCGCGTGCCGGGTCCACGTGCCGGTCCACGGTGAACGGCTTCAACCCCGCGGAGATGTCCGCCAGGATCACCACCGGGAACTCCAGGCCCTTGGCGCGGTGCACGGTCATCATGCGCACACCGTCGCTGCCCTCCTCCAGGATGGGCGCCTCCGACGCTGCGCCGCCGTCCGCCTCCGTGCGCAGCTGCTCCACAAAGCCGCGGAAGCTGATGCCGCCCTGCTGTTCATACTGGCGCGCCAGGTCCGCCACGTGCAGCACGTTGGCCAGCGCCTGCTCCCCGCTGGGCCGCAGCACAAACGTGGCGTGCGCGCGGGTCTCCTGCAGCAGCCGGTTCACCGTCTCCGCCACCGGCCGCCGGTTGCGCGCCTGGTGCAGCGCGCGCAGCGCCAGCAGCGCGTCCCGCACGGGAGCCAGCGGTTCCGGAAGCGGACCCAGCGGGACGTGGAACGGCTGGAAGCGCCCATGCGTGTGCCAGTACTCAAGGAGCACGTCGTCCGGGATGGCAAACAGCGGCCCGTGCAGCGCGGCAAACACGCTCAGCTGGTCCTCCGGCCACTCAATGGCGGACAGCGCCGCGCGCAGGGTCTCCACTTCTTCGCGTTCGTGGAAGCCGCGTCCGCCGACGAGGAGCTGCGGGATGCCGCGCGCCTCCAGGGCGTTGACGTACGGCCGGGTCACGTCCTGACCAACGTCGGTCAGGCGCCGGAACAGCAGGCAGATGTGCTGCGGGCGCACCGGGACGCGCTCGGTGGGCCGCGCGTGCTCGGTCACCGTCCAGCCGGACTCCGTCAGCAGCCACTTCACAAACGCGCCCGTCGCGTCGGGCAGCGAGCTGTTGATCGCATCGCGGGTGATGCCGCGCTGGCCGTAGGGGCGCGGCACCGGGAGCACCACCACGGACGGCTGTTGCTCAAAGGGCTCCCGCGCCGAGGCCAGGGGAACATACTCGGCCTGCAGCGTGGCACGGTCCCCGGTCATGGCGGGGGCAAACGCCGCATTCACGCATCCGTGGATCCCCGGCACCGCGCGGTAGGAGCGGCTCAGCCGCACCACGCGCGCGCCGCGCTCCTGCAGCAGGTCCTTCACTGTCTGGTAGGTGCCCACGTCCGCGCGGCGGAAACGGTAGATGCCCTGCTTGGGATCCCCCACTATGAACAGCTTGCCGGGGGCCGGGCGCACGCCGCGCCAGTCGGTGACGGTGGGATCATCCGCGCACAGCAGGAGCAACAGTTCCGCCTGGATGGGGTCGGTGTCCTGGAACTCGTCCACAAACAGGTGCGTGAAGCGCGCCTGCAGGGACGTCCGCGCGGACGTGGAAGCGCGCAGCAGGTCCCGCGTGCGCAGCAGCAGGTCCATGAAATCCAGCCGCCCGGCACGGACCTTCAGCTCCGCGTAGCGGGTGAGCGCGCCCTGCAGCTCGGCCCGCAGCAGCGCGGCCAGGTCTGCGTCCGCCAGCCGCGCACATTCCGCCAGCGAACCGACCAGGCGCTGGTGCGCGGTCTTCACGACGTCACGCGGGAGTCCCGGCGCGTACATCTTGGTCCGCCCGCTGTGCGCGTGCGTGAACTTGTACTGGCGGGCCAGCGTCACCAGGGCGGCCTCCACGGAGTCGTCATCCAGCGCGCCGGCGCGCATCAGCATGCGCAGGTGGTCCGAGTGCTGGCGCGCCGGGAGCGTGTCACGGAACAGGTAGTCTCCCGGGTTGTCCCCGCGCGCGGACAGGTCCGCAAAAGCGTGCAGCTCCTCGGCGATGGCGGCGAGCACGCGGGGGCGGTCCCACGACGGGCGCTGCCAAGGCGCGGGGAAGTCACGCCAGTCACACAGTGACCAGGCGGCGTCCCGCAGCGATTCACGCGGGGTGCGGCGGCGCTGGCCGTGCACGTGCGGCGGGTCCCGGCGCAGCGCGCGCCGCACGCCCTCCGGCGGGTCCGCCAGCACGTCCTGCAGCCAGCGGTTGAACGCCTGGGCAAAAAGCGCGCGCGAGGCCGGCTCAGGAAGGACCTCAAACAGTGGATCCACGCCCGCCTCCACGGGGCGGGAGCGCAGCAGGTCCCCGCAGAAGCCGTGGATGGTGCTGACGTGCGCCTCCTCCAGGTGGGCCAGCGCGTGCTCCAGGTGTGCGCGCGCGTCCGGGTCCGCCTCGCGCCGCGCGGACTCCAGGCGCGCGCGCAGGCGCAGCTTGAGTTCGCCCGCGGACTTCTCCGTGAACGTCACGGCCACCACGCGGTCCACCGTGGTGTGGCCCGCCCGCAGCACCGCCACCATGCGGCCCACCAGCTCCGTGGTCTTGCCCGTCCCCGCGGCGGCCTCCACCACAAGGTTGAGGTCCAGGCGCGTGCGGATGACCTCGCGGTCGGCGTCGTCCACAAACGTCACGGGAGCCCCCGCAACGTGGTGAGGTCCGTGAGGGGGGAGGGGTCCTTGTGACGGATGCGCAGCTCTTCGGAAGGGCCGCACACCGGGCGGAAATCGCACCAGGTGCAGACGTCCTTGGCGGGTGCGGCCGGCAGCGCGCCGCGCTCCACCGCGCGGTCAATGGTCTCCAGCGCCAGCACGCCCTGCTGCTTCTGGAACTCGCCGGCCGGCACGTGGACCTCCTCAAACCGGCCTGCCGCCGTGCAGAAGAACAGCCGTGATCCCTCCACCGTGCGCCCGGCGCGCGCCTCCAGCGCAAGCGCGTACAGCACCGGCTGCAGGAACGTGCCCCCGCCGGTGACCATGCCCGCGCGCGCGCGGTTCTGCCCCGTCTTGTGGTCCGTCACGCGCAGCGTCCGGCGCTCCGCGTGCTCCTCCACCAGGTCAATGGCGCCCCGCAGGATCTGCCCGCCGGGCAGGGTGGCGGGCTCCGGCCAGGAAGCCTCGTCATGACCCGGGCGCCGCTCCAGGCCAAAGGCGAGCTCAAAGTAGCGCGGCACCCACTGGGGGTCCTCCGCCACGCGCGCCAGCCACGTGCGCAGGTCCGTCCGCATGGACGTCATGGCGTCCAGCCACACGCGCGGAATGGCGGGGCACACGCGGTCGCGCCAGGACTCCTGGATCGCGCGGGCCGTCTCGTCGAGAATGGCCAGCGCGGCGGGCAGCGCGTCCTTGCGCACCGGCAGCGCGCCGGCGTCGCGCAGACGGCGGTACACGGCGGCCTGGATTTCATGGAACAGCGCGCCGCGCGTGAGCGGGTCCACCTGCTCCAGCGGGACGGAGTCCTCACGCGGTTCCAGCCGGTAGAAGGCGGCCAGCAGGAACTGGTAGGGGCACGCCGCAAATTTCTGCAGCGCCGAGGCGGAATACGGCCGGCGCGTGAGGCGGTTGGCATCCAGCGCCGGCGCAATGGCCGGCGTGCGCTTCACCAGTCCCTCCCACGACGACCAGCGTTCGTGCGCGCGGGCCCAACGCGCCCGCAGCGAGCGCGCGAGGTGCTCGTTGAGCCGCAGCAGGTACTGCGCGCGGCCGCGCTGTGCCGCCGGGGGTGCGTGCAGCAGCGGCCCCAGCACCGCCAGATCGTGCTCCGCGTCGTCCAGCGCATCCGCGGCGTCGGGCGGCGCCGGCCACGCCAGCCGCGCACCGGAGGCCCGCTCCGCGTCGCGCTCCAGGGACTCAAAGTCCGGCAGGCGGCCCGTCGTGGCGCGCATGACGTCCAGCGCGTAGAAACTGGGAACGCGCGGCCGCGCCTCCGGCATCTGGATGCGCGCGTAAGAAAGGAAAACCGCCCTCCCGGCCGCCCCCACGGCCAGCCGCAGCGCCAGCCGTTCCGCCAGGGCGCGCGTGGCCTGGGTGGGCAGCCGCAGCGACGGAGAAACGGACTGCAGGCGCGCCCGCGCCGCATCCAGCAGCAGCGGGTCCTCGCCCGGCTTGCGCGGGAACACCCGCTCAGCCAGCCCGGGCACAAACACCGCCGCAAACTGCCGCCCGCGTGCCCCCTCGGGCGGGCCCACAAACACGCGGCCGTGCCGTCGCGCCGGGGGCTCCTGTTCCATCGTCGCCAGCGGGTCCTGCAGCACGTCCAGGACCTCGGACAGCGACACCGGCCCCAGCACGCCCATGGGCCGCAGCTCCGCCAGCACCGCCAGCGTCCGCTCCGGCTGGCGCAGCACGCGCGGGGCCAGCTTGAACAGTGCGTCCAGCCATTCGCCCCAGCTGGCGGATGCGGGCAGCGCGCCCAGATGCGTCATCACCGGCAGCGCAAACCGCCGCAGGTGCCCCAGCTGCTCCAGGTCCTTCTCCAGGCGGCCCGCGCGCAGCGCGTCCGCATCGTCCCGCTGCAGCTCCGCCAGTTGCAGGCGCCATTCAGCCTCCAGGCCCGTGAGCCGCCGCGCCCAGCGGTCCGCTCCCCCCACCACGGCCGCCTCCACCAGCAGTGACTCCCAGCGCCACGGCGCGCGCAGCGTGCCGTCGTGCTCCACCACGGGCGGCGCCGTTGGCGGTGGCGGCCGCGTGGCATCCACCGCCGCACCGAACAGGTCCAGTTGCCGGGGATCACGCTTGCGCGCACGGCGTGTCGGCTCGGTGCGTTCGGCAGCGCGCGCGGCGGCGGGAAGGGTCTCTTCACGCGGGGGCACCCACGTTTCCACGGCGGGTGGCGGGGCGCCGTTCTCGTCGGGCGTGGGCACCTGCGCCAGAGACAGGTACTCCGCAAAACGCACTGCGCTCAGGCCCTCCGCCGCACACCGCAGGATGGCCAGGAACGCGCGGCCCGCGGGGTCCGGCCGCGCCGTCCCGCGCGCGAAGTACACCGGCACGGACGCCCGCGACAGCGCGGTCTCCAGGTGCGCCGTGTACAGCGCGGGATCGCGCACCAGCACCGCCATGTCGTCAAACGGCGTGCCCGCCCGCGCCAGCGTCATGATGCGCCGCGCAATCTCCGCGCACTCGCGTCCCTCGCCCGGCGCGGAGAAGAACGTGACGTCGTCGGCGGGCTCCGCGGGGGGAACTTCACCCGTGGAGAACAGGTGCCGCCGCAGGCGCGCCAGTCCTGCCGTGCTCCCGTTGTCCGGCAGCGCCGTGGGCGCCGGCACGCGCGCCAGCGTCTCGTCGTCACCCTGCGCCACGGTCAGCAGCGCGCGCGGCGCGCGCGTCCACAGCGCCTCCAGGAACGCCGCATGTGCGGGCGAGTGCACCGGCGTGTCCAGCAGCAGCAGCGGAAGCCCGGTGGGCGCTCCCTTCAACGACGACAGCGCCTGCCCCGCCAGCGCCAGCGTGCGCGCCTCGTCGGCCAGGTGGCATTCGGTGAGCTGGCCTTCCAGCGCCTCCAGCAGCGCCGCCAGGTCCACCCCTTCCGGCCCCAGCGCGCGCAGCGCGGCCGGCGTGACGCCGTTGAGGCGCAGCTCGCGCAGCGTCCCGGCCAGCGCGCGCGCAAACCCCGGCGCCACGGAGACCTCCGCCAGCCGGCCCAGCGTTCCCGCCTGGCGGCACGCAAAGGTGGCCCGCGCCGCCACCGCCTCCATCCCGCGGGAGGTCGCCGGGGACAGTCCCAACTCCGCCAGGCGCGGCGCGGCCAGCGTGGCGGCCAGCGCTGCCGGCGTCATCCGCACCCAGCCAAAGGTCGCCGGGCGCGTTGCCGCCACCGCGCGGCACAGGTCGTCCACCGCGTCACGCGAGGCACCCAGCAGCAGCGCCTCAGCGTCCGCCGGCAAGGGCGCCAGGAAGTCCGCCGCCGCCGCCAGGCGCCGCTGCGACGACGTGGAGACGACCACCTGCAGCATGTCAGTACGCAATCCCGATGCGCACATTGTGGTGCGGCGCCTCAAACGCCTCCTTCAACAGGAAATGCACCACGTCCTCCACGTTGATGCTCTGCGCGCGCTCCAGGGGCGCCTCCACCACCACGCGGTACTTCCCGGTCTGCGGGCCCTGCGGCATGAACGGCGGGCACACCACCACCCAGTCCAGCCCGCTCTCCTTGAGCGTCTCATACGCCGTCCGCTGGTCCGCAAAGACAAACTGCAGGAACGGCGGGAGGCTCACCTCGCCCTGCAGCTTGCCGGAAGCGTGCGGCAGCAGCCCCACGTTGCCCAGCAGGATCACGCGCGGCACCTTGAACAGGTCCATGGCGGCCACAATGCGCTTCACCCCGTCGGCGTTGACGGAGTGCGGCTTGGAGATGTCCTTGGCCCCCAAGGACACGACCGCGAGCTCCTGGCCGCGCATTGCCTCGCGCACCGCGTAGTCGTCACTGACGTTGCCGCCGGAGATGCGCAGGTTCTTGTGCTTCACGCGGATGTTGTTGGAGTTGCGCGTGAAGCAGGTGACCTGGTGGTTCTTCTTGAGCGCCCCGTCCACAAACAGGCGGCCCACCCGGCCGGAGGCCCCAAACACCACCACCTTCATGACGCCACCTCCGTCCCGGGCGACGCAGATACCACGTTCCACCGCGTCCGCGCCGCCTCCCGCGTCCATCCTTGACGTCGCCCGTGGGCCCTGCCAAACACGCACGCGTTATCCCCCCCGCGGAGGTCGGCGATGAAGAACCTGTTCCCTGCCATGCTGGTCGCGGTCCTGTTGGTACCCGCCATGTCCCGTGCGGAGGAAGCCCCTCCGGCGGATCCGCCCGCCCCGCAGGAGCAGCCGGCCGCGCTGCCCGCCACGGACGCCGTGGCCGGCGAGCCCGCGCCCATGCCCGCCGCCGCCGACGCGCTGCCCGCCCCCGCGCCGGAAGCGGCTCCCGCCGCCGCGCCCGCGCCCACCACCGCCGACGAGAAGCCCGCCGAGAAGAAGGACGAAGGCCCCAAGCGCCGCTACGGCGCGCTGTCCGTGCTGGGCCTGGGTTCCATGTTCGTCGGCGTGGCCGGCATCATCCTGGGCGGCGTGACCTTCATGGGCCCGGCACTGGTGGGCACCGGCTGGGCGCCCATCCAGGCCAACGCGGACGGCATCCCGCTGCCGGGCACCGGTCAATCCATCAATCCGTTCGCGGCGCTGGGGACCACCGCGCTCGTCGGCGGCCTGCTGTTTGGCGCGGCCGGTGCGGCCATGCTGGTGTTGGAAGTCTACCTGAACGACGGGTTCTGACCGGCCGCCCCCGGCGGTTTCACCGCCGTCACCCAACTGTCGCCCACGCTGCCACGGTCCCTCGGCTGGATGCACCGGGCGCATGTGCTGCAACGCCCGTGCGCGGCACGCCAGGCTCCTGCCACCGGCCTTCCAGGGGGCTGCCGTCACGGACTGGTCTCCCCCGCCCCTGCGGCTGAGTTCCGGATCGTCATGCGGTGTCCCAGGGTCGTCGCTCTGAGACGGATGTCTCACTATCGGAACACTCCCTGCGCCACCGCAGCGGCGCGTTGGCTGCCTTACGCCTGTGAATCCGCCCGGCGCGCTGGCACGAAGCGTGCGCCACGGACACCGGATGGGACGCGCTCCCGGCACCCATCCCGCGGGGCCGCCCAACGCGTCTGGCGACCCGTGCGCGGCACCACGGAAGGAGTGGCGCGATGTTCAAGCGACTCGGGCTTGGCCCGAAACTGCTGTTGTCCTACCTGTTCATGGCCCTGCTCGTGGCCCTCACCGGCATCGCCGGCGTGCGGTTCACGCGCGCCATGAACCACCAGGGGGTGGTCCTTGCCGAGCAGCTGACGCCGCAGGTGGACGCCACCATGGAAGTGCGGCTCGCCGCTCTGCGGGCCCACCTGCGGCTTGAGGAGATCCTCTCGGGGGACACGTCTGAGGACGTGGGCCAGGTGTGGGCGTCGTTTGAAGAAGCGCGGTGGTACGTGGACGCCCTGTTGCACGGGGGCAAGAACAGGGAGGGCGTCTACCAGGCGGTCACCGACCCGGCGGTGCGTGAAAGGTTGGAGCGGGTGCGTGAGCGCCTGGTGGCGATTGAGGCCGCGGGGCGCACGCGCGTGGAACACCGGGCGGAAGGGAGTGCGCCCGGCTCCAAGGCGGATGATGCGTTTGACGCCGAGTTTGCCCGCTTTGAGGCGGTGGCGGACGACGCGGAGGGGCTCCTGCAGCAGACCATTGAGCGCGAGGTGGCCACGCTCCGGAGCGACGGCGCCGAATACCTGTGGTGGCTGTCCCTTGCCGCGCTGCTGGCCGTCATCCTGTCCGTCATCATTGGACTGGTATTTGCGCGCTCCATCACGCGGCCGGTGGTTGAGGTGGCCACCCTGTCCGGCCGCATTGCGGAGGGCAACCTGGTGGTGGAGCGCGAGGAACTGGAGGACGACGAGCGCGCCGACGAGATTGGCGTCCTGCGCAAGGCGTTCCTCCGCATGCGCGAGAACCTGCGGCGGGCCATGGAGAACATGCAGCGCGGTGCCGGTGACCTGGCCGCCAACTCCGCGCAGGTGACGGCCACCGCGCGGCAGTACTCCGCCAGCGCGCAGCAGCAGGCCACGGCGGTGGCGGAAGTGAGCACCACCGTGGCGGAGATCCGCCAGACCAGCGAGGCGGCCGCCGTGGCTGCGCGGCAGGTGGAGCAGGCGGCGGAGCAAGCGGTGGCCAGCGGCCGCCGCGGCCTGGATGCCATCACCCAGGCGGTGCGCATGACGGAGGTGGTGGGGAGTCGCGTGGAGGCCATCGCCTCGCGCATCCTCCAGCTCAGCGAGAAGAACCTGCAGATTGGCGAGATTGTGGAGAGCGTGAATGACCTGGCCGAGCAGTCCAACCTGCTGGCGGTGAACGCCAGCATTGAGGCGGCCAAGGCGGGCGAGGGCGGCCGGGGCTTTGGTGTGGTGGCCAGCGAGGTGCGCAGCCTGGCGGAGCAGAGCAAGCGCGCCACGCACCAGATCCGCAGCATCCTGACGGAGATCCAGAAGGCCACCGAGGGCCTGGTGATGGCGGCGGAGGAGGGCACCAAGCGCTCGCAGGACGGGCGCGGCGCCATTGAGTCGGTGCGCACCGTTGTGGAGGAGCTGGCGGCGGTGCTGGACCAGAGCACGGACCGGGCGCGCCAGATTGCCGGTGCCGCCAGCCAGCAGGCCGCCGGCATTGGGCAGATTGCCCAGGCCATTGAGGACGTCCGCAAGTCCGGCGAGGACAACCTGAGCGGGGTGCGCCAGCTTGAAGCGGCGGCCGCGGCGCTGGCGGAGGTGGGCGGCCGCATGCGCGCACTGGCCGGCGAATACCGTCTGACCCGCAGCGCGTGAAGGGACGCGGAGGAACACGCATGATGGCACGCATTCTCATCGTCGACGACAGTCCCACCATCACCCAGTCACTGGCCAACATCCTTGCGCGGGATGACCACGTGGTCTGCGACCTCAAGAACTTTGCGGACCTCCCGAGCTTCATGCGCAGCCAGCAGCCGGACGCCATCATCCTGGACCTGGAAATGCCCGCACTTTCCGGCGTCGCGTTCGCGCACTTCGTCCGCAAGTGCGAGTCGCGGCCCACGCCCATCCTGCTGCATTCGTCCCAGCCCATGGCGCGGCTGGAGGCGGCGGCCAAGGAGATTGGCGCGGCGGGCGTGCTGCCCAAGGGGACCCCGGAGCGCGAGTTGCGCGCCACCATCAACCGGATCCTCGACGGGGCGGGCAAGGGCCCCAGGGCTGCCTGACCCGGGCCGGGTGGGCCACGGCACAGGAGACGCGCGTGGACGGCGATCTTCGGAGAGAAGTGGAGGCGCTGCGCCAGCAGCTCTACGACCTGCAGCGGCGGCTCGCAGGCGCCGAGCAGCCCACCGGTCTGCCCGCGGAGCCTTTTGACGTGCTCCGCTGCGTGGTGGGCGGCGAGCACGTTGCCTTCCTGCTGGACGAGGTGCGCGAGGTGCTGCCGCGGGTGGAGCTGGGTCTGTTGCCCGAGGCCCCCCCGTGGGTGAGCGGCCTGCTGGGCATCAACGGCCGGCACGTGCCGGTGATTGACGTGGAGGCCCGCATCCGGCGGCGCGCGCGTGCACCGCTCATGGGTGACTTCATCATCCTGTCCACGGATCGGGGCGCGCCGGTGGGGTTGCTGGTCCAGGACGTGATTGGCCTGGAGCGCGTGGACCCCGCCCAGGTTGCCGCGCCGGCGCCGGGTGTCCCCATGGGGCCCTATCTGGCTGGCGTGGTGGCGTGCGCGCCGCGGCCGCTGCTCCTGTTCAGCCTGGCCGTCCTGGTTGCCAGTTCTGACGTGCCCGCAGCCGCGGGGGACGGCCCGGTGGCGGACAAGGCGCCGGTGACCGCATGAGCGCGGCGGGCCTGGGCGCACGGCTGCAGGCGGCCTACGGGTTCTCCGCACGCCCCAGCTGGTCAAGGGAGCTGTCACGCGCCGTGGAGGAAGTATGCCGCCGGCACGGCCTGGATGCGGGGACGCTCCACGGCCGGCTGGACGCGGAGCCCCACCTGCTGGATGAGCTGGCCGGGCTGGTCACCGTCGGTGAGACGTATTTCTACCGGCACCCCAGTGACATCCAGCATGCGGTCTCAATCATCACCGCGCTGCTGGCCGGGCGTTCCGCGGAGGAGCCGTGCGTGGTCTGGTCCGCCGGCTGTGCCAGCGGCGAGGAGCCGTACACCCTTGCCATGGAGTTGGACCGCCGCCTGGGTGCGGCGGCACCGGCGCGGGTGCGCATCCTGGCCACCGACGTGAACTCCGACGCGCTGGCAAAAGCACGGGCCGGCATCTACTCGGCGTGGTCCTTCCGTGGCGTCGGCACGGAGCTGCGCGAACGCTACTTCCTCCCGCTGCAGCCCAACGCGTGGCAGGTGGCTCCACGGTTGCTGGAACGGATTGCCTGGCACCGCAGCGGGCTCGCTCAGCATGCCGCAACCATGGCCAGCGGTTCCGTGGACGTCATCTTCTTCCGGAACGTGGCCATCTACCTGGAGGCGGATGCGCTGGCGCAGCTGTACCGGCAGTTCCGGCGGGTCATGCGTCCCGGCGGCACCCTCTACGTGGCCAGCGCGGACCCCTTCCCCCCGCGCGAGCTGTTCACGCGGGTAGCCGCTCCCGGAGTGGCGGCCTTCCGCCCGGCTGACGACGATGCCCGGCTGCCCGTGGCGCCGCCGCCCTCAGGCCCGGTGCCGGGCGCGCCGCCGCAACGCCACGACGTGAAGGTCCCGCCTCCGGCGCCGGTGACCCGGGTGGCAGCCACGCCCGCGCCGGACGCACCGCCGCCGGGCGGAGGGGTGGCGCTCGCGCTGGCGGAGGCCCGGCGGCTGGCTGACCGTGGCGAGCTGGCGGAAGCGCTGGCCCTGGTCTCCCGCGCGGCCCTCACGGACCCGCTGTCCGCGGACGTGGCCCTGCTGTGTGGACAGCTGCATGTGGCAACCGGCGAGCTCACCGAGGCAACGTCCGCGCTGCGGCGTGCCGTCTACCTGGCTCCCGGCGGGATGCTGCACCGCTACTGGTACGCGTCGGCGCTGGCCGCGGCGGGTGACCGGGCCCGGGCACGGCAGATGCTGCTGGACGTGGAGCGCCAGCTCGCGGCGCGTGGCGCGGCTGAGCGCGTGGAAGACCAGCAGACCACCGTCGAGGAACTCGCCGACTCGGCGCGCTTCCTGAGGGAGAGCCTTTCATGAACGCCCTGACGGACAAGGACCGGGCCATCCTCCAGCGCCGCCAGGAGCGCTTGGCGCGGCGCGGGACCGGCAACGTGGTGCGCCGCGTGGCTGACCGGGTTGCGGTGGTTTCCGTGGGCGGAGAGCGTTTTGGCATTCCGGCGCAGGGCACGCTGGAGATCATCCCCATGCCGCCGGTCACGCGCCTGCCGCGGATGTCCGCGTGGATGCGCGGCATGACGCAGATCCGCGGCGAACTGGTGGCCGTCGTCGATCTTGCCAGCTGGTTCGGGATGGCGCGCTCGGCGGAACGCGGCTGCCTGGTCCTGGTGGAGGGATCCGCCGGGGCGCTGGGCCTGGGCGTGGAGCGCGTGCTGGGTTTCCGTGACGTCTACGCGGACGAGCTGCCGGCGGCCCCGCCGGAGCGGGTGGACAACCGGCCCATCCAGGCGGTCACCCACGACCTGATGGCCATCCTTGACCTGCGGGCGCTGCTCAACCACGCCGACCTCATCCGAGCCTGAGATGCCGATGTTGCCCACCGACCAGGACCTGCTTGCCACCTTCCGTGAGGAGGTTGCCGAGGCGCTGGACGAGTTCCACCAGCTGCTGGATGCGCTGGCGTTGAAGCCCAGCCACGGCGAACTCCGCAACCGGCTGCAGGGCGCGTTCCGGATTGTGCACAACGTGAAGGGCGCGGCACGCGCCGTGGGCCACGGGACCACCGAGCTGCTGGCGCATGCGCTGGAGGACGCCCTGGTCCCGCTGCGTGACGCCGTGCAGCAGCCCACCGCGGAGTTCCTGGCGGAGCTGCGCCGTGGCGCCACGCTCATCCAGGGCCTGACGGACGGCAATCCCGTGGAGGATGCGGCGCTGGACCTGGTCCAGCGCGTGGCGGAGCGCCGCGCGTCCACCTCACCGGTGCAGCCCGCGCCCGCCTCCGGGGCAACCCCCGCCGCAGAACCGGCCCCGGCCGAGCCGGCGGCTGGCGCCCGCGCGCTGGTCCGGGTGGACACCGACCGCCTGGACCGGCTCATGGGATTCGGCGGCGAGTACCTGGCCCTGCTGAGCCAGCGCACCACGAGCCACGCGCGCTGGGAGGGCCTGGCGGAGTCCTTCCAGGACGCGCTCAAGGGAATGCCCGAACCCTCGCGGCGGGCCCTGGCGCCCGTGGCCCGGCAGCTGGACGCCCTGGTCCAGTTGGATCGCAAGCAGCTGCGCCACCTGGGGCAGCTCACCGGCAGCTTTGGGACCGCCATCAAGACGCTCCGCATGCAGCCGCTGGCCCGCGTGGTGCCGCTGTGGCGGCGCATTGTGTTTGAGATTGCCGAACAGGTGAACAAGCAGGTGCAGTTCACCGCGGACGTGGGTGACCTGGAGATTGACCGGCAGATCCTTGATGGAATGCGTGACCCGCTGATGCACCTGCTCCGCAACGCCCTGGACCACGGCGTGGAGCCCCCGGCGGAACGGCAGGCGGCCGGCAAGAGCCCCACTGCGGCGGTGACCGTGCGCGCGCGCTCCGTGGGAACGCAGCTGGAAATCCTGATCAGTGACGACGGGCGTGGCGTGGACCTCACCGCGGTGGCCCGCCGCGCCGTGGAGCGCGGGCTGCTGGACGCCTCCGCCGCCAGCACCGCGGACCGCGCGCTGCTGGTGGGGCTGCTGTTTGCGCCCGGCTTCTCCACCGCCACCCAGGTCAGCCGCCTGAGCGGCCGCGGCGTGGGGCTGGACGTCGTGCGCAGCCGGGTGACCGAGTTTGGCGGCACCGTCACGGTGGAGCCGGGCCCCGGGGGCTGCGGCACCACGGTGCGCCTGACGCTGCCCGCCAGCCTGGTGTCCACCAAAGGCCTGCTGGTGGAAGCGGGCCAGGAGCAGTACGCGCTGCCCCTGGCAGCCATTGCCCGCACCACGCGCGTGCCGGCCGAGCGGGTGTCCCGCGCCAACGGCGCCACGGTGGTGGAACGCGACGGGCGTGAACCGCTGCCCCTGCGCTGGCTGAGCAGCGTGATGGACGCCCCGCGCGGCCCGGATCCCGCGCTGCTCGTGGTTGTGCAGGTCACGGACGGCCACCGCGAGCTGGGCCTGGTGGTGGACCGCCTGCTGGGTGAAGCCGAGTTTGTCACCAAGCGCCTGCCGTGGAACGTGGGGCGGGTGCCCGGCATTGCCGGGGCGGTGGTCCTGGGTGACGGCACCGTGGCGGGGGTGGTTGACGTGGGCCACCTGTTCTCCGCCGGCGCCCGGGAGACCAGCGGGGACGCGCCCAAGCTGCCGGAGGCACGCAGCAGCAGGTCCATCCTCGTCGTGGATGATTCGCACACCAGCCGGACGCTCATGCGCAACATCCTCAACGCCGCCGGCTACCAGGTGGCCGTTGCCGTCAACGGCGCGGAGGCGCTGGCGGCGCTGGAGACCGGTTCCTACGACCTGGTGGTCAGCGACGTGGAGATGCCCAGGCTGGATGGCATTGAGCTCACCCGGACGTTGCGCGGCCGGGACGCCACCCGCGCACTCCCCGTCATCCTGGTGACCAGCCTGGAGCGGCCGGAGGACGTGGCGGCGGGCGCCGCCGCCGGCGCGGACGAGTACATCATCAAGGGCCGGTTTGAGCAGCGCAGCCTGCTGGACGCCGTCCGGCGCCTGCTGTGAACGGGAGCCGCGCTTCCCTGGACGCTCCCATGCCGTCTCCTCCACTCACCGTGCTCATCGTGGATGACTCGGCCACCGCGCGCGCCGCGTTGCGCCGCGCCATGGAGGCGCCCGGCAGTCCCCTGCGGGTGGTGGCGGAGGCCCGCAACGGTGACGAAGCGCTGGAGCGGCTGGAAGCGGTGCGCCCGGATCTGGTCACCATGGACGTGCACCTGGGCCGGGAAGACGGCGTGGAGCTGACCGCACGGATCATGGCCGCCCGCCCTGTTCCCGTCGTCGTGGTCACCAGCCTGTCGGTCAGCGAACCCGGCCTGGCCTTCCGCGCCATGGAGGCGGGCGCGCTGGACGTGCTGGCCCGCCCGGTGGCCGCCACGCACCCGGACTACGAAGACGCCCGCCGCCGACTGGTGCGCGTCCTGGGCGCGCTGGCCACCGTGCCGCTGGTGACGCGGCGGCGGGCCGTGCCGCCCCTCGCCCCGGCGTCCGCGCCCCCGCCCACCCGCGCCCAGGGCGGCCTGGTCCTGCTGGGCGCGTCCACCGGTGGCCCGCCGCTGCTGCAGTCCATCCTGCGGGAGCTTCCCCGCCCGTTTGGTGCGCCCGTGGTCATTGTGCAGCACGTGGCGCAGGGCTTTGGGGTGGCGCTGGGGCAGTGGCTGCGCGAGACCACGGGGCAGCTGGTGGAGGTGGTGCAGCAGCCCACGCTGTTGCAGCCCGGCCGCGTCTACCTGGCTCCTGACGACGCGCACCTGGAGCTGGTGGGGTCCGGCGTGCGGCCCGGCGTGGGTCCGCCGCGCGGGTTCCACCGCCCGTCCATTGACGTGCTGTTTGAGACCGCGGCCCGCGCCCTCCCGCGGTCCGCCGTGGGCGTGCTGCTCACGGGGATGGGCGAGGACGGCGCGGCCGGACTGGCCGCGCTGCGGGCGGCCGGTGCCTTCACGGTGGCCCAGGAGCCGTCCACCTGCGTGGTCTCCAGCATGCCTGCCAGCGCCATCCGCCGCGGCGCCGTGGATGAGGTGCTGCTGCCCGGCCAGGTTGCCGCCGGGCTGGTGCGGCGGATCCATCTCGCGCGGTGACCTGCGCACCATGCGGGGCGCGCCACCTCACCGCCTGGGGCGGTCCCGCTTGCGGACCACCAGCCGCAGGCCGCTCCACGTCTCGTCAATGGCGCACACCTTGTTGTCCACCAGCCCCGCCTCCAGGCCGGCCAGGCGCACCAGGTCCTCGGTCAGCTCGGTGACCACGCCGCTGGCCTTCTTGGGCCACGCCACCCACAGGCCCGCGGCCGGATCCATGCGCGGCTTGAGGTTGTCCACCGCCGCCGCCAGCTCCACGCGCGTCTTGAGGAACGCCACCATGACGTCATACGGGCCGGTGCCCGCGCGGGTCAGCAGGGTGACGCCGTCCGGCAGCGGTTGCAGCGTGTCCGCAAACCCCGCCGGTGCGCCCAAGAACAACACGCGGTGCCCGTCCTTGATGCCCAGCTTCCTGGGCAGCGGCGTCCCCGAGTATCCCGCCATGGTCAGTTCCCCAGCGCGTTCCAGGGATGCATGAACGCCGCGTAGAAGTAGAGGAACGGCGCGGTGAACATCAGCGCGTCAATGCGGTCCAGCAGGCCCCCGTGGCCGGGCAGCAGGTTGCCGGAGTCCTTGATGCCGTTGGAGCGCTTCCACACGCTCTCCGTGAGGTCCCCAATGGGGCCCAGCACGCTGATGCACACGCCCAATGCCACACAGTCCGCCACCGTGAAGGCGGGTTGCGCCAGCGCCCGCCACGCAAATGCCGTCCCCACCGTCAGCAGCAGCGCGCCGCCAAAGCCCTCCCACGTCTTCCCCGGGCTGATGTGCGGCGCCATCTTGTGCTTCCCCAACAGGCGCCCGCAGAAATACGCAAACGTGTCATTCCCCCACGTCAGCACCATGGGCAGGTAGCACCACAGGCGCCCGTCGGGGAGCTCGCGGGCGCGGGCCAGGAAGGTGAGCGGCAGCCCCGTGTACAGCGCGCCGCCCACCAGCATGGCCAGCCGCGGCCACGCGCTTGCCATGTCCCCGGTGTGGACCAGGAAGAACGCGGCAATGAACATGAGCACGCACATCAGCACCAGCAGGCCCGCAGACACCGCTCGCGTGTCATGGATGGGCATCAGCGGGCCCCACGTGCTCAGCGCGCCCAGCGCGGTTGCCGCGGCAATGCCCACCAGTTGCGTGGGGCGGTCACCCTTGGCCTGCACCAGGAAGTACTCGGTGGCGGACAGCGCGGTGGCCACCAGCAGCCCCACGCTCACGTACCAGCCGCCCAGTTCCAGAAACGCAATCAGCACCGGCAGCCCGACGACCGCGGTGGCAATGCGGAGCATCAGGTTCCGGTTGAAGAAGCCGGCCATGGGGAGTCCTCAGCGGGTGGGGGCGGGGCGGCTGGCGTCGGGGGGAAGGACCTGTTCGGTGGTCTTGCCAAAACGCCGCGTGCGTCCCTGGTAGGCGCGCAGCGCTTCGTTGAGCGTGCTTTCATCAAAGTCCGGCCACAGGGTCTGCGTGATGTAGAGTTCCGTGTACGCCAGCTGCCACAGCATGAAATTGGAGATGCGCAGCTCCCCGGACGTGCGGATGAGCAGGTCCGGGTCCGGCATCCCCGCGGTGTCCAGCCGGTTGGCCACCATGTCCGCGGTGATGCTCTCCGGCTTGAGCTCGCCGCGGGCCACCTGCTCAGCCAGCGCGCGCGTGGCACGGGTGATTTCCTCGCGCCCGCTGTAGGAGAGCGCCAGCGTCAGCGTCATGCCCGTGTTGTCACTGCTGTCCCGCATCAGCTCCACCAGCGGGTCCCGCACGTAGCCCGGCAGCCGCTCGGTGGCGCCAATGGTGCTGAGCTTGATGTTGTTCTTGAGAATGGTGGGCCGCTCGTCCTCCAGGTAGTCGCGCAGCAGCATCATCAGCGCGCCCACCTCCAGCTCCGGCCGCCCCCAGTTCTCCGTCGAGAACGCGTACAGCGTCAGGTAACGGATGCCAATCTCGCGCGCGTAGGTGACAATGCGGCGCACGCTGCGGGCCCCCTCGCGGTGGCCCAGCACGCGCGGCAGGCTCTTCTGCTGCGCCCACCGTCCGTTCCCATCCATGATGATCGCCACGTGGGCGGGGAGGGGACCAGGCGGCGGGCGGGGCTTCTGGCCCTTCTGTTCCGAGGATTCCAAGCGGCACTCCCGGTGCGGGCGCTGACGACGGCCCGGACCCGCGGCCCCATCTAGCAGCAATCAGGCCAGCCACAAGGGGCGGGAGCGCCAGTCAACGCCCGTTCACATCACGAGCAACCGCTGGTGGTGCCGCAGTTGAGGCATTTGTAGCAGGCACCGTTGCGCACCATGATGGACCCGCAGAACTGGCACGGGGGCGCGTCCGCCTGCAGCGAGAACACCGTGCGCTCCTGGTTGCGCCGGGCCTCCTGCGCGGAGGAGGGCGGCGGCGTGGAGTCCGCCTTCTTCTCCACCACCGCGGCGTGCGGCACCGGCGCAAACATGTCCTGCTGCTGCGCGCTGGGGTCAAACGGGCGGTCTTCCACGGGGAGGAACTTCAGCGCCATCCAGCGGAAGATGTAGTCCGTCACGCTCTTGGCAATGGGCACCTGCGGGTTGCCGGTGAAACCGCTGGGCTCAAAGCGCGTGTGCGCAAACTTGTCCACCAGCACCTTGAGCGGCACGCCGTGCTGCAGCGCCAGGCTGACCGCCGTGGCAAACGCGTCCATCAGACCGGACACCACGCTGCCTTCCTTGCTCATCACGCAGAACAGCTCGCCGGGCGAGCCGTCGTCGTACATGCCGACGGTCATGTAGCCTTCATGCCCGCCAATGGAGAACTTGTGCGTCACGCTGCGGCGCTCGTCCGGCAGGCGGCGGCGTTCCGCGCCGGGGCCCACCAGTTCCACCACCTGCCGCTCCACCGGCGGCTCTTCGGCGCGGGCCTTGGCCTTGCCGGTGGCCAGTGGCTGCGTGCGCTTGCTGCCGTCCCGGTAGATGGCAATGGCCTTGAGGCCCAGCTCCCACGCCTTCTCATAGATGCCCGCAATGTCCTCCGCGGTGGAGTCCGTGGGCATGTTCACCGTCTTGCTGATGGCGCCAGACAGGAACGGCTGCACCGCCGCCATCATCCGCACGTGGCCCATGGGCGCAATGGTGCGGGTGCCGCGGGAGGCCTTGAACGCGCAGTCAAACACCGGCACGTGCTCCGCCTTGAGGAACGGCGCGCCCTCAATGGTCTCCTCGTCGTCCAGGTGCTTGAGGATGGCTTCCTGCTCCGGGCGGGCGTAGCCCAGCTTCTGCAGCGCTTCCGGCACGGTGGCGTTGACAATCTTCATCATGCCGCCGCCCACCAGCTTCTTGTACTTGATGAGCGCAATGTCCGGTTCAATGCCCGTGGTGTCGCAGTCCATCATGAAGCCGATGGTGCCCGTGGGGGCCAGCACCGTGGTCTGCGCGTTGCGGTAGCCGTACTGCTCCCCCAGCTCAATGGCGCTGTCCCACGCGTCCCGCGCGGCGTCCAGCAGGTCCGCGGGCACCGCGTGGCTGGCGTCAATGCGGTCCACGTGCTCGCGGTGCAGGCCCATCACGTCCAGGAAGCTGTCCCGGTTGCGCACGTACCCGGCAAACGGGCCCTTGGCGCGCGCCACCTCCGCGGAGGCCTGGTACGCCGTGCCGGTCATGATGGCGGTGATGGCGGCTGCGTAGGCGCGGCCCTCATCCGCGTCATACGGGAGACCCTTGGCCATCAGCAGCGCGCCCAGGTTGGCGTAGCCCAATCCCAGCGGGCGGTAGTCATGGCTGTTCTTCTCAATCGCCCGCGTCGGGTAGGACGAATCGTCGACGAGGATCTCCTGCGCCAGGATGGACAGCGAGCACGCGTGGCGGAAGCCGTCCACGTCAAAGGCGCCATCCGTCCCGCGGAACCTCATGAGGTTGAGCGACGCGAGGTTGCAGGCGCTGTCATCCAGGAACATGTATTCGCTGCACGGGTTGGACGCGTTGATGCGCGCGGTGCCCTTGCAGGTGTGCCAGCGGTTCACCGTGGTGTCGAACTGCAGGCCCGGGTCCCCGCACAGGTGCGCGGCCTGCGCCATCTCCGTCCACAACTCGCGCGCGCGGAAGGTCTCCGCCGGGCGGTTGCTGGTGATTTCCGTGGTGGTCCAGGTCTTGTCCTCCTTGACCGCGCGCATGAACCCGTCCGTCACGCGCACCGAATGGTTGGCGTTCTGGAAGAACACGCTGTCATACGCGCCGCCGGGGACGTTGAAGTTGCCGTCATACCCCGCCTCAATGAGGCTCCAGGCCTTCTTCTCCTCCGTGGACTTGCAGCGCACAAAGTCAAAGATGTCCGGGTGCGCCACGTTGAGGATCACCATCTTGGCCGCACGCCGCGTCTTGCCGCCGCTCTTGATGACGCCGGCAAACGCGTCAAAGCCCTTCATGAAGCTGACCGGGCCGGACGCGGTGCCGCCGCCCTTGAGCAGCTCGCGGGAGGACCGGATGGCGGACAGGTTGGACCCCGTGCCGCTGCCGTACTTGAACAGCATGCCCTCCGTGCGGGCCAGCCCCAGGATGGACTCCATGGAGTCCTCCACGGAGTTGATGAAGCACGCACTGCACTGCGGGTGCGCTTCCACGCCCAGGTTGAACCAGACCGGGCTGTTGAAGGCCAGGCGCTGCGTGAGCAGCAGGTAGCCCAGCTCCAGGCGGAATGCCTCGGCATCCGCCGCCGTGGCAAAGTACCCGCGCCGCTGGCCCCACGCCGTCAGCGTGTCAATGACGCGGCCAATGAGCTGTTTGACGCTGCGCTCGCGCTCCGGGGTGCCCAGCGTCCCGCGGAAGTACTTGGACGCCACAATCTGCGTGGCCGTCTGGGACCAGGGGCGCGGGACCTCCACGTCCTTCTGCTCAAACACCGCCTTGCCGGTGGCGTCCGCAATGAGCGCCGTGCGCGTGTCCCATTCCACCATGGCCCACAGGTCCTGCCCCGGCTGCGTATAGCGGCGCGGAATGTGGCAGCCCGCTTCCGTGGCGCTGACCCAGCGCGGGTCCGAAACGGCCGCGCGCGCGCGCGGGGTGATGGAGCGGGTGGAGCGGAAAGGGTTGGACGTGCCTTGAACGACCATGACTGGGCGCCCTCAGGAGAACAGGTTGGAGGTAGCGAAGCGGATTCTGGATGTCGTCTGGCGAAGCGCGAAACACCCCCAGGTGCCCGGCTCGCGCCGAACTCCAGAATCCCTCCACCACCGGATCGAGCTGAAGCGGCGATGCGTCCCCGACGAACCGTCGCGGGAGTGTCATTTCTCAGACCCACCCCTGGGGTGGCAAGCCCTTTTTTGTCACCCATCCACAACGCCGCGTACTCACTCGAATTTGGACCCCCCAGCGGTTGTGGTCGCGACGGCGCTGAAGTGCGCCCTCAAAAACGCACCTGCAAGTTCCCGCCGTGCAAACGTTTTTCACGTTGTGACCATACGTGGCAATGCATGAATGGTTGAAAACACGCGGTCAGCAAGTGCTTGATTTTGATCGGCTTGGCGGGCCCGTCCTGATCACGCGTGGAGAACGCATTGGATTGGCGGCGCGCCTGGACGTTGCTCCGTCGCCACGGGCGCGCTGATCACGCGGGCCCGCGCCGGGTCAAATCCCACGTCGTCAAAGGTGCGATCTCCGAGGGCAAGGTGCGTTCCCCGGCGGGCCGGATCGCAGGATCGCGCAGGTTTGTCGTCGACAAGGGGGTCACGCGTCGACTTCGATGCGCAGGCAGAGCGTGTGGCCCGCGCCGGCGGGGAGCTGCAGGCGCAGCGGCGTGTTGAGGGTGTCATTGGGGCCCCAGAACGGCTCCAGGCACACAAAGTCCCGCCCGGGGAGGGACCAGCACTGCAGGAAGCGCATCTGTGCACTGTGGGTCAATCTGAGGCGCCCCAGGCCAGGCAGGTCAAAGGCCGCGCGCCCGTCAGCGGGGGCGGGCACGCCAAAGTCAAACTCCGCGTCCGGGAGGAACCGCGCGGGGTCCAGGCCGGGCACGTCCGTGCGGATGCGCGGCTTCTGGGCGGAGGGGCAGCGGAAGTAGGGGTGCCAGCCGGGGGACAGCGGCAGGGGCGCGCTGCCGCGGTTGACGACGACGAGTTCCATCTGCAGCCCGCGCGGGAGCACGGTCAGCACGTGGTCCGCCGTGAAGGCGTGCGGGTACACCGCGCGGGTCTGCTCGGTGTCCGCCAGGGAAAAGCGCAGCTGGCCGGGGCGGGATTCGGTCAGTGACCAGGCCATGTGCCGCGCGAACCCGTGCTGCCGCAGGCTGGTCCCGGCGTCCAGCAGCCGGTCATCCTTGAGCCGGCCGGCAAACGGAAACAGCAGCGGGATGCCGCCGCGCACGCTCTGCTCCGGGTCATCCACGGTGGCGCGGTCCAGGTACAGGACCTCCACGCCATCCACCCGCAGGCGGGCAACCAGGCAGCCGCGTTGGGGGACCACTTCCGCGCGCACGTTGCCGTGCTCCAGGGTGAGGGTGGGGTAGGCCATGGCGCCCCCGAGCTAGCCGGGGGCCGCCCGGCGCTCAACCCGGCGCGGCCGTCGTCCTGGCGGCGGGGCCGCGGACCAGCCACAGGGCCAGTTCGGCGTGGCCCTTGACGGCCAGCACGCCGCGGGATTCGCAATCAAACGCGCCCGCCAGCAGGTCATGCGCGGGCCCGGAGGCGTACAGCGTGCCGGGCTCCGCCAGGGATGCCATGGCGCCGGCCACCTTCACGGCGTCTCCCCAGGTGTCATAGACAAACCGGCCCCGCCCGATGATGCCCGCAGACACCTTGCCGGCGTGCAGGCCCAGGCGCAGCGGCAGCTTCCGCCCGGCGAACTCCCGCGCCAGCACCTGGTCCCGCAACTCCAACGCCAGGCCGGTCAGCACGGGGGCGTGGTCCGCGCGCGGCTGTGTGACGCCGGCGGCCACCACGTAGCAGTCACCCACGGTGCGCAGGCGCTCCATCCCGTGTTTCTCCACGATATCGTCAAACGCGGCGAACACCGCGTTGAGGGTCTCCACGACGTCCGCGGCGGTCATGGGCCCGCCACCCGCCGTGAACCCGGACAGGTCCGCCACCAGCAACGACGCGGAGGCCTGGTCCACGGCAACCGTGCGGGTGCCGGGGCCGGTGCGCAGGCGGCGGGCCACGCCGGCCGGCACCGCGTTGAGCAGCAGCCGGTCCGCGCGTTCCTTCTCCGCGTCGCGCTCTTCGCCGCGGGTTTCCACCAGGCGCTCCTGGCCAAACGCATCCCGCAACGCGGTCTCGCTGTTGCGCGCGGCCAGCACCGCCTGCACGCCGGCGGCCCATGCGGCCAGGCTCACCAGCGCCGTGGTGGCGGTGCTGGCGTCATCCATGCCCCACTGCCAAGCCAGGACCGCCTGGTAGAGCAGCGTCACGCCGGCCGCCAGCAACGCCACGTGGACCGCGCGGTGGCGGCAGCAGGCGGCGGCAAACGCCGTGGTCCCGACGAGGAGCGCCACCGCGGCGGCGGGCTGGCGCAGCTGCACGTGGACCAGCGCCACAAGCACGGCCGCGTCCACCGCGTGCGCCAGCAACGCATGCCGCTGGATGCGCCGGCACTCCGCGGACGTCTCCGCCCGCGGCGCCAACACCAGCAGCGGCAGCTGTATGGGAATGATGAGGCACACCACCCAGAGCAGCGCGTCCACGCGGTGGTCCGGCGCCAGCACCCACACCGCCACCAGCAGGGCCGTCCAGATGACCAGCGAGACGGCCGCGTGGCGAGCAATCAGCGGGCTGGAATCGCGTTCCTGGCGGCGCACAAACTCGCGCTCCACGACGGGATCGGTGAACTCCAGCGTCAACGCGTTGCGCGGTGCCTGCGCCCGCCCGTCTGCTGTGCCCGGCATCCGCCACCCTCCCACTCCCCGCGCGAGGATAGCGGCGCGGCCGACGGGAGCAAGAAGTTTGCCCGTCCTACCGGACGCCGGTGTCCAGCCCGACGACGAGCCAGTGGTCCTCGCGCAGGGTGAGGCGCACCACCCAGCGGTTGCCCGTCTGCGCCAGGGCCAGCACGTCCTCGGCGGGGGCGCCCGGCGCTGTGCGCCCCACCGCCCGGACATCCAGCAAGACCACCGCGCGGGTTTCCTGCTGCTCCAGCTTCACGGGGAGGGGGTCCGGTCCCAGTTCCACGTCGATCTCGCGGTAGCGCTGTTGAAACGCATACCGCAGCGCCTCCAGCGCCCCGGCCCGTGGCAGGCCGCGGCTGGTGGTGAAGTCCGGGGCCAGGATGGCGTCCATCCGCACCACGTCACGCGCGCGCGCTGCGGCCGCGCCCTCCTGGATGACCGCCCGCACGCGGTCCTCCTCGGTCCGCAGCAGCCACCAGGCGCCCGCCCCGCCCAGTACCAGCACCGCGGTGATGGCGCCCACCAGCACGCGGCTCCGGGTCACGGCGTCCCCCGGCGCCCGGACCGCGACGACGACCGTGCGGACAGTCCGTGCCCCGCGCGCAGGATGGAGGGGAGTGCGCCGGCACCCGCGCGCCGCCGCCCCAGGACGTCCGCCACATCATCCAGCGCACCGGCCAACTCCAGGCCCGTGGCCGGCCGGTCCGCTGCGTCCCGCGCCACGCAACGGGCCAGCAGTTCCCGCAGCGGCGGCGGCAGCGCGGCACACTCCAGCACGCGGCGGCGGTCCAGGTCGTTGCGCACGGCTTCCACCACGGCGGGCAGCGAATGCTGCTCCCGCAGGTGCATGCCCGTGCACAGGTTGAACAGCACCGCGCCCAGCCCGAACAGGTCCATCCGCCCGTCGGGCTCCACGCCCGCCAGCATCTCCGCGGAGGCGTAGCGGATGGTGCCCACCATCATCCGCGCATCCGTCAGGCGCGGGGACAGCGCCAGGCGGCACAGCCCAAAGTCCGTGAGCACCACGCGGCCGTGGACGTCCAGCATGATGTTGGACGGCTTGACGTCCCGGTGGATGACCTGCGCCGTGTGGGCGGCGTGCAATCCCAGCGCCGCCTGCGCCGCCATCCGGCACGCCGCCGCGTGATCCAGGGCGCCGTCCGTCTCCGCCAGGCGGGCCAGCGTGACCCCGTCCACCACCTCCATGGCAAAGTACGCCAAGCGTGACTCCCCGGTGAGACGGTATTCGCCCGCCTCGTACAGGCGCACCACGTTGCGGTGGCGGATGCGCTGCACCGCGCGCGCCTCCTGGAAGAAGCGCGCCAGCGCCCGGTCACCGGCGGCATCCTCCACGCGCGCGTGCAGCGTCTTGAGCGCCACGCGCACCCCGGAGGGCCGGTGGCGCGCCTCGTAGATGTACCCGTGCGCACCCGCGCCCAGCGGATGGGACAGTTCGTAGTCTCCGAGGGTGGTGCCGGCCAGCGAGGGAACAGAAGGGTTCAAGGGTACCTGACTTCCGACGTCAGGGTGCCCCCGCGTGCGGTGGCAGGCAAGCGGCGCGCCGCCAAGCGGGCGCACCGCGGCGGTGCGGAATGCTGTCCGTTGGCTGGGGATGAAGAGGAAGGGTGCCCGCCTGTGCGGGGTGCCTCAGCCCTTCACCTTCTTGATCTCTTCCATGAGCTCGGGAACAGCCTTGGCCAGGTCCGCCACCAGCCCGTAGTCGGCCACCTGGAAGATGGGCGCGTCCGGGTCCTTGTTGATGGCCACAATGGTCTTGCTGCCCTTCATCCCCGCCACGTGCTGGATGGCGCCGGAGATGCCCAGCGCGAAGTACAGCTGCGGCGCCACCACCTTGCCGGTCTGCCCCACCTGCCAGTCATTGGGCACCCAGCCGTCGTCAACGATGGCGCGCGTGGCACCCACCGCCGCACCCAGCAGATCCGCCAGCGGCTCCACCGTTGCCTTGTAGCCTTCCTTGCTCTTGGTGCCGCGGCCACCAGACACAATGATGGACGCCTCCGTCAGCTCCGGCCGCGCGCTCTTCACTTCCTCAAACTTGATGAACTTTGCCTTGGGCGTCCCCGGGTCCGCGGCAAACTTCGCCACCTCGCCCGCCGCGGCGCCGGCCGCGGCGGCCGCGAACTCGCTCACGCGCACCGTCACCACCTTCACCGCCGTGGTGATCTCCACCGCGCCCACGACGTTGCCCGCCCACATGGGCCGCTTGAACGTCTTGTCATCCACCACCGCCGAGATGTCCGACGCCATGCCCGCGCCCAGCCGCGCCGCAATGCGCGGCGCCACGTCCTTGCCCTGCGCCGTGGCGGGCAGCACCACGTGCGTGGCGCCGTTGGCCTTGGCCAGGTCAGCCACCACCTTGGCGAACGGCTCGGCCAGATAGTGCGCCAGGCCGGCATGCGCCGCCGCGTGCACCTTGGCCGCGCCGTACCCCAGCAGCGACGCCGCGGCGTCCGCCGGGTTCTCACCCAGCACGCCGATGTGCATCGCGCCGCCCTTGGCGAGCTGCTGCCCCGCGGTGATGGCCGCCAGGGACGCCTTCTTGACCTTCCCGCCCGCCTGCTCTGCAATCACAAGCACCGTTGCCATGTTGTTCTCCCAGCCTCTCAGAGGGCCTTGGCCTCGTTGCGCAGCTTCCCGACGAGCGTGGCCACGTCCGGCACCTTCTGGCCGGCCTGGCGCGCCTTGGGCTCCTCAAGCTTGAGGACCTTCACCTTGGGGGCAATGTCCACGCCCAGCGCCGCCGGCGTGAATTCCTTCACCTCCTTCTTCTTGGCCTTCATGATGCCGGGGAGTGACGCGTACCGCGGCGTGTTGAGCCGCAGGTCCGCCGTCACCACGCCGGGCATGTCAAAGGAGATGGTCTCCAGGCCGCCGTCCACCTCGCGCGTGACGGTGACGGTCTTGCCCGCCACGTCCACCTTGGAGGCAAACGTCGCCTGCGGGAGGCCCAGGTACTCGGCCAACAGCTGGCCGGCCTGGCTGCTGTCGTCATCAATGGCCTGCTTGCCCAGCACCACCAGGTCCGGCTTCTCCTGCTCATACACGGCCTTGATGAGCCGTGCCGCCGCGTCCGGGTCCACGCTGCCGTCCGCCAGCACCAGGATGCCGCGGTCCGCGCCCATGGCCAGCGCCGCGCGGATCTGCGTGGTGGTGTCCTTGGTGCCAATGGAGAGCACCACCACCTCGCCGCCGTTCTTCTCCTTGAGCTTCAGGGACTCCTCAACCGCGATCTCGTCGAACGGGTTCACGATCATGTTGACGCCGTCCGTGACGACGCCACTGCCATCCGGTTTGACTTTGGGTTTGACGTTGTAGTCCATCACCCGCTTGACGGTGACCAGGATTTTCACGGGTTCCTCCAGGTGCGTGGGAGAGGCCGTCCGCCTCGTCAAAAAGCGCGCGCTGGCTCCCACGGAGGAGCCGCGCTGTCAATGGGGCTGACGCACTGCGGCAGCCGGTGCTTGGGCGGGGACGCGCGCGTTTCAGCGCGCGGAGTGACGGCGGCGCAGCAGCAGGACCAGGAGCGCCAGCGCGGCTTCCACCGGTGCGGCCGCGCCGCTGCAACCCTGGGCATCCGTCACGGGAGCGGCGTCCTCCACGGGGCGGAGGATGGGTCCCAGCTCCGGCACAACGCGGCCCAGCTCCACGCGCGCGGTGTGCCCCGCCTGGTCCCGCGCCGTGACCACCAGCCGCGCGTCCTCCGGGACCTCCGGCCCCAGGTCCAGCGTCCGCGTCTCGGCGCCGGGGATGCTCAGGGACCCGCCGCCGGGGACCGTCACTTCCACCGTCATGCGTTCAGATTCGCTCACGCGGTCCACAACGGTGATCTCCAGCGTGCGGCCCGTTCGGCTGGCCTCCAGCAGCGGCGGTTCCACGTCCGACAGCACGGGCACTTCCACCGGCGTGGGGTCCAGGGACTCCGGAATCCCGGCCAGGCGCGAGCGCACTTCCACCACGTGCCACCCCTGCAGGTTCAGCTCCGGATCGGCCACGCGCAGCACCGCACCGGGCCGGTAAGGACGCCAAAAGCCACCGTCCACGCGGTAGCTGTGCTCCAACAGCTTGCCGCCCGGGCCCTTCTCGTCCACGGACAGCACCGCGGCCACGTGCTCGCGCGCCGCGCCCAGGGATGCGTGCATGCGCTCCGGGGCGGGCAGCACCAGTTCCGCCAGTTCCGCGCGCGTCTCCACCACAATGCGCTCCGCGCTGGCCTGCGTGGGATCAAAACCGAGGTTGGAGAAGATTCCCAGGAATTCATAGCGCGGCTTGTCATACGCGGTGTTGGTGCCCGTGGCCTTCTGGCCCACAAAGCGCACCTGATCCAGCACAAACCCGCTCATGGCCGGCAGGTCAAACACCTGGTCCAGGCTGGGAGCGAATTGCGGCAGAAACGCGCCCAGCAGCTCCGGCACCGCCTGCGCAATGGCCTCCGGCGTCTGGTTGAGGATGTCCGCGTTGCGCACGCGCACGTTGGTCATCCAGCGGTCCACCGGGTCCGCAATCAGGTGCACCTGGTTCTGCTGGTTGATCTCCAAGCCCAGGCCAATGCGCAGGTCCAACTGCAGGGTGATGAGCCGGATGTAGCGGTCGTCGACGAGGGTGTACATGTCGATGTCCAGGTCCGGCACAAACAGCGTGAGCAGCGGTTCATCCAGGATGGTGCGCGTGGGGTCATTGGGGTCCAACGCCGTGGTGCCCAGGCCGTACTGCGCTTCCGGGATGCCGCGCGGGTGCAGCTCCATGATGACCGGGCGCGCGCGGCTTTCCATGGTGAGCTCGCCCACGGTGGTGCCTTCTCCCAGCAGCAGGCCAATGAGCCCGCTGTTGATGAGGCCGATCTTGCGGCTGGACAGCTCCTGGCACAGCAGGCCGCCGCCGTACGCTTCACCCAGCAACTCCTCCATCAGCCGCTCATGAATGACAAACCCCGCGTGATACGGCAGCGCCGGGCCGCCAGACGCCGGGGCAACGGTGGACTGCCAGGTGAAGTCCGCAATGGTGGAGGTGCTGCGGTTGCGCGGTGCCACGCACGGGTTCTGTGGCGCCATGGCCCCGCCCACCAGGCCCACGTTGAGCCCACCGGCCGCGGTGTACACGCTGGTGGTGCCGCTGGCGCGGGTGCCACCGGCGTACGTGGTGAACTGCACGGAGCCCGGCAGCGTGAGCAGGTCCGGCATGGCGCCGGAGAGGTCCAGGGACCCTTCCATCCCCAGCAGCCCGGGGATGGGCTCCTGCGCGCCCGAGGCGAAGTGGCACTTCTTGTCCGACCGCACGCACACGGTCTGTTCGCCGTTGGCCAGGCGCGGGCATTGGTAGGTGGTGAGGTCCGGGTCACACGCCTGCGTGGTGAGCGGCTCCAACACGCCGTCGATGGCGTTACGCGCGGCGTCCACGATCTGCCCCTTCAGCTGGCCCACCAACAGGTCCTTGACGAAGTCAAAGTCCAGCACCGCGCACTCAATCTCATCCCCGGATTCCCGCTCCACGGCGAGGTCACTGCCCTGGATGGGGATATCCAGCGAGGCCACCCCCAGCGTCATGCGGTCTGTGCGCGCGTCCCGCCCGACGGCGAGCGTGCCGGTCACCGTCTTGGTCAGCGGCAGCGACGTGTTCCCGCTCAGGCGCGTGTACAGCGTGCAGCGGATCTGCGGCCACAGCCACGTGGGGTTCTTCTCGTAGCGGATGCGGATGCCGTTGGGGCGGTCCGGCGTCTGCAGGTCAATGGTCGCGGTGAGCTCCAGTTCCGTCGTGGAGCCCGCCTTGGGCCGGATGGTGGCGCTCTTGATCTTGGCGTACAGCTGGCAGTTGTCCCAGGACAGGAACGTGTCCGAATTGCACACGTCATACTCGTCCACCTCGTCCGCGCCGGGGTCCGGTTCCTCCGTCCCCAGCTTGGGGATGCGCAGGCCAATGGTGGGTGCCGCGGGCATCTGGCCGTTGGTGGGCAGGCACACCTTGGGATTGGCCAGCGTGCAGAACGGGTTGGACGCGGCGCAGCTCTGGCAGGTCTGTCCCGTTGGGCAGGAGCACGAATACGCCGCCGGGCAGTTGACGCCGGAGAGGCCCGTGCAGTCCGTGCTGACCATGGCGCCGACGATGGTGGGCACCTTCTGGCCGATGAAGCTGAACCCCTCCGGCGTCACGCGCGCCTGGATCACCTGGCGGCTCTTGCGGTCCTCCGGGAACGGCCCCTCCAGCGGGGCCAGGCAGGAACACCCCGTGCCGCCGGAACAGCGCACCACGCCAAGCAGCGCCACACCAAGCCAGAGCCACCTGTCACGCCGGGAGGAACCAAACATGGAAACGCTCCATGGCCCGCCAGGGGGCCGCACCGTGCCGACCTTACTGCAAGCCGGACGCGCACGCCCGCACGCGCGTACGGAGAACGGGTTTGGCCCTGCGCGTCAGGACAGCACGGTCAGGCGGTTGGCGCCGCCCATCCGGTAGCCTTCCAGGTCCACGGTGACGTGCCGGAAGCCGGCGGCGCGCACGCCCGCCACGGCGAGCGCCCGGGTGGCGGGCTGCAGCAGGCGCGGCAGGTCTTCAGGGTCCACCTCAATGCGGGCCAGCTCGTCGTGGAAACGGACGCGCACGCGGCGGAAGCCCAGGTCCACCAGCACGCGTTCGGCCTGTCCCACCCGGGCCAGGCGCTCCGCGTCAATGGGGGTCCCCGTGGGAAACCGGCTGGACAGGCAGGCCAGCGCCGGCTTGTCCGCGCTGGACAGGCCGTAGTGCGCCGCCACGCGGCGGACCGCGGCCTTGTTCAATCCCGCGTCAATGAGCGGGGAGGCAATGCCCCGTTCCCGCGCGGCCAGGTGCCCGGGGCGGTCGTCACCCAGGTCATCCAGGTTGGCGCCGTACGCAATGGCGCGGAAGCCGCGCTCCGTACGCGCGCGTTCGCACGCGTCAAACAATGCGGACTTGCAGAAGTAGCAGCGGTCCCCGGTGTTGGCCGCGTAGCGCGGGTTGGACAGCTCATCCGTGCGCGCCACCACCAGTTCGGCGCCCACCGCGCCGGCCTGCGCCTGCGCGTCCGCCAACTCCCAGGACGGGAAGCTGGGGCTCAGCGCCATCAGGCCCACCATGCGCTGCCCCAGCACGCGGTGCGCCGCCGCCAGCACCACCGCGCTGTCCACCCCACCCGAGTAGGCCACCACCGCGCTTTCCAGTGCGCGGCACGCGTCCTCCAGGCGGTGCGCCAGCGCGGTGGCGTCGTGAATGTGGGGCGTTGCGTGGGCCATGCGGGTTTCCTCTGCGTCCTCCCACGACGGTAGGTGAACGCCCGGCGTGCGTCCATGCGCGGCGTCCACCACGGGTCACTCCGGGGCCGCGGCGGGAAACGATCCGGCCAGGTGGGTCTCCCGGGGAGCCAGGTACCAGGCCAGCCCGGCGTGCAGCACCGCGGGCAGCGCAAACTGCGCCAACGCCACCGCCCACAGACTGGCCCCCAGGCCGGCGCCGACGGACCACAAGGACCAGACGGATTCGCGCCGGGCGCCGCGGGTGTTGGCGTCCGTCATCATCAGGCAGCCGCCCAACCCCAGCACGCCGGTGGCCGCCACGCCCGCCAGCAGGCCCAGCGGGATGGACAGCAGCGCGGGCGCAACGGTGGCCACCCACCACAGCAACCCGATGACCGACCCGGCGCGTCTCCCGTGCGCGGCGCTGATGGCGACGGGCCCGGCCAGCGGGAGCAGGATCAGCGTCATGGTGGCGGTGACCAAACCGGCCAGGCCCGCCACCAACGCGGCCCACTCCACGTTGGACAGCCCGGCACCAGCCTGGCCCTGGAACGACCGTGACCACGCGGTCAGGCACCCGCCGAAACCCAGCCCGCACAGCGCGGCCGTGGCGGCACCGCCCACCACCACGGCGCCACCCCACGGGGCCAGGCCAAACGCCGCGGCCAGCAGCGCCCGCCGCCGCGCCACGTCCGCGTCCTGGTCAGAAATGTCCGCGGTGGGAGCGTCCAGCAGCGCGGCGGGGTCCGGCAGCGCGGAAGCCTCACACAGCTGCGCCGGCGCCACCGCCATGACCATCAGCAGCGCGGCGAGCATGGGACCTCCCCGGCGGCGGACAACGCGACGGCGTGGAACGCGCCATCCCGCAGCCGCCACGCGCGCGCGTCCGTGCTCTGGCCGCGGTTCACCGTGACGATGACGTGGTCCACGCCGGGAAACGCCGGTTCCCCGCCAAGCAGCGCGCCGGCCAGGTCACGGGCCGAGGGAACCGCCGGCGCATCCGGGTGCGAGTGGCAGAACGCGCGCGCCTGGCGGTGCGCGCGCCGCAGTGCCAGCAGCGCGCGCACGTGGGCCGCATCGTCGACGGAGAACGCATGGGCGCCGGCGTGGCGGTTGGGGAGCGGCAGGTAGCAATCCGCGGGCGCGGGGGCGGGCGGACCGGCCAGCAGGCCGCAGGCTTCACGCGGGTAGGCGGCCGCGGCGTGGCGCAGCAGGTCCGCGCGGGCTTGCTCTGTGACGCGCAGCGCACCGTCCATGGCTCAAGACCTACCGCCGCGGGGTGGTCTGAGGCGAGCGTTGCGGAGGATGGTGCCGGCGGGCCGGGAGTGGCACGGTCCTGGCTCAGCACGGGCGGCCCGAGGTGGTGGAATGAAGCTGGCGCGGAAGCTGACACTCACGCTGCTGCTGGGCATCTGGGGTGTGCTGGGCGTGCACGCGTTCTTTGAGGTGGCGCGCGAGGAGACCGCGCTGGAAGAGGACGTGATTGACGACCTGCGCATCATTGGCCGGGCACTGAAGCCGGCGCTGGTGCGCCTGTGGCAGCGCGAGGGCCAGGTCCTGGCCATGCAGGTGCTGGAATACGACGAGGAGATGCACCGGCGCGTGCGGATCCGCTGGGTGTCCCTTTCCGCCCCGGAGGGTGACCCGCACCACCCGCTGCTGCGCCCGCGCTACCTGCGGCGCGTGGCGCGCGGCGAGGAAGTGTCCTGGCTGAGCGATCCCGACGCCAAGGGCGAGAGCCGCGCGTACGTCTACATCCCGATCATGCTGGACCCGCTGCCGCCCGGCGCGCTGGAGCTGTCAGAATCCCTGGCGCCCCCCCGCGAGTTCCTGCGCGAGACGGTGATCCGCCTGGGCATCACGACGGGAGCCATGGCGCTGGTGAGCGGGCTGGTCGCGCTGCTGGTGGGCGTGTACTTCGTGGGGCGGCCCATGCGGCGGCTGGCGGAGCGCGCGCGGCGCATTGGCGAGGGGGAGCTGACCGGCCGCCTGGAGCTGACCCAGGACGACGAGATTGGCGAGCTGGCGCACGAGATGAACGCCATGAGCGACCGCCTGTCTGAGGCGCAGGACAGCATTGAGCGCGAGACGCAGGCGCGCATCCAGGCGCTGGAGGCGCTGCGCCACGCGGACCGCCTGATGACGGTGGGCAAGCTGGCCAGCGGCATTGCGCATGAACTGGGGACGCCGCTCAACGTGGTGGCGGGCCGCGCGCGGATGATCCAGGACCCGGGGTGCACGCCGGAGGAGGCGCAGGTCAACGCGCGCATCATTGTGGAGCAGTCTGAGCGCATCACCAAGATCATCCGCCAGCTGTTGGACTTTGCGCGGCGGCGCGGGCCGCAGAAGGCGCCGGTGTCCGTGCTCACCCTGGCGCGGCAGACACTCCAACTCCTCAGACCCATGGCGCAGAAGCGGCAGGTGGCCACCGCCGTGGAGGGCCCGGAGGACCTGCCGCCGGTGGAGGTGGACGCCAACCAGATCCAGCAGGTGCTCACCAACCTGGCGGTGAACGCCATCCAGGCCACGCCGGAAAGCGGCGGGACCCTGGTGGTGACCGTGCACCCGGTGCAGGCCACGCCGCCGCCGGGCGAGGACGCGCAGCCCGGAGCGTACCTCCGCATTGACGTCACGGATTCCGGGCACGGCATCCGGCCGGAGGACCTGGGCCGGATTTTTGAGCCGTTCTACACGACCAAGGACGTGGGTGAGGGCACGGGGCTGGGCCTGTCCGTTGCGTATGGCATTGTCCGCGAGCACGGCGGGTGGATCACGGTGCACAGCCAGCCGGGGCAGGGCAGCACCTTCAGCGTGTTCCTGCCGCGGTCCTGACACCGCGCCTTGAGTGCACCGCGGGCCGTTGTTAGGAGCGCGGGCGCAACACGTTCCGCGGAAGGCGCCATGGCCGCACGTATCCTGGTGGTCGACGACGACGAGAGCATGTGCCAGATGCTGGAGGCCGGGCTCAGCCGCCGCGGCTTCCAGGTGGACTGGCGCACGTCCGGGGAAGCGGCGCTGCAACAGGCGCTGGCGGACGACTACGACGCCGTGGTCACGGACCTCAACATGAAGGGCGTCAACGGCCTGCAGCTGTGTGAGCGCATTGTGCAGAACCGGCCGGACACGCCGGTGGTGGTCATCACCGCGTTTGGCAGCCTGGAAACCGCGGTGGGCGCCATCCGCGTGGGCGCGTATGACTTCATCACCAAGCCGCTGGAAGTGGCGCAGCTGGCCCTCACGCTGGACCGCGCCGTCAAGCACCGCGCGCTGTCCCAGGAGGTGAAGCGCCTGCGCGCCGCCGTCAGTGAGGGGCGCCAGTTTGGCGAGCTGCTGGGCGCCAGCCCCGCCATGCGCACCGTCTACGACCTGCTGGACCGCATTGCGGACTCGGAGACCACCGTGCTGGTCACCGGCGAGAGCGGCACCGGCAAGGAACTGGTGGCGCGCGCGCTGCACGCGCGGTCGCGCCGGAAGGCCGGCCCGTTTGTGGCCATCAACTGCGCGGCCATGCCGGAGACGCTGCTGGAGAGTGAGTTGTTCGGCCATGCGCGTGGCGCCTTCACCGACGCGCGCACCGCGCGCGCGGGGCTGTTCCTGCAGGCGCACCAGGGCACCCTGTTTCTTGACGAGATTGGCGAGATGCCCATGGGCACGCAGCCCAAGCTGCTGCGCGTGCTGCAGGAGCGCGTGGTCCGCCCCGTGGGCGCGGACACCGAGGTGGCCGTGGACGTGCGCATCATTGCCGCCACCAACCGCGACCTGGAGGGCCTGCTGGAAGAGAAGCGCTTCCGGGAGGACCTCTATTACCGGCTCAATGTCATCAAGGTGGAGCTGCCGCCGCTGCGCGCCCGCGGCAGCGACGTGCTCCTGCTGGCGCAGCACTTCATTGACGTGTTTGCCGGCCGCGCCAGCAAGAACGTGGTGGGAATCCTGGGCCCCGCGGCGGAGAAGCTGCTGACCTACCACTGGCCCGGCAACGTGCGGGAACTGCAGAACTGCATGGAACGCGCGGTGGCGCTCACCCGGTTTGACCGCATCACCGTGGATGACCTGCCCGAGAAGATCCGCGACTACCGCGCCTCCCACGTGCTGGTGGCGGCGCAGGATCCTTCGGAACTTGTTCCCATGGAAGAGGTTGAGAAGCGGTACATCCTGCGCGTGCTGGAGGCCGTGGGGAACAACAAGACCATGGCGTCACGCGTGCTGGGCCTGGACCGCAAGACGCTGTACCGGAAGTTGGAACGCTGGGGCATGGGCACCGGTGACGACGCCTGACATGCGCATCACGCGGATTGACCTCTGGCACGTCAGCATTCCGCTCCCGGACATCTTCTGGCCGTCCTGGATTCCGGGCTTTCCCCAGACGGAGAACCGCTTCACGCTGGCGCGCGTCACCACCGCCTCCGGTCTCCAGGGATGGACCGCCGGCGCCGCGCTGGGACGGGAGCGGGAAGGCCTGGGCAGCCTGCTGGGCCCCTACCTGCTGGGCGAGCGCGCGGATGACATCCCCTCCATCCGCCAGCGCATTCGCGAGATGGGGTATCTGGGCATGCGCGTGGGGTGGCTGGAGCCCGCGTGCTGGGACGTGGTGGGCAAGGCGCGCGGCAAGCCCGTGTATGAACTGCTGGGCGGGCAGCCGGGGAAGGTGCGCCTGTACGCGTCCACCGGCGAAGTGAAGCAGGCCCCGGAGCGCATCCGGGAGGTGGAAGCGCGCCTGGCGGAGGGATTCACCGCCGTGAAGCTGCGCGTGCACGCCGCCACGCTGGCGGAGGACGTGGCGCAGGTGCGGGACACGCGCCGCGCCGTGGGTGATGCGGTGGTGCTGGGCGTGGACGCCAACCAGGCGTGGCGCGTGGCCGTGGTGGCGGACGCCCCGTGCTGGGACCTGCCGCGCGCCCGCGCGTTCTGTGACGCCGCCCACCAGGCCGGCCTGGCATGGGTGGAGGAACCGCTGCCCATGGATGACTACGACGCGCTGGCCGCGCTGCGGGAGGCCACGGAGATTGACGTGGCCGGGGGCGAACTGAACAACCAGGGCCTGCCCGAGTTCCGCGTCATGCTGGAGAAGCGTTGTTACGACGTCTACCAGCCCGACGCCGTGTTCACCGGCGGCATTGCGGACACCTGGCGCATCATCCAGCGCGTGAAAGAGGCCGGGGCGCGGTACACGCCGCACACGTGGACCAACGGCGTGGGGTTTGCCATCAACCTGCAGCTGCACGCGGCCAGCCCGTTCCGCCAGGACACGCTTTTGGAGTACCCGTACAACCCGCCCGGGTGGACCCCGGAGGGACGCGACGGGATCCTGCAGGCCTGCTGGACGCATGACCGCGGCACGCTGGAACTGCCCACCGCCCCGGGTCTTGGCGTTCTTGTTGACGAACGCCGCCTGCGCCGGTTTGGCCACCACTTCTTCACCGCCACCCGCGCCCGCGTTGCCGTGCGCACCGTGCTGGACAAGGGCATCCGCATCGCACGGCTGGCCGGGGACACGCGGGACGCACGCCTGCGCGCGCGGCACGAAGAACTGGAATCCATGGCCCGCGCCGGGCGTGACGTCGTGATTGAGGCATTGTCCCCCTGAAGGTGCCCCGCGTGGCATTCCGCCACGCGCGCGCCCACGCAGCAGACCACGGCCGCAAGCCGCGCCAAGGGTCCCGGTTTCTCGTCGCCACGCACCACGCGGCCGCGGCAACCGGGCGCGGTGCCCGGCGGTGTCCTGGCACGGTGGGTGCTCGGGAGCCGGCCCGGAGGTGGTCCATGAACCGGGTCAATGCGGACGAAGGCAACGCGCGGCACTACACGCTGAAGGACGCCGTCATGGCGCTGCGCCGCGCGCGCGTGCTGGTGGCCGAGGACGACGACGCCATGCGCGCCATGCTGACCGAGGAGTTCCAGCGCCGCGGGTTTGAGGTGGTCACGGTGAAGACCGGCCGCGAGTTGTGGCACCAGCTCTCCCACGCCGCCCAGACGGATGACCTGCACCGGCCGTTTGACGCCGTGGTTTCTGACGTGCGCATGCCCGGCCGCACCGGCCTGGACGTCCTGGCGGAGCTGCGTGAAAGCAACTGGAGCGTCCCGGTGTTCCTCATCACCGGTTTTGGCGAGGACTGGATCCACCGCGAAGGCGACCGCCTGGGCGCGTCCGTGCTGGACAAGCCGGTGGACCTGGACCGGCTGGTCTGCGCGGTGCGGGAAGCCACCGCCGCCTGACGCCGTCAGGGCCGGGTTTCCACGGCCCGCACCAGGCTCTCCACCAGCGTCACCTGGTAGCGCGGGAACTCCGCCACCTCGCGCCTTCCCTCCGGCACCACGTCGGAGACCATCGCATCCGGCGGGCCCAGCGCGGCCACCAGCTCCTCGTACAGCATCCCCACGCGCGGCCGTTTCTCCGCAATGGCCGCGCGCATCTCCGGCGTGCGGCCGTCCAGCCACGCCTTGAACGCGTCATCATCACCCAGCAGCTGCTGGATGGCGCCCTCCAGCGCCCCCAGGTCCGTCAACCCCAGCGGCAGCACCAGCACGTGCAGCCCGTCCCGGAAGCCGGGGGCGGAGGTGTCAAACCGGTTCACGCGCACCCGCAGCCAGCCGTTGTAGCGCGGGGACAGGTTGGGCCGCCCGGCCATGGAGCCCAATGACGGCAGGTCCACCTTCTCCACCCGAACGCGCGTTCCCGCGGGGATGATGCCGTGCTCCGTGCCCGGCGGCACGGGCCGGGAGCCCACCACCAGGTAGCTCAGGGAGTGGAACGGCCGTGCATCCAGCAGCACCAGATCCGGCGCGTCCCAGAACGGCCCAAAATACATGCTCTGCTTCAACGTGAAGTAACCGCCCGCGTACTTGGCATCCAGCGCATCACGCACGCCGGCGGGCGCAATGGGAAGGGACCGGCAGCCGGGAGCGAGCGCCAGCCATGCCAGGACCACCGACGAGAGGAGGGGCCGCATGCGCGGCATCCTTCGCGGTCACGCCCGCGCTCGTCAACGCCCCGCGGCTTGCCCCCGCCCCCGGTGATCCCTACCGTCGGGGCATGGTGGATTCCCAGCACCCCAAGGCCAGCGGGACCCGGCGGCTGGTCCACAAGTACCAGGGCACGGGCAATGACTTTGTCCTGCTGGACGAACGCGCGGGCGGGCGCATCCCCACCGCGGCGGAGGCGCGCACCCTGTGCGACCGGCACTACGGCGTGGGCGCCGACGGCGTGCTGACGGTGCTGCCCGGGCGCGGCGGCGCGCGCGCGCGCCTGCACATCACCAACGCGGACGGCACCGTGCCGGAGATGTGCGGCAACGGCCTGCGCTGCGTGGCGCTGTTCCTGTCCGGCGGGGAGCGCACGGAGGAATTTGTCATTGACACGGACGCGGGCCCCCGGCGCTGCACGGTGGACGGCGCCCAGCGCAGCGTGACGCTGTCCATGGGACGCGTGCGGCTGGGCGCGGAGGCGGGGCTGCCCGCCGCCGCCACCTGGGACGTGGACGGCCGCCCGGTGCGCGGCCTGGCGGTGGACGTGGGCAACCCGCATCTGGTGCTGGACGGTACTCCCCCGGAGTCCACGGAAGCGGAACGCCTGGGGGGCCGGCTGGTGCACGCCCCGGGCTTTCCGCGCGGCACCAACGTGGAATGGGTGATGCGGGATGACGGCGGCCTGCGCGTCCTGGTGCACGAACGCGGCGTGGGGCTGACCCTGGCGTGCGGGACCGGCGCGGTGGCCAGCGCGTTTGCCGCGCGCGCGTGGGGCTGGGTGTCCCTGGACGGGCCGGGCGTGCGCGTGAGCCTGCCCGGCGGCGCGCTGCGCATTGGTCTGGGGCCCGGCGGGGAGGCCACGCTGACCGGCCCCGCCGAGCGCGTGTTCACGGCCGAGTTGGGGTAGTGTCCGCCGGCCCACCTGCACGGGGGCAGGATTCGCTCAGGGAGGCGACGATGAAGAGGGCGGTGACGACGGCCGCGATGGCCGCGCTGGGGCTGCTGGGGGCGGGTGGCACCGCGCGCGCGCAGGGCGCCGCCGACGCGCGTTACAAGCTGGTCATCCGCAGCACGCTGTCCAACGCATTTGCGCTGCAGGAAGCGCAGTGGTCCGTGGACGGCAAGGACCAGCAGAGCAAGTCCTTTGCGCAGGATGCGGCGGTGAACAGCGGCGGGGAGGTGGTGCTGCAGGAGGGCGGGCTGCCCGCCGGTGGCCACCTGGTCAACTTCAGCCTGGTCTACCAGGGCACCGGGTACGGCGTGTTCAGCTACCTCAAGGGCTACACGTTCACACTCAAGGGCCAGCAGAGCGTGCAGTTGGAGAGCGGCAAGGAAGTCACCGTGCGCGCGGTTGCCTTTGAGAAGGGCGACGTGACCACGGAGCTGAAGGACAAGCCGGCCCTGAAGGTGGAGAGCGTGCTGCGGGACCCCGCCGCCGAGGCCGCGCGCGCGGCAGAACCGCCCAAGGCAGCGCCCGCCGCAGCAGGCACGCAGCTGCTCACCGCGGAGGAGGCGCAGGAGGCCCGGCTGGAGGCCATTGCGCAACGCGTGGCTGAGCTGGGCCAGCGCCTGGACAAGGTCTCCGGCAAGCTGGGGGTGCTGCAGGATTCCGCCGTCACCGGCGCCACAAGCTCCGGCCATGCGCACATGGTCTACCGCAATGAGATGGGTTCATCCTTCCAGTTGCGGGAAATACACATCTTCCTGGACGGTGCCTCCATCCGCGACCAGGTGGACGCGACGGGCGACTCGTTTGCGGGCAAGGATCAGATTGACCTGTTTGACGGCAACATCCTGCCCGGCAACCACACCCTCAACGTCAATGTGGTCTACCAGGGCGTGGGGCAGGGCGTGTTTGCGTTTGTCTCAGACATGCAGTTCAAGATCCGCAGCACGCACACCTTTGCCGTGGAGCAGGGCAAGACCACCGCCGTGAAGGTGGTGGCCTACGAGAGTGGTGATGCGCGTACGGAGATCAAAGACCGCCCCACCGTGCGCTTTGACACGCAGGTGACCGCGGACGCCCGCAACGCGCCCAAGGCCGCTCCCGCGCAGCCCGCGGCCGCCCCGGCGCCTGCCGCCCAGTAAACCCGGAGCACGCCCCATGCGCCTCGCCGAGCTCGCCGACAAACTCGGCGCCACCCTGCCCGATCCTGCATCCGCGGACCTGTCCGTGGCGCGCGTGATGACGCTGGAAGACGCCACGCCGGACTCCATCAGCTTCATTGCCAACCCCAAGTACATGGGCCAGCTCAACGGCACGCGCGCCGCCGCGGTGCTGGCGGATGCGCGCACCTTTGAGTCCCAGCGCACGCGCTTTCCGTGCCCCGCGGTGATTGTGCCCAACGCGTACCTGGCGTTTGCGCAGGCGGTGCAGGTGCTGCACCCCGCGCCCACCCATGAGCCGGGTGTGAGCGGCCTGGCGTTTGTGGACGCGGCGGCGGAGCTGGGACACGGCGTGTGCATCATGCCGCTGGCGTACGTGGGGCGCGCGCGCATCGGGCGCGGCACGGTGATCTACCCGCATACGTTCATTGATGATGACGTGGAGCTGGGCGAGGACTGCACCGTCTACCCGCACGTGGTCCTGATGCGCGGCACCCGCGTGGGCGCACGCGCCATCCTGCAGCCGGGCTGCGTGATGGGATCAGACGGGTTTGGGTTTGCGCCGTCCGCGGACGGGACGCCGGAGAAGATTCCCCAGGTGGGCGTGGTGCACGTGGGGGATGACGTGGAGATTGGCGCGTGCACAACCATTGACCGCGCGGCGCTGGGGGTGACGCGCATCGGCGGGCACGTGAAGATAGACAACCACGTGCAGATTGCGCACAACGTCCAGCTGGGTGAGAACGTGATCATCTCGGGTCACTCCGCCATTGCCGGCAGCGCCAAGCTGGAGAAGAACGTGATGCTGGGAGGCTGCTCCGCCGTGGTGGGGCACATCACAGTGGGCGAAGGCGCCAAGCTGGCCGCGGCCGCGCAGACGATGCACAGCATCCCCGCGGGTGAGACGTGGTCCGGCGTGCCGGCCATCCCGCGCGGACAGTGGGCGCGCATGATCCTGCATTCGCAGAACCTGGATGAACACGTGAAGACCCTGCGGCAGCTCCAGAAACGCGTGGATGAACTGGAAGCGCGCGCAAAGCAGGGCTGAGGGAGGACACCATGGAGAGTCTGACGTCAACGCCGGCGTGGCACGCGCTGGCGCAGCACCACGCCGCGGTGCAGCACCGGCACATGCGCGAGCTGTTCCACGACGACCCGCAGCGCTTTGCGCGCTTCTCCCGCCAGTGGGGCGGCCTGCTGCTGGACTTCTCCAAGAACCGCATCACGGACGAGACCTTCCGCCTGCTGCTGGACCTGGCACGCCAGCAGCGCGTGGAGGACTGGCGCGACCGGATGTTTGGCGGCGCGCGCATCAACGGCACGGAGGACCGCGCGGTGCTGCACGTGGCGCTGCGCAACCGCTCCAACCGGCCCGTTCGCGTCGACGGGAAGGACGTGATGCCGGAGGTGAACGGCGTGCTGGCGCGCATGCGCGCCTTCTCCGAGCGCGTCCGCAGCGGCGCGTGGAAGGGCCACACCGGCAAGCGCATCACGGACGTCGTCAACATAGGCATTGGCGGGAGTGACCTGGGGCCCGTCATGGTCACTCAGGCGCTCAAGCCGTACTGGCAGGACGGCCTGCGGCCGCACTTTGTGTCCAACGTGGATGGCGCGCATTTTGGGATGACCGCCCAGGGACTGGACCCGGAGACCACGCTGTTCCTGGTGGCCTCCAAGACGTTCACCACGCAGGAAACGCTGCTGAACGCGCACAGCGCGCGCGCGTGGCTCGTCGGGAAACTCGGCGAGGCGGCCGTGGCCCGGCACTTTGTGGCGATTTCCACCAACGCCGCGGAGGTCGCCAGGTTCGGCATCGACACGGAGAACATGTTCGGGTTCTGGGATTGGGTGGGTGGGCGGTATTCGCTGTGGAGCGCCATTGGGCTGTCCATTGCGGTCACCGTGGGGATGGACCGGTTTGAAGAGCTGCTGACCGGCGCCCACGAGATGGACGAGCACTTCCGCACCACCAAGCTGGAGGACAACCTCCCCGTCATCCTGGCGCTGCTGGGAGCGTGGTACGGGAACTTCTTTGGCGCGGAGACGCACGCCATCCTCCCGTATGACCAGTCCATGCACCGCTTTGCCGCGTACTTCCAGCAGGGCGACATGGAGAGCAACGGCAAGCGCGTGACACGGTCCGGCCAGACCATCACCGACTACGCCACCGGACCCATTGTGTGGGGCGAGCCGGGCACCAACGGACAGCACGCGTTCTACCAGCTCATTCACCAGGGCACTCGGCTCATCCCGGCGGACTTCCTCATCCCCGTGGAGAGTCACTACCCCATGGGGGATCACCACGTGGTGCTGACGGCGAACTTCCTGGCCCAGACGGAAGCGCTGATGCGCGGCAAGAACGAGGACGAGGCGCGCGCTGAGCTGGCCGCCCAGGGACTGTCCGGCGAGAAACTGGCCGCGCTGCTCCCGCACAAGTGCTTCCCCGGCAACCGCCCCACGAACTCCATCATGTTCCCCAAGCTGACGCCGGGCATGCTGGGCAAGCTGGTGGCCCTGTATGAGCACAAGATCTTTGTGCAGGGTGTGCTGTGGGACGTCTTCAGCTTTGACCAGTGGGGCGTGGAGCTGGGCAAACAGCTGGCCAAGAAGATTGAACCGGAGCTGCGCGCGGCCGGACCGGTGACCAGCCATGATGCGTCCACCAACGGACTGATTGCGCACTACAAGCGTCACCTCGGGCGCGGCTGAGCGGGCGCGCTGGACGCACCGGGTCCGCGCGGAGCATCCTCAAACGCGTGCGCGACGCGTCGTCGTCGCACGGACCGAGGAGGCAGGCGTGAAGAGGCGGACGCTGGTGGCGGGTTACGTGGTGGCGCTGCTGGCGCTGGCCGGCGGTGGATACGCGCTCACCGCGCAACAGGCGGCGCAGAGCTGGGGAACACTGCCGTACCAGGGCTACCTGGAGCGTGACGGTGCACCGGTGAACGGAACAGCGGACTTCTGCTTCCAGTTGTGGAGCGCCCCCGCGGACGCGGGCGGAACCCCCACCGGCAGCCTGCTGTGGTCCGAGCGCCAGGGCGCGGTCCTCGTGGCGGCGGGGACCTTTGGTGTGCGCCTGGGGTCCGCCAACCCGCTCAGCGTGGAGGTGGAGGACGCGCCCAGCCTGTTCCTCCGCGTGGGCGCAGCGCCGGGCGGCTCCGTCTCCGCCACCGGCGCGTGCGACGCCACCGCCGAGGGCGATTACACGATGCTCGGTGGAACGCAGCAGGTGGGCAGCGCGGCTTATGCGCTCAGCGCCAAGCAGGCGGTGCCCGGACAGGACTTCACCGTGGGGGCCAACCTGGGCGTGGGGAAGACCGCGCCCGCCGCCCGGTTGGATGTGGCGGGTAACGCCAACGTTGACGGGAATACAAACATCGCCGGGGATGCGAACATTGCCGGACGGCTCACCGGTCACTGGAACTGGCAGATCCTCAACCTCACGCTGCACGCCAACTCCACGCGGCGCGCGTTGCCCGGTAGCGCGAGCCACCAGATGGAGTCGTTCACCGTCGACAAGAAGTCCCCCACCAGCCTGCTGCTGATCGAAGGCACCATCTCCGGGTTCGGGGACGCCTCCGGGTCCATGACCCAGGCGTGGAAGCTGGGGAGCGGGACGGAAGTCGTCGCGCAGTCGGTGAACTACTCGGCCAGCTCATCCATCCATTCGCGCATCTACCCGACGACGGTGGTCCTCTCCGGGCACACCACCACCGGTCCGCAGACGCTGGTGTTCCGCTATTACGCTGCCAACGGTGGCACCGGTGAGCGGCCGTTCAACGTGTACAACCCCAGCGCCACCGACGACACTCGCCTGGCACAGACGCAGTCGGTCTATCGGGTCTGGGAGATTGAACCCTGAACGGCCTAACGTCCTCCCTTGGACGCCAGCTCTCCAAACAGACCCAGTTGCACCGACCTCCCCGGCACCACCGACGTCCGGCGCGCCGTGTCGCGCTCGTCGCGGAACGCGAACTCATCCCGCGCCCACGCCCAGTTGAGGTCCGCCGCCGGAAACGGCAGCCGCTCATCACCCACCGCTGCACGCGCAAACGCCAGCAGCGGCGCCGCGTGCCGCAACGCCGCCATCCAGCCCAGCGGCACGTCCCGCAGCCCCATCAGCGCGCCGTGCAGCCCCACCAGAACGCCCGCCGCCGCAAACGCCGCACCACCGTGACGGAGCACCAGCGCCACCTGCCGCGCCAGTTGCGCCGGCTCGGTGGCCAGCGCGCCCAATACACTGGACAGCACAATCTCCGGCGCCGCGGACGCGTCGTGCGACAGCGGCAGCAACGCCTCCGTCCCCGACTGCGCAGACTGCGCGCGCGCCAGCGACATGGCCATCGCGCCGTGTCCCATCTCCGGTGGGCCTGCCAGCGTGCCCGGCAACGCGCGCAGGCTCGCCAGCACGCGCTCCTCAGATTGCCGCGCCGCGCGCAGCAGTGACTCCGGCGTGGTCTCCCGCGCCACCACGGAACGCGTGACCTCTGACAGCGTCACCGCCGCGCTCAGCGTGATGGGGTTGCGGTTGACCGCGCGCAACAGCAGCGCCGCGCGCTCCAGGGGCGTCCCGCACGCACCCAACATCAGCGCGGGGAGCAACATGGTCGCATCCGGCGCATCCCCCGCGCAGGACAGCGCGTGCGTAGATGCTGCAAAGTCCCGCAGCGTCTTCACCACCACGGGGGACGGCCCGGTCAGCGCGCCGTGCTGCCGTCGCCCGCGTGCAAACCCCGTCCCGTGCACGCGCCGCAGCACGTCCTCCACCGCGTCCGCGGGGCTGAGCTTCGCCGCTTCCAGCAGCACCAGGCCCAGCATCGTCGCAGCGGACGGCGTACCCGGCAGCGCCTCGCGCATGGGCTCATCTTCCGCGGGAGGCGGCGCGGCAATGCTGATGGACGCGTCTGACGACGCCAGCCGCGCGGTGGCATGCGCGGGCGGCAGCCCCGTCACCGGCCGTCCCAACACGTCACCCAGCACCGCGCCCACAATGGCGGCTGCGGCTCCCTCCAGCCGGGCCAGATCGGTCGCCGTCACAGGACCTCCACGGACCCCCGCCCCAGGATCTGCTCTGCCCGCTGCACAAATTCGTCGGCGGGAGACACCTTGAACGCGGGATCCGTGTCCAGGACCACGTAGCCTTCATTCGGGATGAACAGCTGCAGCCGCAGGGAGCACGGCCCCGTGAACTCCCCGGCCAGCTTGTGCAGCGCGCGCAGGTTGCGCTCCGCGTCGTCCGGCTTGACGTGCACCAGGATGCGGCGCGCCTGCGCGGCCCGGATGTCCGCCAGGCTCTTCACCTCCTCGCAGCGCACCTTGACGGCCGGTTCCGCGTTCTCGTCCGCACCCTCCTCCACCAGCACGCGGCCCTTCATGTAGACCGGCTCGTCCTTCTTCAGCAGCGCTTCCGCGGCGGCGTACGCCTTGGAGAACACCAGCACCTCCACCTGCCCGGACAGATCCTCCAGCGTCACCGCGGCCCAGCGGTTGCCGTCCTTGGTCAGCCGCTCCTTCAGCGCCACCACCACGCCGGCAATGCCCACCTCCGCCAGGTGCCCGCGGTCCCCCAGGCTGCCAATGCTGGCGCTCCCCAGCCGGTTCATGTCCGCCTGGAAGCGCCACAGCGGGTGACCCGTCAGGTAGAAACCAATCGCCTCCTTCTCAAACTCCAGCCGCTGCTTCTCCATCCACTCCGGCACGTCGGGGTACTGCTCGGCATTCATGGACGCGGCAAAGGTAAGCGCTCCAAAGAGCCCAAACTGCCCCACCTCCTGGTCGCGCTGCGTGGACTGCGCCGCCTCCACCGCGCGGTCCATGGACTGGAACAGCTGGTTGCGGGGGCGGCCAAACGAGTCCATCGCGCCGCTCTTCACCAGCACCTCCAGCGCCTTCTTGTTCACCTTCTGCATGGGCACGCGCTCGCAGAAGTCAAAGAGGTTCTTGAACGCGCCGCCCTGCTGCCGCGCCTCCAGCACCGCGCCAATGGCGGCGTCACCCATGCCCTTGATGGCGCCCAGGCCAAACCGGATGGCCGGCGGCTCGCCGTAGATCACTGCAAAGTCGCGCTGGCCTTCATTCACGCACGGTGGCAGCACCTTCATGCCCATGCTGCGCGCTTCGGCAATGTACTTCACCACGTTGTCCGTGGAGCCCATTTCCGTGGTCAGCAGGGCCGCCATGAACTCCAGCGGGTAATGCGCCTTCAGATACGCGGTCTGGTAGGTGACCAGCGCGTACGCCGCGGAATGGCTCTTGTTGAACCCGTACCCGGCAAACTTCTCCACCAGGTCAAAGATGTTCCCCGCCTGGTCGGCGTTGACGCCGTTGTGCACCGCGCCTTCCACAAACTTGCCGCGCTCCTTGGCCATCTTGGCGGCGTCTTTCTTGCCCATGGCGCGGCGGAGGAGGTCCGCGCCGCCCAGCGTGTAGCCGCAGAGCACCTGGGCAATCTGCATCACCTGTTCCTGGTAGACGATGGTGCCGTAGGTGGGCTTGAGCACGCCTTCCAGCATGGGGTGCAGGAACTCCACCTTCTGCCGCCCGTGCTTGCGGTCCACGAAGTCATCCACCATGCCCGCCTTCATGGGACCCGGCCGGTACAGCGCCACGGCGGCAATGATGTCCTCAAAGCGGTCCGGCTTGAGTTTCTTCATCAGCTCCTGGAAGCCGGAGGACTCGCACTGGAACACGCCCACCGTCGCGCCGGAGGCCACGAGCTTGTACGTGTCCGGGTCACCCAGCTCCAGCAGCGTGACGTTGAGCAGCGGGATGTCGCCCTGGGTCGTGCGTGCGTGCGGGTGCTTCGCGCGCGCGGCGTCGCGCTCCGCCTGGGGGCGCGCGTTCTCCGAACGGATGCGCGCGTTCACCAGCTTCTCCGCGTGGTCAATGACGTCCAGCGTCTTGAGGCCCAGGAAGTCAAACTTCACCAGCCCAACGTCAGCCACCTTGTCCATGTTGTACTGCGTGACCTGTTCGCCGCCGGCGCCCTTGAACAGCGGCGTGTAGTGGTTGAGCGGCTCCTGCCCAATGACGACGCCACCCGCGTGGATCCCGGCCTGGCGGTACAGGCCCTCCAGCGTGAGCGCGTTGGTCATGATCTCCTTGTAGATGGGCTTCTCCTCCTGGATGGCGGACAGCTTGGGCTCCACGCGCAGCGCGTCCTCCAGCGTGGCCTTCTTCTTCTCGCCGGGGTTCTTGGGATCCTCCACCATGGCGGGGATGAGCTTGGTGAGCTCGTTCACCTCGGCAAACGGCACGCCCAGCACGCGCGCCACGTCCTTCACCACGCTCTTGGCGTTCAGCGCCGCGTACGTCGCAATCTGGCCCACGCGTTCCTGGCCGTAACGCTGGGTGACGTAGTCAATCACCTCGCCGCGGCGCGCCTGGCAGAAATCCACGTCAAAGTCCGGCATGGACACGCGCTCCGGGTTGAGGAAGCGCTCAAACAGGAGGTTGTACGGAAGCGGGTCCAGGTCCGTGATGCGCAGCGCGTACGCCACAATGCTCCCGGCGCCCGAGCCACGGCCCGGCCCCACGGGGATGCCGTTCTGCTTGGCCCAGTTGATGAAGTCCTGGACGATGAGGAAGTACCCGGAGAACCCCATCTTGACGATGACGCCCAGCTCCAACTGCAAGCGCGCGCGGTACGCGTCCTCGTCCACCTTGCGGGACATCTCGCGGAAGCGGCGCTCCAGGCCCTTGCGGGACAGCTCCGCCACGTAGTCCGCCTCGTCCTTGAAGCCCTCCGGGAACGGGAACGGCGGGAGGAAGTACTTGCCCAGCTTGAGTTCCACCTTGCAGCGCTCAGCCACTTTCAGCGCGTTTTCGTAACCCTCCGCGTACTGCGTCTTGAGCAGGTCAAACATCTCGTCGCCGTTGCGGATGTAGAACGCGTCCGTCTCGTGGCGGTGGCGCTTGGGGTCATCAAACGCCTTGCCCTGCCGGATGCACATCAGGATGTCCTGCGCGCGCGCGTCCTTGCGGTCCACGTAGTGGCAGTCGTTGGTGGCAATGAGGCCCAGCCCCAGGTCCTTGGACAGTTCGGCCAGGTGCGCGTTGACCTTGTCCTGCATGGGCACGCCGTTGGGCTGCACCTCCAGGAAGAAGTTCTGCGGTCCAAAGATGTCGCGGTACTCCGTCGCCGCCTTCTTGGCCTCGTCGCGCAGCGTGGGATCGTTCTGCGAATAGCTGCGCGCAAATTTGCGGCCCACCTCACCACCCAGGCACGCGGTCAGCGCGATGATGCCCTTGGAGTGCTGCTTGAGCAGCTCCTTGTCGACGCGCGGGTCGTAATAGAAGCCCTCCGTGTAGCCCGCCGTCACCAGCTTCTTGAGGTTGTGGTAGCCCTCCTCGGTCTCCGCCAGCAGGACCAGGTGGTTGCTGTCGCGCTGAGACTTCTCAAAGCGGCCCTTGGTGGCGACGTAGACTTCGCACCCCAGGATGGGCTTGATGCCCGCCTCCTTGGCCTGCTTGTAGAAGTCCACCGCGCCAAACATGTTGCCGTGGTCCGTGACGGCTACCGACGCCATGCCCTGCGCCTTGACCGCCTTGACCAGGTCCTTCACGCGGATGGCGCCGTCGAGAAACGAGTACTGCGTGTGCAGGTGCAGATGGGCAAAGTCGCGGGCCATGCGATCTCCTGTGCGGGCGGAGGGGCAGACGATGTAGCCGAGCGCCGCGCCGCGCGGGAGGGAGAAATGCGGATCCGTGGGGCGGCTTGATCCGGCGGCCCGGCTTCCGCTGGCGGGACGCATGGAGGCTCTGCTGCGTGTGCTTGCAGCCCTCGTGCGGGGGCTTGATGCCCGCGCCGCTGCGGTCACCCGCAGCTTTTCCGCATTGACCGTGGGCGTCGCGCCCCGGCAATGTCCCTGCATGTTATGGGTCGTCGCTTTGCTGGCAGTGGGGGTGATTCAAGCCGCTCCAACGCCGTGGCGGCCCACCACTGTCCTGGTGCTCCCCATTGAACCGCGCGACGGCGCCACCAGGGACCTGTGTGAGCAGGTCACTGCCGCGCTGGTGGCGGAGGCGGGACGACAGCCCGCCTACCAGCTGGTGAGCTTCCGCGAGCTGGAGACCACCATGGCCCAGGAGACCGTCCGTCAGGCCGCCGGGTGTGAGTCCGTCAGTTGCGCCGTGGAGATTGCCAACGCGCTGGACCGCGATCAGATCGTGCTGGGGAGCCTGGGCGTCGTTGGGAGCGGGTATTTCCTGAGTCTGTCCCGGGTGCGCTCCCGGGATGCCAGGATCCTCCGGCGGTCAGTGCGGCGCTTTCCGGACCGGGACGCCAGCGCCGTCCTGGAGGACATGGGTGCCGTGGCCCGGGAACTCATGCGCGATGAACGGCAGCAAGCGCCCGCCCTCCCCGTCAAGGCTGCACCCGCTGAAGTCCGGACCAGCTCGGCCGCTCCCATGGTGCTTCGTCTGAGTGCCGCGGGCCTGGGCGCGGTGGGGGTGGGGACCTGGTTGCTGGCGGCGGGCGCAAGCGTTGTGGCGGCGGGTTTGGTGGCCGTGGACCTCAGCAACGGGGACTGGTCCACGCCAACCCAGCGCCGTCACGGCGTGCCGCTGGGTGTGGCCGTGCTGGGTGACGCGGCGGGGGTCAGTGCCGCCGCGCTGTGGGTGCTGGGTGTCCTGGCGTTGGCGGGGGCCGCGGCCGCGCTGGCGGCGTCATGGTGGCTGCCATGATGCGCGCCGTGTCGCTGCTGGTTGTCGTCTGCGCGGCGCTTGCGGGCTGCCTCGCCAATCCCTGGGACCGCTACGCCTGTGTCAGCAACGCGGATTGCCGGCCTCAGGAGTCCTGTGTGGCCAGCCAATGCGTGAATGCGGCCAGCAGCAGCAGTTCCTCAGGCGCTTCCGCGCCCGGCAGCTCTTCCCAGCCCGCGTCCGCCAGCGGACCGGTAGCCACGTCATCGTCCGCGGCGGCGTTGTCAGCGTCGGTGGCGTCCTCTGGCTCTCATCAGGGCGTCTCATCCAGCCGCGCCGCCGCGCCGTCCTCATCTGCGGGGGCCACCTCTGTGCACGCCTGCCATGAAGGCCGGTGCGTGGTGGCCATGACCGCGGGTGCCGGTCAGACGTGTGCGCGCACCGGTGACGGCAAGCTCTATTGCTGGGGAGCCAACCAGCTGAATCAGGTTGGACCCAACGCAGCCTCTGGGGTTGAGCCGCGGCCCACTGAAGTTCCCGGACTGCAGGGCGGGACGCTGCAAAGTGCGGCGGGCCAGCACACGTGCGCCACAGCCGCCGACGGCGGCGTGCTGTGTTGGGGCGGCAACCAGGTTGGCCAGTGCGGAGTGGACACCACCGTGGCCACCGTGGTCGTCCAGCCAAGTCTGCAGCCCCTGGCCGGCGTGACAGCGTTGGGTGGCGGTGGCCTGGCAAGCTGTGTCCTGGCGCAGGCCAGCGGCGTGTACTGTTGGGGAGCTGGCGCGGTCATACCGGTTGGAGCCTTTCCCCTCCCCCATCACGTGGCCGGCACGGGGTACCAGGACGTTGTGAACGGCGCCTCGCATGCGTGCCTGCGGCGGCCGCAGGGAAGCGTTGAATGCTGGGGTGCCAACGGCAACCACCAGGTGAACGAGACCGACACCGGGCAGTTTGACACGCCACTGGACGTACCGACCGCGGGTGGCGCCGACGCGATTGCTGCCGGTGCCAACTTCACCTGCGTGCTCAAGGGGACTCAGGTGTACTGCTGGGGAGCCAACGACCGAAAGCAGCTTGCCCGCGAAGATGCGGGGCCACCCGCCGGCGCCCTCCTGATTCCTGGCGTGGCTGCTCGGCGGGTGGCTGCGGGTGGCTCGCACGCGTGCGTGGTCACAACCACTGGGCGCGTCGTGTGCTGGGGGGACAACGGCCAGAAGCAGTGCGGGCAAGAGGGTCCCGCCACCCTTCCGGCCCCCGCGGAAGTGCCCACCCTCACCAACGTGGTGGACGTCGTGGCTGGCGGTGGCTTTTCGTGCGCGCGGGTGGCGGACGCGGGTGTGTATTGCTGGGGGGGCAACCAGTCCGGCGCGCTTGGCCGGCCAGCGGGCCCCAACGACGCCGTCCCCCAACCGGTGCAGTGGCCGGTGGATTAGGCCCACAACAGCGCGGGTGGCGGTGGCGGCGTCACCGCTCGCCTGAAGGCCCGGACCTTCAGCGCGGAGACGTTGAGCGCCGCCAGGCCGCCAGCTTCTTCGTCAGGCGCGCGGGTGGCCATGGCCTGCACCCGATCCTCGTCGAGCGGGAGCGCCATCAGCGCACGGGCGTCGACGCGATCCTGTGCTCCACCGGCCCGGACCTTCAGCACGAGGAGGTCCTCAGGCCCCAGGACCCGCAGCGGCGTGTCGTCCATCAGAGCCGTCTTCATCGTCATGGTCGCCAGCCTTGCGTGCCGCCGCGCGCAGTTCCAGGCACAGGTCTGAAAGTTCCACGGCTTGGCGGAGGCGCTGGGCAGGCGTGAGCAGCGCCGCTGCCCGGCCTGCCTCCGTGCGCTTCTCCTCACGGTGTTTCGATCTGCCCATGAGGCAAAGGCTATCCCCTCCGGCGCTCGCGGCGGCATCACGCGGCGGTCAGCTTCTTCTCCCCGGCAACACGCAGGCACCGCCCCGCGCGGGAGGGGGAAACGCAGATCCGCGGGACGGCTTGATCCGGCACAACGCCAACCGGCATCATGGGATGGACATGGCGGGCCCGCTGATCCAGCCGCTGACCAAGCGCGACGCGCTCAACCAGCTGCTCGAAGATGGCATCACGATGGTCTACCTGGACGCGCGCGCGCCCGGGGTGGACGTCCCGCGGGCGCTGCGCGGGAACCCCAACCTGCGGCTCAACGTGTCCCGCCGTTTTCCCCGTCCGCTGGAGGTGGAGGAGGACGGCATGACCGCGGTGCTCAGCTTTGGCGGCGTGCCCTACCGGTGCATCATCCCGTGGCGCGCGGTGTTTGGGATGCTCAGCCAGGCCACCCACAAGGAGCTGCTGTGGCCGGAGGACATCCCGCCGGAACTCCTGGACGGGGCGGACGAGCTGGCCGAGCCCGCAGGGCCGCCCCGGGACAAGGCGCCGCTGCACCCGGTGCCGGATCCCGCGCCGCTCCCCGCAGGGGAGGGCGAGCCGGCACCGTCACCACCGCGGCGCGGGCACCTCCGGCTGGTGAAGTAGTCCGATTGACCGTTGTGCAACCGGGCGTGCGCGTCCGACAACCTCCGGCGGGGAACACGCCATGCTCAAGCACCTGGCCATCAAGGACTTCGCGATCATTGACAAGCTCGAGCTGGACTTTTCGCCCGGGATGACCGTGCTCACCGGCGAGACGGGCGCGGGCAAGAGCATCATCATTGACGCGCTGCACCTGGTGCTGGGCGGGCGCGCGGTGACGGACGTCATCCGCACCGGCAGTGACACCGCGGAGGTGACGGCCACCTTCTCCGTGGACGGCGCGGTGCGCGAACGCACCGGCCAGCGCCTCAAGGAGCAGGACATTGCCGTGGATGACGGCGAGCTGCTCATCCGGCGCATTGTCAGCCGGTCCGGGCGCAACAAGATCTACGTCAACGGCACGCTGGTCACCGCGGCGGTGCTGCAGGCCATCACCAGCGGCCTGGTGGACATCACCGGCCAGCACGAACACGTCTGGCTGCTGGAACCGGACACGCAACTGGAGCTGCTGGACGCGTTTGCGTCACTGGGGGCGCTGCGCACGGAGGTGGCGTCCCAGTACGGCCTCACCCGCGAGATCTACGACGAGCTGCGGCGCCTCAAGCTGGGCGAGCAGGAGACGCTGGCGCGCGAGGACTTCCTGCGCTTCCAGGTGGGGGAGCTCAAGGACCTGGCACCGCAGGCGGGCGAGGAGGAGAAGCTTGCCGTGGCGCGCAAGCGGCTGGCCAACGGGGAGCGGCTGCGCACGGCGGTGGCGCACGCCGAGGAGAGCCTCTACTCCGGGGAGCAGGCCGCGGTGGAGCTGGTGGGTGCCGTGCGGGACAGTCTGCAGGCGTTCACCGAGGTGGACGACGCGGTGGCGCCCATGGCGCGCGCGGTGGGCGAAGCGCAGGCGATCATTGAGGACGTGAGCCGGTCCCTGCAGAAGTTCATGAACCGCATCCAGGTGGACCCGGAGAAGCTGGCGCACGTGGAGGACCGGCTGGAGAAGCTGCGGCGCCTGTCACGCAAGCACGGGACCACGGCGGACGGGTTGGTGGGGAAGCTGGCGGAGCTGGAGAAGGAACTGCACGGCATCACCAACCGTGACGAGCGCGGCAAGGCGCTGGAGAAGGAGCTGGGCCAGGCCCGCAAGCGCCTGGGCGAGCTGGCGCAGGACCTGGCGGAGAAGCGGCGCCGCGCCGCGCTGAAGCTGGTGCACGCCACGCTGGAGGAGCTGGGCACGCTGGGCATGGAGCGGGCCAGCCTGCAGGTGGCGGTGGAGCCGCTGCCCCAGAAGGGTGAGGGGGCGGACCTCACCGTGGACGTGGGGGAGATGACCAAGCGCGTGGGGCCGCGCGGCCTGGACCGCGTGGAGATCCGCTTCAGCGCCAACCCCGGCGAGGAGCTCAAACCGCTTGCCAAGGTGGTCAGCGGCGGCGAGCTGTCCCGCGTGCTGCTGGCCCTCAAACGCGTGCTGGCGCAGCGGGACCCGGTGCCGGTGTACGTGTTTGACGAGGTGGACGCCGGCGTGGGCGGCGCGGTGGGTGAGTCCGTGGGCCTGAAGATCAAGGCGGTCAGCGCGCTGCGCCAGGCCATGTGCGTGACGCACCTGCCGCAGATCGCCGCGCACGCGGACCACCATTACGTGGTGGAGAAGGTGGTCCAGGACGGCCGCACGGCCAGCCGCGTCACGCGCCTGACCGCGGACCAGCGCGTGGAGGAGGTGGCCCGCATGCTGGGCGGGCTCACCATCACGGACGCCACCCGCACCCACGCGCGTGACATGCTCCGGCATGCGCGCGGCGCCGCGGCATGAGCGCGCAACCCCTGCTGTTGTGCGTGGACGCCGGCAGCCCCGTGCTGCTGGTGGCGCTGTGCCGCGGGGCCACGCCGTTGGCGGAGGACGCGGCGGATGCGCACCACGCGCACGGCGCCGCCATCCTGCCCATGATTGACGACGTGGCACGCCGGGCCGGAGTGGCGCCGGTGGCGTGTGACGCGCTGGTGGTGGCGCTGGGGCCGGGCAGCTTCACGGGGCTGCGCACCGCGCTGGCGACGATGAAGGGTCTGGCGCTGGGGTGGGGAAAGCCGCTGGTGGGCGTGGCCACGCTGCAGGCGCTGGCGCGGTCCACCCGGGCCGCGCCGGGCACCGTGGTGGCCGCCGCGCTGGATGCGCGCAAGGGACAGGTCTACGCGGCCGTGTACCGGCTGGGCACGGACGCGGCGGCGGATGAACTCCTCCACGGGCCCGTGGTCACCGCCCCGGAGGCGTGGGCCGCGGAGACCGCCCCGCTGCACGCCACGCTGGGCGCGGGGGACGGGTGGGCGCGTTACCCGGCCCTCGGTTCCGTCGTCGTGAGATGGCACAACGCGTTCCCCGCGGCGGGGGCGCTGGCGGAAATCGCGTTGCCGGGCCTGGCCTCACCGCCGCCGCTGGCCACGCTGGATGCCCTGTACGTACGGCGCTCCTACGTCGAGCTGGGGCTGGGGACCGCGGCGCGGGGTTGACGCACCGCGGGGGCGGTGGTCACCGTTGCATCCATGCTGGCTTCCCTCCTGTTGCTCCTTGCCGCCGCACCACCCCCGGACTTCCAATACGGCGCCGCCGCCGTGGACCTCCCCGCGGAAGTCACCCCGGTCAAGGCGCTGGCCGCCTGGCACGCGCTGGTGGTGGAACGCGGCCTCGCGCCGGACGTGCTGGACAGCCGTGACGGGTTCGCCCTGGGCGACTGGCAGTCCCGCCCGCACGTGTGCGCGGGGTCGCTGCGGTACCACGCGGTGGTCGCGGCGGAGAAGACGTTGCGGCTCTACGTGGTGGCGGAGTGCCTGGGGACGGGCGCCACGCTGGACCGCGCCGCGTTGGGACTGGCAGAGGAGATGGTGAAGCGCCTGGGCGGGCGCGGCACCTTCCGCCCCGCCAAGACGGCTGAAGTGCCCCAGCGCCTCTGGGAGGCGCGCACCTTCCGCGGGAACAACCGCGCGCCGGAGGCGGCGGCGCCCGCTCCTGAGGCGCACTGAGGACTTGGAAAACCAACCCGGTCAATGGTGGTAGCGGCGGCACCTGTGGCCGCCGCAAAGATCCGATCGGACTACGTCGTCACCGTCCGTGGCGAGTGCAGGCCTCGCCGCTTCGACATCTCTCGACATGATCGGGCTGTTCATTTCCGTTTCCTGACGCCGTCAGCAGGTGACGGCGGCCGCCGGCGCAACCCGTCGCCACGCCCCATTCACGCAAACGGCCACCACCGCCGCTTGGACGGGTCATCCGGCTGCGCGGGCGCCTGCAGTTCCTTCTCCAGTTGCGCCAGCTCCGTGTCCAGCTCCGCCGCGCTCTGGTGCCGCTGGCTCGCCTCATTGGAGAGCGCCTTGCGGAGAATCTCATCCACCAGCGGTGGCAGCGCCATGCCGCGCTCCACCGGCAGCAGGAACCGCCCCTGCACCGTCTGGCGCGTGAGCATCTCAAACAGCATGACCCCCAGGCTGTAGATGTCCGCGCGCCGGTCCACGCGCTTGGCATCCGTCCGCTGTTCGGGCGCCATGTAGTTCCACGTGCCCATGGTGATGCGGCTGCGCGTGAGGTTGGGCGCGGGGTCCAGCTCGCTGAACAGGGCCGCCAGCCCAAAGTCCACAATCTTGATCTCCCCCGTGGCGGACAGCAGCACGTTCTCCGGCTTGAGGTCCCGGTGCACTATGCCCACCTTGTGCGCCGCCTCCAGGCCGCGCGCCACCCGCCGGCAGATGGCCACCGCCCGCGCCGCCGGCATGTTGGTGCGCTCCATCTCGCGCCGGATGGGCTGCCCGTCCACGTACTCCATGACAATGAAGTGCAGCCCGCTGTGGCTCCCGCGCGCCTTCATGCGCACCACGTACGGGTGTTTCACCGCCTCCATCGCCTTCGCTTCACGGTCAAAGCGGAGGATGAAGTCATTGGACTTGGCCAGGTGCTCCACCAGGATCTTGATGGCCACGGGGTCACCGCTGGCGTCTTCGCGCGCCTTCCACACGCTGCCCATGGCCCCCTGGCCCAGCATCTCCACCCTGGTGTAGCCGGGAATGATGGGCGCCGGGGACGCGGCGGGCGCGGGCCCGGCCTGCGTGGTGTCCGGCGTGGGGGCAGCCGGGGCCGGCGGCGGCGCGGGCGGTTGCGGCGGCGGCGTGGCCGGCAGGGGCGGGGAGCCGGCGCGCCGGTCCGGCCGCGTCTCCGGTGATGACACCGCGGGCGTGGCGGCCGGGGTGCCCTTGCGCGTCTTCTCGGACTGCGTGCCGTCGAGCGAATTGCGCCCCGGCCCGCTGCGCTCCACCACAAACTTGTTCCCGCACGTCGTGCAGCGTGCCTTCTGCCCCGTCACGTAGATACGCACGTCGACGGGTCTGAAGCAGACGGGACAGTTCTGGAAGTGCACGGCGCGGGAACATACACAAGCGGGGATCGCGCGGGGAAGGGGCCGGAGGTCGGTCCGCGGCCGTGCCCGGTCCCCGGGGTCGTCTGCTACAGGGACCCGCCATGGACATCTCCCGCATCCAGTCGCTGGTGGCCGCCATTCCGGACTTCCCGCAGCCCGGCATCATGTTCCGGGACATCACGCCCGTGCTGGATGACGCGGCGGCGTTCCACCAGGTCATTGACCACCTGCACGCGCGCTGCCTGGCGCTGGCGGGCGGGCCGCCGGCGCTGGTGGTGGGGATGGAGAGCCGCGGGTTCCTGTTTGGTGCGCCGTTGGCGCTCAAGTTGCGCGTTGGTTTTGCACCGGTGCGCAAGCCGGGCAAGCTGCCCCGCCGCACGCTCAAGGTTGAGTACACCAAGGAGTACGGGAAGGACTCCCTGGAAATCCACCATGACGCCATCCGGCCCGGCACCCGCGTGGTCATCGTGGATGACCTGCTGGCCACCGGCGGCACTGCCCGCGCGTCCGGAGACCTCGTGGCCCAGGCCGGCGGCAAGGTGGTGGGGTACATGTTCGTCATTGAGCTGGATGCGCTGGGCGGCCGCCGGCTGCTCGGCGAAGCCCCGGTGGACGCACTGCTGCACTACTGACCCCACCAGGCCCCCGATACATGGCTCACCCGCAGCCATGGGTAGGGTTGGGCTTGGAAGGGGCGTCCGGCTGACGACGCCACCGGCGGGCGCGCACTGTCTCTTGGCTCCGAAGTGTCTCACTAAATGAGACACTTCCGGGGGCATTTCGGGGTGCCACCGCCTCGCCAATGCCATTGCCAAACCCCGAGAAATGGGTCGCCAACCGGCATGGGTCGGGTAGGGCTTGGAAAGGGGCGTCCGGCTGACGGCGCTACCGGCGGGCGCGCACTGTCGCTTGGCTCCGAGGTGTCTCACTAAGTGAGACACTCCGGACGGACACGGGGTGCCACGCCCCTGCGGGGCTCGGGTAGACGCGCTGGCGCACCGCGTCACGGCCTGATCACCACCTTCCCTGGCGCCTTGCATTGGCCGTTTTCTTGCCTTCTGCCGGAGTCAACGGGAGCATGGCGGAGCAACAGGCCGCCGGCCGGAGCCACGCACACACACGCCATGGTCCACGCGCTCGTCCTTTCACTGGTTGTCCTGGCCGCCACGCCCGCGGCGGGTGAGGGCGTGTTTGCCGAATCCAAGAAGGCGTACGCCGAGCTGCGCGCCGACAAAGCGCGCAAGCAGCAACGCGTCCCCTACGAGAAGCTCATCCAGAAGCTCACGGCGGCCGCCAGGCAGAAGTCGGACAAGGCCGAGGAGTGCGCCTACTTCGCCGCCACGGTGGCGGAGGACCTGTCCCAGGCGTCCGGCCTGGCGGCGGACCTGGAGCAGGCCATCAAGCTCAATGTGAGCATGGCGGAGCAGTTCCCGCGCTCGTCCCTGGCGGACGACGCGCTGCTGCGCGCCGCGCGCATGCTGGCCGCACGCAAGGGGGACCTGGAGGGCGCGCGCGCGCTGCTGCAGCGCGCCCGGAAGGACCATCCCAAGGGGGACCAGGCGCGCGCGGTGACGGAGCTGCTGGCGCGCCTCCCTGAACCGCCGGCCGAGAAACCCGCGCCCCGCAGGGAGAAGGCGCCGGAGCGCGTGGCCCGGGCGGAGCCGGCCGCGCCGCGCACGCACGTGGACAAGTCCGAAAAGCCCGCCGCGATGGAAGAGGACACCGCGTCCCGGGCACGCCTGCACGACATCCTGGAGAAGTTTGCGGAGGGTGCGCGTGACGCAGGGACCCGCGCGGCCGACGCGCCGGCGGCGGACAAGCCCGCCGAGTCCGACGCCGCCGAGGCCCCCGACGAGCCGCAGCCCATCCGCGCGGTGCGCCTGGCGGCCAAGGGGCCCCGCACCGAGGTGGCGCTGGACGTTGCCGCCGCCGTCACGCTGGCCACCGGTGTGGCGCCCGCGGGCAAGAACGTGCCGGCGCGCTTCTACGTGGACATCCGCCCGGCGCTGGCCGGGGCGGCGCACAAGGTGCTCAAGGCGCACAAGGATGCCCGGGTGCTGGCGGCGCGGGCGGCGCAGTTCGACGCGAACACCGTCCGCGTGGTCTTTGAACTCAAGCCGGGTGTGCCCGGCGCCGCCGCGTATGATGCCGGCAACCGCCGCGTCCTCATCACGCTGGGCACCCCCGCGGAGCGGCCGCAACTGCTGGCCAGCGCGGCGCCGGGGGTGGAGCCCCCGCCGCCCCCGCCGCCCGCGGACCCCACCGAATCCGCGCGCGCCGACGACACGCCCGCCCCGCCGGTGACCCTGGAGCTGGTGGCGCACCCCGGGGTCCCGGACGCGGGCAAGGGTGACGCGGCGCCCACGCTGGATGACGTGAAGACGCTGGCCAAGGAGTTCGACGAACGCCCGAGCCTGTCCATCTCCGCGCAGACGGGCCTCAAGGTGCGCCGCGTGGTCATTGACGCGGGCCACGGCGGCGAGGACCCCGGCGCCATTGGCCCCTCCGGCGTGCGGGAGAAGGACGTGACGCTGCGGATTGCCCGGAAGGTGGCTGAGCGCCTGCGCAAGGACCTGAAGATGGAGGTCATCCTCACGCGGGACAAGGACGTGTTCATCCCGCTGGAGGAGCGCACGCTGATTGCCAACCGGGCGCACGCGGACCTGTTCATCTCCATCCACTGCAACAGCAATCCCAACCGGCGCATCTACGGGGTGGAGACGTACTACCTGAACATTACCGACGACAACTACGCCATCCGCCTGGCCGCACGCGAAAACAAGACCAGCGAGCGCTCCATCAGCGACCTGCAGTTCATCCTGGCGGACCTGGCCATGAAGTCCAACGTGGATGACAGCGTGCGCCTCTCCAAGCTGGTGCAGGCCAACGTGGTGGGCGAACTGCGCGAGAACTACGGGCAGGTGAAGGACCTGGGCGTGAAGCACGCGCTGTTCTACGTGCTCATCGGGGCCAAGATGCCGGCCATCCTGCTGGAGAGTTCGTTTGTGTCCAACAAGATGGAGGAGCAGCGCCTGGGCAGCCCCAAGTACCAGGACCGGCTGGCGGACGGGATTGTGCAGGGCGTGCGCAACTTTGTGGAAGAACGGCAGGCGCTGGCCCGCTGAGCCCGGAGGCCGCACGTGTCACTGCTGCTGGCGGACGCCGCGGACAGTTTCCTGGAGCACATCCGGGTGGAGCGGAACCTCAGCCCGCTGACGGCGTCCGCGTACGCGGGGGACCTGCAGAAGCTGGACGCGTTCCTGCGCCAGGACGGCGTCACGGATGCGGCGCAGGTGACGGGCGCGCACGTGGCGGGGTTCATGGCGTCACTGGGGCGGGCGGGGCTGAACGTCCGCTCCCAGGCCCGGACGCTGTCCGCGGTGCGCATGCTGTTCAAGTTCCTGGTGCGCGAGCGGTACTTGCAGCAAAACCCCGCCGCCGACGTGGACCGGCCGCGGATGGTGAAGAAGCTGCCGGAGTTCCTGGACACGCGCGAAGTGGACGCACTGCTGGCCGCGCCGGGGACCAGGGACCCGCGCGCGTGGCGGGACACCGCCATGCTGGAGCTGATGTACGCCACCGGCCTGCGCGTGAGCGAAGTGGTGGGACTGCGCCTGGACGACGTGGACCTGCAGCGCGGGTTCCTGCTGGCGCGTGGCAAGGGGCGCAAGGAGCGCGTGGTGCCGCTGGGCGCGCGCGCGCGCACCACGCTGGAGAGCTACCTGGCCGGCCCGCGGCCGGAGTTGCTGCGCAGTCGCCCGTCGGACGTGCTGTTCCCGCACCCGTCAGGGAAGGTGCTGACGCGGCAGGGCATCTGGAAGATCGTCAAGCGGCACGCGCTGGCGGCGGGCATCCGCAAACACCTGTCACCGCACAAGCTGCGGCACAGCTTTGCCACCCACCTGGTGGAGAACGGGGCGGACCTGCGCGCGGTGCAGGCCATGCTGGGCCACGCGGACCTCTCCACGACGGAGATCTACACGCACGTGAACCGCGCCCGCCTGCAGGCCATCTACCGGGAGCACCACCCCCGGGCCTAGCCGTTTGACACCTGCGCGGTTTTCCAGTGCCGTCCGCCCATGGGCCCGCCCCCAAGACCGGCCGGAGGCTTTGACGACGCCGACGTGGCGACGGTGCAGGAGCCGCTGGACCGCGAAGCCCCGCCCGCGCCCATCCGGCCGCGCACCGCCCGCGTCCAGTCGCTCCCGCTGCCGCGCCCGGACACCGTGGTCACCGGACCCTCACCGTTCCTTCCGGTTCCGCCGGTGGACCCCGCCCACGCCAGCACGGAGGATGACCCGGACCACGGCGTGCTGTTTGCGGACTTTGGGGCGCCCGGCGCGGCGCTGCAGCCGTCCGCCGCCGCCGGTGACGGGCCGGAGCCGCAGCTCACGGAGGTGGTGAACCGCGCGGGCAGCATGGCGGCGGCGTTTGCCAGCGCGTTCACCGGCCGCACGGTGGGTGGGGATGTGAAACGCGCGCCGCGCATCCAGGCGCTGGAGGTGGACACGCCGGGTGTGGGCCGGGTGGCGCGGCAGAGCGTGCTGCTCATCCCGGTGGAGCGCGGGTTCCGCAGCCTGGTGTGCGGGTTCATTGACGTGCCGCACCGCTACGCGCGCCTGCGCGGACACGGCGAGCTGGACCGCATGCACCGCGCGCGCACCGCCACGGCGGTGCCCCTGGATGCCGCTGGCTATGCCGGGCTGGTGCAGGACATGGCCGTCTACCTGCGCAGCCGCGGATACACCGTGCAGGCAGACGGCACCGCGGCGGCCCGGCCGGTGGCGCGCGGCCCGTCGGTGGGGGTGCGGGTGGCCGCGCTGCTGGGCGGCATGGTGCTGGGCCTGGTGCTGCTGGGCGGGACGCTGTGGATCACTGGGCTGCTGCAGCCTCGTCCTGGCGCCGCGTCACCGCGCGGAACACCAGCAGCGCAATGAGCGCGGTGACCCCCACCGCGCTGAAGGCAAACCACAGGTAGTGCGCGTGCGCGTACTCGGCCGGCATGGGGCCGTTCCCCGCCAACGACGCCAGCCGCTGCGCCTGCGCCGCCGCGGACAGCGTCTTGGGGTCCGGGCAGAACGCCTGCAGCAGGTAGCCGGAGATGATGAACCCGAACAGCCAGGCAAAGAACGTGTTGAGGTTGCTGTACCCCATGTACAGCCCCTCCTGGCCCTTGGGTGCCTGGCGCGACGCGAACTCCAGGTAGCGCGGCGACAGGAAGCATTCGGCCAGCCCCTGCAGCGCAATGCCCAGCAGCATCATGACGGTGATGGGGTGCAGCGCCTGGCCAAACAGCATGAAGTTGGCCTGCCCGGTGGACGCGAACGCCATCACCAGCGCAGAGCACGGAATGAGCGTGAGGGCCACGGTGATGGAGGTGACCGGCGCAAAGCGTTTCACCAGCTGCGTGATGGGCACCACCAGGCACACCACCACCAGCGGGTTGACGTTGGCGTACCACTCCGGGCTGGCGGCCTCGCCGACGAGGCGGATGACGTACTTGGGCATGGAGGCGTACAGCTGGCCCTGGATGGCCCAGAAGCCGGACGTGATGAGCACCAGCGCCAGGAAGCGGCCGTTGGACAGGACGGTGAGCATGTCGCGCAGGGTGTCCGCCAGGCGCTGCACCTTCTTCTCCGTGGTTTCCGGCGGGCGGTACAGCAGGGCCACCAGCACCAGGGCAATGAGCGCCGCGCCGGCGGAGTACAGCGGGACCATGCCCACGCCCAGTTCAGCGCGGACGGGCTTGGCCACGGTCTTGCCGGAGAAGCTGCCAATGTTGACCAGCATGTAGAAGATGCTGAACGCGCGGGCGCGGTTGGCCAGGTCCGAAGTGCGCGCCACCGTTCCGGTGATGATGGGCTTCACAAAGCTGCCGCCCAGGGCGATGACGACCAGCGAGAAGGGCACGAACAGCTTGCTGGGCAGCAGCGCCAGGCCCGCGTAGCCGCAGGCCAGCAGGGCAAAGGCCAGCAGCAGGGCAGTGCGGAACCCCATGCGGTCCGCCGCGGCGCCGGTGGCAAACGGCAGCAGGTAGATGCCGGAGGAGAAGATGCCGCCAATCCAGCCCGCCTCGACGTCGGTGAAGCCGACGCGCTCGGTGAGGAAGATGCTGAGGGCGATGAAGGTGCCGTAGTAGGCGGCGCGTTCGAACAGTTCGATGACGTTGGCGACCCAGAACGCGCGCGGGAAGGTCCAGGTGGCGGCGGAGGATTCAACGGCGGGGGTGGACATGGGCCGTGCCTTCTAGTCCCTCCGCCACCCCGTGTCCCTCCCCCCGCTTGCGGGGGGAGGTCGACGAGCCGGGACGGCTCGTCGGGTGGGGGGCGGTGGCCTGGGGTCACGGTGCGCGCGGTCAATCCCGCCGGGCAGCGAGCAGCTTCTCCTGCCGCCGGGTCCGTTCCAGCAGCATCTTGTGCGCGCCCACTTCTTCATCCTCCGTGGTCATGAACACGGTGCGTGCCATGCGGAACAGGACCAGCATGCCCCACAGGCACACCGGCAGCGGCGCCCACTCCAGGGCGCCGCCCTGCAGCAGGTCCAGTGCGCCCAGGCCCACCGCTCCGGCCGCCCAGGTGGCCACGGCGCGCGCCAGGCGCTGGCGGCGCAGGCCGCGGAACTCCATGCGTGCCGCCGCCAGCAGCGCCGCGGCGTCGTGCTCGGCCACGGCGTGGTCAATGGCGTCCGGGTGGATGCCCAGCTCGCGCGCCGTCGCCCGCAGCTCCTCCAGGGACACGCTGCCGTCGTGGTTCTCCACCTTCAGGGCGCGCCCCAGGATGGTGCGGACCTCGTCCGGGGAGTAGCGCCGTTGCAGCTCGCTCATGCGCCGGCAACGTACCGCAGGCCCCGGCCACGCCGGAAGCTTGGGGCCCGTGGTAGATGGAGCGGTGCATGGATAGGTGTTCCAAACCCTCCGCCCGGGGCGCGTTGCTGGTCGCCGTCATGGGGCTGTGCGCGGTGGACGCCAGCGCCGCGCCTGCGCGCCGGCGGCCGGACCGTGCCGCGCCCGTTCCCGCCGCCCCTGCCGCGGCCGCCGTGGAGCCCGCCGCGCCGTCCCTGCCGCCGGCACCCGCCCCCGCGCCGTCTGTTGCGGCGCCGCGGGTGCTGCCGCGCCTGCTGGTGACGGATTTCCGCGCGCAGGGGGTATCCGCGGACCTGGGTGTGCAGGCCACGCAGCTGGTGGCGCAGGCGGCCCACGGGGCGGGCCGCTACTCCGTGATCACGTTGGAGGACGTGCGGCAGCTGATGGGCGCAGAGCGCGCGCGCGAACTGATGGGCTGCGCGGGCGGTCCCAGTTGCACGGCGCAGCTGGCGTCGGGCGCGGGGGTGGAGAAGGTGCTCAACGGGTCGGTGGGGCGGGTGGGGACGCAGCTCACCGCGTCGCTGTCACTGCTGCGCGCCGCGGACGGCACGGTGGAGGCGCGTGAGTCCATCACCGTGCGTGGCCCGCGCGAGCTGGCCACCGAGCTGGGCCGCGTGGTGCCGCGCATGCTGGGCGGGGCCGAGGAGCGGGCCGTGCAGCGCTGGGACACGGGCGGCAAGGCGGTGTCCTTGGCGGTCCTGGACCTGGTGCCCGCGGGGCTGGGCGTGGACGTGGCGCAGAGCCTCACGCAGGTGTTGTCCGCGGAGCTCAAGCGCGCGCCGGGAGCGTCCGTCATCAGCCGGGATGACATCCAGGCGCTGTTGCAGTTGCAGGCGGACAAGCTGCAGCTGGGGTGCGACGACGCGTCGTGCCTGGCGGAGATTGGCGGCGCGCTGGGCGTGGAGAAGCTGGTGGCGGGGAACATTGGCCGGCTGGCGGGGAGCCACATTGTGACGCTGCGGCTGATTTCTGTGGCGGGGACGCGCGTGGAGAACCGCGTCACGGAGGCGTTCTCCGGCCCGGAGGACCAGCTCATCCGGGCGGTGCGGCACGCCGGGCGGCGGCTGCTGGGCCTGGAGGGGCAGCTGCCGGGCACGCTTGTGGTCAGCAGCGCGCAGGAGGGCGCAGCGCTCACGCTGGACGGCGAAGCGCGCGGCACGCTGCCCATGAAGCCGCTGGCGGGGGTGCCGGCGGGGATGCACACGCTGCTGCTGCAGCGCCGCGGTTTCCAGGACTACACGTCAGACATCTACGTGGACCCGGCCGAAACAACGGCCCTGTGGGTGGAGCTCATCCCGGTGCCGCTGCGCTGGTACCAGCGCTGGCAGGTGTGGGCGTCGGTGGGTGTGGCCGGCGCGGTGGTGGTGTCCGCGCTCGTCGGGCTGGTGGTGGCGGGTGCGGTGGGCGCGTTCGCGGTCTACCGTCTGACGCAGGCGCCGCCGCCGCCCGGCAGCGGCGCGGCGACAATCGACTGAGTTGAGGTGGCCATGAAGACACGCGTCGTCCTGATGTGCGCCGCGTCCGCCCTGGTGGCGTGCTCCGGCTGGCAGTGGCCGGGCACGTCGCGCGGGGGCACGTTCCGGGTGCACTTCACCTGGGAGTCCCAACGCCCTTCCCCCGACGAGGTGCTGTGGATTGTGGGCCGCGTCACGCGCGACAGCGACGTCCGCACGGTGGGGCCGGTGCGCTACGGCCCCGGCATGCAGCTGGACTTCAAGAACGTGGACAACGGTGATGGCCTGGTGGTCAGCGTGGAGTTCCGTGGAGCCGAGGACTTCTCCGCACCTGTCGTCTACTACGGGATTTCGGCGCCGTTTTCCCTCAAACCCGGCGTCCGCGACGAGCCGGTGGACGTGCGCGTCCGCCTGCGCCCGTCACCCGATCCCGACGACGGGGCCATTGGCGTGGTGTCGTCCGAAGGGGTGGTGGGCTCCGCGGATGTCACCCTGCTCGTCAGGCAACCGGTGGGCCGGTACGTCCGCCTCAGCAACGTGTCCACCTTCCCGGATGACGGGGACGCGGCGGTGCCCCGCACGCGGCGGGTGGAACTGAGCGGCACGGCGGACCAAGCCATCCCATGGAACCTGGACGTGGGCCTGTCCACCCCGTGTGCGGCCCCCAACGTCTGCCGGCGGCGGGTGTTCGCCCGGTTTGTGGATGACGAAGGCTACGCGTCCCGCACCGTGTCCACCGACGTGGTGCTGGACCTGCAGCCGCCCGCGCTGGCCCTGGAACCGGACGGGTCACCGGAAGCGCACGTGACCCCGTCACTGGCGGCGGACACCGCGTTTGTCACGGTGGAGTTCACCGTGGACGAGCGCGCGCTGCCCACCGCGTCCGTGACCCTGGTGGAGGACCCGGCGTGGGCGTTTGACCTCGTGGAAGGGCCGGTGGGGCTGGCCACGTCCACCTTCCTGTTCCGCTCGCGGGCGGCGGCCGGGACCCTGGCGCTGGGAACCACCTACACGGCGCGCGTGGCCTTTGCGGACCTGGCGGACAACCGCGTGTCCGTGGACGTGGGCACGGTGCGGCGGGACCCGGACGCGGTGCAGTTGGAGACCGCCAGCCTGGGCCGCGTGCTGGCTGACGGCGGCACGCTGGGCATCACCGCGGACGGCGGGAGCCACCTGGTGAACGCCGGCGTCACGCTGCGCCTGCGCGTCACCGCCAACAAACCTCTGGCCGCGCCCCCCGCCATGCGCCTGCGGGACACGCCGTTCTCCCCGGACGGAGGACCCACGTGCACGGACGCCACCCGCACGGACTGCACCGGTGAGGTGACGGTGACCGCGGACATTCCGGATGGCGAAGCACCCGTGCGGGTGGACCTCATGGACGAGTCGGGCCGCACCGGCGAGTTCGTCCCGTTCCGCAACATCGTCGTGGACAAGCGGGCGCCGGGCGTGGTGCCGGACCTGCAGCCGGCGCTGGTGCGGCCCGGCATGACGGTGTTCCTGTCCGCCTACGCGGACGAACCGGTTGAGTTCGCCGCGGTGCAGCCGCAGTTGTTGGACCCCGCGGGCGTGCGGCACCCCGTGGTGGCGTCGGTGTCAGGCAGCTTTGGGCAGTGGACGTTTGAGGTGCCGGAGGGCGCGCTGGACGGCGTGTGGACGCTGGCGGCGGATACCATGCTGTTCGCGGACCGCGCGGGAAACGTCACGGCGCTGACCCAGCTGCCGGACTTTGTGGTGGACGGGCAGGCCCCGGCCATCAGCGGGCTGCAGGTGGCCCCGGCGCGGATTGGCCCGGCGGAACGGGCCGGCGGTCAGCTCACCGCCACCTTCCAGGCGTTGGACGCCCCGGGTGGCAACCTGGACGCGGCCAACGTGGCGGAGGCGCGCTTTGAAGGTGACGCCATGACCTGCACGGCCACCGGTGCGGACTGGTCCTGCAGCACCGGCATCCGGGCTGACCTGCCGCAGGGCTTTGTGTCCCTGGAGGTCACCCTGCGCGACCCCGCCGGAAACCGCACCACGGCGGTGGCCACCGTCCCGTATGACCTGGCGGCACCCACGCTGCCCGTGGCGGAACTGCTGTACCTGCCCGCGCCGGACAACCCCGTGCAGGACGTGACGGCGGCACGGCCGGACACGGAGGTGCTGGCGGTGCTGGTGGCCAATGAGCCGGTGTTTGCCGCCGGGGACGCGGGGCCCGCCCTGGTGGCACGCGGCAGGGACGGCGGCGCCATCCGTTTTGTGGCGGACCCGTCGGCGGGCGAAAGCACCTACCTGGTGATGTTCCGCGCCGTCGCCGGGAGTGCGCCCACCGGGGACTACGCGCTGTACCCGGAGCTGACCGACCTGGCGGGCAACCCCAATGACCGTGACGGTGGCCTGGCCGCCCCGGTGCTGCACGTCCGCGCCCGCGCGCCGCAGCTGCAGGTGCGGCAGCACAACGTGGCGCTGCTGCGGCAGCCCACCGCCAAGCACTACACGCCAGTCAGCGCGGTCACCCTGCCCGGGCTGCCCGCTGACGCGGACGCCGGCACCACCACGGGCGGCCTGGGCCCCACAGGCGGCGGCGGTCCGGAGCCGGGTGGAGGGCCGGTGACGGTCCCCGGGGAGCGCTACAGCGAGGTCACCGGCAGCGCGGTGTTCAGCGTGGTGGGCAGCACCGGGCTGGGCGCCGCCCGGGTGGACCTGGGGCCGCAGGACTTTGGGTTCCCGGCGGGGGCGCACGTGCGCCTGCTGCGCTTCTGGGACTGGCCGGTGACCGCCGAAGCCGACGCGGGCCCGCTGGGTTCCGCCCCGCGGTTGCTGTCGCAGGTGGGGTGGGAGGACCGGGCGGGGGCCTGGCAGTCCAGCAGCCCCGTGTGGACCGGCATGGAAGGGCGCGGCGTGCTGGTCACCGCCGTGGATGAGGCCGGCAACGAGTCCACGCCGGTGCCCCTGCAGCACACCGAGCTGGACGTGGAGACCGTGGTCCCGACGCGGGGTGCCGCGCCGGTGGTCTGGCAGAGCGGGGCCTGGCCGCCGCACCCGCTGCCCGTGGACACGGGCGGGTCCTGGGGCGTGACGCCCGGGGCGGGGCACCCGCGGCTGGCGGGCGCGGCGGACGGGGCGCTGGTGATGTCCGGTGGCACGCAGTGGCGTGTGGTGGAAGTGCCGGACGGGACACCGCTGGCGTCCGCGGACATGGCCGGCGCGTATGACCCCGCACGTGACCGGCTGGTGCTGCTGGCGTGGGCGGGCAGCAGCGCCCAGGTGGCGGAGTATGACGGTTCCAGCTGGCGCTTCCCCGAGCTGCGCGGTGACCTCCCCGTCGGCCTGCGCGGCGTGGCGGCCGCGTACGACCCGGTGGGTGGTGGCGTGATGTTCTATGGCGGCTGCGGCGGGGGGAATGACGCGCTGCCGTACGTGTGGCGCTGGGACGGTGCGGCCTTTGCCCTGGAAGCCGCGCCCGAAGGCCGCGCCCAGGCGACCCTGGTGGCGGACCCCGGCCGGGGCGCCGTGGTGCTGGTGGGCGGCGTGCGGGATTGCGCCCAACCGCCGGCCACCTTCAGCACCAGCACGTGGGAGTGGAACGGGTACGCGTGGCGCGCCGTGCCGGGGGCCACCCTGTCCGCGCGGCGTGGGGCGGCCGGCGCCTGGGAGCCGGCCACCGGCACGGTGCTGGTCCACGGCGGGACCTCCGCGGCCGGCACGCCGCTGGCCGACCTGTGGCGTTTTGACGGCGTCAGTTTCGCGGCGGTGGGGACGGCGGGCGCGGCCCCGGCCCGCAGCGGGCACCTGATGGTGGTGGACCCGTCCAACGGGGACCTGCTGCTCTACGGCGGCAGCGCCACGGCGGACACGCTCTCCCGGCTGCGGGCGGGCACCTGGTCCACCGTGGCCACGTCCGTGACGCCGGGACCACAGCCCGCGGCGGCCGGGTTCCTGGACCCGCACCGCGGCTGGCGCGCGGACGGCGCACTGGTGGGGCGGCTGCTGCTGGCCGGCTGTGAGGCCCTCCCGGGTGAAACCTGCACGCGCCGCACCCTGTGGGCCTGGAGCGAGGCACCCGGCTGGGCGGAGGTGACCCCCGCGCCGCTGCGCGCGCCCGCAGGCGGCCGCGTGTTGATGGTCATGGGGAGGTCCGCGCCCGTTGCCGTGGTGCAGGACTCCAGCGGCGCCGTGCAGCTCTGGCGCGGCAGCGCCGGCGCGTGGACCACGTCGTCCTCCATGTTGAACCTGCTCAACAACTACCCGTTGGGCCTGACCATGGGGGCCGTGCCGCCGGAGACTGACAGCGTGGAAGCCGTGCTGGTGGGACCCACCAGCACGTTGATGCTGTGCGGGTACGCCACGCTGGACGCCAACGGGCTGAATGTGGCGGGCGCCTGCCTGCTGGGGCCCAACCCGGGACGCGCGGACGGTGCGCTGGCCCTGGTGGACGCCACCGGCTTTCCGTCCACCACCTTCCTGTTTGGCGGCGCCAACGGCAGCGGCACACTCCTGGACACCACGCTCACTTTCAACCGCAACGCTGCGCTGGCGCTGTGGAGTGACGTGTCGGGTGATTCGCCCACACGGCCGCCACCGCGACGCGCCGCCGCCATGGCGTACTTTGCGGAGGCCCGCGCCGTGGTGCTGTACGGCGGCCTGGGCGACACCGGCCCGCTGGCGGACGCGTGGCTGTTGGACCCGGGCACGCACCGCTGGGTGAACGCCACTCCCGTGGTGGACGCCCCGCCGGCGCGTGCCAATCACACCCTGGCGTATGACCCGGTGCGGCAGGCGCTGGTGGTGGTGGGCGGTGACAGCACGTCCGCGATGGACCCGCGCGGCGGAACGGCGGTGCCGTCCCTGGAGGTCACCTGGGACGGCGCCGCGTTGCACTTCCGCGCCCTGCCGCTGGCGCCGCGGCCCCTGGCGCTGGAGGGCGTGGTAGGCGCGGCCTATGACCCCGTGGCCGGCGGCGTGTTGGCGCTGTCCGCGTCAGGTCCCAGCGGCAACTCGGAAGGCACGTGGATCCTGGAAAGCCCCCGCCACCCGGCGGGGAGCCTGACGTTGGGGGCCCCCCTGTCGGAGGCCCACCTGTCCACCGCCCACCTGCGCGAAGTCGCGGTGGACGTTGACCAGTCCTCGGACGCGGGGGTGCCTGCCGGCAGCCTCCACGCGTGGCAGTCCGTGGGACCCGCCGCGGGCAGTTGGCAGCCGCTGGCGTCTGGCACGGTGCCCCAACCCGCACGGCACACGGTCCGCCTGCCGGGCGGCGCTCCCGCGGTGGCCGTGCAGGTGCGGGCGGTGGACGCGGACGGCGGGGCGGTGGCCGTGGAGACCCTCCAGGTGCGGGCGCGCTTCTGCCAGCGCGCGGACGGTGGCACCTGCCCGGCGGACGGCGGCACCTGAGCGCAGCGCCGGCGTCAAACTCGCGTTTCGCCGTTTTGGGAGGGGCTTTGGCGCGGTTCCTCGCGGTGTTGCGGAGTTTCTGAGCCGCGCCACACGGGGCACCCAACCGTCCATAGCAGCCCACTCCCAACCAACGTCAACGACGACAGAGATGAACATCACGCCGGTAAGACCCGAGTCTGAGCCCAGCACTCATGCCCGGTGCCCAGTCAGGTGTTTGTGGGGCCGGCATCCCTGCCGGCCGCAGGCGCATGCCAGCGCGGCGCCCCGACCCCACACCACCCTCAACTGCGGTACAGCGCCTGGGCACTCAATACCGCGGGAAACCACCCCGGTTGGTGGCGGGCTGTTGCGCTGTGCAGCCATGGGTCGGCGGCCGGCAGAGACCCCGGCCCCACAAACATGAGCAAATCTGTCCCTGCGGACTGCCGCAAGCCGGCCCGGAACGCCCGCCCAGCCTGAAAAACGGCGAAACTCGAGTCAAAGGGTGACCTTCCGTCGGCTCAGGCAGGGAGGGGCTTGGGGGCCGCTACCGCGCGGTTGGCCACCGCGCGGAGGATGAGGTCCTTGTTGAACAACCCAATGGTGCGCGCATCGCCGTCATACGCGCGACACCCAGCACGGTTCGCCTTCTCAATGAGCGTGAGCAACTCGCCCTTGCTCTCGTAGACCTCGGCGGTCTCCGTGGGCAGCGAGGCCACCGACAACTCCTGCGTGCTCTGGGCCGAATCAAGCGCCTTCTTCACATCATCCAGCCACGTCAGGGGATCCCGCTCGCCGCCCATGAGCGGCTTGAGCGCGGCGGAATGGCGCTCCACCACGCCGCGGACCTTGGTGAGATACGCGGAGTGCAGCGTGGTGGACCGCGCAAGCTTGCGGCCCGCATTGAGCGCCTTGCGGTCGTCCTCGTTCATCACTGCGTCGGTCGCGAGGTCGTCGGCGGCGCTGAGGAGCTTTCGCTTCAGGGCCTTCACATCGGACAGGGCTTCGCGCTCCGTCTTGGTGTTGCTTTGTGACCGGGCACGCTTGTCAGTCGCCTCCGCGCGGTCGGTGCCGATCTTCTTCAGGATCTCCTCCATGCGCGCACGGTGGTCCGGCGTGAACCCAAACTTCGCAAGCTGGTCGGCCTTCTCAGTCGTCAGCGTCACGTGATAGCGGCCCTGGTCCAGGAGGCCGCTGAGGGGAACAGGATTTGGTCACGGGCGTTCATTGGGTGGGGCCACCGCGGGGAGCCGCAAACCCGGGGCGGTTGGAGCGTGGCTCCGGAGGTGGACGCCTGCTCGGGCAACAGCGTACGCCCGGTCCGGCACTGCTGGACGCCTGCTCGGGTTCCGCTGGACGCCTGCTCGGGTTCGCTGGACGCCTGCTCGGGTACCGCTGGACGCCTGCTTGGGTACCGCCGGACGCCCGCTCCGGCAGCGGTGGACGCCTGCTTCGGTACAATCGGACGCCTGCTCCGGTACCGCTGGACGCCTGATGGGGTGGCGTTCGACGGGTTCAAACGGCTCCTACTTGCACCGCAGGCTGTTGACAGAGGCAATTCCTCGTCATCATGCTCGCCGCAGAAAGGGCGGGAGGGCGTTTCAAATGCGTTGGATTCTCCGCCGACAACCCGTGGTAGCCGCGTGCCTCTGCGCCGCGCTGAGTTGCACGGAGACGATACGGCCTCCGGACTCAACCGTGTTTCATGACGCTGAGGATCTTGATCGGGCCAACGCGGTGGGCGTTGGTCGTCTGGCCTTTGTGGGTGCGTGCCCTGAAGCCGAGAGTTGTCCAGCGTCGTGGCGCGAAGATGGAATGCCGTATTGGAATGGCACTGGAGAGATGTTGGAAGTGCAGCCGGAGGACCTATGGATGGGTGCCCTGGCATCCAAGATCCTCATTGCGCCCGCCCAAACTTGGGCGTCGATCATGGAGTTCACCAGGGGGGAGCAACCCCGTGTGGTATTCGCCCTGCGCTTCGAGGCTCGTGCGAGCGACCCTGTGTGTGGAGTTTCCGTGGGGCTCCCCGTCGCGTTCCAGTCCGTCATGGGAAACGCGTCGGCGAACGGAGGCTTGTTGGTCGTAGACGACACCGGGAAGTATCTCGCCGATTTCCAGGTGATCTGGCCCAACGCATGGGCATACATGGAAGGTGGGTCGGCAGCGGGGAGGGACTTGCAAGTGGACTTGCTCGGGGACCGTTGTTGCCGCCGTTGGGCTCTTAGGTTGGAGAAGGCCAAGGAGGAAGCAGCAGCGTCACGCACCCGGGTTCCGAACCGTTTGCCGTATTCGGTGTACCCTCAAGTGACGGACGCCGGACTCACCGTCCAGGGCCAGTCCAACGTCTACAGGTGCGAAGGTGCGGACGGCGGACCGCCATGAAGAAACTCAGGTTGTGGCTGGGCGTCCCAATGCCTGGTGGTGAGCATTGGCTGAGTGTTTCCGTTGGAGCGGGATTCGCCTGCGGGCTGACGAATGCATACGACCGGCGTTGCCGAGCGCATCGAAGTTGGACTCATCATCGAACTGCTGTGGCCAGAAACAGGTCGCTGCTCGTTCTCTGGAACAGTCACGGCTGTGGGGCTGGGCCAGGTCGGCGGACAGGTGGTGCCATTGCAGGCCGTCGCGGTTGACGGCGGGCTGCGCACGTTTGCGTGTTCGCAGAACGCTGTCGGCTGCGAAATGTCGTCGGGGCACGTCATCATGGAACACCGTTGGAACATCTTTGAGGGGTGCGCCCTCGGACAGGAGTGCCGGACGAGCGTCCACGTTGAAATCGAGGATGACGGTACCGCGCCGCTGATGGCGGAGCGCCCCACCGTCATGTTCCGCGGGTGGATTGACTACGCTGGCCCCGGCGGGGGCGCCACCGGACTCCGAGGTGACAGCTGCCATCCGCGTGGATGGCGCGCCCTGACGCGTGGTGCCGACGCATGAACCCCGGTCCGCCGTCCGACCCAGAACCGCGCACCGCGTCCGTGCACGGCGGGCGGTTCTTCTACACGGACGTGGGGCAGGGCCCGGCCGTGGTGGCGGTGCACGGGATGCCCGGCAGCGCGCGGGACTTCCGCCACCTGGGGGCCGGCCTTGAGCCGCGCTGCCGGTTTGTGCGCCTCAACCTGCCGGGGTTTGGCGGGACGCCGGCGGAGCTGGCGGCGACCACGGTGGACGCGCGCGCGGACTTTGTGGTGGCCGCGCTGGAGGCGCTGGAACTGCGGGACGCGGTGCTCATTGGCCATTCCATGGGCGGCCCCGTGGCGTTGGCGGCGGCGTCCCGCGCGCCCGGGCGCGTGCGCGCGCTGGGGCTGCTGGCGTCCGTGGGGCTGACACCGCACCGCCTGCTGCGCCGCGCCGCCGGCCGCACGTGGATGGGCCGCGCGGTGGATGTGCCGGTGGCCGGCCCGGTGCTGCGGCGCGTGGCGCAGCGCGCTTTCCGCGCGTCGGGCTTCCCCGCCAGCACCTCGCCGGAGGAGGTGGCCCAGACGCTGCGCGTGCTGGGCGTGTTCTCGTTTGAGCCGGTGCACCGCGCCGTGGCCGAACTCCGGCTGCCCACGCTGGTGGCGTTTGCGGAGGATGACCCGTTCATTGAACCGGAGATCGCCCGGGCGCTGGCGGCCGCTGTGCCCGCCGGGCCGCGCCTGAGCTGGCCCATCGGCGGTCACAACATCCAGAAGAGCCACGCCGCAGAGCTGGCGAACGCGCTGGCCGGGATGTGAGGCGGAGGCGCCCGGACGCAGGGAGCCCCGCCGGCGGTGTTCATGAACGCTGCACCCCACAAAGGCCGTGCACCGCCGCGCGCGGACGTTATGTTGGGCAGACTTCAGGGGGCGCTCATGAAATCACCTGTCGCGCTGGCGGCTTTCGCCGCGCTGGTCCACGTGGTTGCACCCGCCACCGCGCACGCCTGCGGCGGCACCTTCTGTGACGGCGCCACCGCCGGCCCGCCCATGCCGGTGGACCAGACCGGTGAGAACATCCTGTTTGTCCAGGACGGCCCCGCCATGGAGGCGCATATCCAGATCCAGTACCAGGGTGAGCCGCAGCGGTTTGCGTGGGTGGTGCCCATCCCCGCCGTGCCGGAGTTCCGCGTGGGTTCAGACCTGCTGTTCCGCGAACTGCTCCGCGCCTCCGCGCCCGCCTACGTGGCGCAGCGCCGGCTGGGAGACACCTGCGCCGAGGACATGATTCCCTACCTGCTGCTGTCCCCCGCGCTGCTGGCGGTGCCGCTGGTGGCGTTGGCCCTTGCCCCGTGGCTGCTGGTGGCCCTGGCGCCCGCCGGGTGCGCCCTGAGCGAGGACCTCACGGCCTTCCCGCCCGACGCCGGCGCCTCCTCCACCGTGGTGTGGCGGGACAGCGTGGGCGCGTTTGACATCACCGTGCTGCAGTCCAGCCGCGCGGAAGAGGTGCTGCAGTGGCTGCGGGACAACCAGTACCTGGTGCCCCCGTCCACGGAGCCGCTCATCCGGCAGTACACGGAGGAGAACTCGCTGTTTGCCGCCATCAAGCTGGTGAGCACCGCCGCCGTGGATGAAATCCACCCCATTGTCCTGCGCTACGAGTACGGCGTCCCCTGCGTCCCCCTACGCCTCACCGCCGTGGCGGCCGCCATGGACATGGGCGTGCGCGTGTTCTTCCTGGGCAACGCCCGCGTGGTGCCGCGGACCTACCGCCACGTGGAGGTGAACCCGGTGCGGGTGGACTGGCTCAACGCCGGCGCCAACTACCGGGACGTGGTCAGCCGCGCGGTGGATGACCCCAACGCGGGCGGGCAGGGCTTTGTCACGGAGTACGCGGGGGCCTCCAGCGTGGTGCAACGCGCCAGCTTCGCGTGGTGGTCCCTCACGCTCACGCAGGTGGGCTCCACGCCGGCGGGGGTCCTGGCGGACCTGGGACGGTCCAGCCTGTTGTCGTGCCAGGGGACGGCCATCCCGCCGCCCAACGTGACCGGGGTGACCCCGGATGGCAGTTGTACGTTCTACCACCCGCTGCTGCGCGGGCTGCTGCTGGACTACCTGCCCCCGCCCACCGGCATCGCCGAGTCGGACTACTGGGGCAACCCCGGCGCGTTCCCCGTGCCCGCCGCCTGGGACCACGTGGCGTTCTGGCATGACTTTGATGACCGCGTGCAGCGCCCGGCGGACCGCGCCGCCGCGCTGGTGGCCACGCGCCCCTACCTGACCCGGTTGTTCACCACCATTTCGCCTGACGAGATGACGGTGGACCCGGAGTTCCATGAACGCGCCGATCTCCCCGCCGTGGCCAACCTCCGCACGGCCACGGTCCGGGCACACTGTGACGGCACCCAGCGCGTGGACCTGCCGGATGGGCGTGGGGTGGAGACCCGCGTGGACGGCGGCTGGCCCGCGTTTGATGACGCCATGCCGTGGGCGCTGCGGGTGGATGACATCCCGCAGCAGGGCGACATTGTCCCGCTCACGGAGAACGAAGCCGCCGTGGACGCCCGCCTGGCGCGTTGGAACGACTCCCAGCGCCCGGTGCAGGCGCGCGGCCGCTGCACGTGTGCCCAACCGCGCGCGGACTTCCCCCTGGCGGCTGCGCTGCTGGCGCTCGTCGTAGTCGGCCGGCGGCGGCGGCGCGGTTGCTGATGCAGGTGCTCCTGCTGTGCGTCCTGGCGCAGGCTCCGCTGCCCGCGCCCGGTGACTGGGCGCCGCCGGACGCCGCTGCCCCGTTGCCGCCGCTGACGCCCCAGGCGCCGCCGCCAACGCGCCCCCGGGACGAGGAGCAGCCCGCCCCCGCTCCCGCGCCGGCCCACACGGAACCGCTGGAGGTCGCGCGGGAGCCAGAGCCAGCGGAGGCTGGCGGCCCGTGGCGTGTGGTTGGCGCGGCGCTGGGCGGGCTCCCCGGTGGCCTGTGCTGGGTGCCTGCCGCGGGCACCTGTTGCACGGCCGCGGCGGTGATGGCCGCGGTCTACCCGCTGTCCCGTGGTGACCCGGTGGTGCAGGGAAGCTGGCCGGGCACCTGCTTTGGCGGCGTCGTCATCGGCATGGTGGGCTGGGTGCTGGGACTGGGCACCGCGCTGGTGGCCACCGGCCTGGTGGGTGTGGGCGTGGTGGTCGGCGGCGTGCTGGGGTGGCGCGCGGCCGGTGTGACCCGGGCGCGCGTGATCCACCCCGTCGCCGCCACGCTGGTGACGGTGGTGGTCACCGCGCCTGCGTGGGTGCTGCTCGCGTTCCTGTCGGGGTTCCTGCCGTGGGCGTCGGTGGCAGCGTGGGCGTACCTGGCGGTGATGATGCCCAACGGCGGCGCGTGGACCTATGCGCGGTGGTTTTCGCTCAACCTGGCCTTCATGTCCGCGGTGGCCGTGGGGCTGGGTCTGGTGGGCGGCGCCGCGGTGGGGCCGTTGCTGGCGGGACTGGGAGGGTGGACGGCGGGGTCCGCCGTGGCGCACGGGCTGGAGTGACGCGGGCCGGGCGCCACAACACTCCTTGTGCTTGCGTCCGCTCCCGCACGGCGCGCGCCAAACATTGGATGTCGTGCAACACCCATTTGCCCACCATGCCGTGGTTCAGCTTGTGGGCCTGCAGCAGCCTGCGCGTGAAGGTGCCATCCATCTGCGGGTCAGCGTCCAGGCGCTGGTTGAGGACGCGGCGTGGCGCATCACACGCATCCCCGGGGTCAGGCACGCCTGCGCCAGGGCCGTGTGCTGGCACCCGGCTCAGCCGCTCATGGACGTGCCCATTTGCCCGTCCTCCTACTCCGCGCCTGGCCGGCGCCTCCGGGCATGGGTTGGCCCCGGCGCGTGTGGCCGGGTCAACGCCGGGGATTGGGGTGTAGGCCTGAAGCGGTGTCTCGAATAATGAGACACTTCCTGCCTTGGCGTGGTGCGCACCTCCCCGCCCATGGCTGCGACCCGCTGGACCGTGCAGGCGGCCGTGGCGCCCGGAGCCTCGGCCGAATGGGTCTCAACCACTTTGTAGCCATGCCCGCAGCGATTTGACGTCTTCACGGACGGATGGCCTGTGCAGGCCGCGCGTATCAGCTCGCACAGAAGGTGGCGCGGCCGCCTTCCCGCACCGGACGACGTGGACCCACGCGCCCCGTTGCTGAAACGCCGGAGGGCAGGCAGGATTCCGCGCCCCAACGTACTGTGTGCAGAAACACCGACGGCGGAAACCATGGATGACCTCCCGCAGATGGATGAGCAGGGTGTCGTGCGGTTTCCCAACCGCGAGGCGCTGGCTGCGTTCATGAGCAGAATCGACGCCGGGCCCATCCCCGTGCGCGGGTCGCCGGCCGCCCGGGGGTTTCTCAAGCTGCGGTTTGCGTTGTCTGCGGAAGCTCCCCAGGCGGAGGTGCAGGGCAAGGTCCTGTCCGTCCGGGAAGGCGTGGCCATGGTCCTCATCTCCAACGCGCCGGCGGAGTTCACGCAGCAGGTACGCGCCATGCTGGACGGCCCGCCTCCCGCAGCACTCGGGCCGCCTCCCCGGTCCCCCGCCACGCCGCCGCCACCGCCGCCATCACCGCCGCCGCCGCCGCCGTCACCGCCACCGCTGTCACCACCACCGCTGTCACCACCACCGCCGCCACCACCACCGCCGCCACCGCCCGCATGGGACCAGCCTGACGCGGTGCCCGCAGGGCCGCGCACTGCGCCGGCCGAGTTGGACGCGCTGCTGGAGCAGGCTCCGCACCTGGACGCGGACGAATTGCGCGCGTGCGTCGCCCGCCTGGTGGCCACGCCGGTGGACCCGGAACTGGGTCCGCTGGTGGAACGCCTTGCCGCGGGGAACGCGGACCCGGAAGCGCTGGCCAGCCGGTTGCTGGCGCACCGCGGCTGCGCCGCCGCCGAACTGTTGCGCCGCTTCCCGGGCCGGTTGCTGCGGGATGTGTTTGTGGATGACGCCCCGCGCCGGACCGTGGCGGAGTTGAGCGCCGTGGCCCACGCGCTGGGCCGCCTGGGCGAAGACGCCGCCGTGCTGGCGGTGGCCGCGGGGGTGGGGCACGCGGACCGCTCCGCCAGGTTCGTGGCGGTGCTGATGGCTGACCAGACCCGTCTGCCTGCCGTGGCCGTCCTGTGCGCGCAGTTCCTTGCCGACGACGAGCCGCGCATTGCCTACGCGGCCGCGAACATGTTGGGGCAGATGACCGCGCGCGGGCCTGAACAGGCGGCCGCCGCGCGCAGCGTGATTGCCGCGCTGGCCCAAGGTGCCGCGTCAGGCGATGAGCGGTTGCAGCTTGCCGCCGTGCGCGCCGCGGCACTGATCCACGAGGCCGCGTGGGTGAAACCGCTCATTGGCCTGCTGTCCGGCCCGCTGGGGGATGAGGCGCATGACGCCTTGACCAAGATCACTTGCCAGGATGCCGGACGGGCGGCGCGGGCCTGGCAGCGCTGGTACGCACGCTCCGGCGCGCTCACCCGGATTGACTGGCTCATTGCCGCGCTGGATGGCACGGACGGCAACTTGGCTCGCACCGCGGTGCGTGACCTGCACCAGTTGACCGGTCAGCCCATGGTGTTTGACGCCAAAGCCACCCGCGCCGAGCGCCGGGACGTGGCCCGGTTGTGGCGCGCCTGGTGGTCCGACGCGCGCAGCAGTTGGCCCCAGCAAGCGGGACCGTGACGCCGCTGCGGGCCCGAGCGCGTGGGGTGATGCGGGTCACGCGGGTTGGCGCCTGGATGCATCCGGAGGGTGCGGCCCCCCTATCCGGAACGTGTCCCCCCCCTATCCGGAAGCACTTCCCCCCCTATCCGGAAGGCCCAAACCCTATCCGGAATGGCCTTCCCCCCTATCCGGAAGGCCCGTCCCCCCTATCCGGACGCGTTTCCTGCGGCGGCGCGTGATGGGGGTCACCACGTCCCCAAGCTGGCTAGGCGGCCTTGTAGCTGAGCAGCGGTCGCAGCCTCCGGACCACGCGCACCAACTCGCGTTGCGCGCGCATGACGGCGGAGATGTCCTTGTAGGCGGCGGGCGCTTCATCCCGCAGGCGCAGGGCCAGACGGTGGTCAAAGTGCACGCCCCGCAGCTGGTCCTCCAGCGCGCGGAGGGTGACGGCCCGCCGTGCCTGGCTGCGGCTCATGGCCCGGCCCGCGCCGTGGGAGCTTGAGCACAACGCGTCCTCACACCCGCGTCCCTGGACGTGGAAGCTTGAGGACCCCATGGAGCCGGGGATGACGCCAGCCACCCCGGCTCCCGCGAACATGGCGCCCTTGCGATGCACCCACAGCAACCGGCCCCGGTGCTCCTCTTGTCGCACATGGTTGTGCTCGCAGGTGATCAGCGTGGCCGGGTCTGCCGCGGCCCCGACGAGGGAACCCAGGATGTCCGTGACCACCTGGAGCATGTACGCCCGGCTGTGATGCGCGTACGCCAGCGCCCACCGGACGTCCTGCAGATAAGGTTCCGCTGCGCCGGCGTTGATGACGCGCAGCCCGGTGGTGGTCATCCGGCTCGCCGCCAGATGGTGACGGAGGATCTCCGGTCCCATGGCGCGGGATCCGCTGTGCACCATCAGCCACAGCAGGCCATCGTCGTCAGCCTGCAACTCCAGGAAGTGGTTGCCGCGCCCCAGCGTGCCGAACTCCAGCACCCCGTCTCTTTGCGCCTGCTTGCGGAGCGACGCGTGGCTCAGCTCCGCTGCCAGCACCTCAGGCGGGAGGACGGGGCGGGAGCGTGATGCGTGGTGCAGACCGGGGACCCGCGCGTTGAGCAACGCAAGAACGCGCGCGGCGGTGCGTTCGTCGCGGATGCATCCGGCATCCACGTCAAACCGGATCGCCGCCATCCCGCAACCGATGTCCGCTCCGACGGCGGCGGGAATGACCACGTCGGCGGTGCCCACCACGGTTCCCACGCAGACGTCTTCGGCACGGTGGACGTCCGGCATGACCGCCACGTGGCACACGCCCTCCGTGTTGCGGATGAGTTCCAGCGCGCGCTGCACGTCGTCCGGCAAGGGAGCGCATGCCCAGACATGCTGCTCCGCGCTCATGGCGCCACCCCGCTTTGGGGCACCACGTCAAACGCCAGCACCGGGGCCCGTTTGCGGACCAGCGCCGCGGCCACAGCGGACCGCAGCCACCCCTCCAGGCGACGCAGCCGCTCCCGGGCCTCTGCCACGCGGGCCGCATCTGGCACCCGGATGCGCACGCGCAGCTTTCCTCCGCCGTCCACCGTGACTTCGTCAACAGCGCAATCTCCCAGGACGGGGTCCTGGACCTCACCGTCCAGCACCAGGGAAAGCACGCGAAAGGCAGTGGCGCACACCTGCCCGTCCCGCCGGACACTCCGGCGGTGTGATTCACGCGAGAAATACACACGGGGATCGACGCCGTCGTCATCATGGACGGCGTCAGCCGGGAGCGGACGCTCCGGCCGTTTCTGGTGGGAACCCATTGTTGGAAACACTCCGCGGGGCACCACTCTGTGGCGCCCGCTCTACGGCTTTCCTTGCAGGTTTCCGTCGACGCTCAGGAGCGAACGGACGGGGCGGTCACGGCGTACGTGATGGCGGCGGCACGCATGATCGGTCCCCTTTCCGTCGCCACGCTGGAGCGGTCTGCCCACGAGCCCGCGGCGAATGGGGTGAAACTAGCAGAAGGCATGAGAAGCCGCCACCGGGATTTCATGGTGAATGAAGCGCGGCGTTGGGTTCCGCCCGCCGTGAGAACCGCGGGCAACCCAACCCGCGTGCGGATGAAAGGTCACCGCCCCGGGCTGGCCCCGGCGCGGCGACTGCATTGAACCTGGATGCGATGGATTCCTGTGTAGCGGGGGGCGGAATCGAACCGCCGACCTAGGGATTATGAGTCCGAACGGGCGGGTTTCCGCTTTCTGCCGCGGACGGCCGCACGCGTTCGCTGACGACGTCAACCGGACGGGCCACGCATCCGCCACCAACCGCCGCGGTTCGCCACTTTCCGCCCCATTGGCAGTAGTTAGGCAGTAGTAACTGCCGCGCTCCGCCAAAAGGCGTCCATCTTCGCCACCGCGTCGGCCTGCATGGTGGGCAGGACGTGACCATAGACGTCCAGCGTGATGGTTAGCTGCGCATGCCCAAGGCGCTCCTGGACCACCTTCGGGTTGACGCCCTGCAGGAGCATCAGCGTGGCAGCCGCGTGGCGCAGGTCGTGGAAGCGGATGTCCGGCAGCCCGGCGCGCTTCAGCAGCGGCTTGAAGGACCGGCGGACGAGGTTGGACTTGCGCAGCGGGTTCCCCTCCGTGTCCGGGAAGACCCAGGGCCCCGGGTGACCCTCCGCCAGCATGCGCTTCCGGTGCTCCCGCAGCGCATCCACGGTGTGCGCGTCCAGGTCAACGCGACGCACCTTCCCGGACTTGGTTTCGGACAGGCGCAGCTTGCCCGCGATTTCCTCCAGCGAGTGCCGCACGACAACGGCGCGCCCAGGGAGATCCACGTCCGACCACTGCAAGCCCAGCAGTTCGCCCTGCCGCATCCCCGTTGAGAGGGCGAGCACGTACAGCGCCGCGAGGCGGTCCCCGCTGGCAGCCTCCGCGAGCTTCGCCACCTCCTCTGGCTTCAGTGCGTCAACCCGGTGCTTGGGCACGCGTGGCTTGTCCACGGCGTCACAGGGATTGCGGACCATGTTCCCCCACCGGACCGCCTGGGCAAACGCACGGTGCAGAATGGCGTGCACCTGACGACGTGTTGAGGGCGCGAGCCCCGCAGCTTCCAGCTTGGCGTAGAGCGCCTGGACCTGCAGCGGCTGGAGCTTCTGCACAGGAATGCCGCCGATGTGCGGGCCCACGCTGACGCGGATGAGGGCGCGGTACCGCGCAGCGGTTGTCGCCCGGATCGTCTGCTTGGCCGAGTCCAGCCACCGCGACAGAAACTGCGAAACGGTGAGCCGCTCCGGGGCGACAAGCGTTCCCACGTCAGCGTCCGTCTGAAGGGCGCGCAGTTTCGCTTGCACGTCCCGCTTGGACTGCCCGTAGAGCGTGCGGCGGAGGCGACCGCCGTTCCCGTCGTACCCAAGCGACAGCTGCGCAGACCAAAGTCCGTCCGGGCGCTGGTAGACGCCGCCTTCGCCGCGCCCACGCCGCGCGCGGGTCATGGGCGGGTCCCCTTCTTGGTCCTTGCCGCGGGCTTGCCGCCCTCCGCGTCCAGCGCCTTGGTCAGGAGCACCCGCACAGCATCCGCGCGGGTCACCTCAAGGCCTGGCTGCGCCGCGCGCATCCGCTCAACGTGCTGGTCCAGCCGCGCCACCAGTTCCTCCGGCAGCCTGATCCCAACCTGTTGCGTCGCCATTCGTGCTTCCTCCGTCGCCAGGGTTGCTTCCCATCCGCTCACGTTGTTCGCGCCGGGCTCGCCGCGCAGCTGCGGGTGCGCCGCCGCCAGGGCGCGCAGGCGCTTCCGCGACGCGCGCACCGCGTCCAGGTCCACCGGCCGCGCCGTCATGCCGCCACCATCCGCGCCACCTGCACAGCGGCGAAGGGGCTTCCCACGCGAGACCGCATGCCCAACCGATCCAGTTCCGCCGCCACCGCGCGCAGGGACAACCCCGCGGCGCGCAGGGCGCGTGCTTCATCAAGCACCGCTTGCTCCGCGGGTTCCTCGTCCAAGTGCACGCCGTCCGCCGCCACGCGGAAGCCGTACGGCGCCCCACCGCCGGTGTACTCGCCCTGTGACGCCTTGTGCTGCATCGCCGCGCTGGTGCGCTCCCCGATGGCTTCGCGCTCCCACTGACTCACGCTGGCCAGCACGTTGAGGACGAGACGGCCCGCGGCGCTGCGGGTGTCGATCTGCTCACCCACGGACAGAAGCGCCCACTTGCCCGCCGCGAAGTAGGCGTCCACCAGCGTCCCAAGGTCCACGACGCTGCGGGTGAGGCGGTCCAGCTTCACCACCAGCAGCGCGTCAGCCGCGCCGGACTTGAGCATCCCCAGCGCACGGTTGAGCCCCGGCCGGTCCAGCGTCTTGGCGGAAACGCCCGCGTCCACCACCACGTCCACGATGTCCAGATCGTAGAGGGTGGCGTAGGCCTCCACCTTCGCCCGCTGGGCCTCCAGGCTCACGCCCTTGTCGGCCTGCTTGTCGGTGGACACGCGGATGTAGGCAACGGTGCGGGTTTCCATGCGTCCCAGTGTATTACGCTGCGTCCCATCGTCAACCACAAAGCGACACGCCCGGGCAAGATCCGTTACAGCGGGTTCCCGCCGTAACAGCCGGGGCAGGGCACGACGTGACAGACTGGCAATGCGTGGGGATGGGATACGTCATGCAGCGCGTTTCCCGAGCGGGTGAATGGCCGTTCAGCCCCGAGGCGGAGAACGGCGCGACACGTTTGCCGCCGCGGCGCGCAGCGTTTGCCAGCGTCAGCATGCGTCGCACGTGCGGCACGTCGACGGGAGCGCGGAACCGCGGCAGCATCCGGCCGCGTTCAACCTCGGGGGTCAGCATGGAGACCGGATCAGTCGACGTCGCAATGGCCGCGGTGCAGCTGGCATTCGGCGCGGCGTTCACGACGTGGGGAGGATTCGGGCTCGCGGGAGGGCTGGTAGGCTTGGCTGGCGCCGCCATCGGCGCGCTGGTGGGGGTTGCCGCTGCCGTGTCCTTGGCGCCAACAGTGGGCACCACAGCCTACGTCGGCGCGGTCGTGGGGCTCCTGCCCATCGCCGCGCTCGTCGGTTTGTGCGTGGCGTGCGCCGCTGTCCTCGGAATCGGCATCGTGCTGGTGCGGCTGGGCTACACCGGTTTGGACGCCCGCTTCACCGCACCGAAGGCACCACCGGTCCCGGACTACTACCAGCGCCGAAGCGACCGGCCGCCGGTCCAAGACGACGAACCCCAGGTCGATCATGACGTCAAGGTTTGCATGGACCAGACCGGGCAGGAGCAGGAAGTGTGCGAGGTGGAGGTGGAACGCGAACGCGCCAAGAAGTGGAAGGACCAGCGCAAGGGAGAGAACGCCACGCCTCGCGAGCGGGAGGTGGTCAAGTAGCGCGCACCGTGGGCGGCCAGTTGATCGACGCCTCTTGCTGTTCAGGCCTGGCGAGGTAGGATTCCGATTGCGGCAACGCCCGCAAGAGAGGACGACGACAGATGGTAAGAGCACGCCTTCACCCGTGCCTGGCTTGGCGCATCAGACCGACCGACGGGAACAATCCGCACACTGGAGATTTTCACCTGGAGGAACTGGCGCGCACGCGCGGATGCGCCCAGATAGCAGTGCTGGCACGGGGTGCCCTCGGCTGGGTGCGAATCGTAGACGCGCGCGGCGTTCAGGCAGTGGTGCCGCCCGACGCGGTCACCGTCACTGTCGGCGCATAGACGGGCAGCGACTGCGGGTCCCCATCGGGCGACGTCTCACCTTGCGTGGGACGCCACATCGTCCACCAACTCCGCGTCCACGCGCTCGGCGGAAACAAGCGCACGCCCGCCGTCGTCAACGCGCAGGAAACAGCGGCGTGGCTGCGCTTCCCGCCCGGGGCGCGGCGGGGAATCCGCCAGCCGCTTGGAGCCAGGGAATCACTGCCTGGGCGAAGGGTCGGTGCTGCTAATGCCAAGGAAGTGAACGTGCTCGTCATCGAACTCGTAGAGCAACCAACGAAAATGCGTTTCGAGGGCACGTGCGTGGCAGTGCACCACCGGGGGCATCAACGCACGGGTGTCGCCCACCCCGGGAAGAGGCTCGGATGCGCAGAGGTCGCGCACCACCTGGGCAATGGCGACAGCGCATGAGGGATCATGGCACCTGAGGTCGTGGCATTGCCGGATGAACGCCCTGCTCAGGCGCGCGGTTCGGGCCACGGCTCATCACCGCCGTCGTTCATCCACCTTGCATAGGCGTCCGCGTCGGCGTCGACGAAGTCTTGGTGTGCCAAGTCCATTCGCTCGGTGGTCTTCATGTTCGCCCAGGCCAGCAGTCCAACCACTACGCCTTGCGGAATGCGCCCCTTTTCCTCTCCAATGGCGGCTAGGCCTGCAAAAAACTGCTTCATGGCGGCACGTTCGACTTCCGCGTCTGATCTCGCATCAGGCGGAAGGCCTGCCCGGGCGGCTTTCCACGGCGGCTCCTGATGGGTGAGCTCGGCCAAGTCCGCGCCAGAGAAAGCCCCGTACACGCGCATCACTTCGCGGAGGGTGCGCTGTTGCCATTCAGTAAGCGCGTATCCGTCTCCACTCGGCACCGCACGCACCTCGCGGAGTCCGCGCGTTTCATGGAAGACGCCGGGCGCAACCGGGCCGTTCACCCATGCCTCGAGCCTGTCAGAGAAGAGGGGCTCGCCGTACCACGCGAGGTGCCAACCTTGTGCATAGTACAGCAACTTGTGAAGCTTGTACGTGTCCAGCTGGAGCTGAATCTCCAAGAGGAACGCAGAAGCATCGGCAGCGGTGGCCATCGTACCCTTCGTTGCATCCGTCCCATGGGGCTGGTGACGGAACTTGAGGGATAGCGACCTAGGCCGTAGCTTGAGCGGCCATCCCCGGCGGCCCAGCATTCACTGTAGCCCTATGGTGCTTTTTGTCTACTTCGGCCGCGGTGACTCGCCTGCCCCGGTCCTGACTTGCTGCATCCGCGTCCACAGCACCGGAACCGGAGATCCTCTGCCGGGACGTATGTCAGTGCATGGCGGACACGGGAGAACACGGGGCGCGATCGAGAGGTGTGCGAGGCGCAGGTTGAGCAGAAAGCAAACCCGCAAGGCGGAGGAGGCAGCCGGAAAGAATGGAGAGGCAGCCCGCAAGGCGGCCAAGGAAGCGGCCGAGGATGCCGCATGCCCACAGCGCGAGGTCGAGCGCTGATCCAGGGTGCGCGCCGCTGCCGTGACTGCGAGTTGTCCGCCGCGAACGGCAGCGATCACCCTTGCTCGTCGGGCGGCCGTGCCGGCACTTCGCTGGCCCGGCGACGGATGCACGTGAGGTGCACAACCTTGCCAGGCGGCACCCCGGTGGCTTGTTCGCGCTCGCAATGTGGGCACGTGTCGTCATCGTCGGCCTTCCGGACGACGTAGTGGATCCGCGCCTGTGGTTTCGGTGCGCGGCGCTCAAGCGCTTCTACCCTCTGTTTCATGCCCATGTTTCCTCCGTCGCTAGCGCGGCAGCTTCAAGCTTTGCCACGCGCTCACTCAGTTCTTCCGTTTCCGCGGTGCGTGTCGCCATCTCCAGCACGGTGCGCGCTGCGGTGACGCGTGCGGCGGCTGGCGCATCCGCGTCCGCGATGATGGCCCGCAATGCGTCCAGCGCCTCGGCAGCGCTTGCTTGGAGGCGTGCCGCGGTGTGCCCCATCAGTTCCCGCCGAGCCGCTCGGTAGGCCGCCAGGAACGCCTCCTCGGCCAACCCGCGGCGCAGCGTCGCTTTGCTGCACCCGGCCTTCGCTGCGGCCGCGTTCAGCGTGGGGCTCTCCAGCAACGCCATCAGGGCGGCTTCCTGCCGGCGGGGCAGCTGTGGGGAGGGATCATTGGGCTTCATTCGGCACCACCTGCCCGGCTACGGCGCAGGGGATTCAACGGCAGCTGGTGCACCGCACCTGTGTCCGTGCCGTGGGCGTCCGCTTCGCTTGGCGGCTCAACACCCGGCGACAACTCACCGGTGATCGCGGGCACCGTCGCGGCCCCGTCAGCGTGCGCGTTCAGCGTTCCGTCCTTCTCAATGATGCGCAGCGCAGCGTCGATGACCTTCCCTGCCGCGGCAACGCGAACCGAAGCAGGTGTGCCCGGGTCTTCCATCACCGCAGTCAGCACGTCCAGCGCCGTCTCAGACGCGACGACGGGGCGCAGCGCGATCTGGGACGCCAGGTCCCGGAGCGCGGCGCGGTACTCTGCTTGGAACGCGGCGTCGCTCGCTAGCCACCTGCGGAGCGTCCGCTCACCCACACCTGCGGCGCGTGCCGCGGCAACCACCGTGTGGTGGCTCAGCAGCGCGGACAACGCGCGGGTCTGCCGTCCTGCCATTTGCGGCCGTTTCCGGCTCCTTGTGGTCGTCATGGTGCCACCTTCTGCCCCGGGTGCGGGGCGATCCGTATCGCTGGACGCGCGCGTTGCTTCCCCCTCCGCGGTCATTTGTCGCGGTCAACGTCCGCTGAGGAGGGAGCGCTCATGCCTTGGCCTCCGCCGGATCGGCCGGCCAGGGGCGAGGGGCTGTTTGGACGCCAGCGGACACCGACGGACAGGTTTCCGCAGTCTCGCAGGCTGCCGCAGTCTGTTCCCCATTGACGCCCTTACGCGCGCGTGTAGCCGCGTCATACAAATCAGACTGCGCAGCCTGCGCAGACTGCGGCGGGCTCCATGCGACCGGCCGGGCCGTTGGGTGATGAACCCACCCCAGGCGGTGGAGTTCCCGGGCAAGGTCGCGCTGGCGCGGCGGGTGCTCGCCTTGATGTTCGCACCACGCCCGGAGGTCGGCATGCAGGTCCGCGGCTTTCGTTTCCCCCGCCGTCGGGTACCGCGACTGCCAGTCCGCCGACCACTGGCCAAGGAAGTCCTCGTCGGCCCGGTAGCCGGCCGTGGCCTGGGCCACTGCCAGCGGCTCGCCCAGGCCGTGCTTCTGCCATTCCAAGCAGCCTGCCACCAGCCACGCGAGGATCCCCGGCGCCTCCGCACACAACGCGGCCTTCAGCCCGCGGTCCTCGCGCCCAGCAAACGAGACGTCAAAGGGCACCACGCGCATGCGACGCCACAACGCCGCCGATTGATCCCGCACGCGCGGGTGATGGTTCGCCTGCACGACGATCTTGTGCGTGGGCGTGAAGTCCGCGAAGTCCTGCCGCATACCACGCGCGTTCAACGTGTCACCCCCCGTCAACTTCTTGATTCGCTCCTCGTTGAACGCCGCACCCTGTGGAACCTCGCTGGCGACTATCAAGCGCCGGCCGGCGAGAAACTGAACGTCAGCAGGGTGGCGAGCGCCGTGCTGCTGGAGCAACAGGCCTTCGGGAGCGGCGCCCGTCAAGCGCGGGCCCATCACGTGCTGGATCGTTTCGACGAGGCAGCCTTTCCCGTTGCGCCCGTCGCCGACAAGGAAAAGCATCGCGTGCTCGCGCACGTCCGCGGTAAGGCAGTAGCCAAACCAGCGCCTGAGGAAGGCTACCAAGTCCTGCCGGCCGTCCATGACCTCGTGGAGGAAGCGGTCCCATCGCGCGCACGGGGCCACTGGGTCGAAGTCAAAGGGCAGCATGTGCGTGAGCAGGTCGTCACGACGGTGTGGCCGCAGGGTGCCGCTGCGGAGGTCCAGCGTTCCGTTTTGCACGTTCAGCAGCCATGAGTCCACGTCCAAATCCGCGGCGGTCACGGCGATCAGCGGGTGCACTGCGGCCAGGGCGAGCGCGCCCAAGACGCGGCCGTGCGCCTCCTGCCGCTTCGCGGCGGCGAGCACCCTCGCGTCAGCGCCAGAGCGGGCGGCCTCCGTCGTGGCGGCGCGCGCTTCTTCCGCGGCAAAGCGGATGGCGCACCCGCGTTGATCGGGTTGCCAGTGGTGGCCGTCCCAAAGGAGCCATTGCCCCCGCGCGGCGCAGTGGCGCATGTCCGCACCACGACGACGCACAAGCCGGTCGGCAATGCCCAGATCGGTGAGGTGCCCTCCTGGGCCCGCGTGCACGTGGTCGTCCGCTGGCGAGCGTGATTCGCGCGGGACGCGGCCCGCAGCGTCGGGTCCGGGTGGCGCCGTCGTCGTCGTCGTCGTAGTAGATGTGTCCATGCGGGTTGTCCTCTGGCGCGGCTTGTCCCCGCGCCTTTTCTTTTGGCAGGGTTGCGCGCTGCCGGATTCGAAAGGCTGGCGCGCTGCGGGGATCAGGCGGCGGACTGCTCACCGCCGACGACGTGCGCCGCGAGCCAGTCCAGCAGTGCGCGGCGGGGAATGCGGCGGGCGCGGCCGATCCGGGCGAAGCGCAGTTCACCCGTCGTCATCGCTGCGTAGATCGTGGTCCGTCCCAGCGAGGACAGCTCGCAAGCCTGTTCGATTGAAATAAGCCCGGCCTCGACGAGGGCGGCGCGGTCCGTGGTCTGCGGGTTGCTGGTCATGGGCGTGTCTCCGCGGCGCGCTTGGTGCGTGCCGGCGCATGCAGACAACCACGCGCGCAGGAGCCCGAAAACCGCGAGTAATGGATCCGCGGCGCGATTACTCGCGGCTACTCGCCCGACGTTCGGCAAGCCGACGTTCGGCGTCGACGTACCCGGCCGCAAGCAAGGCCTGCGTTTCCGCGAGGGTAAGCCCGCTTGGGAGCACGGTGGCCGCCCCTATTCTCTTCCGCTCCTTGGAATCCAGGCCCAGGCGGCGGGCGTGTCTGGACGGTTCGTCGAGGTGCGATTTCCTTCTGTGCGCCCACGTCTTCTCCCGGTCGTGCAATGCGATTGAATCGGGGCACTCGCTTTCGCCACCGACCGCAATCCCGGCGATCGCCAAGTCCTTGTCGGTGCCGCCCCGATTGGCGCCACTCCGTCGTTCGCCGGTCACCGGGTCGAGGTTAGGAGTCGGAAAACAATAAGTTGCATTATTTCGCGCATTTGGTACGATAGGATTGTGTAGAGATCGAACGTTGCGTGTTTTGGCGGTTTGGGATCTACAGGGTGAATGATCACCGCCGAGCAGAAGCGAATCGTGAAGG
>JACRCW010000105.1 GCA_016218805.1 Deltaproteobacteria bacterium | reverse complement strand
GATGCAGAAAACCGTTGGCAAGCGGATCGTCATCGTCTATAGAACGCGCACTGCACGCCGACACAACGTCGGCATTCGGACTGGTTGAACACACTCAACCGACGACACGAAGGGAGAGGGCAAATGGCTGAGAAGGTTGCCGAGGCAGGCGTTTCGCGCGAGCCGGGCTGGCTGTACTACCTGGACAAGAAGGGAAACATCTCCCGCGCCAAGATGGTGCGCGGCGGCGAGAAGAAGAAGGGGCCGCCCGAGACCGTCGCCAAGACGGGTGTGAGCCGTGAGGAAGGCTACCTGTACTACATCGACAAGAACGGGGACGTGTCCCGCGTGCCGATGAGCCGCGGTGGCGCAGCCCGCAAGAAGAAGGCGGCCGCCAAGAAGACCAAGAAGGCCGCCAAGAAGACCAAGGGCGGGAAGAAGAAGGCGGCCAAGAAGCCGGCCAAGAAGGGCAAGAAGGGCCGTCGCTGAAGAGCGTCGCCTGACCGTCCGCGGCTCACGGCCGCCGGACGGGACAACCCGGAGGCCTTTGGACCGGAGGGGTCCACGGGTTTCCGGGTTGTTGCTTTTCCGCGGTCAGCGGCCGCGGAACACCGGGGCGCGCTTCTCCTCAAACGCGCGTGAAAACTCCCGGAAATCACCCATGGTCATGCACAGCGCCTGGGCTCGCGCCTCCTCGTCCAGCGCGTCATGCAGGGACATGGACAGCGTGGCGTTGAGCATCTCCTTGGTCACCCCCAGGGCCAGCCCCGGGCCGGCCGCCAGGCGGCGCGCCACGTCCCGCGCGGCGGTCAGCAGCTCACCGGCGGGGACCACGCGCGTGCACAGGCCGGCCGCCAGCGCCTGCTCCGCGGGCACCGGTTCACCCAGCATGAGCATTTCCGTGGCGCGCCCCAGCCCCACCACGCGCGGCAGCAGGAAGCTGGCCCCCATGTCACTGCCGGCCAGCCCCACCTTGGTGAACAGGAACGCAAACCGCGCACCCTCTGCCATGATGCGGAAGTCACTGGCCAGCGCCAGCACCGCGCCGGCCCCCGCGGCCACGCCGTTAATGGCGGCAATGACGGGCCGGCGCAGCGCGCGCATGGCGCGGATGACGTCACAGGTCATCCGCGCAAAGTCCAGGACCTCCGCCGGTTCCCGCCGGACCAGCTCGCCAATGATGTCCGTGACGTCTCCACCCGAGCAGAAACCGCGGCCCGCGCCGGTGAGGATGACCACTTTCACTTCGCGGTCCCGCTCCAGGGCCAGGAAGGTGTCCCGCAGCTCCGCGTAGACCTCAAACGTCAGCGCGTTGAGCTTGTCCGGGCGGTTGAGCGTGAGGGTGAGGATGCCGGCGTCCAGGTCGGCAAGGAAGTGACGCGGGTTGAGCATGGGTGCACCGGGGATGGGCGCGCCCGGAGGGGCGCGGCGGGTCGCAGGTTGTCACGGGGGGAGGGTTGTTCCACCGGGGCGGCGCGCGTGTCGAGGGTGCGCGCGGTGCCGCCGGGCTTCAGGCGGACAGTTCGTCTGTGGGGCCGGCGGGGGGCGGCACGGCGGCGGCCTCCGCAATGAGGGCGGCAAACGGCGTGGAGCGGCGCCGCGGCAGCGGCGGCGGCGTGGCGGGCACGCCCGGGGGCTCAGGCACCACGGCGTCCAGGCTGGCGGGGCCGGGCTCCGCGGCCAGTTCCAGCAGCAGGGCCAGCTCATCCGTGGTGGTCCGGGAGGGCTCGGGGGCCGGCTCCGCGGTGAAGGGCACGGCCAGCTGCGGCAGCGCAACGGGCTCAGGCCGCCCGGGCCCCACGGCGGGGACACCGTCCGGGGGCGTGACGTCCGCGCCTTGCAGCTCTTCCAGCAGCACGCCGATTTCCGTGTGGGCGGGTTCCGGCGGCTGCAGGCGGACCAGCAGGTGCTCCAGCTGCGCCTCCACGAGTGAGAGCCGTCCGCGCAGGGTCACCGCCGCCTCGGCCTCCGCCCGCAGGTGGTGGACCTCGCTCTCCAGGGCGTGCACGCGCTCCTGCAGGGCAAGCAGCGTCGTCGCGGCGTCGGCGCCTGCCGTGGTCTCCTCGGACGGGGCCGAGACCGGCGGGGGCGACGACGGAAGGTCCTCCAGGTCCTCCACGGCGCCCGCGGCTTCCAGGTCCAGCACCTCGCTGGCCTCCAGCGCGCGCTGCAGCGCCTGGGCATCCGCCACACCCTCCATGGCCGCCAGGTCCGCGTCCACCAGCGCCTGGATGTGCGGGTCCGCCGCCGGCACCTCCTCGGGCAGGAACGCGGGTTCGTCGGCCGGCGCGTCGTCGTTGACCGGGCGCATCATGGGCGTCCCCAACGATTCATAGAACTCCAGCGCGCCCGCCAGTTCCGCCGGGTCACACAGCACCGCGTCCACGCGCATGTGGGTTCGGTCCTCCAGCCGGCGCGCCAGGTAGCGGCGCTCGGGCGGCCCCACCGCCACGCGCAGCACCTTCTCGCCGTCCTCGTGGCGGAACGCCAGTGGGATGACCCGCAGCTCACGCGCCTCGGCCGCCGTCAGCAGGTCCAGCGCCTGCCGCGCCGGCGGCGTCCCGTGCAGCGACACAAACGGCAACCCCACCTGCAGCGCCAGGCACCGGAACAGGTCCGCCTTGCGCACCCGCCCGCTGGCCACCAGCACGTCCCCCAGCCGCCCGCCCTGCGCCCGCTGGTCCTCCAGCGCGGACTCCAGGCTCTTCACGTCCAGCACCCGCTCGTGCAGCAGCCACCACCCCAACGGCTTGCGGTCCACGGAGACCTGGCTCATCCCGCTCAACCCCTTCCAACGGGGATCACCCCCCGTCGTCACCCGAATGCGCGCATCATACGCCTCCTACACGCCCCTACCTCCGCCTTCGGGAGGATGCAGCCCCCGTGACGGCGTGACGGCGGTCACGGCGCAGTGAACAGCGCCTCGTACCAGGCCTGGAGGTCGGGTTCGGCCGTCCCCAGGAAGCTCTGGTGCTCCAGCGGGGCGGTGGTGGTGCAGGCATAGCGGCGGTTCTCCGCGTGGAGCGCGCGCGCCAGGCGGGTGGTGGCGTACGCGTTGGGGAGGAGGCGCCCGTCATCCTGGCGGGCGTAGCCGCACATGAGCGCGTGGGTGCTGTCCGCGTCCTGCATGAGAAAGCAGCGCGCGTCCGGGTTGAAGCCGTTGGGGCCGTGGCAGCCGGTACAGTTCTGGTCCAGCTTGTTCCAGGCGGCCGTCCACGCGGGGTCCAGGCCGGCGCGTGGGCAGCCGGGCTCAACGGGGCCGGGGGTGCCTGCGTCACACGGGGGCGCAGAGCCGCCGTCCAGCCAGGCGCTGCGGTCCGCCCGGTAGCGGTCCAGGGCGCGGGTGCAGGGGGCCAGCAGGGCTTGGTAATCCGTGAGCGTGGTGGCGTTGTGCGGTCCCACACCGTGGTAGCAGGGGTCCCCCGCCGGGGTGCTGTCCGACGAGAACAGCGGGCAGACCAGGCGCAGGCGGGTGTAGCCGGCATCCCGCCGCACGGTCTCCAGTGGGGCGCCGTCCACGGACTGGCAGTAGTACGTGAGCGACGCGGCGGCGCCTGCGGGGTTGGCCACGGGCGCGGGCCTCTGGGGGTTGAACGCGGGTCCCGCGGCGGTGCCGGCGCCTTCGTGGCAGGTATTGCAGGACTGCGTGTTCCACCCGCCGGCCCCGTTGGCAAACGCCCCCGTCACGACGTCCTGCTGGATCACCGCGAACACGGGCGCCGGGCCCAGCGTGCAGCCGGGCCCGCCGCTGCTGCTGGCGCCGCCTCCGGACGAAGATGATGATGATAATGATGATGACGATGTGCCCCCGCCCGACGAGGATGACGAGGACGGCGCGGTCAAGGTACCCGCGTCGCCCACCTGGCCGTCCCCGATGAAGGACACGCGCCCGCAGGCGCCGGCGAGCGCGGCCAGTCCCAGCGCCGCCCACGGGGAGGGGCGCCCACGCCGTTGAACACTGTCCATGGGAGGCGTTGTAACGCGGGCAGGGGTGGAGCGCCGGGCGGTCAGGCGCGCAGCAGGAAGTCCTTGGCGCTCTTGCCCGCAGCGCCCTCGTCAGCGCCGGGCAGCGGGCCCACGGCGCGGGTGAGCCAGGACTCCAGGCGGCGGCCGTCCAGTTCCATGAGGTGGATGAGGCCGTCGGGCTCGGCGCCCACGCCGTACAGGGTGCCGTCGGCAGCCAGGAAGCTGGTCTCGCGCACCAGCCATTCGTCGTCGGAAAAATCAAACCGCACAAACGAGTGGCGGTTCTTTTCTGACAGTCCCAGCGCCAGGGTGCGCACGGCGGGGCGAAGTTCCACGCCCTTCTCACCCTGGGTGACCAGGCCCTTTTGCAGCAGGCCGGCCAGCGCTTCGTCGGCCGGCTCGGGGCCGTCCACGGTGCGGCTGCGCGCGCGGTTGCGGCCGGCGCGCACGCCCACCAGCGTGTCCGCCTCCTCCATGGCCTGGGCCGCGTTCATCCGCGCCACGCCCGGCGGCTTGCCGCGCATGACCTGGGTGGCCTCCTGGTTGACCGGGTCCAGCGCGCGCGCCGTGACGTCACGCGCGGGGCTGGGGTCCGCCGCCGCCGCCGCCAGCACGCCCGCCGCCTTGTGGCGCATGGGGGCGTGCTCCACCTGCTCGCGCGGGCGCTTGCGCGGCGGGGCCAGCGTGTCCGCCCGGCCCTCGGCCAGGGCGGGGCGCAGCTCTGAGAGCACCACGTCTGGCGGCACCGCGGTGGTGCCCTGGCGCGCGCGGTGGCACAGCACGGCCAGGGTGAGAAACTCCGCCGGTGTCACCTTGAAGTGGACAAAATCACCCGAGGAACGGCGCGGTGTGAAGCGCCGGATGAGCGAGCCCACCATTTCCTGGTGGTCCTGGTCCGGGCCGACGGTGTGGCTGCCCTCCACCTCCTCGTACTCCACGGAGATCTCGTCGAGCAGGTAGTAGTCACGCGTGCGGGCCCGGCCGCCGCGGTCCCCCGGCAGGGTCATGGTGACGCGCGCGTCGCACTCGGTCAGCGGGGCCAGGCGGTTGAGCGCAATGTCCGTCAGGCGGAAGCGCGCGTCATCCAGGATGCCCTTGCCCACCAGTTCCCGGTAGCTGGCGGCAAAGTCCCGCGGCTCGCGCTGTTCCGCGTCCACAAACGCCACCGGGCTCTCCGGGACAAAGAACAGCTCACACGTCCAGCGCAGGAGGGCGATCTCGTCGTCCGTGAGCAGGAGGTGGCTCATCTGGCGCGTCGGGGGGCCTGGGAGGGAGCGGCGGACGAGGGGGCGTCGTCGGGAGAAACGGTCAGGTCATGGCCTGGCGCCACAGGCCGAGACCCTGCAGGGCCTTGCCCAACCGGCCGGCCATCACATCGGCGTGCAGCTCGGCGTACGCCTCGGCAATCAGGCGGCCCGGGGGGGCATGGGGGCCTTCTTCCAGCAGCGCCACCAGCAGCTGGCTGGCGGCGGAACCGGGGGCGGCCTGGGCCACGTAGGAGCCCAGCGCGTGCCGGTCCACGCCGGCGCCGGCGCCCAGCGCAACGCGGTGCGCCCCGGGGCCCTCATCCACGCTGTGGGACAGCGTGCCGGCAATGCCCAGGGCCAGGAACGCGCGACCCCAGCCGCGCTCCATCTCGTCCAGCTTCTTGAGCTGACCGGAGACCTTTTCAGACAGCTTGGTGTCCCCCAGCTTGCCGGCGGCGGCCTTCAGCAGCTTGAGGCGCCGTCCGTCAGCGGCAATACGGCCGCGCAGGTGCGCCATCTGGCGGCGCAGCTCGCCCAGCTGGTCGCGGGTTTCGGCCACCGCGCCCGGCGCAAACCCCTGCCCGGCCAGGCCGTTGACCACCTGCTGCGCCTCGGTGCGCAGTCCGTCAAACTCGCCGGCCAGCCGCCGCGCGTGGGCGCCGATGGCCTCCGCCATCTGCTTGATCTGGCTGGGAGTGCCCAGCACGTCCTCCAGCTTGATGCCCGCGGCCTGCGCCGCCGCCGTGGCGGTGGTGGCGGGGATACCGCGCGCGGGCGTGTGCATGGGCGCGCCAAACCCGGTCTCAAACACGTCCTGCTTCGGCGCCGCCTTGGCGGGCTGGGCGGCGCCCTGCTCGGCGGCAAGGCGCTTGTCCGCCGCGCGCCGCGGGCGTTCCGTGCCGTGGGCCTGGGTGTGTTGCTGGGGGAGCTTGCCGCCGCCGTGGATGGTCATGGCTCAACGACCTCGCCGGGCGCGATCCCGGGGGCCGCGCCACGTTGGAAAAACGGACTCCTGACCCTATCGCAACCGCGCGCGGGGCGCACCCCCAGCACGGCGCCTGGCCTGCGTCAGGCGGCCTCCACGACGATGGCGGTGACGTTGTCCTTGCCGCCGCGGTCCCGGGCGATGGCGATGCACTCCAGGCCCACGCGCTGCAGCGGCACCTTGCGGCCCAGGATGGCGCCGGCCTCCTCGTCCCCCTTGAAGTAGCCGTGCAATCCGTCCGAGCACAGCAGGAAGCGGTCCCCCGCGGCCACGGCGACGGTGAGCGTGTCCACCTTCACCTCGCGGTTGATGCCCAGGGCGCGCATGATGAGGTTCTGCTTGCGGCTGGTCTTGGCCTCCTCCGGCGTCATCTTGCCCTTGCGGACCTGGTCAGCCACCCAGGTGTGGTCCTCCGTCAGCATGGCCACGCGCCCGCGGTGCAGGTGGTAACAGCGGCTGTCCCCCACGTGGGCCACCACGGCTGCGTGCGCCCCCACCACCAGCGCGGTGAGCGTGGTGCCCATGCCCTTGCGGTCCGGGTTGCGCTGGCCCTCCACGTAGACGCGTTCGTTGGCGTGGCGGATGGCGGTCTCCAGCACCACGGACAGCTGCAGCGCGGCGTCCTCCGCCTGCTGCTGGAAGGACTCAATGACCTGCTCCTGCTCCACCAGTTCCGAATACACCATGGACGCGCCGTTGCCGCTGGCCACCTCGCCGGCGGCAGCGCCGCCCATCCCGTCACAGACGATGTAGATGCCCCGCCGGTCATCCCGGAGGAACCGGTCTTCATTGTTGCGGCGCTTGTTGCCCAGGTCAGACAGGCCGTACGAGGAGAGCTTCATCACGCTCCCCCTCTCATAGCGCACTCCTGCCGCCGCGCCCGCAGCCGGGCGAATTCCTCCGGAGTGTTGCAGCGCCAGCTCCAGGCGCCCACGGGGTCCAGCGCCAGCAGGCGCGTGCGCGGCACAAGCGTGGCCGTGGCCAGGCGAGCCAGGCGGCGCACCCCGGTGTGGCCGCGGCGGAGCAGGTCACGGGCGGCGGCGGCCAGGCTCCCGTCCACCCACGCGCACAGCGGGTCACCCGGCAGGTGGCGGAACGGCCCCGGGCCGCCCGCCAGGTCCGCCAGCACGGCGGGGGGGACGCACGGCTGGTCCACCGGCCAGCACACCAGCGCGCGGTCATCCCCCAGCGCGTCCCACGCGGCCACCAGCGCGTGCAGCGGCCCGCTGGCGCCGGGCGCGGCGCCGTCCACCAGCACGCGCGGCACGTGGGGCTGCAGTTCCGCCGCGCGCGGGCCCAGCGCGCTGGTCACGGCCACCACGGGGTCCAGCGCGGCGGCGGCCATGGCGCGCGCCAGGTGCGCCACCAGCGGGGTGCCGTCCAGCGGGAGCAGCGCTTTGGCCGTCCCCATGCGGGACGACGCGCCGCCGCACAGGATGACGCCAGCCGCCGGGCGGGCGGTCACGCGGGGGCACCCGGGTCCGGCGGTGCGGACGCCGGCAGTTCCACGCGCACGCGGGTGCCGCGTCCGGGCGCGCTGTCCAGCGAGATGGTGCCGCCCAGGTCCGTGACGATGCGGTGGCAGATGGAGAGCCCCAGCCCGGGCCCGCTGCCCACGGGGCGCGTGGTGAAGAACGGGTCGAACACGCGGCCCAGCACCTCCGGCGCAATGCCCGGTCCGTTGTCCTCCACCTCAACCAGGATGCGGCCGTCCGCCGCCGGGCGCGTGGCCACGCGGATGCGGGGCGCTTCGCCGGGGCCGGGGATGGCCTGCGCCGCGTTGAGCAGCAGCTGGACAAACAGCTGGCCCAGGCGCGCCTCGTTGGCCTGCACGGGCGCCACCGGTTCCAGTTCGCGGACAATGGTGGCGCGCGAGGGCCACAGGTGCCGCGTGATCTTCACCGCCGCCTCCAGCACCTGGTGCACGTCCAGCCAGACGCGGTTCTCACCCTGCGGGCGGGACAGGCCCTTGACGTCCGCCACAATGCGCCCGACGCGCGCGGCGCCCTCCTGGGCCTCATGCAGCGCCGCGTGGATCTCCGCGAACGCGGTGCCGGCGCCCACGGCCGCCTCCACCCCGTCCAGCGCCTTCTGCAGGTAGTCCAGGTTGGTGACCACGTAGGCCAGCGGGTTGTTGATCTCATGGGCGAACCCGGCGGCCAGCGTGCCCAGGGACGCGAGCCGCTCACTGATACCCAGGCGGCGCTCCAGGGCGCGCCGCTCGGTCACGTCCCGGAACACCAGCACTGCGCCCCAGGCCCGGCCGGCGTCATCCACCATGGGGCTCACGCTCTCCTCCACGGGAATCTCCACGCCAGAGGCGGACACCAGCAGGCGCAGTGCGGGCTCCGGCAGGTCCGCCAGGCGCGCGGGACCGGGGACCGGCGCGGGCGCCCGCGTGTCGGGGTCCAGCGCGCGGTAGACCTCGCGGACGGGGCGGCCCAGCGCGTCCGCCTCTGCCACGCCGGCCAGCGCCTCCGCCACCGCGTTCATCAGCGTGACGCGCCCGTCCATGTCCAGGGCAATGACGGCGTCCGCAATGGAGCGCAGCGCCGTGGACACAAAGCGCTCCCGCTCCACCAGGCGGCGCGTGATGGCGTGCTTGTACAGCGCAAACTCAATGACGGTGCGCAGCTCCTGGGGGTGGAAGGGCTTGATGAGATAGCCGTACGCGTCGGTGGCGCGGGCGCGGCGGATGTAGACCTCGTCGGTGTACGCGGTGAGGAACACCACGGGCATTCCCAGCTGGTCGCGCACCTGCTCGGCCGCGGCAATGCCGTCCACCGGGCCCTTGAGCCCAATGTCCATGAGCACCAGGTCGGGCAGGTGCTCGCGCGCGAGCGCCAGGGCCTGGTCACCGGTGGCGGCGCGCGCCGGGACGTCATAGCCCTGGCGCTGCAGGCTCTTCTCAATGAAGTCACCCACCTGCGGGTCGTCCTCCACGACGAGAACGCGGGTCATGCCGGGCGCCTCACTCCAGCTCCACCTTGCGGTGCTCGCGGTCTCCGGCCCGCAGGCGCATGCGTGAGAACTGGCGGCGCAGCTCACCCGCGCGCGCCTCCGGCACCCAGTCCCCCGGCGGGACCTCCAGTTCCTCGCCGGCCTTGCCGCGCGCGTAGGGAATGTCACTGCCCTCCTTGAACAAGAGCACCTCCGCGTCCGCGCGCGGCTGTCCCGCCGCAAACACGTCCAGCGTAAGCGTGGCGCGCTCCAGGTTGACGCCCACCGCGCTGGTCTTCCCCGCCGGGCAATCCACGCCGCGCACCAGTTCCCGCGCCGGGCCGCGCTTGCCGGGGAACAGCAGTTCCACGTCGTACCGGCCGGGGATCAGCACCAGTTCCTCGCCGGCGGGACCGCCGCCCACCGCCGGGCCGCCGGGCTTGAGCACGGTGACCGCCGCCTCGGTGGGAGTGCCATTCTTCTTGGCGGTGACGCGCAGCCGCGCGGGCGTCCAGTCAGCCTTCACCTCGCCGCCCTTGGACGCGGCCACCACAACGTTGCGGTGCCACACCTCGGGTGGTGGGACGCCGCCCTGCACCTTCCAGCCCGCCTTTTCGGCGTCCAGGACCAGCTTGAACTGGTACTTCCCCGGGGACAGTTCCAGGATCTGCCCGCACGGCGCGGTGTTGAAGTAGTCCGGCGCGCCCGGGATGAACCCCTGCACGCTGGCGGGCACCTCTTTGCCATCCATGGTGCACGTGGTGCGCACGGTGCCGCGCGGCAGGTCCATCTTCACCTCGGTGACCTCACCCGCCTTGATGACCACCTTGCGCTGCCGCTTCTCCGTGAAATCAAAGCTGGACGCCAGGCTGCCCAGCACGTCGTACGTACCGGGGCTGACGGGAACCGGTTCGCCGGCGGTGAACTCCTTGATGCGCTCACGCTGGCCGGGGAAGGTCACCGCGCCGCCGCCCTCGGCGGGCTTGCCGTTGCGGGTGACCAGCAGCTTCACCATCCCGGGGCTGATGTCCATGTTCAGCACCTGCGGGCGGCCGGCTTTCACCGCGTACTTCTGCACCAGCACCACCACCGGCTCGCCGTCCACCTCGGTTTCCAGCTTCACGTCGTAGTTGCCCGCGGCCACGGTGACGCGGCTGCCCACCGCGGCCTGCCCCGCCGTGATGGCGGTGCCCTCAAACCACACGGTGTACTCGCCCTTCTGGGCGCGGCTGTCCCCATGCACGCCGTGGACAATGAATGCGCCCTTTTCAATCTTCACGGCCAGCGGCGTGGCCTTGCCGGCCTTCACCGCCACGCCGCGGGACAGCGCGTCCACCTTGCGGGACTCCACGGGGCACTCCAGTGCCACGTCGTATTTGCCGGGCTTCAGCTCCACGTCTTCGCCCACCTTGCCCGTCGCCACCGGCTCGGGCGCCGCCTGGTTCTCGCGGGACAGCGAGCCCGCCGCATAGGCGCGCAGCACGCAATCCGGGGCGGCCTCCCCGTCCACCTCCGCCGTCACGTGCAGCGCCGCGGCGGGACCCGCCCAGACCCGCCCCGCGCCCAGCAGTCCGGCCAGCAGTGCCACGCGTCTCATTGCTGCCCCCTCTCCGCCTTCTGGGCGGCCTTGAGGCTCGCTTCCGCCTCCTTCTTGCGGCCCCGCTTCTCCTGCAGGCGCGCCAGTTCGCGCCACAGCCGCGCGTCACCCTCGCGCCGGGACACGGCGGCGGTCATGGCCTGTTCCGCGCCCGGCAGGTCGCCCTTCTTTTCCAGCACCGCCGCAATCTGCGCGTGGGCCTCGGCAAACGACGGATCCTTCTCCACGACGGCGCGCAGCACCTGCAGCGCCTCATCCTCCTTGCCCTCCAGCCGTGACAGCGCCACGCCCAGCGCGGCGCGCGCGCGCAGCAGGCCGGGGTCCGCCTTCAGCGCGGCGCGGTAGGACGCCACCGCACCCGCCGCATCCCCCTTCTTGGCCAGCAGCAGGCCCTTGTGGAAGTGCGCCGGCGCGTGGTTCCGGTCCAGGTTGATGGCGTCGTCATACGCCTCCAGCGCGGGCTGCACGCGGCCGGCCTTGGCCAGCGCATCCGCCAGCGTGAAGACCACCTGCGCGTTCTCGCTGTCCAGCCCGCGCGCATCCTGCAGCACCTTCACCGCATCCTCCGCGCGCCCCACGGCCAGCAGCGCCGCGCCGTAGTCGCGCATCAGCTCAGGGTCCTCCGCCTGCCGCTTCATCGCCGCGCCCAGGTGCTCCACCGCGGCGGCCGCGTCGCCCAGCAGCAGTTCCGTGGCACCCAGCTCCCGCAGCAGCGAGCCGCTCTTGGGGAACTTCTCCACCCCGCGGCGGTACGCCTTGCGCGCCTCCTCGTAACGGTCGGTGATGTCGTAGGTCATCCCCAGCATGAGGTACGGCTTCTCGTCGGCGGGGTTTTTGGCAATCGCCTCCTCAAAGTGCGCCACCGCCGCGTCGTTGTCGCCCAGCTGGCTCCTGGCCACGCCCAGCGCGGTCAGCGCGCGCCCCTGCCCCGCCGCGTCCAGCGTGCCCGCCTTGAGCGCCTTCTCCAGGACGGGGATGGCTTTCTTTCCGTCGCCGTTCTTCACGTACAGCTCACCCGCGCTGAGCAGGGTGTCGGCGTCCAGCGCCGGCGCTGCAGCAAGAGTGGCAAGCAGAAGCAGCGTGCGCATCCGGCGGTCTCCTTGTGCGGCTAGTGGTCCAGTTCCTTGCGCAGCGCGCGGCCCATCAGCTCGTAGACGATGTCGCGGGGCGTGCGGCCCTCGTACAGGATCTGGTAGGCGGCGTGGGCCAGCGGCATCTCCACGCCTTCGCGCTGGGAGAGGTCCCAGGCGCTCTTGGCCGTCTTCACGCCCTCCGCCACCATGCCCAGGTTCTTGAGGATGTCCTCCAGCTTCTTGCCCTGCCCCAGCTGGAAGCCCACGGAGCGGTTGCGGCTCAACTCGCCAAAGCACGTCAGCATCAGGTCACCCACGCCCGCCAGACCGGCAAACGTCATGGGGTTGGCGCCCATCTTCATGCCCAGGCGCGCCATCTCCGCCAGCCCGCGCGTGATCATGGCCGCGCGCGCGTTGTAACCAAACCCCAGGCCTTCCGCGCATCCCACGCCAATGGCCACCACGTTCTTCAGTGCGCCGGCCAGCTCCACGCCCACAACGTCATCCGTGGTGTACGCACGGAAGTAGTCGCAGCTGATGATGCGCTGCATGCGCTCCGCAGTGTCCGCGTTGCGCGACGCAATGGTGACCGCGGTGGGCACACGCCGCGCCAGCTCCAGGGCAAAGGAGGGGCCGGACAGGTACGCGAGCCGGGGGTGCATGGAAGCGGGCAGCACCTGCTCCAGGACCTGCGCCACCGTCATCAGCGTCTCGTTCTCAATGCCCTTGGTGGCGGACAGGATGAACTGATCATCACGCAGGAACGGGCGGGCGTCCGTGAACGTGGTGCGCACCGCGTGGCTGGGGACCGAGCACACGACCACCTGGGCGTCCCGCAGCGCGTCCTCAAACGCCGCCGTGGCGACGAGCCCCGCGGGAAGCTGCACGCTGGTGAGGTAGCGGGGGTGCCGGTGCTTGTCGTTGATCTGCCGCGCGGTCTCCGCATCCCGCGCCCAGATGACGGTGCGGTGGCCGTTCTCCGCAAACACCTTCGCCAGCGCGGTTCCAAAGCTGCCGGCGCCGATGATGGCAACGCTTTCGCTCATTGTGCGCTCCCCGGGGGCGGGCGCCGCGGCTGCCGCGGTACCTCGGGGCGGGAACATGCCCGCGGCGGGGCGCTGAGACAAGAGAACTCCACCGCGTCCTCGGCAGCGCTGGCCGGGCCCCCCCTGTTCGGGTGATGATGGAGGCGGTCACGCAGCTGGAGGACGGACAAATGTCGAAGCTCCCGGTCGTCCGCGACTTCATGGACAAGGTGGTTCCCACGCTGAAGCCCGACGCGCCCATGTTGGAGGCGGTGGACTTCCTGCTCAAGAACCACGTCACCGGCGCTCCCGTGGTCAATGACGCGGGTGAAATGGTGGGCATGGTGACGGAGAAGGACTGCCTGCGCCTGCTGTCCACCGGCGTGGACGGTGACTACCCGCGCGGCACCGTCAAGGAGTTCATGACCACCAAGGTGGACTACGTGGCGCCCAACATGAACGTGTACTTTGTGGCCGGCATGTTCCTGCAGGCGTCCTTCCGGCGCTTTCCCGTGCTGGAGAACGGCAAACTGGTTGGCGCCATCACGCGCTTTGACATCCTGCGGGCCATCCAGGCGGGCCTGAAGTCCGCCGGCTGAGTGACCCTGTCCAAGCATGACCGCACCGCACCCGGGGCACCTGGTTGAGTTGCTGCGCAAGCGCGCGCGGGAGAACCCGGGCGGGCACGCGTACGCGTGGATCCCGGAAGGGGACGGCGAGGAGGTTCGCGTCACCTACGCGGCGCTGGATCACCACGCGCGCGCCATTGGCGCGTGGCTGCTGGGGCACGCGCGTCCCGGTGACCGGGCGCTGCTGCTGTACCCGCCGGGGCTTGAGTACATCGCCGCGTTCTTTGGCTGCCTGTACGCCGGCATCATGGCCGTGCCCGCCTATCCGCCGCGGCCCAACCGCCCCAGCCCGCGGCTGCAGGCCGTGGTGGATGACGCGCAGGCCACGCTGGCGCTCACCACGCGCGGCATCATGGAGAAGCTGGCCCCGCGCCTGGCGGACCAACCCGCGCTGGCGCGCCTGCAGTGGCTCACCACCGACGGGATGGACGAGCGCGCCGCGGACGGCTGGGTGGCACCCGCCATTGACCCGTCCACGGTGGCGTTCCTGCAGTACACCTCCGGCACCACGGCACCGCCGCGCGGGGTGATGGTCACGCACGGCAACCTGGCGGCGCAGGCGAAACTCATTGCGGACGGATTCCAGCACTCCCCCGACGAGCGCGGCCTGTTCTGGCTGCCGGTGTACCATGACATGGGGCTCATTGGCGGCGTGCTGCAGCCGCTGTGGATTGGCTGTCCGACGACGCTGATGTCCCCCGCGGCATTCCTGCAAAGCCCGTGGCGCTGGCTGCGGGCCATCAGCGTGCTGAAGGCCAACGTCAGCGGCGGGCCGGACATGGCGTACGAACTGTGCGCGCGCGTGGTGACGGCGGAACAGAAGGCGGGGCTGGACCTGTCCAGCTGGGAGCTGGCGTTCACCGGGGCGGAGCCCATCCGGCCCGCCACCCTGGAGCGGTTCACGCGCGCCTTTGCCGCGTGCGGGTTCCGCGCCTCCGCCTTCTATCCCTGTTACGGCGGCGCGGAGAACACGCTCATCGTCGCCGGCGGCTGGCGCGGACGCGCGCCGCGCGTGCTGCCCGTGGAGCGCGAGGCGCTGTACCGCGGCCGCGCGGTGGTGTCGTCGGAGGAGACGGGCCCCGCAACGGTCCTGCTGGCCGGGTGCGGGCGTCCGCTGGGCGGGCAGGAGGTGCGGGTGGTGGACCCGCAGCGCCGCCAGCCGCTCCCGGACCGCGTGGTGGGCGAGGTGTGGGTGCGCGGCCCGTCCGTGGCGCGGGCGTACTGGAACCGCGCGGACCGCACCGCGGACGAGCTGGGCGCCACGCTGGCCGACGGACAGGGGCCGTACTGGCGCACGCGCGACCTGGGATTTCTGGACGCCGGCGAGCTGTTCTTTGTGGCGCGCGCTGCCGACGTGCTGCAACTGGACGGGCGCGCCATCCCGCCGCAGGAGATTGAGATGACGGCGGAGGCGGCGCACCCGGCGCTGCGCGGCGGGTTTGGCGCGGCGTTCACCGTGGAGCTGGGCGGCGTGGTGCGCCTGGCCATGGTGTGTGAGCTGGAACGCCGGCAGAAGGCGGACCTGGACGCGGTGATCCCCGCAGTGCGCGCCGCGCTGCGCGCCGTGCACGGCGTGGAACTGGCGGCGTTCACGCTGGTGCGGATGCTGTCCATCCCCAAGACGTCCAGCGGCAAGGTGCAGCGGTACGCGGCACGCGCAGGTTTCCTGGACGGGACGCTGGAAGCCGTGGCGGAGTGGACGGAGGAGCGCGGCGGGCGCGCCGTCACGCGCGCCCCGCGCTCGGATGACGAGTAGGCGCGGGTTACTTCGTCTTCAGCTCATTGATGTTGTTGCGCGCCAACTCAGCCTCCGGGCCGTCCGGAAGGATGGTCAGGTATTTCTGGTAGTTCCTGACGGCGTTCAGCTTGTCGCCGCGGTACTTGTAGACCTCACCCAGGCCCACGTACGCCTCCGCGTAGGACGGGTTGAGCTGCGCCGCACGGTCAAACTCCCCCATGGCCGCGGTGAACTTCTCCTGGTCAATGAAGCACCACCCCAGGCCCACGTGCGGCTCCGCGCGCTCCGGCTCCATCTCCTGCGCCTTCATGAACATGCCGGACGCGCGGCCGCACTGGCCCTTGTCCTTGGCGCGTTCCGCCGCCGCCAGCAGACGGTCAAACGTCATCTTGCCGCCCTTCTTTTCGCCCTTGTCGTCGGCTGGCGGCGTCTCCTCCGGCTTCTTCTCCTCCGGCGGCTTGTGTTCTTCCGGCTTCTTCTCCTCGGGCGGGGGCCCGGCATCCACGACGACAGGCGCGGGCGGTGGTGGGGCGGCCAGCGCCTTGAGGTGCGCCGCCATCGCATTGCCGCGCTCGTGCTGCGGGTCCGCCCTGAGCAGCGCGTCCACCGCGGCCTGCGCCCCCGGAGCGCGCGCCGCCACGCTCCACGCTGCCGCGCGGTACAACCCCATCACGCGCATTGCCGGCACCTGCGCCATGGCCGCCACGTCCTCCAGCGCACCCGCACGTCCCGCGGGGTCCGCGGCTTTCAACTCCGTCTGCACCAGCTGCAACCAGGGATCCTGCGCGGGCAGCGCCGCCGCGGCGCGCTCCACGTACGGCTTGGCCTCGGCGGGCGCCGCACGCACCGCGTAGTACGCCGCCACGGACAGCGCCGCGGACATGTTCTGCGGCCCCTGCGCCACCGCGGCCCGCGCGGACTCAAACGCCGCCTTGAACTGCTCGGTCTCCTGCGTTGTCAGCTCCGCGCCGCGCGCCTTGAGCTTGTCCAGCTCCGCGGCGGGCGTGGCCGGCAGTGCCATGCGCGCGGCCACCTCGGCCTTCTCCTCGGAAAGCCCGGCGCCCAGGTAGCCCATGCACATGGCGCGCAGGGCCAGCGCCTCCGGGTGATTGGGCGCGGCCTGCAGCGCCGCGTCTGACTCCGTCACGCACCGCCGGAGCGCCCGTGTGTTCCCGCCCCAGAACGCGTCCCGGGCGCGCCCAAGTGCCGCCGTGGCGGCCGCCGAAGGCCGGCCCAGGTACGGACCCAGCAGGTCCTCCACCAGCTGCGGCGCCAGCAGCCACGTGGTGGTGGCACCGCCCACCAGCAGCACCACCAGCACGCCAATGATCGTGTTGCGCCGCCGCGCGCGCTGCCACTTGAGGACCGGATCGTCGTCGTCCAGCAACTCCTCCGGGTCAGCGCTGCTGGCCACGGGCACGCGCGGCAGGGGCGCGGGCGCCACCGGCACGGCGGGCGCGGCCACGGGAGCGGGCGGGGGCGGCAGGGATGCCGCCGGCATGGGGGGCATGCCCGCCGGATAGAGCGACGGATCCGTCTGAGGCAGCGGGTAGGCGCCCGGCGGCGGCGGGTAGTGCTGCGGATACGCGCCCGGCGGGTAGGGCGCACCGGGGAACGCACCGGCGGCCTGCGGGTACGCGTACGCCCCGTAGGAACCCGTGATCTGCGCCGGCACAAACGGCCCGCCGGGGACCTGCTGCACCATGAGCGTCCCCGGCGGCAGGTTGGTGGGCAGCTGCGGCATGCCCGCCACCTGCACGGCAGCACCGCCGAACATCCCCGGCTGCATCATGGGCGGGAGTTGCGGGGGCGGCGGCGCGGGTGGACCGGACGACGGCGGCGCCTGGTGGGCCTGCGCCGCCGTGTCCACGACCTGGAAGAAGCTGGCCAGCTCCGCAATGGTGCCCAGCCGCTTCCACGTCTCGCCGGACTTGGAGATCTCGTCCTCGCGGCTGACCTTCCGCTCCACGATCCACTTCTGCAGCGTGGTCAGTTCCTTGAACGTCAGGATGTTGCCGTTGACCTGCCGCACCATCCACGCGGCGCCGGCCTTCTTGGCCGCCGCCGGTGACGGCCGGGAGGCCTCCGCGGGCTCGTCGCGGCGGACCTTGAAGATGAACCCGCAGGACGCGCACTTGACGGTGACCGCCTCCTTGAAGAGGCGGTCGTCGTCAAACTCGTACTCCGTCCCGCACTGGTCACACTTGACGTCCATCCCGCGTGTCCACTCCGCGGTTCCTCCGGCGCGGTTCCGGCTCCCGCTCGTCGGGAAATGACCTCGGGATGCGTGGGGTATTCACGCATCCCACCTGCGGGCAACCTACCACGGCCCTCCGCGTTGCAGCCAATCCCCGTCCCGTCGTCCGGACCCGCACGCCACGCGGGCACCACCCTGTGCGCGGCCGTACGGGTCTCCACCCGCAGCAGCGCGCGGAACGCGGGCCGGTCGTCCTCCACCCGCACCTCACCGGTGCGCAGGTCCAGCGCCAGCGCCGGGTCGCCGTCGCGGCTGCTGGGCCTGTCGTCGGCGGCGCCCGTGAAGCGGTGGTTCTCGGTGGTACAGCGCGCGTAGCCGCCCAGCCGCTTCCCGCCAAACAGCGACACGCCCGCGCACACCACGCTCACATGACAGTTCACCCCGGCGCGCCAGTCCGGCCGCATCCTCACCGAGCAGCGCTGCCCCGCGCGGATGGCCATCCCGTCGCTGCGAAGCACCGTTGCCGCAAGTTCCACCGGGTCCGCGTCTGCCGCGCACCCCACCAGCCCTGCCGCCACCCACACCACTGCCACGCCGCGCATGGATTCACGTCCTTTCCGCCGTCCTGTCATTCATCGCGGTACGGACGGAAACGTGACGGCCCGGTGGATCCCAACACCGGACGGTGTCACCCTGCACGCATGCGCCGCGGGTACCTGCGGCTGCTGGCCTTCCTGTCAGCGCCCGTCACCGCGGCGCCGCCGCACTGGCGCGTGGGTTCCATGACGGAGGCCGGACCCCATCCGCGTTCCGCCGGCATTCCGGAGGATCTGCCGGCCCTGCGGGAGCGCATCACGCGTGAACCGTACCTGTCCCTGTGCCGCACGCTCCCCGCCATTGCGCTGCGCGGCGGCGACCTGCTGCTGGGCGCGGACGTGGTGTGCCGGGGGCGGAACGCGCACAGGCGGTGCAGAACGTGAACCACCGCTCCAAGAGCGCGTCCGCGCTGGGCCTGGCGGCCATGGTGCCCAACGGTGAGGATTTCACGGCAGCGTCCTCAGAGGGGCGGCGTGACCCGGGCGCCACGGCGGAGCTGTCATTGAAGTGGTTGGCGAAGGCCGCGGCATCCCGCGCGTGGAAGCGGACTCACGCGCGCCGGACGGCGGCCCGCTTGGCGCCGCCGGCGTGTGCCGCGGGGCCCGGCAGGGTGACCGGGGCGCACCGGCAGGAAGGTTGCGGGCGAGCGACGGCACGGGCAGGATCCCGCGGCGATGTCGTTGCGCCCCGCCGTGCTGTTGGTAGCCGCGAGCCTGCTGCTGTCCTGCGGGGACGCCTCGCCGTTCAAGGTGCACCTCGTCGTCCGCAATCCGTCCATGTTTGCCTATGACGGCAGCGGCGGCGCGCTGGGGCTGGGCCTGGAGATCCGGGTGGACGGGGTGGAGGCGGGCGGTCCGTTGCTGGTGTCGGATTCGTGTCTGGGACGGCGCTGCGGTGATGTGGCGGACCCGGGCCGGTGCGGTGACCCGTCCCGCCGCGTGGAGCCCGGGCACGAGGTGCGCCTGCACTGGGACGGCCGGTACTTCCCGCGCAGTGCGGACCCGCTGGGTCCCTGCACGGGCGAGGCGCGCGCGGTGGAGGTGGGCGCGCACGCCACCTTCACGCTGTGCGGCCGCTTGTCAGGCGAGGGTATCCGCGCGGCCACGCTGGTGTGCGAGGACCACGCGCTGGAGGTTCTCTCCGTGGAGAACGCCCTTGAGCTGAGCGTGCCCGGCGCGCCGCCCGTGGCTCCCTGAGGACACCGGATGGGGTCTGTGCTCCTCGTGCTGGCTGCGGCGTTGGGGTCATTCCTGCTGCTGCTGTACGCGTGGCTGGCGCGCGCGCTCCACACGCTCCCCGCCGCGGACGAATCCCGCCGCGTGCTCACCGCCGACGGACACACGCTCTCGCTGTACCGCCACCGCGCGCCGGCGGGCGGCCCACGGCGCGGGACGGTGTTGTGCCTGCACGGGCTGGGCGCGTCCCACTTCAACCTGCAGTTCCCCGGACACGCCAACCTGGCGGCGTACCTGGCCGCGCAGGGGTTTGACGTGTGGGTGGCCGGCCTGCGCGGGGACCATGACGCGTCACCGCCCGCGTCCGGCGGCCCGGGGTTTTCGTTTGACGCGCACGTGGAGCGGGACCTGCCGGCCATCCTGGAGACGGTGCGCAGCGCGGCGGGGTCCCTGCAGGTGCACCTGGTGGGTCACTCCATGGGCGGGCTGCTGTCCTACGCGTACGCGGTGCGGCACGGTGACGCGGAGCTGGCCTCCATCACGGCCATTGGGTCACCATTGGGATTTGAGGAGCGCGGCGCCGTGGTGGACCATGACGAGAACCTGCGTTGGGTGGTGCGTGCGCTCCCGGTGCTCCCGGTGCGGCTGCTGGCGCGCCTGGTGGTCCCGTGGCTGTGGCTGCTGCGCCGCACGCGCTACATCCGCAACCAGTTCAACCCGGACAACATGGACCTGGGCTACGCGCGCCGCGCCATGTGGAACGCGCTCAGCAACGTCCCGCGCGGGATGGCGCTGCAATTTGAGGATTGGATTTCCCAGGACGCGTTCCGCTCCGCGGACCACGCGCTGGACTACCGCGCCGGGCTGGCCACGCTGCGGGTGCCGGTGATGGTGGTGGCCGGGGCCGCGGACCACCTGGCGCGGCCCTCCAACTGCCTGCGCGCGGTGGTGTGTGCGGGGAGCGCGGTGAAGAAGGCGCTGGTGGCGGGCCGGGACCACGGGCACGCGCACGACTACGGGCACATCGACCTCATTTTTGGCCCGCGCGCGCCGGACGACATCTTCCGCCCGGTGGCGGAGTTCCTCGTCTCCGTCGACGAGCAGGGTCACGCGCGCCGGGGCAACGGCGTGTCCCACGGACACTGACGTGGCGCAGCTCACCGCGCTCGCGCTGGCGGGCGCCATCATCGGCGCGGTGGGCACACTGGTGGGAACCGGCGGCGGCTGGGCCATGGTGCCGTTCTTCATCCTGGCCATGGGGATGGAGCCGGCCGCTGCCGCGGGCACCTCCCTGGCCGTGGTGCTCCTCAACGCCGTGTCCGGGACCGTGGCGTACATGTGGCAGCGCCGCGTCCTCTACCGCATGGCGCTGGTCTACGCCGCCGCCACCATCCCCGGTGCACTGGCGGGGCCGCGCCTGCACGCGCTTATCAACCGCGCCACGTTCGCCATGGCGTTTGGCGTGTTCCTGCTGGTGCTCTCCGCGCTGCTGCTGCGGCAACGCACGCCCGCGCCGCGCGTGGAGGGAGAGGCGCCCTACGTCCCCACGCGCCGGGTGCTGGGCTGGGGCGCGGTGGCCAGCCTCGGGGTCGGGGTGTTCAGCAGCGTGCTTGGCGTAGGCGGCGGCATCATCCACGTTCCCGTGCTGGTGCTGGCCCTTGGCGTGCCGGTGCACGTGGCCACGGCCACCTCGCACTTTGTGCTTGCCGCCACCAGCCTGGCCGGCGTGGTGGGGCACGCGGCGCTGGGCCACGTACGTTGGGAGATTGCGCTGCCCATGGGTGCCGGCGCGGTGCTGGGGGCGCAGGGCGGTGCGTGGCTGTCCGGGCGGCTCCCGTCGGACACCATCCGGCGCGTGCTGGCCGTGCTGCTGTTTGTCTTTGCGTGGAGCGTGATGCTGGGCGGGCGCTGAGGGCGCTACTTGCGGGCGGGGGCCGCGGTGGCGGCCGCCGCACCGGCGTTGGCCGCGGCACCACCCTTCTCAAACAGCCCCTTATCGGTGGCGCGCTGATAGGCGTCATCCTGGCTGATGATGCCCTCCTTGAGCAGACCCAGCAGCGCCAGGTCCATGGTCTGCATCCCCTTCTCCTTACTGGATTGCATCATCGAATAGATCATGGACGTGTTGTTCTCGCGGATGACGTTTCCCAGGCCCGGGCTGCGCAACAGTACCTCCACGGCGGCCACGCGGCGCTTCCCATCCACGGAGCGGAGCAACAGCTGGCTGACCACGGCGGCGAGCGATTCGCTGAGCGTGAGGCGGGCCTGCGCCTGCTGGGCCGCGGGGAAGGCGTCAATGAGCCGGTCAATGGTCTTGGACGCGCTGTTGGTATGCAGCGTGCCAAACACCAGCAGACCCATCTCCGCCGCCGTCAGCGCCAGGGAAATGGTCTCGTAATCCCGCATTTCGCCTACGAGCAGCACGTCCGCGTCCTGGCGGACCGCGGCGCGCAGCGCGGGCGCAAACCCCTCCGTGTGCCGCCCCACCTCGCGGTGGCTGAAGTAGCTCTTCTTGTTCTGGTGCACGAATTCAACGGGGTCCTCAATGGTGACGATGTGCCGCGCGTAGGTGCGGTTGATGCAATCCACAATGGCCGCCAGCGTGGTGGACTTGCCGCTGCCGGTGGGCCCGGTGACCAGCACCAACCCGTCGCGCAGGTGCGCCAGTGACTCCACCGACGCCGGCATGCGCAGCTCTTCCAGCGGAATGATCTGTTCGGGGATGGTGCGCAGCACGGCGCCGCGGCCGGTGACCTGGCGGTGCAGGTTGACGCGGAAGCGCGCCACGCCGGGCAGCGTGTACGCAAAATCCAGGTCGTTCTCGTCGCAGTAGCGCTTCCACAGGTTGGGGGGCGTGATTTCAACCAGGAACTTGCCCACCTCCAGGTCATTGAGCGGCAGTGTGCCGGGCACCGCCTCCAGGTGGCCGCGGATGCGGAAGCGCGGCGGCGAACCGCAGCCCAGGTGCAGGTCGCTCCCTTTCTCCTCCACCAAACGGCTCAGCAGCGCGTCAATGCGGGCCATGCGTGTTTTCCTCAGGCGGACTCAAACCGCCGGGTTTCCTCGGCGTGCCGCAGTGCCTCTTCGCGGGTGATGGTGCCGGCCTTCACCAGCTGCAGCAGCGCGTTGTCCAGCAGCACCATGCCTTCACCGCTGGCCGTCTGGATGAGCGTGCGCAGCTGCAGCGTCTTGTTCTCACGGATGAGGTTGGCCGCGGCCTTGTTGACCACCAGAATCTCCAGCGCCAGCGCGCGGCCCTCCCCGTCCGCCCGCGGGAGCAACCGCTGGCTGATCACACCGCGCAGGCTCTCGGACAGCATGGCCCGCGCCTGGTCCTGCTGCTCCGGCGGGTAGGCGTTGATGACGCGGTTGATGGTGCGCACGGCGTTGTTGGTGTGCAGCGTGGCCAGCACCAGGTGGCCCGTCTCGGCGGCGGAGAGCGCCAGGCTGATGGTCTCCAGGTCACGCAGCTCACCCACCACAATCACGTCCGGGTCCTCGCGCAGGCTGCCGCGGAGCGCGCGCGCAAAGGAGCGGGTGTGCCCGCCCACCTCGCGTTGGATGAAGCTGGACCGCCCCGGGGGATGCACGAACTCAATGGGGTCCTCAATGGTGATGATGTTGTCCGTGCGGTCCTTGTTCAGCAGCGCCACCATGGCCGCCATGGTGCTGGTCTTGCCGCACCCCGCCGGTCCGGTGAACAGCATCAGCCCGTTGTGCCAGCGCAGCATGCCCGCCAGGGAGGCGGGCAGGCCCAGGTGCTCCAGCGTGGGCGGCTGGGCCGGGACATAGCGGAAGACGGCGTCCAACCCGCGCTGGTGGCGGTAGGTGTTGGCGCGGAACCGCGCGCCCGACGGGATGGTGTATGCAAAGTCCAGCTCGCCGGCCTTCTGCAGCTGCTGCTGCTGCGCCTCCGTGAGGATGGCCAGCACCAGCCGCTCCACCTTGTCCGCGGAGAACTCCTTGGTGGGCTGCTCCGCCAGCGCGCCGTGGATGCGGGTCACCACGCGGTGGCCGGCGTGCAGGTGCAGGTCACTGACCTCCATGTCCGCGGCCACGCGCAGAATGAGCTCCATCTCTTCGCGGGGGTCCATGCCGTCCGCGGCGTCAAACGCGTCCGGGACGGATTCCAACTCCAGCTGCGGCGCCTCCTCCACCGCTTCCAGCCCAATATCAAATGCGCTGGCGTCCACCGGCGCGGGCGGCGGCAACGGCTCCTCCGGCATCTCCACGGGGCGGAGCAGGGTGAGGCCTTCGGCCTTGCGTGCGGCGGCGGGCGGCGGCGGCGCGGACGGCGGGGTGGCCGGACGGGGAGCGGGCGCCGCGGGGGCGGGCCGCGGTGCCGGCGCGGCG
>JACRCW010000104.1 GCA_016218805.1 Deltaproteobacteria bacterium | reverse complement strand
GCTGCGTGCCAGGTTTGGTGACCTGCCCCCGTGGGCTGCGGACCGCGTTGGCAGCGCCACCCAGGAACAGTTGGATGAATGGGCGCTGCGCTTTGTCACCGCCATGACAGTGCAGGACGTGTTTTCCGCGTGACCGTGACTCCACCCCACCGCACACATCACCCGTCGCACCCGCCACCAACCCACCCCAAGGCGACGACGTCCCGCGCTCCGCACGCCGTCACGGTGCGGGCGTGAAGAGTTCCGCGGAGACAAGCAGGTCAAACTCGTACGTGCCCCCGACGACGAGCACCCGGCCGTCCGCCAGCCGCGTGGCCGTGTGGGACAACCGCGGCACGTTCATCCATGCGCTGTCCGTGAACGTGTTGTCAGCGGGGTGGTACCGCTCGCACGCGGACAGCGTGGAGGGGTCCGTGCCCCCGCGCGTGCCGCCCACCAGTATCACCGTGCCGTCCGTCAGTTTCACCGCTTCATGCCCCCAGCGCGGCGTCACCATGGCGTAGGGCCCGCCCCACGTGGCGTTGGTGGGATGCCAGGCCCACGCGTCACCGGAGGCGCCCGCGCGGTAGCCGCCGGTCACCAGCGCGCGCGTGTCATCCAGCTCCGTGGCGGCCACGCCCCACGCTCCCAACGGCAGGGCCACGCCCGGCGTCACCATGACCCGGTCAATGACCTCCACGCTGGCCAGCGTGTCAGAGATGTGCCGCCCGGCAATGAGCATCACCTTGTCCCCCGGCAGCGCGGCCGCCGCGTGCACGTAGCGCGGTTCCGCCAGGTTCCCGGCTGCTGCAAACGTGCTGGTGGCCGGGTTGAAGGACTCCACCGCCGCCACGTACTGCGTATCTGAAATGCCGCCCGCGACGTAGACGCGCCCGTCCGTACCCAGCGTGGCGGTGTGGCCCGCGCGGCCGTCCGGCATGCTGTCCACGCGCGTCCACGTCCCCGCGGTGGGCGAATACACCTCCACCGTTGGCAACGCGGCCAGCGTGCCGGAGAGCTTGCCCCAACCGCCCATCACCACCACGCGCCCGTCGGCCAGCCGCGTGGCCGTGTGCCCGTAGCGCGCGTCGTTGAGCGACCCGGTGGCCGTCCAGATCTCGTCGGACGGGTTGTACAGCAGGCACGTCTTCTCCGGTTCCATCCCGTTGTCACCGCCGGCCACCAGCACCTTGCCGGTGTCCAGCAGCGTGGCCGTGTGCCGGTTGCGCGTGGCCGGCAGCGGCGTGGTGAACACCCAGCTGCCGCACCCGCTTCGGCACGTGCCAATGCCTGCGTCCGGCGGGGTGAAGCCCGCGTCCACCTCCGCGGACGACCCGGTTCCCGTGGATGACGCACCACCCGATCCGAGCGACGACGCCCCGCCGGAACCGCCCGACGTGGACGACGACGACGACCATGACGACGCGTTCCCCGCTCCGGCGTCACGCCCGTCGGAACCCAGGGTGTCCTGCAGGCAGCCGGAGCAGGCCGGCAACCCGGCAAGGATCAGGCTGGCGGCAACAAGAGGGGCGCGGCGGTGGTTCATGCCGCGCATGGGACACAGCCGCACCGGGCGAGGTCAAGCCCGGCAGGCGCGTCAGGTCGGATCGGGCTTGGGGGTGTTCTTGCCGGACTCGGGCAGCGCAGGCTCCTTGATGAAGTCCGCCGCCGGGAGGTCACCGGTGAGCGCCTTGAGGAACGTGGAGATGGACTTCACCTGCACGTCCGTCAGCACGCGGCCCAGTTGGTATTCCGCCATCAGCTTGACGGCCTCATCCAGTGACGCGGTCTTGCCGTCATGGAAGTACGGCGCGGTCTTCTCCACGTTGCGCAGCGTGGGGACCTTGAACATCATCTTGTCCACTTCCTGGTTGGTGACCTTGAAGCGCCCCTGGTCCGCCTGGTTGGGCCACGCCTTCACCAGGCCCGTCTTCTGGTACATCGCGCCGCCCAGCGCCGGTCCCGCGTGGCACGCGGTGCAACCCGTCTCCAGAAACACGGACAGGCCCGCCTTCTCGTCGGCGGTGAGCGCCGCCTTGTCACCCGCCAGGAATTTGTCCCACCGGCCCGGGGTGACCAGCTTGCGCTCAAAGGCGCCAATGGCCGCCGCCATGTTGTCAAACGTGATGGGGTCCTTGTCGGCGGGGAACGCCTTCTTGAACGCGTCCGCGTAGCCGGGGATGGACTTGAGCACCTTCACCACAGCATCGGGACTGGGCATGGTCATCTCCACCGGGTTGGTCACGGGCATCTTGGCCTGCGCTTCCACGTCGGGGGCGCGGCCATCCCAGAACTGCGCCATGTGCAGCGCCGCGTTGTACACCGTGGGGCTGTTGCGCTCGCCGCGCTGCTTCTTGTGACCGGGGCTCGTGGGCTCGTTGTCCACGCCATACTTGTCCAGCGCATGGCACGAGTTGCACGACACGTCGTGGTTCTTGGACAGCCGCTTCTCAAAATACAGCATGCGGCCCAGGTCCACGCGCGGCGCGGACACGTCCTTGCCAGCCGCCATGTCCGCAGGGAGCTGCGCGAACATGGCAAGCACTGCGGGGTCAATCTCCTTGGGCGCGGCAGCGGGCGCAGCAGCCGGTGCAGCAGCGGGCGCAGCGGCGGGCGCAGGCGCAGCGGCGGGTGCCGGAGCCGCAGGTGGTGGCTTGTTGCAGGCAAGCGTGACGGCGATCAGGCCGCAACCCATCAGGACCAACTTGTTCATGGCGTCTCCTCCTCGGGAGTACGGTAGTGCGGGGCCGATAACGGCTCGGGCGCCCCGCGTTCAAGTGCCAGACCGCGGACCGTGCCCTGAGCACGGGACGTCACGTTGTGTGTGGCCCCGAGGACAAACCGGTGCCTTGACCGTCGCGGTTGGACCCCCGGGAACCCGGTGGTAGAGACCGCGCCCCAACGCCGTTCCGGAGGTGACCCGTGTACACGCACGCCACGAAGATTGAGCGCATCATCGGACGAGAGATCCTGGATTCTCGCGGCAACCCCACGCTGGAAGTGGACGTGGTCACGCAGGACGGCGTGGTGGGCCGCGCGGCGGTTCCCTCCGGCGCATCCACCGGCGAACACGAAGCGCTGGAGCTGCGCGACGGCGACAACAAGCGCTACCTGGGCAAGGGCGTGAAGAAGGCCGCGGAGAACGTGAACCGCCGCCTCGCCGTGGAACTCAAGGGTCTGGACTGCCGCGACCAGGTGGCCGTGGACCGCGCGATGATCAAGCTGGACAACACGCCCAACAAGTCCAACCTGGGCGCCAACGCCATGCTCGGCGTGTCCATGGCCACGGCGCGCGCCGCGGCCACGTCTCAGCACGCGCCGCTGTACCGCTACCTGGGCGGGGCGCAGGCGCGGACCATTCCGCTGCCCATGATGAACGTGATCAACGGCGGGGCGCACGCGGACAACGGCCTGGACGTGCAGGAGTTCATGGTGCTGCCCGTGGGCGCAGCCACCTTCTCCGAAGCGCTGCGCATGGGCGCCGAGGTGTTCCACGCGCTCAAGAAGATCCTCAAGGGCAAGGGCCTGGCCACCTCCGTCGGTGACGAGGGCGGGTTTGCCCCCAAGCTGGGCTCCAACGAGGACGCGCTCAAGGTGCTCATGGATGCCATTGCCGCCGCGGGCTACGCGCCCGGCAAGGACGTGGCGCTGGGCCTGGACGTGGCGGCCAGCGAGTTCTTTGACAAGAAGAGCGGCAAGTACAACGTGAAAGCGGAGGGGAAGACCGGTGTGGATTCCTCCGTCGTCATTGACCTGTGGACCGCGTGGGCGGACCGCTACCCCATTGTGTCCATTGAGGACGGCCTGGCCGAGGATGACTGGGACGGCTGGAAGAAGCTGACGGACAAGTTGGGCAAGCGGCTGCAGCTCGTCGGGGACGATCTCTTCGTGACCCAGAGCGCGCGGTTGGACAAGGGCATCCACGCCGGCGTGGCCAACGCCATCCTCGTCAAGGTGAACCAGATCGGCACACTGACCGAGACGCTGGAAGCGGTGGAGCTGGCGCACCGGCATGGCTACCGCGCGGTGACGTCACACCGCTCGGGTGAGACGGAGGACGCGTTCATCGCGGACCTCGCCGTGGCGACGGGATGCGGGCAGATCAAGACCGGCTCGCTCAGCCGGTCCGACCGCATTGCCAAGTACAACCAGCTGCTGCGCATTGAGGAGGAGTTGGGCGCGGCGGCGCGGTTCCTGGGCCGGCATGCGCTGGCGGAGAAGGCTGCGGGCTGATGCGTCTTTGGGTGGCCGGTCTGGCGGTGGTGACGGCGGCGCTGGGGGGAACCCCGGCGGCGCGGGCGGACAACTTCCGCCCGTTCACCACGTTCATCTCCGTGGAGGCCGGCCCCACGTACAACTTCCTGCGGCTGGACCGCGGCACGCGCCAGACGCCCACCGCCGGCGGGACGGCGGGCGTCACGTTTGACGTCAACGTGCTGCATTCGCCGTGGCACCCGCACCGCCTGTCCGTGGTGGGCGGCCTGTGGCCCACCGCACAGGCCAACTTCCAGCTGCCCACCTCCGGCGTCCGCCCCGGCCTGGGCAACCCGCTGCCCAACCCGCACATGCTGTCGTACCTCGCTGCGGGCCTGGGGTTCACCGGCGGCGTGCGGTACCGCTGGGAGACCGGCACCACGTTCGCACCGTTCCTGGAGGCGGGCGCATTTGGACACGCGCACAAGGTGCTGCGGCCGGGTCCACCGCATTTCAACGTGGGCCTGCGCGCAGGCGGCGGGATGGAGTACTTCGTCGTGGACCGCGTCGCCGTGTTTGGTTCATTTGATGCGCGCACAGGTCCGCTGCTGTGGCCCGTCCCCTACCAGGTGCCGGTGGCGGAAGGCACGGTGGAGCTGCTGTGGGGCGCGCGCATCCGCGCGTTCTGATTACTTGAGTCAGGAGACGTCGACGACGCGAGTCTTGTTTGCGTACGTGGCAAGTCGTTTCATGTCGTCGGGATCTCCGGTCGCGATCACCGCACCGCCCGCGAGGTCCGCGACGGCAACGACGAAGGCGTCCACCGCCAGTGCAGAGCCGGATTGGACCCGGCCAAGCAGTCGGCTGGCGCGAATGCCCACTCGCCCATCGACGGGGCGCACCTCGACCCGTTCACGCTGGAACACGGAGAACGCCGCTGCATCCGCCGATCGCCCGCGGACGACTTCGCAGAGGACCGCGGCAACCACGGCCACCGGCAACTGGTGCTTCCGCATCTGTTGGATCAACGCGCGCACACGGTCGCGCCGGTCTGGTGGGCCATGGGCCGGGGCGGAAATGGCCTCGCTGTCCAGGAGGAGCATCAGGCCGCATTGCGACGACGCTGCCGGGACCGTCCGGTGGCCCACGTGTCCACCACGTCCACTGCCCAGTCGAGGGTCTCAGGCGGAATAGGGCCATGGGCGCGCTCCAACTCGGCCAGCCATTGGTCCACTGCGGACAGGTGACGCATGCGCGCCAGGTACGCACTCACTGCCGCGTCCACGGCAGCAGACAGGCTCCGCGCGCCCACCCGCGTCCGAAGCTCCTCGAGGTTGTCCACCGTTAGGGTGAGGGTCACCTTTGCCCGAGCCATGGCGGTATCTTAGTACCACCAAGCCCAATGTGCCCAGCGTTACGTCGGTTGCGAGGCGCCGCATCCGCTGTATGGGCTGCTGGGCCGCCATGACGGACGCGGCGCTCCGCGGACCGCCACGCGGCGAAAAATCCGCGTCTTGCCGGGGCTTTCGTTGCCGGTGTCCCACCGCGCGGCTATGTAGAAACACCCCCGCGTGGCGTCCGTTTCCGAGGTGTGGCTGTGCCCGAAAAACGCAATCCCGAAGGCATCCTGAGCTGCTCGTTCTGCGGCAAGACGCAGAAGGAGGTGAAGAAGCTCATCGCCGGTCCCGGCGTGTACATCTGTGATGAGTGCATCAGCCTGTGCAATGACATCATCGCCGAGGAGATGGACAAGGAGGAGCGCAAGGCGGGGCCGGGCCCCACGCCGCGCCCGTCGGAAATCAAGGCCACGCTGGACGAATACGTCGTCGGGCAGGAGCGCGCCAAGAAGACGCTCGCGGTGGCGGTGCACAACCACTACAAGCGCGTGGAGACGGTGGCCCGCAAGACCGCCACGCCCGGTGACGATGACGTGGACATCCAGAAGAGCAACATCCTGCTCATTGGGCCCACCGGCAGCGGCAAGACACTGCTGGCCCAGACGCTGGCGCGCATCCTGGACGTGCCCTTCACCATTGCGGATGCCACCAGCCTCACGGAAGCCGGCTACGTGGGTGAGGACGTGGAGAACATCCTGGTCAACCTGCTGCAGGCGGCCGACCACGACATGGAGCGGGCCACCAAGGGCATCGTCTACATCGACGAGATCGACAAGATTGCGCGCAAGGGAGAGAACCCGTCCATCACACGTGACGTCTCCGGCGAAGGCGTGCAGCAGGCGCTGCTGAAGATCCTGGAGGGGACCGTGGCGTCCGTGCCGCCCAAGGGTGGCCGCAAGCACCCGCAGCAGGAGTTCCTGCAGGTGGACACCACCAACATCCTGTTCATCTGCGGCGGCGCGTTCAACGGGCTGGAGCAGATCATCCAGCAGCGCGTGGGCCGCAAGACGCTGGGGTTTGGCAGCACCGTGAAGGGTAAGAGTGACAAACGCGAGTTTGACGTTCTGCGCGAAGCGCAACCGGAGGACCTGGTGAAGTTTGGGATGATCCCGGAGTTCATTGGCCGGCTGCCCGTGCTGGCCGTGCTGGAGGAGCTGGACGAAAAAGCACTGACGGACATCCTCACGCGGCCGCGCAACGCCATCACCAAGCAGTACCGGCGGCTGCTGGAGTTGGACGGGGTGGACCTGACCTTCACGCCGGAATGCCTGGGGGCCGTGGCGCGACAGGCCATCAAGACCAAGAGCGGCGCGCGCGGCCTTCGCAGCATCCTGGAGACCGCCATGCTGGACGTGATGTTTGAGGTCCCCGGCCAGCATGACGTGAAGTCCGTGGTGGTGAACGACGAGACGATCAGCAAGAAGGTGCCACCACTGCGCGTGATGCGGCAGGCCGACGACCCGCCGCCCCCCCCTGAGAGCACCACCCACTGAGCCCCGCCGAGGTCTGCATGCTGTTCAACAACGACGCCGCAAGCCCCAAGCCCGCCGACGGCAGCCGCCGCGTGGTGCCGCTGCTCCCGCTGCGGGACATCATTGTCTTCCCGCACATGGTGGTGCCGCTGTTTGTGGGCCGGGAGAAGTCCATCTCCGCGCTGGAAGAGGCCATGCGCCATGAGAAGGACATCCTGCTGAGCGCGCAGAAGCGCGCCAAGACCAACGAGCCCACGCCCGAAGACATCCACGCGGTGGGCACGGTGGGCACCGTGGTGCAGCTGCTGCGCCTGCCGGACGGAACGGTGAAGGTGCTGGTGGAGGGGAAGAAGCGCGCGCGCATCCTGCGGTTTGTGCCCAATGATGACTTCTTCCTGGTTGAGGCGGAGGTGCTGGAAGAGCCAACGGAGAGTCACGTGGAGGCGCAGGCGCTGATGCGCTCCGTGCAGGCCACGTTTGAGACCTACGTCAAGCTGAACAAGAAGATCCCGCCGGAGATGCTGATGAGCGTGGCCTCCATTGAGGAGCCCGCGCGCCTGGCGGACACCATCGCCTCCCACCTCACCATCAAGAGCACGGACAAGCAGCAGATCCTGGAGCAGGTCTCGCCGACCAAGCGCCTGGAGCGGCTCTTTGAACTCATGCAGGCTGAGATTGAAATCATGCAGGTGCAGAAGAAGATCCGCACCCGCGTGAAGCGCCAGATGGAGAAGACGCAGAAGGAGTACTACCTCAACGAGCAGATGCAGGCGATTCAGAAGGAATTGGGCGAAAAGGACGAGTTCAAGAGCGAGCTGCTGGAGATGGAGGAGAAGCTCAAGGGCAAGAAGCTCTCCCCGGAGGCCGCGCAGAAGACCAAGCGCGAGATGCGCAAGCTCAAGATGATGAGCCCCATGTCCGCCGAGGCCACGGTGGTGCGCAACTACCTGGACTGGATGCTGGCGGTGCCGTGGGAGGAGTACACCGAGGACAAGCTGGACGTGGTGGAAGCGCAGAAGATCCTGGACGAGGACCACCACGGCCTCAAGGCGATCAAGAGCCGCATCCTGGAGTACCTGGCCGTCCGCAAGCTCACCGGCATCTCCAAGGGACCCATCCTGTGCTTTGTGGGCCCGCCCGGCGTGGGCAAGACCAGCCTGGCGCGCTCCATTGCCCGGTCCATGGGCCGCAAGTTCATTCGCATCAGCCTGGGCGGCGTGCGTGACGAGGCCGAGATCCGCGGCCACCGGCGCACGTACATTGGTGCGCTGCCCGGCAAGCTCATCCAGGCGTTGCGCCGCGCGGGCAGCAGCAACCCGGTCATCCTGCTGGATGAGGTGGACAAGATGTCCCAGGACTTCCGCGGCGACCCGGCAAGCGCGCTGCTGGAGGTGCTGGACCCTGAGCAGAACCACGTCTTCAACGACCATTACCTCGACGTGGACTACGACCTTTCCAAGGTGATGTTCATCTGCACGGGCAACAACCTGCAGGGCATCCCCATCCCGCTGCAGGACCGCCTGGAGATCATCCGCCTGGCCGGTTACACGGAGGCAGAGAAGCTGGCCATTGCGCGGCAGTACCTCATCCCGCGGCAGAAGGAAGCCAACGGCCTCAAGAACGTTGACGTGAAATTCGCGCCCGAGGCCCTGGCGCGCGTGCTGCATTCCTACACGCGTGAAGCCGGCGTGCGGAACCTGGAGCGCGAGATTGCCACCTGCCTGCGCAAGGTGGCCAAGAACCTGGTCCGCGAGCAGGACGAGAAGAACCACGCGGCGGCGGTGGCCGCGCCCGCGGCGGCGCCGGACGCGGTGGACCTGGAGGCGGAGGAGAAGACCGCCGTCACCGAGCGTAAGGAGCCGGCCGTGAGCACGGAGCACAAGCCGCTCACCGCGCCCATGGAACTCAAGGACATCCAGCCCGTCAGCATTGACGAGAAGATGGTCCGCAAGTTCCTGGGCGTGCGGCGCTTCCGCACCGGCCGCAAGGAGACGGAGAACCAGGTGGGCCTGAGCACCGGCCTGGCGTGGACGCAGGTGGGCGGGGACCTGCTGGTCACCGAGTGCGCGCTGATGCCCGGCAAGGGCAAGCTCATCATCACCGGCAAGCTGGGTGACGTGATGCAGGAGAGCGCGCAGGCGGCCATGAGCTACGTGCGGTCACGCGCGGACAGCCTGGGCCTGCCGCGGGACTTCTACGCCAACGTGGACGTGCACCTGCACGTGCCGGAAGGCGCCACGCCCAAGGACGGTCCGTCCGCCGGCATCACGCTCACCACCGCGCTGGTGTCCGCGCTGACCAAGATCCCCGTCCGCTCGGACGTGGCCATGACCGGTGAGATCACGCTGCGCGGGCGCGTGCTGCCCATTGGCGGGCTGAAGGAGAAGGGCTTTGCGGCCTACCGGGGCGGCATCAAGACGCTGATAGTCCCGCGGGAGAACGTGAAGGACCTGGTGGAGATCCCGCGCGCCATCCGCCGCAAGCTCAACATTGTCCCCGTGGAGCACATGGATGAAGTGTTGAAGGTGGCGCTGGCCCTGGAGGATCCCAACCGGTTCTTTGAGAAGCTGCAGCGCAAAGAAGCGCCCAACCCGGAGCCCCTGCCCGCCCCGCCGGTGACCGCGCCCGTGGCCGCCCCGGTGCCGCCGCTCCCGGCGGACGGACCGCACTGAGCCCTCCCGCCTCAGCTCAGGGGCGTTCAAACTCCATCACCGTCATCCCGCTGTGCAGTGCGCCGCCCAGTTTGCGGCCGCCCCCGCCGCCGTTGATGTTCACCGTCCCGGAATCCACGCCGCAGCGGATGCTGAACGTCGTCGGCGCGGTGGTTCCCGCGGTCACCACGTGGTGCAGTTGGAGCGTGTGGGTCTCTCCGCTGGCGTAGGCGTAGTCCTCGTACTGCTCCCCCACCGCCGCGGCGATGGCGGGCGTGGCCCCGTCACGGAACAGCGCCAGGATCACGTGATTGGACGTGTTGCTCAACTCCACCGCGTGCACGGTGGCGTCAATGATGAGCGTGCTGTTGGCGGAGGCCGGCGTGAGGGTCACCGACGCAATCTCCACGCCTTCGGCGATCTCCGGCGCGGTGTCATCCCACGGGATGGAGGACGTGGAGCTGATGAACTGGTTGGTATACGCGGTGCGCAGCTGCACCATGCGGCCTACGTGGCTCAGGCCCCAGCCGTCCCCCTGGAACGCGGCCGCCGTCACCGTGCCGGGCGTGGTCACCGTGCCGGCACGCAAGTCCCCGTCCACGCGGAAGTCCGCGCCGGGCACGCCCCGCCAGGAGTACGGCACGCTGCCCAACGCCTGCCGTCCCTGCAGCGTGGTCCCGTTGACGGTGATGGCCAGGAACAGTCGCCCCGCCTGCGTGGCCTGCGCGGTCAGCGGCGTCACGCTGCCCAGCGCCACCGCAAAGCGCCCGCCGACGACGGCAACACCCGCCTGCGTCTCCTCCCACACGCGGGTGCCCACGTTGGCGTCTGCCGGGTTGTAGTCGTCATACAGTTCAAACGTCGCGTCGACGTTGCCCTGCACGGGGACACCGTTGTTTTCCAGGAATCCCTCATAGGGGAGCGTGGAGGAGGGGCCGGTGAGCGCCTGCGCGCGGGCAAACAGCCACGCACCCAGGCCCAGGACCGCTGCAGTGACGACGACAAGACCGCGATGGCGCATGGCTCCTCCGGTGGGGTGCCTTCAGACGCTACCGCGCAGACGACCGGGGGCAAACCGCAGGGTGGAGAGTGGCCCGAGGGGGATTTGAACCCCCGACACGGAGCTTGTAATGCTCCCACTCTGCCGCTGAGTTACCGGGCCCCGCTGCGGTTCTACCTCAAGCGCGTCCTTTCCTCACCCGCTCTTCGCCTTCAGGGACGCCATGGGGACCACCGTCCCGTGGTCACGCACCATGGGCACGCCCGGTGGCAGGTCCGGCGGGATGGTGGAAATCACCTCATCCGGACGCATCACAACCACCGCCCCCGCGGGCACCACGCGCCCCGGGTGGATGAGCACCTTGGCCGCCACCTGCGCGCCGTGCCCCACGCAGCTGCCCAGGAAGCTGCGGCCCGTGTCCACCAGTTTCCCGTCCAGCTCCACCTTCACGCCGCCCTGGAAGCGCGCGTCAATGAACCCCGCCCACGCGTTGACGTGTGCGCCCCGTCCCACCAGTGACACCTGCAGCTTCTGGTTCCCGACGACGGCCTCCGGGTACACGCAGCACCACAGCAGGAACGTCTTGGGCACAATGTACCCGCGCACGCCCACGGTACTCATCAACACGGTGGAGTGGTCCCCCACCTCCGCGCCTTCGGCAATGATGCTCTCCCGCACGCTGGCGCGCGCACCGACCACCGCGCCGGGCCCGATGAGGGACGCCTCCACGTACGCGGTGGGATGGATGCGCGCGCTGGGGTGGATGACGGAGAGCTTCTGCAACACCGCTTCCCGGCGGAAGCTCAGCCCCGCCAGGATGCGGAACAGCGTGGACACCGCGCGCTGGCGCAAGCCCAGGTTGAGCAGCACCGCGGGCGCCACCTGGTTGAGCCACAGCACGTGCACCCAGCTGCGCAGGTGCGCCGCCACGGATGACGTCACCGGGAAGCGCATCCGCGGCGGCTCGGTCCCCTGCAGCGGCAGCAGCGGCAGCCGCACGTCAATGGCCAGCTCCTTCTTGTCCACCAGCAGCGGCTTTGCCATGGCGCGCAGCCGGTCAAGCACGCCCGCGTCCAGCACACCCGCCGGCGCGCCCAGGCACACGTACGCGTCGTACAGCACCTTCTCCGTCGCCGCGCGCTCTTCCGCGGCCAGGCGGCCCGCCGGGGCACGCGCGCGTTCCTCCTCCGTCAGCGGCTCCACCGTCACGTCCTGCAGCGGCAGCAGGTGGTCCACGGACGCGGTGCGCCGCAGCGCCAGGCGGTGCACGCCCGGCCCCGCCGCCGCCGCCGCCGCCAGCAGCGCGCCCACCAGCGTGGAGGTGATGAACAGGTCCGCCGGCAGCACCAGCAGGTCCCCGTCGTCGGGCACCGCGCCCTCGCCGGGGCGGGACACGGACAGCCCGTTGGCTTCGCACGCCGCGGTGACAAACGCGCCCACCGTGGTGTGCGCGAACATAGCCTCCTCAACGGGCTCACCCAGCCCGTCAATGCGCCGCCCGCGTGAAACAACCACCGCCCGCATGGGCGCGCACCTTGGCGGCGTCACCCCCGGTCCAGCAAGCCGCCGCCCGCAATTTCCGCCGCGGCCTCGGAAAACCGTGGCCGCCCCCGCCGGCGCCCGTGCCGCAACGCATTGAAACAGTGCGGTTTCTCACCCGCACCCACATGGCATGTGCCTTGATCATGCGCGGGATGGGGTGGACTGTGTGCGGCGCACGGGGCGCGGCACCCTGTCCCCGCGAGGAGGAATGCCAATGGAAACCTGGTGTGCGGGTTCTGGACGGGCGTCGGGCCGGTGGGCGGTGGCGCTGCTGGCAACGGGCATGTGGTGGGCAGCGGGTTGCACGCCCACGGACGGCGAGGCGGATGGCGGTCCGGATGGCGGGGGGGGCAACACGTCGTCATCGTCCGGCGGGTCCGGCAGCACCAGCAGCGGCAGCGGCGGGAGCTCGTCCAGTTCGGGCGGTTCGTCCTCCGGCGGGTTGTGCCAGCCGGTGTCCTGCACGCTGGCCTGCCAGTTCGGGTTTGCCTCCGGGCCGGATGGCTGCCTGACCTGCTCCTGCCTGCCGGATCCGCGCGCCTGCCCGCAGCTGGGCGAAGCCGACTGCCGCGGCGACCCCGCGTGCGCGGCCGTGACCTTCCAGGACGCCGCGGGCGTGGCGCGCTTCCAGTGCTGCGACCGCGACCCCAGCGGCGCCATCACCTGCGCCGGACCGCCGCCGCCCCCCACCTGCCAGTCTGACGCCGAGTGCGCGCCGGGTACGTTGTGCAACACCTGGGACTTCTGCGAGCTGCCGCCGGGCTGCACCGACGGCCAGGCGTGCCCCGCGGTCTGCTACGGCCGCTGCGTGCCGACGGGCGGATCCGGCTGCGGGTCGGACTACGACTGTATGGACATGGAGTTCTGCGCGTACCCGGACACCGCCACTCCCTGCAGCGCCGACCCCAACAGCGGCGCGTGCTCAGAGCGCAACCTGGGTACCTGCCAGGCCCTGGTCTGCCCCGGCGCCTGGCCGCGCTGCCAGGACGGCAGCGAGCCCGTCATGTTCTCCGAGCCGCACCGCTGTCCGGTGCCGGTGTGCGGTGACTCGCCGTGCACGGGCCTGCCCCCGGACCAGTGCGAGCTGCGCCGCGACTGCATGGCCCAGTACACCGGTGAGTGCGCGTGCACCCGCTGCGAGCCGGGCGCCAATGACTGCCCGCCGTGCGAGTGCCCGGCGCCGGCGTACGCGTGCGTGGACCGCCCCGGGTGTTTCTCTGACGACCAGTGCATGCCCGGCGAGTGGTGCGACTTCTCATTTGATACCTGCACCATGTGCGGGCGTCCGCCCATGGGCCTGTGCGTGCCGCGCGCGGACCGCTGCCAGGGCCTGGACGAGGTGTCCTGCGTGACCCAGCCCGGCTGCGTGCCCGTCTACGGCGAAGCCTGCCCCGCCTGCGCCCCGGGCGAGCCGTGCCCGCCGTGCAGCACCGCCTACGCGGGCTGCCGCCCGGATGACACCCGCTTCTGCAGCCAGGACCTGGACTGCGGCCCCGGCATGCGCTGCAACCTGTGCCCGCCGGATCCCACCTGCCCCATGTGTGACGTGTGCGGCGCGCCCATCTGCGAGCCCGCGCCGCCCAGCCGCTGCAGTTCGGACGTGGACTGCGGCCCCGGCGCCACCTGCCGCATTGAGGTGTGCACGGATTCCATCCCGCCCTTCTGCACGGGCAGCTGCATGCCCGCCCCGTCAGACTGCGCGGGCCTGGACCAGGCCAGCTGCGCGGCGGCACCCAACTGCCGGCCGCTGTTTGAGCAGGGCTGCAATGACGGGTGCCATGACGCGCAGGGGCGGCTCATCTCCTGCGGGCCGTGCATGGCCATTGCCTGTGCAGAGTCCCGCTACACCGGCTGCGAACCGGTCCCCGCCCACCTGTGCTGCAGTGACTTTGAATGCGCGCGCGGCGAGAGCTGCCAGTGGGTCATGAACATCAACATGGGCCAGTGCCTGCCCGACGTGACGGCGTGCGGCGCCGGCGGGCTGCCGGGCACCTGCCCCAGCGGCAGCGAGTGCCATGTGGTGGGCTGCGCCATGGGCTGCGAGAACGACACCGGCGCAGGCGGCTGCTGCCCGGCGTACGCGTGCGTGCCGGTCAACGGTTGCACCGCGGATGCGGACTGCGGCGCCGGGATGTTCTGCAACGCCTGCCCGTCCATGTGCACGGACCCCGCCGGCCCGTGCATCACCATGTGCGGCCCCGCACGCTGCGAATCGCTCCCCGTGGGCGCGTGCCGTGACTCCAGCGACTGCGCGGTGGGCTGCGGCTGCCGTCCCGGCCCCACCGGCGGGTACGGCACCTGCTCCGGCCCGGCGGATGAGCTGTGCACGGACCGCCCGTTCCGCGTCTGCAGTGATGACACGCAGTGCCTCCCGGATGAGATGTGCCAGCGCTGCCCGCCGGGTGCGGCGTGCTTTGTGGCGGATCACTGCGTGCCGCGGGAGCGGCCGTTCCGGGCCTGCGCCTCTGACGCGGAGTGCCTCCCGGACGAGCACTGCGGTGACACCTGCCCGCCCGGCGCGGTGTGCGACCAGGCCCCGCACTGCGTGCCCGGCGCCCCGTCGCTGCGGGTGTGCAGCAGCAACCTGGAATGCCGCCCGGACGAGTACTGCCAGCGCTGCCCGCCGGGTGCGGCGTGCTTTGTGGCGGATCACTGCGAACCGCGCGGCTTCCGCGTGTGCGGTAACGACGCGGAGTGCCTGCCGGATGAGTTCTGCGCCACGTGCCCGGCTGGTGCCATGTGCCTGGTGGCAGACCACTGCGCGCTGCGGGACTTCCGCACCTGCCAGGCGGACGGGGACTGCATCGCCGGCGAACACTGCGAGAAATGCCCGCCCGGCGCCATGTGCCTGGTGGCGGACCACTGCGTGGCCAACGCTCCCACGCCGTGACCTCACCCGGTGACCTCCCCCTCGTGGGGGAGGTCGCCGCGGGCGCGGCCTCTCACCCCGCCCCAATCACCGCAACCACCGCATCCGTGAACTCCTGCGTGGTGGCGTGCCCGCCCACATCCGGCGTGCGCACGCGGCCCGCGCGCAGCACGCTGAGCAGCGCGGTGTCCAGCTTCTCGGCGGCGTCCCGTTCGCCCAGGTGGCGCAGCAGCAGGACGGCGCAGCGCATCATGGCCGTGGGGTTGGCCACGCCGCGTCCGGCCAGGTCCGGCGCCGTGCCGTGCAGCGGCTCAAACACGGCGCACCCGTCCCCCACGTTGGCGCCGGGCACCACGCCGGCGCCGCCCACCAGGCCCGCGCCCAGGTGCGCCAGCATCCGCCCGTGCAGGTTCTGGGCAAGGATGACGTCATGGCGGGTCGGATCGCGCACCAGCTGCAGGCACAGCGTGTCCGCGTCCATCTCCTCAAGGAGCAACTCCGGGAACGAACGCGCCACGTGCCGCACGCACTCCAGGAACAGCCCGTCGGTCAGCTTCAGCAGCGCCGCCTTGTGCGCCACGGTCACGCGCCGCCGCCCCTGTGACCGCGCCAGGGAGAACGCAAACCGCGCCAGCCGCATGCTGGCCAAGTCCGTGGTCACCTTGATGGACTGCGCCATGCCCGGCGTCACGCGGTGCTCCAGGCCGGTGTACTGGCCCTCGCTGGTGTCACGGACGAACACCAGGTCCACGTCCTCATAGCGGGTGGCCACACCGGGGAGACTCAGCACCGGCCGCACCGCCGCGTGCAGGTCCAGCCGCCGGCGCAGTTCCACGGTGGGGGGCGTGGCGCCACCCGCCAACGCACCCATGGGCCCCTTGAGGGCGGCGCCTGCCTGCCGGACCGCGTTCACCGCGTCATCAGGCAGCGTGGATCCCTGGCGGGCGGCGGACTCCACGCCCGCTTCAAACAGCACCCAGCGCACGCCCACCCCCGTGGCGTCCACTGCGCGGCGCGCCGCGGCGCACACCTCCGGGCCAATGCCATCCCCGGGAAGCAGCACCACCTCACGAGCCATCTTCCACCCCGTCACCACCCTCGGGCGCCGCGCCAACCTTCTCCAGGCGCACGTCCACGTCATCTGCGCGCGGGTACAGCAGCGGCAGGGCCAGCAGCCCCAGCGCCGGAGCGCCGCACAGCAGCGTGCCCAGCGCCATGCCCGGCACGGTGGTCCACGCCGGCGCCTCCACGTTCACCACAAACGCCCCCAGCACGCCCCCATCCAGCGTGTTGAGTCCAATGATGGAGCCCACCAGCGCGCCCACCAGCGATGGAATCATGTGCGTGTTGCAGCAGGTCCACCCGGCCAGACACCCGGTTGCCGCGCAGCCGCTGCCCAGCACCAGCGACGCCGCCAGGCTGGTCCAGCGCAGCCAGCCCACCATGTGGTCCCGCGGCGCGGTGAGGGTGACGGTCTGGTACCCCTTCTTCTTGACCACGATCTCGTGCGCCCGGAAGCCGGGCTTTTCCGTGAATTCGTGGGTCTGGGACACGTCCTTGCCGTCCACGTACACACGCGCCTTGACCGGGTGGGTGCGTACCTGGACGGTGCTGCAGGCGGTGGCCGCCCACGCCAGGATCACGCAGAGCAGGATGGTGACGCTGCGGGCGTACATGGCGGGCCGGCGGTCCGCGCTCACTTGGCGCGGAAGATGATCCGGCCGCGCTTGAGGTCATACGGGCTGAGGGCCACCTTCACGCGGTCCCCCAGGACAATGCGGATGAAGAACTTCCGCATCTTGCCCGACGTGTAGGCCAGCACTTCGTGCCCGCCGTCAATCTCCACGCGGAACATGCCGCCCTGGAGCACTTCCCTCACGGTGCCTTCAACTTCAATCTGGTCGTCCTTGGACATGCATCTCCTGCCATCTCAACGGGTTTTCAATCCGGGCGCCTATTCCACCACCGGCCGCTGCGGGTCAAGGGCTCGGCGTCACCGGATCCCGGCATGGGGCTGCGTAGTTCCGTCGGTAGCCGGCGGCGTCACCCACCGGTCCACCCAGCGCCACAAACACCTCCAGCAGTTCGGCCATCCGCGCGCACCGCCCGTGCTCGCCGTTCCACACCGCCAGGTGGGACGCCACGTAGCGCAGCGTGTCCCGCCGGTCCCGGCACGCGTCCCACAGCTGCGCGCGGACGCGGTCCGCCGCGGCCAGGCCTTCACGAAGCATCCGCCGCCGCACCACCGCGGACAGCCCCTTGCGGATGGGCATGTCCGCACAATCAGCCCAGCCGCGTTCATACGCGTCCACATCCGCGCGGGTGGCGTTGTGCTGCAGGCCACTCTCCTCGGCAATCCACCGCTCCAACTGCGCCGCCGGCCCCGGCTCCACCGTGGCATCCAGCGCCGCCTGCCACAGCGCCAGCGCGCGGTCCCGCCGCCCCGTCTCCACCAGGTAGCCGCCCACCACGCGCCGCACGTCCACCGCGGCAAACGCGGTGCGTGGTTCGCGGCGCGCTTCCTCGTCCAGGGCGGCCATCAGCGCGGCCGCGTCCGCCAGGGCGCGCGCCTCGCGCGCTTCATCCGCGCCGGCCAGCGACGGACGTACCTCCAGCCGCGCGTCACCCGGCACGTCCACGCGGCCCAGCAGTTCCAGCTCCAGGCGTTCGGCCTCCACCAGGCGCGGGAGACTGGGCACGGAGCGCAACTTCAAGGGCGACGCACGCGTGGCATCTTCAGGGGGCAGGCCGAAACCCGTGTCCAAAAAGCGGGCACCGTTGGGGAACACGGTGGTGTGCGCTGCGGCGTACCGCGCGTGCTCCGCCACCCACGCCGCCATTCCGTCTGAAACGGCTGCCAACAGCCCGCGCACCTCCGCCTCATGGCCAGGAACCGGTGCCTGCGGGTGGCCCGGCGTCACCCCACGCACCAGGCGCCGCGCCAGCAGCTGCGTCCGCACGTGCCGCCACGCCAGGAAACGGCGCGCGGCGGCCGCGTCCTTCTCGTCCGGCGCGTGCCCCGCCAGGTAGGCGTCCGCTGCCGCCTCCAGCGACCGCGCCAACTCCTCCCGCGCCGCCTCCCGCCGCGCGGCACTCTCCCGCAGGTGCTGCGCCGCTTCAGCGGCGCGCACGCGCGCCAGCGTGAACGGCCCGCTCCCCGCCAGCAGCTGCAGCAGCGCCGCCCGTCCCTCCTCCACCCGCCCCGCTTCCATGGCCGCCGCCGCCGCGGAGTAGTCCACCGCCTGCTGCAGCGTCCCCGGACGCGTCCACTTCCCCTGCTCCAACTGCGCCGCCGCCGGCGCATGCCCCATGGCGGTGAGCAGCTTCGCCACCAGCGCGCCCTGCAGGTCCAGCAGCGCGTCCGGCGCTCCCGCCACGGACGCCGCCGCCACCACCGTCCCCTGAGCCATGGACACCAGCCGCGCATCCAGGCGCACCTGCGGCGCCACGGCCGTGATGGCGCCCACCACGCCGTGCGTGGCGCCCAGCAGCTTGCCCGCCTTGGCCGCCGTGGCGGGGTCAAACGCGCGGTCCCGCTGCAGGGACAGCTCGCCCAGCACCGCGCTGAGCCGCGCCCGCTCCACCACGGTGACACCGCCCACCGCGGCCAGGTCGGTGGCCACCATTTCGGCCAGGCCTGCCTTGAGCACGTCCAGGTCCGCCCGCCCCGCCAGGTTCTCAAACGGAAACACCGCCACCACCACGGGCGCCGCCGCCACCGCACTCCACAGGGTTCCCGCCAGAACCACGCCCAGCATCACCCGCGCACCATCCCGCGTGCCTGCACACCCCGCAATCCGCCCGGGCGGGGGACAAGCCCCGGACAAGGCCGGACAAGCCCCCGCCCGACAACTTGCTCAGCGGCGGCGCATCGGGGCTGTGGGACGTGGGATGGACGGAGGCTGCTGCCGCGCACCGGCTGTTCAGCGCTGCGCGCATGCCTCCCATCCCGCGCCCCGCACCCACCCGCGCACAGCCAGTGCTGGAAAGGAGCCGCATGCTGGGCGAGGTGGCGCTCGCCTGTCCCTGCATTCAACGGCAGAGGGTCCCGGTGGGGTCCAGCCCGCCCCGCGTTGGCACCCTCGCTGCGGAAGCTTCCAGGTCACCTTCAACCACCGAGACGGGCAACGTGCACCACTCATTGCCCTCGACGAGGTCGCGCAAGGTGCGGCCTTCATCATCCACACCTGCATCTCCGATGCTGCGGGCCTGGCTTGCGATGCAACCGGAGAACACCGCGACCCGGCCATTCGGGGACACCACCAAGGGATTGGAGTCGTCCTCCCAAACAAAGGTCTCGTCCTTGGTGAGGCCGCAGACCGTGCCAGGGACGGAGGCGTCCAGCGCGACCGGACTCGCCTTCAGGATGAAATACGCCCGCACGTCGTCCGAGCCGGTGTACGTCCGCAGCGCTTCATAGAACCCCGCTGGAGCGTGGTAGGCAGAGGCGGTCCCCGCACCAAAATGGAGTTCAAGCGGTTCGAGCCTCACCCGGTCCCCGATCCACGCGCACGATGAATCGGACGTCGGCTGCTCAGAGCACTTCACGGACTTCTTGACCGAAAAGAGCCCGCCAACGTTCGCCCTGTCTGCGTACTCGGCAAGGAACGCATGCTCCGGCGGGAATGCCATCTCGTTTCCAAACGGGCCTGGCGGGACGCCGCAGCGGCACGACGAGAGAAGCACAGAGAATGCTCCAAGCAGCAGTGAGCGGCTCACCATCGCAGGCCTCCTTTCAAACTGGATGCACACGAACCTCAGCCCAGTCACATGAAGCACCACCCCAGTGCCGCCGTTCCACACCAGTATCCACGCCGCAGATCACCACGCAACCGGCGCGTGGGATTCGTCCCGGCCAGGCAACACACCACCAGGTTGGCAACCCTCGCCCCCGGACGCTGCTGCGCCAGCCCCCGCCTTGCGAGACCCCGCGCTCCGGGTAGACGCCGCGGCGCTTCACCGCCGCACGTTGCGGCGGGCCGCGCGGGTGGGGGTCCAGCGCGGCCCCTGTCCCTCCCCCGGTCAACACCATGGCAACCCGAAAAACCCGCAAGCCGCCGGCGCGCGGCAGGACCGCCAAGCCGCGCCCCAATGCAAAACCCAAGATCCTGGCGCGCGCCCCGGCGGACCTGGCGCCCTTCACGCGGGAGGACGCGCTGAAGACGGGGCGCATTGTTCCCATCCCCGGTCACACGCGCACGCCGGAGGCGCTCCGGGCGGAGTTGCGCGGCATGGGGACCGGGTTCCTCCGCACCAACGTGCCGCCCATCCTGCTGCGCCGCGAAGCCGAGGAAATGGAGCACCGGCGCGTTGACCTCGCCGCGTTCCGCGAGGAGCAGCTGGACATCACGGAGGGACACTTCAACCTCATCCGTGACTTGTCCGCCATGTTGCCGGTCACCGCCGCCGAGTCCCGCACCGCGGAGACCGCATACGCCGGGTATGACGAGAAGGAGGACAGTCTGGCGCTGGAGATCCGGGATTGCGCGCGGACGGTGCGGAAGTGGTGTGACGCCTCCGGGCTGTCCACGGAGCTGGCGGCATTGGGGGAGGAATCGGACGGCAACCTGCGGTTGATGGACGCGGCGGAGGGCCTGGTTTCCAAGTGCCGCGCCCAGCTGCGCCTGTTCAAGGGGCGGCGCCGGGTGAAGGCCGCGCTGGAGGGGATTGAGCAGCGGGTGGGGCAGATGCGTGCGCTGCGCAAGGACCAGGCGGGCGAAGCCGGCACCAAGGTGATGAGCACGGTGGAGCTGCACCGGGTCAAGCGGCTGCTGTTGGACGTGATGCGCTATGTGGGGGCCACCGGAGACGCGCTGTTTGACGGAGACGAGACGCGGGCGCCGGGCTACCGGCTCCAGCACATCAACGAGTGGCGCAACCGGGCCCGGGCAACCAAGGCGCCCAAGAGCGACGGGGCGGTCACCGCGGTGCGCGTGGTGCGGCCCGGAGACGACGGCTGAGAGGGGCCACATACCCCTCGGACTGCTGGGTGGCGGCTCTTGAGGCGGTCCACGTCCCGGGCGGGGACACGCTGCGCGCGGTCGTTGAACGGCGTTCCCGCGGAGCGATTTGACGGACGGCGTCCCTGTCCAGGCTGGGGACCATCTAACTCCGTCCCCGTCACCCCCGTCGCGCCACCTCCGTCCCCGTCACTCCCGTCGCACCTCGGGAGGGCTCGGCTCCTGCCGAGCCCAGCGTCACAGGCCCAACCACGGCAGCACCGCCAGTTCGCCTTGAAAAGGCCAATCCTCAGCGCGGGTGACGAGCCCATGCCGGACCGGATTGTTGCGGACGTACTCCCATTTGCTGGCGTAGGACTCGCCGTGACGCAATCGCGTGTCCCAATGATCGCGCTGCCAGCGTCCCCCCATGCCGCAGCGTCTGGAAAACAGTGACTTCCAGAAAGCCACCCACGCTTCAAGCGAATGCGCGCCACCGTTGGGCGCCGCGAACAGGTGCAGATGATCCGGCATGACCACGTACCGGCCGACAAGCCAACTGGCAGCCTGCGCCCATACCGCGCGCAGCAACTGGTGATTCTCCTGCGTGGACAGCCACGGCTCCCGCGCGCGTGTGCACACGGTGAGAAACACGATCATCGGCTGCTCCGGACGCCCTACAAGACCGTGCGCGGGATGACGTCGTCGCGGTGGTGTAACCATTGAGGGCTCGGCAGGAGCCGAGCCCTCCCGGACCCGGCCTGCTCTGCGTAGCCTGCCCTCACGGTGGCTCAACGGCAAATGCGGGGATCCCTCAGCCTGGGTTAAGACGGACGGCTTGGGGGTGAAGACGACCCCCGCGGGGTTGAAGACGCGCCCAGCCGGGGGTGAAGACGCGCCCAGCCGGGGGTGAAGACGCGCCCACCCGGGGTGAAGACGCGCCCACCCGGGGTGAAGACGCGCCCCGCCGGGGTGAAGACGCGCCGCATCCGGGTGAAGACGCATGCCGCGGTGGACCGCGAGCCTGCGCTTCCGCTACCTATCCGCACCCCCTGGGAGGTTCCCGTGCGCCGTCTTCTGCTCCCCCTGCTTGCCGTGGCTGCTGGCTGCTCGGCCTTTGACCGCAACCCGTGCTCCATCACCGGCGGTGAGCCGGACGTGCCGTCCGGGACGCTGCAGGCCAACCGGGACGGCACCACCTACGTGGCCAACACCGGCTTGCGCGGCTACCGCCTGCAGAATGACCGCACCAACATTGAGGCGGGGGACATCACGCTGCAGATCGGCAAGGACAAGGACGGCAACAACGTGCAGGACCTGATTGACCGCAACAAGTTCCCCATCTGCATCCTGCTGGATGACCAGTCGGACGGGACCACCTACGCGCAGGTGCGCGCGGGCGGGGTGAGCTACGGGACGGACAGTTCGCACACCGGGACGGTGGCGCTGACCGGCAAGGCGGGGGACGAACTGCTGGGCCGCTTTGAGTTGGAGGCGGTGCAGAACAGCGGGTCCGGGACCACGCGGCTGGAGGACGGGCAGTTCCGGCTGGGGCCGCGCTGAGCACGCATGCACCGTTACGCGCTGGTCTTGTCACTGTGCGGCGCGCTGGGTTGCGGTCCGGTGGGCGCGCAGCGCGCGGCGCTGCTGGCGGACCTGCGGCGGGAACCGGTGACCGGCACCCCGCCGGGCGAAGACCCGGTGGACGCCGACGGCTGGCACCTGGCCCTGTTCCACGTGCACTCCGCGGAGGGTCCGTATGAAGCGCGGACGCGCGACGCGCTGTCCACGCGGGACAACGCCAATCCCGCGCGCGCGCGGCAGGCGCTGCGGCTGGCGGCGTCCTACGGCATCACGGCGCTGTTCCTCACGGACCACAACAGCCTGGACGCCGCGTTGGACCGCGCCACGGTGGAATCCGCGCACGCCCGCGGCATCAGCCTGGTCCCCGGCAGCGAATACAGCCTGGGCGGACCGCTGGCCTTCAACCTGCCCATCACGCTGGGCCAGGCGGGGCCGCACTTTTCGTTTGTGGGGTACGCGGCCAAGCGGCCAGGGGACGCGCTGGTGCCGGCGGACACGCGCGCGCGGCCCTCCGCCGGGGAGTGGGCGGCGCTGGTGGAGGAGGTGCACGCGCGCGGCGGTGCGGTGGTGTTGAGCCACCCTTCCGCGCTCAACGCCAACTGGCCGGGGGACGCGCCGCCGCCGGCGGACCTGGTGGAGGTGGATGGGCCGCTGGTCCATTCGCCCGCGGCCGCGCGCGCGCGCTGGCATGAATGGCTCATGCAGGGCGTGCGCATGGGCGCCATCAGCGGGGCGGACTGGCACGTGGGGGTGTACCCGGCGGCGCCGTTCACGCACCTGAACCTGGTGCGGGCGCCCAGCCGCACCCCCGCGGCGCTGGCGGAGGCCCTGCGCGCGGGCCACCTGATGGTGGTGACGCAGGCCGCCAAGCGGCCGCGGGTGCTGTTGGGCGCGGATGCGGACGGGGACGGCGTGTTTGATGACGCGCGCGAAGGCGACGTGTTGATCCCGGCACCGGGCTCACAGCGCGTGCGCTTCCAGGCGCGGGCGGTGGGGGCCCGGGGGCTCGCGCTGGTGTTGTACACGCAGGTATCCCGCGAGCCGGTGCACAAGCTCACCCTGCATGATTCCGACGAAGTCCGCGCGTGGTCCATGGCGCTGCCGGAGGACGGGCGGGCGTTTGTGCGCGCGGAGCTGTGGGACGGGCCGCATTTGCGGGTGCTGACCAACCCGCTGTACTTCGACCCGGCGCCGCCGGGCCCGCGCGCAGGAGGAAGTCCGTGACAACGTTTGACCATGTGAAGGACGTGCACCTGGTGGGCGTGGGGGGCACGGGCATGGGGGCGTTTGCCGGGCTGCTCAAGGCGGCCGGCTACCGCGTCACGGGGAGCGACACGGCGCTGTACCCGCCCATGAGTGACAAGCTGCGGGACTGGGGCATCCCCACCATGGAGGGCTACCGCGCGGAGAACCTGGAGGTGGACGGCAAGCGGCCGGACCTGGTGATCATTGGCAACGTGATCCGCAAGGACAACCCGGAGGCCACCCGCGCGCGTGAGGGCGGCTTCAACCAGGCCTCCTTCCCGCAGGCGCTGGGCGAGCTGTTCCTGCGCGCACGCCCCTCCGTGGTCATTGCCGGGACGCACGGGAAGACCACCACCACGGCCATGACGGCGCACGCGCTGCATGAAGCGGGGCTGGACCCCGGAATGCTGGTGGGCGGCGTGCCGCGGGGCTTTGGTGAGAGCTTCCGCGTGGGGGCGCCGGGCGCGCCGTTTGTGGTGGAGGGCGACGAATACGACACCGCGTACTGGGACAAGGGACCCAAGTTCCTGCACTACCGGCCCACGGTGCTGGTGACCACGTCCATTGAGTATGACCACGCGGACATCTACCCGGACGTGGAGTCCATTGAGCGGCGCTTCCACGAGGTGGCCGCGCTGTTGCCGCCCGCGGGGCACCTGGTGGCGTGGGCGGGCAGTGACCGGGTGCGCCGCGTGGCGGAGGCGGTGGCGGCGCGCGGCGTGGCGGTGACCAGCTACGGCCCCGGCGGGGTGCTGGTGGCGGCGGACGCGGTGGAGGATGAGCAGGGCGTGCGCTTCCGCGTGCTGCGCGATGGCGGCGAGGAAGCCCGGGTGGCGCTCCGGCTCAACGGCGCGCACAACGTGGACAACGCGCTGGCGGCGTACGCGGTGCTGCGGCACTTTGGGGTGGCGGCGGACGCGGCGGCGCGCGCCCTGGGGACCTTCACCGGGGTGAAACGGCGCCTGGAGGAGGTGGGCGAGGCGCGCGGCGTGCTGGTGGTGGATGACTTTGCGCACCATCCCACGGCGGTGCGGGTGACGGTGGACGCGGCCCGCAAGCGCTACGCGGGCCGGCTGCACGCGCGCGGCGGGCGGCTGTGGGGCGTGTTTGAACCGCGCAGCGCCACCTCCTGCCGCAAGGTGTTCCAGGAGGACTACGCGCGCGCGTTTGATGGGGCGGACCGCATCGTCATCGCCGAGCCGGGCCGCAAGGGGACCATCCCGGAGGCGGAGCTGTTTGACGTGCACCAGCTGGTGGCGGACATGCGCATGCGCGGGCTGGACGCGGTGGTGTGGCCCACCGCGGACCACATTGCGCGCGAAGTGGCGGCGCACGCGCATGACGGGGACGTGGTGCTGGTGATGAGCAACGGCAGCTTTGGCGGCGTGCACGGCAAGCTGTTGGAGGCGCTGCGGTGACAAGGGTGCTGCTGCTGACGGTGCTGGTGTTGGCCGCCGCCGCCGGGTGCGGCGCGGCGCAGCGCAACCTGCTCAGTTCGCTGGGGGCGCCCCGGGCGGCGGACGCGCGCGGTCCTTCCGCGGTGCTGGACGCCACGGATGAGGCGGGCCAGCGCGTAGACGACGCGCGGGTGCGCGGCAAGGTGGTGCTGGTGGATTTCTGGGCGTCCTGGTGCCAACCGTGCCAGCACTCCATCCCGTTCTACCGGCGCATGTATGAGCGCTTCCGCACCAAGGGTCTGGTGGTGGTGGGCGTGAACGTGGATGACGGCCGCGAGGAGATGGTGAACTACCTGCAGATGCACCCGTTGCCGTTTGCCATTGTATGGGACGCGGAGAAGGCGCTGTCCGGGCGCTTTGGCGTGATGCAGCTGCCCACCAGCTTCCTGTTTGACCGGCGCGGCCGGCTGCGCAAGACGCGGACCGGGTTTGACCCGGAGGAGCTGCGCGCGGTGGAAGATGAAATCCGGCTGCTGCTGTCCGAGTCCCCCTGATGCACGTGCCGGAGCCCGCGCCGCGCCGCGAGCGCAAGCTGCCATGGGTGGCCATGGCGCTGGGCTCGGCCGTGGGGCTGGCGCTGTTCCTGTGGCTGTGGGGCGTGGCGGTGGACATCCAGCGGGAGAACGCACCCAAGGTGCAACCGCGCACGTGGACGCCTCCGCCGCCGTGAGGCGGGCGGGCCTCAGGGCAGCTTCAACAGTTCCTTCACCTTGCTGATGACCTGCGGCGCCTGGATGGGCTTGGTGATGTACGCGTTGGCGCCCAGGGACAGCGCGCGCTGGCGGTCCTCCTGCGCGCCTTCGGTGGTGATGATGATGATGGGGATGTCCTTGTGCACCTCGTCCCGGCGCACCATGGAGACCAGCTTGAGGCCGTCCATCATGGGCATGTTGATGTCGGTGATGAGGATGTCAAACTTCTGCCCGGACAGCTTCTTGAGCGCATCCACCCCGTCGTCCGCCTCGGTGACCTTGAGGTTGCGCACCCGTGACAGCGCAAACACGATGAGCTGTCGCATGGTCGGCGAATCCTCGACCACCAGGGCCTTCAACATCTGCGCGTTCATGCGCCCTCCGGCCGCGCCACGGGGGCCTGCCAAAGCTTCTCATACAGGCCCCGGGTGACCAAGAAAGCCGCCTGGCCGCCCTGTTGCGCACTGGCCAGGATGGCCGTGGCCGCCTGCGCCCCCAGCAAGGAGAAAATCTCAAAGTCCAGCGCGGACAGCGCCGGCTTCTGCACCAGCAACTTCAGCAGGACCACCGCGCCCACGCGGCGCTCGCCCACGCACAGCGGGATGATGGCCACCGGCTCGTCCAGCGTGCCGGCGGGGCCCTTTTCGCCCACCTGCTGCTGGTTCTGCGCCACCGCGGCGCCCATGCGTCCCTCCCCCAGCTTGGTGGGGGCAAACTCCGCCAGCGGACGGCCCTCGCTCACCAGCGCCTGCAGCAGACCGGTCTGCTCGTCCAGCAGGTACAGCGCAAACTCCTCCGCGCCAATGAGGTTGAGCAGGATCTCATTGATGATCTGGATGACTTCCGGGAAGTGCAGCGTGGAGTGCAGCTGGTAGCTGGCCACGTAGAGGTTGGCCAGGTTGTTGTGCGCCTCCTCAATCTCCAGGTAGCGCGAACTGTAGTCCCGGTTGGCCGTCTCCACGTTGTGGTAGTGGTCCAGCAACCGCTGCCGGTCCGCCTCCAGCGCCTTGATCTGCGTGATGAGGTCCGTGACGGCGGTGTTCTGTTCCAGCTGGCGGCGCAGGACGGCAACCTCCTCCTGCAGCCCGGCCACCTGGAAGCGCATGCGCTCATTGTCCTGCAGCAGTTCCTCAGTGAACTCCTGGCCGCGCTTGAACAGCGCCAGGAAGTCCTCCTTGTTGCGGGTGCGCCCCTGCGGGTCCGCGCGGACCTCGCCCTGGCTGGGGGCTTCCTTCTTGGGATCCGCCATGCGCTTGCTCCGTGGGGAGGTCTTCCCGCGAACGCCCCCGCGGGCTGGCTAGCACGCGCGCGGCGGCGGGCTCAAGGTCGGCCTTGTCGACGGGAAAGATTGGCTGCCGGCGGTCGGAATCGAACCGACATGCCCTTGCGGGCGGCGGATTTTGAGTCCGCTGCGTCTGCCAGTTCCGCCACGCCGGCGCAGCCGCTGCGGCCTCTAACGTGCGGGTGAAACGGCTGGCAAGCCCCTCAGGCGCGCTCTTCGCGGTGCAACAGCAGCTCACCGCGGCAGTGCACGCAGGCCAGCACCTCCTCCACCAGGTACGGCGTCTCCGTGCGGCGGTACCCGGTCAGGCACAACGGCGCGCCGCACCGGGGACACGGTGGACTGGGATCCGCCAGCGGGGCACCGGGCGGGAGCGAGTGCAGGGTCGTCGCCACGTACTGATGGACCCAGGCGGGCGCGGGCAGCAGTGATCTCATTGCCGGTCATGGTACGACCGTGCCGTACACGCGTGAAGAAAACGCCCCCGCCGGAGATCTGCCTTGAAGGACCCACGCGCGCGTGCAGCCCTGGACCGCGGTGATTGGGCCGCGGCGGCGGCGCTGCTGGAGGAGGAGGGAGAGAACGCGGAGGCCGCGGCGCTGTACGCGCGGTTGCTGGACTTTGCCGCCGCGGCGCGCTGTCAGCTGCGCGCGGGCGCGCCGGATGCGGCCCTGGATGCGGCGGCGGCGGGGGGCAACCGGCAGCTGGAAGCGGAGGTGCTGCGGGAGGTGCTGGCCATCAGCCCGCCCGCGGTGCTGGAGCGCGCGGCCGCGCGC
>JACRCW010000107.1 GCA_016218805.1 Deltaproteobacteria bacterium | reverse complement strand
GGTGGGGGGCGCGTGAAAGCACGTCTTGCCCTTCCCTCTGCCTCATCCCCCCACCCGGGCGATGCTCCGCATCGCCCGACCTCCCCCCGCAGGGCGTGGGGAGGTGGAGCGGGTCACATCTTCACGTATTCAAAGTCCACCGCCTGGCTGTTGATGCCGCGCGGCGGCGGCGCAATCCAGTTGGCGATCTTGCCGCGCTCGTAGACCGGCTGCATCAACGTGGCCACCTGCTTGCGCTCTTCCGCCGTCGGCAGCCACTGGTCCCGCAGCTTGTCAAACTGCTCGCGGCTGATGAGGTTGCCCTCCGGGTCAAAGCAGTGGTCCGCGTACACGCCCACCTTGCGGTTGAACCGCCGGGACGGGAGCTTGAAGCGGTAGCTCATCCCGTGCTCCTCCAACGTCTTGTTCCACTTGCGCACGCCGCGGTCGTTGTCCTCAATGTAGCCGTCGCGCAGCACCTCGTTGAGCGCGTTGCGGATGGCCACCTCGTCCTCCACCAGCTTGCCGTTCTCCGGCCGCGCCACGCGGTAGGTCCCCTCCCGCAGCGCGTGCTCGGTGTAATCGCGCTCCTCGTGCGCGCGCCCCTTGAGCCCCTGCGCAAAGAACTGCGCCGCGTTGCTGGACACCTCCGCACCAAACAGGTCCAGTGACGACGTGAACCAGAAGTTCAGGTACTTCTGCACGAGCGCCAGCGGCACCACGCCGTGTTTGAACCCGTCGTCAGAATCCTGCTCCTTCATCACCTGGCAGGTGCGGTCCACCACGCGCTGCACGCCGGTCTCGCCCACGAACATGTGGTGCGCCTCCTCCGTCAGCATGAACCGGCAGGAACGCGCCAGCGGATCAAACCCGCTCTCCGCCAGGGACAGCAGTTGGTACTTGCCGTCGCGGTCGGTGAACATGGTGAACATGTAGAAGCTGAGCCAGTCGTCAATCGGCTCGTTGAACGTCGTCAGGATGCGCGGCTTGTCCGGGTTGCCGCTGCGGCGTTCCAGCATCGCCTCGGCTTCCTCACGCCCGTCACGGCCAAAGTAGCTGTGCAGCAGGTACACCATGGCCCACAGGTGCCGGCCCTCCTCCACGTTCACCTGGAAGAGGTTGCGCAGGTCATACAGTGACGGCGCCACCTTCCCCAGCATGCGCTGCTGCTCCACGCTGGCGGGCTCGGTGTCCCCCTGCGTGACAATGAGCCGCCGCAGCGCGTTGCGGTGCTCGCCGGGGACCTCCTGCCAGGCGGGCTCCCCAATGTGATCACCAAACGCAATCTTCCGGTTGCCGTCATGCGGCGTCAGGAAGATGCCCCAGCGGTAGTCCGGCATGCGCACGTGGTCGAAGTGCGCCCACCCGTCCAGTTCCACGCTGACCGCGGTGCGCAGGTAGATGTCCTTCTCCTGGAAACCGTCCGGGCCCATCTCCTTCCACCAGTTGATGAAGTTGGGCTGCCACGCCTCCAGGGCGCGCTGCAGGCGCTTGTCACCGGACAAATCCACGTTATTGGGAATCTTCTCAAAGCTCATCTCAGCACCTCCGCAGATCAAACTCAGGCCGGCTGGGCTTGCCGTACAGGGTCAATGCGCCCTTTTCGCCGGTGGCGTTGGGACGCGTGAAGATCCAGTTCTGCCACGCCGTGAGCCGCCCAAAGATCTTGGTCTCCAGCGTCTCCGGCCCGGCAAAGCGCAAGGACGCCTCCATCCCGGTAAGCGCATCCGCGGACAGGCTCGCGCGCTCCTCCAGGCACAGCCGCACCTCGTCGGGGAAGTCAATGTCGTCCGGGGCCGCAAACACCAGGCCCAGCTTCTCGGCGTCCTCGCTGGCCAGCGGTTCCTTGTGCGCCAGTGCCTGCTCCACAGCGCCCGGCTCGCCCAGAAAACGCGTCTGCAGGCGCGTGAGCCCGTTGCCCATGGGCAGCGGCCCGGCGTTCATCCCCGTCAGCCGCACGGTGACCTTCCCGTCGGGATCGGCCAGTGCGTAACAGCGGTCAGCGCACAGGGCCAGCTCCAGCAGGCACCCCGTGAAGCAGCTCCCCTCGTCAGCCACGGCGATGAATGACCGCGAGGTCACGTCCATCCGCTTGAGCGTGCGCTTCACCAGCTGCAGCACCTCGTTGGCAAACCAGTGCCCGCGCGCGCCAAGCAGCGCGTCATCCCACGCTTTCACCAGCGCCGCGTCCCCGCGCGTCTTCACGGCCACCGTGCCCAACTCCAGGTGGTTGAACCGCAGGCGCAGCAGCGCGTCGTCCAATTCACGGAATGCGCGCAATGACCACGCGTCCGCCCCCGCGGCCAGCCACGCCGCGCCGTCACGCGGCGCCGCCTCGGTGGGGCCGTTGATCAAGAGCTCCGCCTGCCGCCGCACGGGGTCCAGTGACATCGTCACGTGGCGGTAGTGGAACACGTTCCCGTCAATGGATGGCTGCAGCGGCGGCAGCGGCACGCCCGGCCCGCTTCCCGGCCGCGTGCTCTGTTGCGCCAGCGCCGCCGCGCGCCGGCGAACCGCCTCGGTCCACTTGCTGCGCGGAACCACCTCGTCCACAAACTTCCACTGCACCGCGCGCTTGCCGCGCACGCCCTCCGCCGTGGTGGAGAAGAAGTCCGCGTGGTCCCGCCGCACCTTGCGCTTGTCCACCACGCGCGTGAGCCCGCCGGTGCCCGGCAGCACGCCCAGCAGCGGCACTTCCGGGAAGCTCACCGCGCTGTTTCCGTCGTCAATGAGCAGGATGTCATCGCATGCCAGCGCCAGCTCGTAACCGCCGCCGGACGCGGTGCCGTTGAGCGCGCCCAGGAACTTCAAGCCGGAGTGCTCGCTGGCGTCCTCCATCCCCAGCCGCGTTTCATTGGTGTACTTACAGAAGTTCACCTTGAACGGGTGGCTGCTCATCCCCAGCATGTAGATGTTGGCGCCCGCGCAGAAGATCCGGTCCTTGAGGCTGGTGACCACCACCGCCTTGACCTCCGGGTGCTCAAACCGCAGCCGCATCACCGCGTCCGCCAGCTCAATGTCCACGCCAATGTCATAACTGTTGAGCTTGAGCGGATACGCGTCTGACAGCCCGCCGTCCTCCTCCACGTTCATGGCCAGCGTGGCCACCGCCCCGTCAAAGGACAGCTTCCAGTGCCGGTAGCGGTCCGGGTGCGTCTCAAAACTCTGGATTGGAACGTGCTGCTCTCCCATGGGGCGCGCCTCCAGCGTGCATGCAATGCGCTGTGGGAGAACTTTAATGCTTCCAATTTTCTGGGGCAGGGAACTATAGTGCACCGCATGAGCAAGACGCATCCGCTCCTGGATGAGCACCACGCGCTGCTGGCCGCGCTGGGCGGGTCGGTGCGCGCCCGTCGGACGGAGCGCGGCTGGAGCCTGCGGGACCTGGCCCGGCGGGCCGGTTTGTCGGAGCGGTTCGTAGGGCAGGTTGAGAACGGCGTGGGCAATCCCGCGGTGACGCGCCTGCATGACCTGGCGCGCGCGTTGGACTGCTCCATGGCGGACCTGTTGCCGGGGGAGGGCGTGGCCACCCGCGCGCGGCCGGCGGTGGCCCTGGTGGGACTGCGTGGCGCGGGCAAGACCAGCGTGGGGAGGCTGTTGGCGCGCCGGCTGCGGTGCCGGTTTGTGGAGTTGGATGCCCAGGTGGAGCACGAAGCGGGGCTGCGGCTGGGTGAGATCTTCGCGTTGCACGGGGAGGGGTACTACCGGCGCATGGAGGTGGCGGCGTTGCAGCGCGTCCTGCAACAGGAACCGCGGTGCGTCATTGCCACCGGTGGCGGCGTCATCACCAACCGCGAGGCGATGGAGGTGTTGAAGCGGCACGCGTGCACCGTGTGGCTCAAGGCGCCAGTGGCGGCGCACTGGGAGCGCGTGTCGGCGCAGGGGGACCGCCGGCCCATGGCGGGCAACCCGCGGGCGCGCCAGGAACTGGATGAGATCTACGCGCGGCGGGCACCGCTGTACGCACGCGCGGACCTGGTGGTGGAGACCGCGCGCCTGGACGTGGCGGGAGTGGTCCACCGCCTGGCGGACGTGCTGGGCGCCGCGGGACCGTGACCGCGCGTGGCGACGTGGAACGGTGCGATACGGAGGCGCACGCTGGAGGCGATGCGGTCGCTGATACCGTGAAATGCCCCGAAATGCGGAGAGGACGTCGCGGCGGACGCGTTCCAGTGTCCGTGGTGCGGGTTTCTTCTTTCCAAGTGCAGGAGGATGGTCGTCTCACCTGCCCAACAAGCCCTGGTGGCGCGTGCGCAAGTGCGCTGAGCGATTGTCAGTTCGGAGCCGCGTCCGCCATCCTCGCCACCAGCGCTTTGAAGGGAGCCTCGTCGCGAAGCGTCGCCAGGTCCTCGTCGGCCAGCGTGTGCGCGGCGTTCTTCCAGCCGGAAGCAACGGAATTCTGCAGCCACTCCAGGGCGCCGTTGGGGTCACCCAGGCGGGCGCGACAGCACGCCACGCCGTAAGCAGAGGTGCCGTCGGCCTGGATGCTGAACCACCAGCGGTACACCTCCTCCGCTTCTGCGTAGCGCGCTGCGCGGCACAGCTTGCTTCCCAACAGCGTCAGGAACTCCGCGGAGAAACCAAAGCTCCTGGCGGCGCGGAACGCCACCATGGTGTCCTCGAACGCGCCCCTGGTGGCATGCGTCAGGATCAGCAGGCGGGTGAGTTCCGCGGGCCGCTGCGCTTCCGGAACCGCACTGATCAGCGCAATCACGTCATCAAAACGCCCCAGGTCCAACAGTATTGAACCCGCCAGCCACGCGCCCGCTTCAAATCCCGGCGGCATGCGCTCCAACGCCTGCTGCGCAGCCTCGGGCTTGCCGAGAAGGAGGTGGGCCCACGCCAACGAGGCGACGGCCTTGGCCCTCAGTGCGCCGGAGCGGGCGACACGCAACATCTCTTCCGCGCGCGTGAGCAGGAGCGCACCGTCACGGGCGGTCCACGCGGCGTCCAAATCGGCGGCGGCGGGCACGAGCCGCGCGTCTCGCCACGTGTCCAACGCCTGCTTCACGGTGGGAACATGCGCCAGCGCCAGCCACGCAAACAGCACCAATGCCCACGTCCAGCTGTTGGCGTACGCAAGCACGCTGACCAGGGCCGCAGCAGCCACGGAGATGAACGCGGGCACAACGGACGTGGGCTTCCGCGTGGCGTGGCGCACCAGCGTCTGCATGACGAGTCCGCCGTCCAGCGGGAGGATGGGCAGCAGGTTCAGGAGGCTGTAGCCCCAGTTCACCCAGAGCAGATCCCGGTACAGCTGATCCGCGAGCGGAACATCCCGCACCGACGGAAACAGCGCGGCGGTTGACCACGTCATCGCGCCAAGCAGCACGCCCGCTGCCGGGCCGGCCAGCGCAAACAAGATGTTCTGCGTCGCGGGGAGCGGCGGCGCGCTGGCATACGTGGTGCCGCCCATGGCGTGCAGGTCAATCCGCGCCTGCCGGCCGACCGCGCGGGCAACGAGCGCGTGCCCCAGTTCATGAAAGAGGATGCTGGCGAGAGATGCGGCAAGCCATACCCCCGCGAAAGCCCACGAACGGCCACCCGTCCCCAGCAGGAAGGTGACGATCCAGAACGACGGCTGCAGTGACACGGGGATGCCGAGCAGGTTGAAGCGCACCGTGAGCTGGTCGGTCGTCCGTCGTCGCTGTTCGGGGGAGGCCATAGGCGGCGCAAGGATACCTGCGCGCGGTGGCGGCAGGAAGTTGTCACTCGGATGACCGGGCCTCCGAACGCCACTGGATGAGCGTCAAGCGCGTGCCACCGTCGGACCGCGGAATGCCTTCCTGCCGAAAACCCGCGTGTCCTGCATCGGCCGCAGTCGCACGCCAAACGCGCAATGCGCACGGCGCCCAAGCGCAACGGCGGATGCGCGGGCGCGCCGTGTGCTGGACGCACCGAAGAAGTTCAAGAAGTACAACGAATGCGTGCCGCGGACGCCGCAAGCTGACTGCCGCGCGGCGGATCGTTATGGCCCGGCATGCGCGCATCCCTCTCATTCTCCCTTGTCCTTTTCTCCATCACCGCGTCCACGGCGCTGGCAGCCGTCAAGACCGAAAAGGTCGAATACAAGGACGCCGCAGGCGCCGTGCTCGAAGGCGTCATCGCGTACGACGACGCTGTGAGTGGCCGCCGCCCGGGCGTCGTCGTCGTGCACGACTGGATGGGCATCAGTGAAACCACGGAAATGCGCGTGAGGGAGCTTGCGCTGCTGGGCTATGTCGCGTTCGCCGCGGACATCTACGGCAAGGGCGCGCGCCCCAAGGACGGAAAGGAGGCGCGCGCACTCGCCGGCAAGTTCAAGGGCGACCGCAAGCTCCTGCGCGGCCGCGCGCAGGCCGCGCTGGAAGCGCTCACGAAAGACCCCCACGTCGACGCGAGCAAGCTCGCTGCCATCGGGTTCTGTTTCGGCGGGACCACGGCGCTGGAGCTCGCCAAGAGCGGCGCGCCGCTCAAGGGAACGGTCAGCTTCCATGGCGGACTCGATGCGGTGACGCCCGGCGAGAGCCGCAACATCAAGGGCAAGGTGCTGGTGCTGCACGGCGCCGACGATCCGCACGTGGCCGCCGCGGATATCGCCGCATTTCGCAAGGACCTGGACGACGCGAAGGTGGATTGGACGATGGTGCAGTACTCCGGCACCGTGCATTCGTTCACGGTGCCCACCGCCGGCAGCGACACATCCAAGGGCTCCGCCTACAACGAGCGTTCCAGCAGGCGCGCGTTTGCGGCGATGAAGGCGTTCTTCGACGAGATCTTCGGCGCAACGTGAGGACGCAGGCCTCTCGATGTGCGCGCGTTCGTGCGCCACGGAGAGTTGCACGCGGATAGGCGCGAATCCCTTGGGGCGAAGCGTCCTTAACGGTCACCTTCCGTGGGCGGCCAGCAGTAGTATCCACCGTCGGTGGACGAATTGGCCTTGGCAGACAGCTCGTCGGGAAAGTACCCGCGGGCGCGCAGTTGTCCGAAAAGCGCATCGCCACCAGCAGCCTCGGTCGGAACCAAGAAAGACTCGGGTCGCAGTGTGGTGAAGATGTATAGGCCGTCCGAAGCGAACAGACCCTCGTCCTTGAAGCACACACGGATGATGGAAGACCAGGGGAACGAGTCGTTCCAAGGGATCCGCCCAGGAGGACTCACCTGCAGATAGGCAGACATCGCCATGGTGGGAATCCTCTGGTCCTGGGAGCCCTGCTGGCCCCGTTGGCTGCATGGTGCCCCCGGGAGGTCAGGTCGACAAGCGGCGGGTAAGACAGCCAAACTCCGCCCGCGCGTTGGCCCGCGGTCAACCGATGGTTGAAAGTCATTTTCTCGTCGCACACCGATCGGGTACTGCGGGTCAGCGGCGTCCCCGGCGGCACGCCGGCCGTTGAAGCCTGCGCTCTGCCGCACTGCGTCAGCAGGCCCGGTCCCCCCGCTGCACGCACGCGCTGACGTGGTGGTGGAACCGTGCACCTGGGACGTGGCGGCGGTGGTCCACCGCCTGGCGGACGTCTTGAGCGCCGCGGGACCGTGACCGCGCTTGGCCAACGTGGATCGGTGCGATACGGAGGCACCCGCTGGAGGCGACCCGGTGGCCGGAACCATGAAATGCCCCGAATGCGGAAAGGACGTCGCGACGGACGCGTTCCAGTGTCCGTCGTGTGAGCTCCTCCTCGGCCTGGTGCCCCTGGACTCCATTGAGCCGCCGCGGGAACCCACCGTCATCCGCATGATGCTTTCACCGCCGGAGGCGTCCCTGTCACGCGCGGATATCCGCGTCCCTGACGAGGTCCGCCAGGCGGCCAAGGCGCGCCTCAAGCGCGAAGTCACCGCGCCCACCGTGCTGATGACCTTTGCCGCGTCCTCCACGGACGTGCCGGCAGTGGCTGACGGCCTGGACCTGACGAGCCTCTCGCTGTCGAGCTTTGAGGCGTTCGTCATTTCGCTGATGGACGGGCGCACCAACGTGGATGGGGTGCGCCAGGCGGCGGGCCTGTCCAAGCCGGAGATGAATGGCCTGCTGATGTCCCTGCTGGACAAGAAGGTCGTCCGCGTCTCGGAACCGCCCAAGGCGCCGGCGCGCCCGCCGCGGCCCGTCAAAGCGGAGGACCTGGGTCTGGTCCTGGAGGCCGTGCAGACGGAGCCGGAGAACGCGTTGCCCGCGCCGCCGCCGTCACCCCCGCCGCTTCCCCCGTCGGAGATCGTGGTGCGGCCAGCGGCCACCGCCACGCCACCACCCATGCCCGCGCTGCGCCGCCTGGGCGGCAAGCCCCCCGCGCCGCCGCCGCCGCCCGCCAGGCCCGCGCCCAAGCCTGACGTGGCGGACAAGCCCGTCCGGACCACGCCCGCCATTGAGGCGTTCCTGAAGCAGGCCAAGAGCGCGCAGAAACCCCGCGAAGAGCCCCCAGCTTCCGCCGCCATGCTGGACCCGCTGCAGCGCGCCATTGCACTGGAGAAGGAGGGCCAGATGGACCGCGCCATTGAAGTGCTGGAACAGGCGATCAAGAAGTCCCGCAACCCCGCGCCGCTTTACAACCGCCTGGGCATTGTGCTCCTCAAGGAGCGGCGTGACCTGGGCCGCGCGGAGATGTTCCTGGAGAAGGCGCGCAAGCTGGACCCCAGCAACGCCGTGTATGAGAAGAACTACTTCACCGTCATGGGCATGCGCGCCGCAGTCACCCACATCAAGAAGAACCCCCTGCTCAAGGGGCGCTGACACGTCGGAGGATGCCATGGAGCCTGACACCGGATGGATCCGCCGGTTGTCCCTGCACGCGGCCAACGCGGTGCTCCTGCTTTCCAGCGCGGTGCTGGCGTGGCGCGCCTGGCCTGGTTTGCCGCCGCAGATTCCGGTGCATTTCAACGCTGAGGGTGACCCGGACGCGTGGGCGCCGCGGGACAGCAATATCCTGCTGCTGCTGGTGCTGGTGCCCTGGGGCCTCACGCTGCTGCTGTACGGGGTGGCCCGCATGACCACGCTGCTGGCGGCAAACCCCGCTTTCATCAACATCCCGCGAAAGCAGGAGTTCCTGGCGCTTCCCCGGGAGCGGCAGATGCCGTTGTGGCGCCTGATGCAGGAGACGTTGGCGGCGGTGGCGGTCGGGGTGAACGTCGTGTTCCTGGCGTTGCTGTCGGGTGTGTTCCGCGTCGCGCTCGGGGCGGAGTCCGCGCTGTCCCCACCAGCGTTGTTCATTCCCATCACGCTGACGGTGCTGTTGACCGTGGGCTACTCGGTGGCGTCGCGCCGCCTGGTGAACCGCCTCATTGACGGACGGTAGGCCCCCTGCGCTCCGTCGTCACCCGCCCTCCTGCAGCGCGTGCAGGCGCGCGTAGTACCCGTCCCTGGCCACCAGCTCCGCGTGCGTACCGCGCTCCACCACCAACCCGCCCTGCATCACGGCAATGACGTCGCAATCGCGCGCCGTGGCCAGCCGGTGCGCAATGATGATCGCCGTGCGCCCCCGCAGCAGCTCCGCCGTCGCCGCCTGCAGGCGCCGCTCGGTCTCGTTGTCCACGCTCGCGGTGGCCTCGTCCAGGATGACGCACGGCGGGTCCGCCAGCAGCGCCCGCGCAAACGCGACCAACTGCCGCTCGCCGACGCTGAGGTTGACCCCGCGCTCCTGGAGGCGCCCCTGCAGCCCGCCGGGTAGGCGCTCCAAAACGCCCGTGGCCTGCACCGCCCGCAGCACCGCCAGCAGCTGCTCCTCCGTTGCCGTGGGCGCCCCGTAGCGCAGGTTCTCCGCCAGCGTCCCCGCAAACAGGTGCACCTCCTGCGGCACCGCGGTCACCAGCCGCCGCAGCGCGGGAATGTCCAGCGTGCGCACGTCATGGCCGTCCACCTGGACGGAGCCGGAGGTCACGTCGTAGTGGCGCAGCAGCAGACGGGTGAACGTGGTCTTCCCACTGCCGGTACGTCCTACAAGCGCCACGCGCTGGCCCGGCAACACCTCCAGGCTGACCCCGCGCATGGCACGCGTGCCGCCGGGATACGTGAAGTGCACGTCGTGGAAACGGATGCCGGTGCCCAGCGTGCGCAGCACGGTCCCGCCCGGCGGGTTCGCGGTGCGCTCGGGCTCGTCCACCAGCTCAAAGATGCGCTCCGCCGCGGCCAGCGCGCTCTGCACCACCGTGTACTTGGAAGACAGATCGCGCACCGGGAGGAAGAACCGCTGCAGGTAGTCCACAAACGCCACCGCCACCCCCAGGCTGATGGCGCTGCCCGCCACCTCGTCAGCGGCAAACACCAGCACCCCCGCCACGCTGGCGGTGCTGATGGCCTCCACAAACGCGTACATCCCCGCGTCCAGGCTGATGGAGCGGAAGTTCGCGTCGCGGTGCGCGCGGTTGAGCCCGTCAAACTCTGCGGCCGTGCGCGCCTCCTGCCCAAACATCTGCACCACCGCCATCCCGGCAATGTGCTCGGCGAGGAAACCGTTGAGCCGCGCCACCTGCGTGCGCACCGCGCGGAACGCCTCGCGCGCGGCGCGCCGGAACAGCCGCAGCCCCACCGCCAGCGCCGGCAGCAGCAGGAACCCGCCCAGCGTCAGCGTCGGGCTGGTCCACACCAGCACCACCGTCGTCGCGCCCAGGAACAGCAGGTCGCCCAGGATCGTCGCGGAGCCCGTGGAGAACAGCTCGGCCAGGGATTCCACGTCGGAGGTGAGGCGGGTCAGCACCCGGCCGGCGGGAGTGCGGTCGTAGTAGGAGGCGTCCAGGCGCTGCAGCTTGCGGAACAGGTCCGCGCGCAGGTCCCGCGTCATGCGCTGGCCCAGCACCTGCGTCATGGTGGACTGCACAAACTGCCCCGCGTTCTGCACCAGCAGCGCCGCCAGGTACGCCAGGCCCAGCAACGCCACGCGGTGCGGGTCCCCGCCGCCGTGCGCCACCGAATCCACCATCACGCCCATCAGGTACGGCTGCAGCAGCGAACCCAGGTTCAGCGGCACATACAGCACCAGTGACGTGAAGAAGAGCGTCCGGTGCGGGCGCAGCAGCGCCAGCGTCCGCCACAGCAGCCCCGGCGCAAACTGCGCCTTGAGGATCTCGTCGGCTGCGTCGCTCACGCGGCACCTCCGAGATCGCGCTCCATGCTGTGCAAATCCGCCGTGCTCCAAGGCAGCCCGGTGAAATGGGCTGAATTGCGCCGGAGTAATCCTGGTATTGCCGCGTGGACTGCCCGCGCGGCACGCCCGCTTGGCGGCGTTGGCATCGTCCCAAACCGCCACCGCGCCCACCCCTTGCCCATGGGCCGGCCCCCAGGCAACGTCCGCCCCGGGATGACCCATGCATGCGCATGAAGACCGTTCCGCTGACCCACACCACGCGGTGGCACCCGAGGAATGGTCTGGTCTTGTCCAGCGTTTTCAATTGGTGACGCGTCCATCGCGTTCGGCCCGCGGTACCTCGGCGCGTGCGGCGCCCCCATTCCGTTTGCGCTGGTGCCAAGACCCGCCAGCGCGCTGGCATAGGTCGGAGGAGCCCCATGACCTCTCAGCAAGGTGGTTCGGCAATGTTTGAACGATCGTTCAGCCCGGATGCGGGGATCGGCTGGCGGCTGAGCCGGCTCGTGGCGGAACTGCATCCCGGTCGCAGCGTTCTCGATGGCGTGGAATCCCCGTTCGATCTGCAAGAGTTCGTCGCGGAGGGGAGGTGCGACGCAGAATGCGCGTCCGACGTCCACGCGCAGATGCGGACCGCGTGGAGCCGTGCTCACGGTCTGCGCGAAGGGCCTGTCAACGCGGTCTACGACGTCCGCTGGCAGGGGCACCTGCTGCGCGTAGTGACCGCGAAGTGGCGTGCAGGGCTCAACGACACCCACCAGTACGCGATCGTCGTCGCGGATAGCGTGGACGTCGCCCGGGCGTTCGCCACCGCGGTGAGCGCGTTCTGCAATGAACCGCGCCGCGCGGTGCTGGTGTTCAAGGGCGGCTGCTGGGGCCGCAGCCGCGACCTGTGGGAACAGATCCAGGCGGCCTCGTTTGACGACCTGGTGCTGATGGGCGACCTCAAAGCGCGCATCCGCGAGGACTTTGCAGCGTTCCTCGCCGCCCGCAGCGAATACGAACGATACGGCGTACCGCACAAGCGCGGCGTCTTGCTCATTGGCCCGCCCGGCAACGGCAAGACGCACTGTCTGCGCGCGCTCATCAGGGAGCTGGCGCTGCCCTGCCTCTACGTCATGAACATCAAGCAGCGGTACACCACGGACGAGGAGAACATCGATCAGGTCTTTGAACGCGCGCGCGAAGTGACGCCGTGCCTGCTGGTGTTTGAGGACCTGGACGCGATGATCACCGACAAGAATCGCTCGTATTTCCTCAACCAGCTCGACGGCCTGGCGACTTTGACCGGTGTGGTCACCGTCGCCACCACGAACCACCCGGAACGACTCGACCCCGCCATCCTGGAACGACCGAGCCGGTTTGATCGCAAGTACCACTTCGAGTTGCCCGGCCCCGCGGAGCGCCGGACCTACCTTGCGGCGTGGAACGCGCGGCTGGACCCGGCCATGGGTATCACTGAGGCCGAGCTCGATGCCCTCGCCGCGCAGACCCACCAGTTCTCGTTTGCCTACCTCAAGGAACTTTACCTCAGCGGCATGGTGCGCTGGGTCACGCAGCGCACACGGGGTACGATGGCCGCGCTGCTGGATGGCCAGGTGCACGCGCTCCGTGAACAGATGCAGACCGATCATGCGCAGGCCGCGGCGGCGCCTCTGCCGGCCCACACCGATGACGACAACGACGACAACGAGTAGCCGCCACTCCTGCAAGTTGGAACGGGGACCCACACAGGCGGGGCGCGCACCCGCCACGGGAGCGCAGCTGGCAGACTGCGCCTTGAGGATCTCGTCGGCTGCGTCGCTCACGCGGCACCTCCGAGATCGCGCTCCATGCGCGTAAGTTCTTCAAGCACGCGTTCGCGGCCCCACAGTGCGGCGTAGCGGCCATTGCGCGCCAGCAGCGCGTCATGCTTCCCGCGCTCCACCACGGCACCGCCGTCCAGCACCAGGATCTCATCCGCGTCTTTCACGGCGGACAGGCGGTGGGACGTCACCACCAGCGTGCGCCGGCCGGCCTCAGACCGCAGCGCGGCCAGCATGCGCTGCTCCGTCTCCGAATCCACCGCGCTCACCGTGTCATCCAGCACCAGGATCTCCGGCGCGCACAACAACGCCCGCGCCAGCGCCACGCGTTGCCGCTGCCCGCCACTCAGCGTGATCCCCTTCTCCCCGACGACAGTGTGAATCCCCTGCGGCAGCGCCGTGATGTCCTGCCGCATGGCCACCGCATCCAGCAGCGTCTCCACCTCCGCTTCACCCGCGTCCGGGCGCCCAAACCGGATGTTGTCCAGCACCGTGGCGGAGAACAGGAACGCTTCCTGTGACGCCACCGCCACGCGGCGCCGGACCACCATCAGCGGCTGTTCGCGCACGTCCACGCCGTCAACCAGGACGCGCCCCGCGGTGACGTCCACCAGCCGCGGCACCAGCATGGCCAGCGTGCTCTTTCCGCTGCCGGTTGCGCCCACAATGCCCACAAACCCACGCGCCGGCAGGTCCAGGTCCACGCCGTGCAGGGTCCACCGGGCCCCCGCGTCATCCGCCGCGCCGCGCCGCACGCCCACGCCCTCCAGCCGCAGCGCGCCACCCGCGGGCGCCACGTCCACCGGATGCTCCGGATCGCGGATGGCCGGCACCGCGCTCAGCACGTCATTCAACCGCTCCAGCGACGCGCGCCCGCGCTGGTACACGGCCAGCAACCAGCCCAGTGCCAGTGTGGGCCACGCCAGCAGCGCCACACGCGTGTTGAACTCCACCAGCCCGCCCACCGTCAGGTGCCCGTCCAGCACGCGCAACGCGCCGTACCACAACGCCACCAACGCGCTGGCCGCTCCCAGCACGCCCATCACCGGGCCAAACAGGTTGCGCGTGACCGCCAGCCGCACGCCGGACGCGTAGTACTTCTGCGTCGCCGCGGTGAAGCGCGCGTGCTCGTGGTCCTCCGCCGCAAACGCGCGAACCACCGGCAGCCCCCCCAGGAACTCCTGCACCCGCGCGCCCACCTCGGAAAGGTCCGCCTGGTTCTCCCGCGTCTGCGCAAACACGCGGCGTGACACCCCGCGCGCCGCCAGGAACACCACGGGGTAGGGCACCAGGCACGCCACGGCGAGCACCGGGTCCAGCCCCCACAACAGCGGCAGCGTCCCGGCAAACACCACCAGCGTGTTCACCGCGTTGAGCAGCGTGAAACCGAACAGCAGGCGCACGTTGGAGAGGTCGCTCGTCGCGCGCGTCATCAGATCGCCTGACGGGAAGGACGCAAACCAGTCCGGTGCCTGGCGTGACAGCGCGCGGTACACGTCGCTGCGCAGCGTGTATTCCACGTCACGCCCCACGTTGAACACGCTGATGCGTGACGCCACGCGCGTGATCGCGCCGGCCACCGCCACCGCCGCCATCAGCACCGCGTGCGGCCACACCGCGCGCCACGGCCGGCCCGCGCGCAACATCTCCACGCCCTCATTGAGCAGCCGCGGGGCCCACAGCGCCGCCGCGTTGGTGGCCATCAGCCAGGCAAACCCCACGAGCATTCGCCAGCGGTACGGGTACAGCACGCCCCGCAGCGTCCGGCGGTTGTTCGCGGATGCCATGGTCCAGTCACGGGTTGTAAGCAGCGCAAATCGCGTCAATGCAGCCCTTGGCGGTCTCACCGTTCTGGCCCGCTGGCAGATCAGCGTGACACACAATGCCGCGCGGGCAGTCGTCTGACGTGCGGCAGCCCACTGAGCAGTACTTGCCCAGGCTGCGCGTGCCACCATCCGCCTCGTTCTGCTGCAGTTCGTAACAGTGGCTGGTCTCGCCAAAGGACGTGATGTCCGCGCAACCGTTGTCGTCCTCGCACTTGCGGCAGAACGGATCGGTGAAGTTGAAGCACTGCCCCGTGGTCACGCCGGACGGGCACGCCTGGCCGCCCGCTGCTGCCGGGTCATACAGCTCCTTGCCGCAGCAGAACTGGCCCATGTTGCAGGACAGGTTCTTGCCGCGGCATCCCTGTGGCACGCACGCGCCGCCCGTGCACAGCTCAAACGCGCCGCAATCCGCCTCCGTGCGGCAGCCTTCCACGCACTGGTGCGTGCCCAGGTCGCAGATGGTGCGTGACAGCGGGCACTCGTTGTCGGACTGGCAGCCGGCCATGTCGCAGTAGCCGCTCGTCGTGGAGGTGCATTCGTAGCCGGTGGGGCATGCCACCGTGGGACACGGATTCCCCAACCGTCCCCAGCCATGGCAGATGGTGCCGTTGGAGCCGGTCTGGCCCGGCGTGCAGCCGGTGATGCACACGCCAAAGTTGGGCCCCGGCTGCGTCTGGCAGATCTTCCCCTGCGGGCATTCCTCGTCGGAGAGGCAGAAGGGGAGGCACACGCCCCGGCGCGGCGGGTTGGCCTCGCGCGTGGTGCAGTGCTGTCCGTCGGGGCACTCGGAATCCGCCATGCAGGTGAGCGCGCCCGCGCACGTGCCCAGCGCGTCCGCCACCTTGCAGCCGCACTCACCCGTGGTGGTGCTGCACGCCCCGCCCGCCGGTGCGGTGCACTGGAACCCCTGCGAACACGCGCTCCCCGAACACGCCAGCCCGCAATACTTCTGTCCGCCCGCGTAAGAGATGCAATGGTTGTTGATCCCCAGCTGGATGTTCTCGCCGCACTGGTCGTCCGTCGTGCACGGCTCGCACGAACTCAGCGTGCGCCGGCACACGCCGCCCGCGGGCGTGTCGCAGTAGGCGCGGCCAAAGAACCCGCACAGCACGCCGCTGCCCTGCTCGCAGTCGCACTCCGGCGTGGAGGTGCAGCGCATCCCCTCCGTGCACCCGCCGTCGTCACCGCAGATGCGCCGCGGGCTGCAGTCCTGGTCACGGATGCACCCGTTGGCGGTCAGCCCGGCGTCAAACCCCGTGTTGCCGGACGTACCGGACGTGCCGCTCCCGCCAGATGACGACGTGGAGGATCCGCCACCACCGTCCGGCTTGGGGCAGCCGGCCCAGGCAAACAGGACAGCGCTGGCGATGAGGGTGGGCAGCAGGGGGCGCATGGGGAGACCTCCGGTTGGACGGCCTCCTCATTCCACGCGCGGCGCGGAGGGTCCAGTCCCCCGCCGTACGGACCGGTGCTAGGGTCCCGCGCCCATGATGCAGACCCTTCCATTCAACTTCGGCGGCCTGTCCCCGGAGCTCGCGTCGTGGGAGTCCGCCAAGGTGGCCGTGCTCCCCGTCCCGTATGACGGCACCAGCAACATCCAGCCCGGCAGCCGCCACGGCCCATCCGCCATCATCCAGCACAGCCGGCATATTGAGCTGTTTGACGAGGAACTCCTCGTCGACGTGGCCTCCAGCGTGGGCATCTGCACCATGGAGGAGCTGGAGCCGGACATGCGCGGCAGCCAGTTCATGGTGGCGCGCTGCCATGAAGCCGCGCAGGCCGTGGTGCAGGCGGACCGCTTCCTGCTCACGCTGGGCGGCGAGGGCACCGTGGCCCTGGGGCCCATCAAGGCGGTGGCCGAGCGCTACCCGCAGATGACGGTGCTGCACCTGGACGCGCACCTGGACCTGCGGCCGGAGTACCAGGGGACGGCGTTCCACCACATGTGCGTTGCCCGGCAGGTGCATGAATCCATGGGGCTGCACCTCACGCAGGTAGGCACCCGCAGCTTCTGCGAAGAGGAGTTCCGCTACGTGGAGGAAAAGGGCCTGCGCCCGTTCCTGGCGCGGGACATTGCGGGCCGGTTTGACTGGTTGGACCGCCTGTTGGAGACGCTCCACGACGAGGTCTACGTCTCCGTGGATGTGAGCGTGTTTGATCCGTCCAGCGTGCCCGCCACCGCGCGCCCGGTTCCCGGCGGACTGGATTGGTACCTGGTGGCGCACATGCTGCGGCGCGTGGGGGAGAAGCGTCGCATCGTGGGCGCGGACATCCATGAACTGACGCCCATCCCCGGCCAGCCCGCCTCGGAGATCCTCGCCACGCGGCTCGCCTACAAGCTCATTGGCTACGCGCTGCTGCTCCGCTGACGGCGCATTGACGGAGAACCCTCATGTCCAGCCCGCGCAAGTCGCTCAGGGCCGAATTCGATCAGGCCCGCAACGTCATCCCCGTCGCCATCACCGGCCGTGAGAAGCCGCGCGACATCATCCGCAACGCGTTTCCCGCGTACGTGGGCCGCCAGGAACGCACCGCGTTTGACCTGATGGACCTGAGCGCGCGCGAGGGCCACTCCATCTTCATGACGCTGTCCGGCGCCATGACGCCGGCCGGGCTGCACCGCTCCTGCATCATTCCGTTGATGCAGCGTGGCCTGGTGGACGTGCTCACCACCACCGGCGCCAACCTGTACCATGACGCGCACCGCATCATTGGCCACCAGATCCGGGAAATCCGTCCGGATGCGGGTGACCTGCAGCTGCGGCTGGCGCGCATCATCCGGATCTATGACCTGGGTTTCTGGGAGGAAGCGCTGCTGGACACGGACATGCTGTTCTCCGCCATCCTGCGGGAGCCGGACTTCCAGAAGCGGATGACCACGACGGAACTGCACCACCTGCTGGGGCGCGAGGTGGCCAAGATCGAGGAAGCGCTGGGGGTGAAGGACCCCACGCTGCTGGCCACGGCGTACCGCACCGGGGTGCCCATCTTTGTGGGCGCGGTGCAGGACGGGTCCATCTTCCTCAACATGGTGAAGTTGAAGCGGCTGATGGGTGACCGGTTCCGGTTGGACATTGACATCAACGACGACGTCTTTGAGATGGGCGCGATGCAGTTCTATGCGCGCAAGCACTTCAACAAGAAGCTGGCCATCTGGATCCTGGGGGGCGGCGTGCCCAAGAACTACACGCTGCAGGGCGAGCCGTTGCTGGACCAGATCCTGAACGTGCGCACGGACGGGTTCGATGTTGACGTGCAGTTCTGCGTGGACCCGGTGGACAACGGGGCGCTGTCCAGTTGTCCGGCGGGGGAGGGGCATACCTGGGGCAAGGTGAGCGTGGACGCGGTGGAGCGCGGCAGCATGTATGTGCACACCGACGTGACGGCTGTGTTTCCGTGGCTGACCTACGCGCTGCTGTCGGACGCGTCCATCAAGCGCAAGCACAAGCGGCTGTATGACCGCCGTGACCAGGCCGTGGCGTTGTTGCAGGCGGAGGTGGAGAAGAACCGCAAGGAGTTGGTGAAGACGCTGCAGATGCCCCGGTCCGCGGAGCCCAAGGGGCGCCGTTCCCGTTGAGGGCGCCGGGCTCACTCCACCCAGGGGCGGGCCTGCTTGATGAGCAGCTTGCCTTCCTTGGTGATCTTGAACTCGCATTCAATGTTGAACGTGGGGTCGCCTTCGCGGTGGTAGAGCCTGGCGAAGTGCTCCTGGATGACCTTCATGGCCTTGAACAGCGCGCGGATTTCCCCGTCGGTGAGGACGTGTTTGCGGCCGTTGGGAATGCGCTGGTTGGTGTTGGCCTCGTACTGGATTTCCGGCTCAAACGTGTCAATCCCGTAATTGCCGACAACGACCGCGTCCGGGGTGACCCCTCCGTCCGGGTTGGTGACCAGGTTTTCGCCCACCTGCGCGTTGAGGGACATGGTGTCCCAGCCGGGGATGGCGCCGCCCCAGCGCACCACGCCATTGGCCTTCTCGTCGTCGGTGTTGGGGACCACCAGTTCGGCCATCTTCACGCTGTGCGGGTTGACCCGGTAGAAGTCAAACTCGCTGAATGCGCGCGCGTTCCACACGGAGGCAAACACCTTGCGGATGCGGTCATCCAGTCCGCGTCCCTCGCGTTGGGCGTCTTCCCAGCGGAACGTATAGCTGTCAAACAGGCCCGCGCCGTTGAACCCCACCAGGTCTTCGCTGTCCGAGCTGGAACGGATGCGCATGTTGGCGTTGCCGAACTTGGCCTTCCACTTGGTCTCCAGCTCCTTCACCTGCGCGGCCACGGCGCGCGGCATTTCCGCGTCTTCAATTGCCTCGCGGAAGTCGTCCAGCATCTTCTCGCGCTTGGCGGGGCTCTTCTTGAAGTCCGGGTCGGCCAGCATCTCGGTGAGGCGCTCATCAAAGGTCTGGGTCGCGTTGAACTTGGCGGTCTTCATGAACGCGTCATACATGCTGGCGGGGAGGCCAAACCCGTCGGGGGCAATCACCTCGGGTTCGCCCGGACCGTTCACGTTGAGTGCGCCGGACTTGTACAGCTTGGCCAGCTCCGCCACGTTGACGGTCTTGCTGCCGTACGCGCTGGCGTCGGCGTGACTGAGCTTGTCCAGTGACAGCGTGGCCTTGCGGGTGAGGTCGGACTTGAGTTCCTGCGCCTTCTTGGGGCGGAGGGATTGCAGGTACGTTTTGGCTTCCTTCGCGGTGGCGGCCTTGACCTTGTACCCGTCGGCGGTGACCTCCAGGCTGACCACCTTCCCGGCCAGCCTCTTCACGGCGGGGTCCTTGAGGATGTCGCGCGCGTACGCGTACGGCGTGTCGTCCTGGCGGGCCTTGAGTGCCACGTGGGAGAGGTACGTCTGCGGTTTTGGGGTGATGACGCCGGCCATGGGGGGCAGGGTGGCGGGGATGTCCTCGTAGATACAGATGTCGCCGTGGGTGGGAGGCGGCTGGCCTTCGCCGGTGCCCTTCATGATGCGCAGCGTGCCAAAGCTCTTCCCCGGGTTGAGCGCCATGAAGCTGAAGTGGGAGGCGAGTTCCGCGTTTGAAAGCACGCCAATGCCCGCGGCCTTGAGCGACTTGGCGTCGGCGCTGGAGTCCTTCTGCAGGAGATGCTCCTGGGTGTTTCCGCCGGGGTGATAGACCAGCTTGTCCTTGGCAAACGGCAGGCCGCCCTGCAGCGCGGTGAAGGCCTCCTTGATGAGCGGAGCGCGCACGGGGTCGGTGGACCAGAAGCTCATGCCAAACACGCCTTTTCTTCCCTGCCCGTTCTCAAAGTGGTCGTAGGCCGTGAGCGTGCCGGGGACGAACCGCCGGTCAGGGTCGATGTATGCCTCGCGGTTGAAGTGTTCCACGTCCTTGGCGTAGCCGAGCACCTTGGAAGCGAATTCATAGTGATACTGGAACTGCTTGGGCATGAAATAGAGTTGTTTCGTCTGCCGGTCGTAAATGAACTTCACTTCGGGCATGCCGGCGGCGCCGGCGCCGGTGCCGCGTCCGGCCAGGGCGTTGAACGCGGCGCGCTGGGTGAGCGTGTGGACCACGTTGCCGGAGGCGGGTGAGCCGCGGCGGCCGCTGACGGCGCTGGCGGTGCTGCCGTGATCAACGGTATCCCGGCGCGGGGCCGGTGCGGCGGCGGCATGTGTGCGCTCGGTTTCGGCGGTGCGGCTGGTGGGCGCGGCGGGGGTGGTATCGCGGTGCAGGCGGACGGCGACGTTGGCGACGGGGCTCATGCGCGGGACCTTGTCAGACGAATTGCGCGTCCGCAATCGGTGGTTCATTCACTCCACAAGCGGCCACACCACATCATCATCGGGTGCTGTGGGACCGGCGTCCCCGCCGGTCGCCGACCCATACCGTCTCTTCACCAATGCCCCGGGCGCTCAGTGCGCGGCTTCCGCATCCGCCTCACGCGCAGGCGCGGCGTTCTTGGCCTTCATGGCGGGCGCTGCATTGTCTCGCGGTCTCGCGCGCGCCACGACCGCCACGTCAACCTCCTGCTTGGACATCTCCGCGGCGGGGAACCTGAGGGCGCGCACGCGCGACTCCAGGCAGGTGCGCAGCACGGGTGCGTTGCGCGGGCCTTTGGCCGCGACCGCCACGGGGGCTCCTTTTCCATCCAACGTGATGCGGATGGTCCAGTTGCCCTGAGCGGCGGGCAGTTCGCCGCGTGCGGTGGCAGCGGTTTCACAGGCTTCCATCAGTGATGCATCCGTGTGGACCACACGGTTGACGCCGGCAGCGCGGGTGGCGAGCACAGCCGGGTCCACACTGGCTTTCTTCTCCAGCTTGTCAGCGCGGGCGGTGAGCAGCCGGGCGCGGTCCGCGTTGCCTTTGCGTTCAAAGCACTTCGCGGTCTCCCGGACGTGCACGTGCAGCTGGTTGAACGCGGGGTGGGACCGCTCCACCGTCGTCACCAGTTGCAGCGCGTCTTCGCACTGTCCCATGCGCGCCAGGGCGGTGGCCTGACCGGCCTTGGGGTTGGGTGCCAGTTCCTGCAGCGCGTCCAGTTGTTCGGCGCGGCGGAACGCCAGGAGGGCGGCTTGCGGATCCGCGCCGGCCAGTGCTTCGGCGCCAATGCTCATCTCGGTCTGGGCGCGGAGGGCGTGGTCCATCTTCTTGAGGCGCTGCGCCTCCTGTTTGATCTCGGGTGCGGCGGCGGAGCGTTCCGCTTCGCGGCGGGCCTTGGGAAGCACCAGTGCGTCCTGCGACAGCTCTCCGCCAACGGGGGCCATGTACTGCGCGGACCCGGCGGGCGGGGCTTCCGCGGGCGGGGGGCGTGCCGCGGCAGTGGCGGGCTTGCGCTGGGTGGGTTCCGGCGCGGGTGGCACAGCGGCCACGTTGCCAGCAGCGCCGTACGCGCCGCCGGGCGCCGTTTCCTTGTTGGCCTCTTCGGACTTCGCCTGGTCCTTCATGGCATTCCGCGGTGCCACGGGGAGCAGCAGCAGGGGGGACTTGGCGGGCGCCGGCGCCTCATTCTTCTTCTTGTCGGCGGCGGGCTTTTGCTCCTGGGCGTCCGCAGGCGCCTCCAGCTCCGCCACCGCGGCGCCCTTGCGCTCCTCCAGGCGTGCGGCGCCGCGCTGCCTCCCGGCCAGGAACTCCCCGCCCTCGTCGTCCGCCGCGGCCGTGGACCCGGTATCCGCGCGGCGGTCCAGCGCGCGGCCGCCGCCAGACTTGCCCGCCTGGGCCCAGTCCGGGTCGGGTTCGCGGGCCAGCGCGTCGTCGTCGCGCGCCACCATGGCCCGCTTCTCGGCCTTCATCCGCTCGTCGCGAACCACCGCCTGTCCGCGCACCGCGCTGCGCAGGTTCTCCGCCTGGGGCGCTTTCTCCTCCACCGGTTGGTCCCCCGCGGCGCCGGCCAGCGCGGGCTGCGCAGCGGGCGCGGCGGGCGCCGGCGCGGCGGCGGGGGCGGGGCCGTCCGCCGTGTGTTTCGCTCCTGCCTTGGTGGACAGCGTTGCCAACCCGTCTTCCGCCACCGCGGCCGGCGCGGAGGCGGACGTCAGCATCTCCTTGCGGGGCATTCCCACCGTCAGCAGGGCAGCGGCGCCGGCGCCGGCGGCCACCACGCCCCACGCCCACGGCTTGGCCAGCCACGCAAACAGCCCCCCGCCTGGGGCCTTGGCCGCGGCCGCCTGGGACGTCACCACGCCCGGGGACGGCACGGCTTGCCGGGCGGCGTCCAGGATGCGCGCGGTGATGGCGGCAGGCGGGTCGGGCAGGGGGGCGGCCCGCGCCAGGGTGGCGCGCATGGTGCCCAGGCCCTTGAGATCTTCCGCGCAGGACGCGCAGGTCTTGGCGTGCGCAAGGAACGCATCCGCCTCCGGGGGTGTCAGTTCCCCGTAGAGGTACCCCATGAGGGTGTCGGCCTGGCGTTCACAGCTCATGACAACAAAAGCTCCTTCCCAACATACCCATTCCGGCGCGCACCTGCCCGCTTCAGGGCGTGATGCCCAGCGTCACCAGGTGCGCCCGAATCCCCTCCATGGCGTACCGCATCCGGCTTTTCACCGTGTTCTCCGGCACGCCCGTCATCTCGGCAATCTCCTTGAACTGCACCCCGGCGTGTTCCCGCAGGATGAACACCTCGCGCTGCTCCTCGGGCAGCTTGTGCAGGGCGGCGTCCACGGCGCGGCGGATCTTCATCGCGTCGGTGTTCTCGTCCGCGCCGGCGGTGCCCGCGGCCACGCGGTCCAGCCGGGTGGCGCTGCCGTCTTCGTCAGACAATGGCGCGTCCAGGCTCTCCGTGCGCCGGAACGCGTTCTTGCGGGACTCGTCAATGCAGTGATTGCGCGCAATGGTGAACAGCCACGTCGTGAACTTGGCCCGCGGCTCGTAACCGGGGGCGTTCCTGACCACGCGCAGGAAGACTTCCTGCAAGGCATCCTCCGCCGCCTGCGGGTTCCTGAGGGACCGCAGGACAAAGTGGAAGACCCGCCGCTGGTGGCGCCGGACCAACTCCTCAAACGCAGCCACGGCTCCAGTCTTGTACTGGAGCATGAGCTCTTCGTCTGAGGCGTCCGTCAGGGCCATGCCAGCCTTGGGACTCCCACCCGTACCCAACGGGCAGGGCGGAGGAAGGGTCTAGGGCGCGGGGGCGTTCACGCGGAATCCCCCGGGATCACCCGGGCTTGCGAACGTCACGGCCCCCGGCCATGACCTTCTTGGTCACCGTTTCCAGCGCGTCGGCAATCTTGATGCGGTCCTGCTGCATGTCGTCGCGGTAGCGCAGGGTGACCGTCTGGTCCTGCGCGGTCTGCCCGTCCACGGTGATGCAGAACGGGGTGCCCACCTCGTCCTGGCGGCGGTAGCGGCGGCCCACGGCGTCCTTCTCGTCGTAGAACGCGTTGACCCCGTTCTTGAAGAAGGCGCGGATGATCTCGCGGGCGCGCTCGGGCATGCCCTCCTTCTTCACCAGCGGCAGCACGGCCACCTTGATGGGCGCCACCCGCGGGTCCAGCCGCAGCACCACGCGCGGCTCCACGTTGTCGCCCTTGGCATCGGGCGGCGGTGGCTCCTCGTCATACGCGTCAATGAGCACGGCCAGGGCGGTGCGGTCCGCTCCCGCGGCGGGCTCAATGACCCACGGCAGGTAGTGCGCCTTCTTGTCCGGGTCAAAATACGTGAGTTTCTTCCCGGAGAACTTCTGGTGCTGCGTGAGGTCAAAGTCGCTGCGGGAGGCGATGCCTTCCAGCTCGCCCCAGCCCCACGGGTAGTCGTATTCCACGTCGGCGCAGCCCTTGGCGTAGTGGGCCAGCTCGGCAGCGTCGTGCTCGCGCAGGCGCAGCTTCTCCGCGCGGATGCCCAGCGTCTCGGTGTACCAGTTGAGCCGCAGCTTCCTCCAGTAGTCGTACCAGTAGTCGGGGCCTTTGCCCTCGTCGGAGTACTGCGGCGGCGGGACAAAGTACTCCATCTCCATCTGCTCAAACTCGCACGAGCGGAAGGTGAAGTGCTCCACGGTGATCTCATTGCGGAAGCTCTTGCCCTGCTGCGCAATGCCAAACGGCGGCTTGAGCCGGTAGCTCTGCTGCACGTTGAGGAAGTTCACAAACATCGCCTGCGCGGTCTCGGGCCGCAGGAACACCACGGCGGAGTCATCCTCCACGGGGCCCAGGTGCGTCTTGAACATCAGGTTGAACTTGCGCACGTCGGACAGGTTGCCGCTGCCGCAGTTGGGGCAGCGGATCTTCCCGTCCTCGGCGGTGGGCGCCTTGTCCGCGCGGAAGCGGTTCTGGCAGGCGCGGCAGTCCACCAGCGGGTCGGTGAAGCCGGCCACGTGCCCGGAGGCCTCCCACACGCGCGGGTGCATGATGATGGACGCGTCAATGCCCACCACGTCCTCGCGCTCGTGGACCATAGTGCGCCACCACAGGTTCTTGATGTTGCGCTTGAGCTCCACGCCCAGGGGGCCGTAGTCATACGCGGAGCGCAGCCCGCCGTAGATTTCTGATGACTGGAAGATGAGCCCGCGGCGCTTGGCCAGGCTCACCAGCTTCTGCATGACGACGGGCTCTTCAACCGCCTCGGACTTCTTGGGCTTCTCGCTCATGGGCCATTCCTCTCACAGGAGGATGGGCCCATAGCACAGGGTCAGCCCAGCTTGGCACGCACGGATTCGGCCAGTGTCTTGGTCTCCGGCTCACTGGCCGTCAGCATCACGGTCTGCAGCCGCCCCTTGAGCAGGCGCGCGGCGGCGTCCGCACCCAGGTTGGCCCGCTGGTCCAGCAGGCGCAGCGCGGCGGCCTGGTGGCGCTCCGCGGGGCTGGCCAGCGCCTTGGACAGCAGCTCCATGTCATCCGGCAGCACCTTGGCCACCGCCAGGTAACCCTCCACGGCCGCCTTCACCTCGGCCGGCCCCACCGCCTTGCGAAGCGACTCCCGTGCATCCCGCTCCTTGGCGCGCTCCTCGGGGGTCCGCTTGATCACGGGCCGCTGCGGCTCCGCTTCCTCGTGGGCCACGCCGGCGGCGGTGGCGCGCGCGGTGGTCACCTCGCCGCGCTGCTCCAGCAGCTCCAGCATGTTGCCGGTGTTCCACAGCCGCTCCAGGTTCTTCTTGTACTTGTCATACGCGGTGCCGTTCTGCTGGATGCCGCGTTCCTTGTCGCGGTCCTCCGGCGACTGGCGCTGCTGGCCCGACTCGCGGGCGCGGTCAATCTCGCGCCAGCTACGTTTTTCCCGCGGTCTGTCAGAGTCGCGTTCCCTGGTCATCCGGTCACCAAGCCCACCCGTGGGATGCACGCGCCGCCCACCTCGGGGTGGAGACGCGTGACCCAGCGGGTTTCGTCCCGCCGACGGTCTATCTGGTTCCCGGCGCCTCCCGGCGCGGGGTTCTGCGTGGACCGCCTGCTTGCTCAGGTT
>JACRCW010000103.1 GCA_016218805.1 Deltaproteobacteria bacterium | reverse complement strand
CGGCGCATTGTCAATGGAGTCGTACGCCCGGTACACGATCTTGGGGTTCTTGGCCGCCAGCACCTTGGTGATGGCCGCGGTCAGCGTGGTCTTGCCATGGTCCACGTGGCCAATGGTCCCGATGTTCACGTGCGGCTTGCTACGGTCGAATTTTTCCTTGCCCATGACGCTCTCCGGAAGAATTCAGAGTGAAAGAGGGGGAAAACGGTTCACCAGCGGTAGTGCGCAAACGCCTTGTTGGCCTCGGCCATGCGGTGCGTGTCTTCGCGCTTCTTGACCGCGTTGCCCTTGCCGTTGGCGGCGTCCAGGATCTCGCCGGCCAGCTTTTCACGCATGGTGCGCTCACCGCGGGCGCGGGCGTATTCCTTCAGCCAGCGCATGGCCAGCGAGTTGCGGCGGTCCGACCGGACCTCCACCGGCACCTGGTAGGTGGAACCGCCTACGCGGCGGGACTTCACCTCCACGGCGGGCTTCACGTTCTCCAGCGCCTTCTTGAACGTCTTGAGCGGCTCTTCCTTGGTCCGCTCTTCCACAATGGCCAGCGCGCCGTACACAATGGCCTCAGCCACGGACTTCTTGCCGCGCTCCATGATGACGTTCATGAACTTGGTGACAACCCGGTCCGCGTACTTGGGGTCCGGGAGAATCTTGCGCTTGGGGACTTCGCGACGACGAGGCATGGTTCCCTCACAAACAAAATCAGGTGATCACTTGGGGGCGGCGGCGCCGGTGCCGGTGCCGGGCTTCTTGGCGCCGTACTTGGAGCGGCCCTGCTTGCGGTTGGCCACGCCCACGGCGTCCAGCGTGCCACGGATGATGTGATAACGGACGCCGGGAAGGTCCTTCACGCGGCCACCGCGGATGAGCACCACCGAGTGCTCCTGCAGGTTGTGGCCCACGCCCGGGATGTACGTGGTGACTTCCATCTGGTTGCTCAGGCGCACGCGGGCGACCTTGCGGAGTGCGGAGTTGGGCTTCTTGGGGGTCGTCGTGTAGACGCGCGTGCAAACGCCGCGCTTCTGCGGAGCACCCTTCAGGGCCGGGCTGTTGGTCTTGTACCGAACCGCCTGGCGTCCCTTCCTCACGAGCTGGTTGATGGTCGGCATTCCGTTTCTTCCTTCCGTGGTTGCGGGTCCCTTGAAACGCCAGAGCCACCTCACCTGCCCACCGCGCCCTCGGCGCCGCGTCCAGATACTGAGATGGCTCTCAACCGCCTTGGGCGTTTCAAAGAGCCGTTCGCCGCATCACTGCGACCGCGTCGTGGGCATGGAGCCCGTTCACGCGCCCCTCTGGTTTCCCAGCGGGGGCGCGCTCTCTACATGGACTCACACGGAGCGTCAAGGGGGATTGGCGGCCGGCAGGACCGGCCCGGAAGCGGCATCCGGAAGGTGGCGCGGGACAACGGTTTTTCCGGAGGCACGGAGATCCCGCGGACGGCGGAGATCCGGGAGGGCGCGTTGCCGGGGCCCGCTGGCGCCGGTAGCGTGAAGACCATGGCACGCAAGGAAGGCGGACCCCGCGACCTGGTGGTGGAGATCCTGCGGGACATCCGCAAGGAGTTGCAGGCGCTGAATGGGCGTGTGGACGGCCTGTCCGGCCGCGTGGACGACCTGGCGCACGAGACCGCCAAGGGCTTCGCGGACCTTTCGATGCGGTTTGACAACCTGCTGGAGTTCTCCGGCGACCGCTACCGCGACCACGAGAAGCGCATCCACCGCATTGAGAAGCGCCTGGGGATGCCGCGGGTCGTGAAGTAGCCCGTCACCCGTCGACACCCACCTCAGCCAGCCCCTGCGCCCACGGGAGGACCTCAATCCCGTCCGCGGCCTTGGCCGTGTTTCCGGTGTGCAGCAGGACGCACCGCAACCGGGACAGCTTTCCGCCGTACGCCTCCCGGAACGCACGCAGGTGGCGCACGTCCCCCGCGCCCAGGTTCCCCGTGGCCTTGCACTCCAGCGCGAACACCCCCGTTTCCGTCGTCACCACAAAGTCCACTTCGGCGCCGCCTTCGGTCCGGTAGTGGTCCACGCGGACGGTGACGCCGGCGTTCTCCGCCCGCTGCACCAGCTCATGCAGGATGAAGTGCTCAAACAGCGAGCCAATGCGCGGCGCCGACGCGGAGAACGTGCGCAGCAGCCCGTTCAGCACGCCCGTGTCAAAGAAGTAGAAACGCGGGTGTTTCACGGTGCGCACCGTCGCGTTCTGCGTCCACGGTTCAACCCGCCGCGCCAGCAACGTGTCCTCGAGAATCTCGAAGTAACGGATGGCCGACTGACGCGGCACCGCGGCCGACGCGGCGAGCTTGGCAAAGTCCAGCAATTGCCCGGAGCGTGCCGCGGCCGCGTTCAGGAAACGGGAGAACCCTTCAATGCGGCGCGTGAGCGCCTCGGCTTGCACCTCCTCACGCAGGTACGTGGAGGCGTAGGTCTGCAACACGCGGCGCCGCTGCGCGCGTTCCGGCTCCGCGTAGATGCCGGGCAGCAACCCCTCTTCCAGCGCCTGCGTGAGACGGAACGCGTCGCCGAGTTCCCTCGACGTTAAAGGACCCATATTGAAGGACACCACACGGCCGGGCAGCAGGTTGGCGCGGCCCCGTTTCAGCTTGCGAGCGCTGGAACCGGTGAGCAGGAACTTCGTGCGGCTGCCGCCGTCCAGCAGCGCCTGCAGCGTGTTCAACAGGCTCGGCAGGCGCTGCACCTCGTCAATGAACACCGTTCGCGGTCGCGCAGCCGCCAGGCGCTGTTCCAACTCGCGCGGGTTGGACGCGAATTCCAGGAATGTGGGCTCGTGCGCGAGGTTGATCTCGAGTTCGGGACGCAGCCCGCGCACCAGGGTGGACTTGCCCGTCTGCCGCGGGCCGAGGAGGAGCACGCTCCGCTTCTGCCGTCCCAGTGGCCCCGCCAGATCCCGTGTGTACATGCGGTCATTTTTGGTCCAAAAATGACCACACGTCAACCTGGCCTATTCCGCCGCTGCGCCGCTCCCCGCCGTCGACGACCCTGCGGCCGGAACCTCCGGGTCCTTGTCCTGGATGGCCGTCAGGTACGCGAAGATGTCCACCACGTCCTTCTGCTCCAGCTTGAAGAACACGCCCTCCCCGGCGGTCTTCTTGTCATGCGGCCGGTCACCCTTGCGGAAGGCGTCCACCTGCCGCTGCAGGTAGTCCGGGTACTGCCCAAGGAGCACGGGGTTGTTCTTCTTCCCCCGTCCCTCCGGCCCGTGGCAGGACACGCAGCTGCGCTTGAAGGTCGCCTTCCCGTTCTCCACGTCACCGGCCACGCGCGGCACCACCAGCACGCGCTCCATGGCCAGCAGGCGGTCCAGCGCGCTGTCCGTGTCCTTGAAAACGGGTGTTTTCGCCGGGAGCGTGATCTGCGTGAGGTACGCCGCCACGTCCTGCATGTCCGCTTCGGAGAGTTCACGCGGCTCCGTGTACGGGAACATGGCCACGTTGTAGCGCTTGCGTTCCTGGTACAACTTCAACTGCCCCACCAGGTACACCGGGGGCTGGCCCGCCAGGCGCGGGTATTCGCCGCCTTTGCCGCCTTCACCGTTGGCGCCGTGGCACGCGGCACACGGGCCGTACACGTCCTTGCCGTTCTCCAACTGCCCCGCGGACGCACCGGACGGCAACAACACCAGCACGCCCACCCACCACGCACCCAGCTGACGACGACACATCACGGCACATCTCCAGGACAGGAGGGAATGAACCGGGGCCGTTCGCGCGGGGGTCCCGCGGGGCCCGTGCCTGCGGCCGTCATGGCCGGCCGGGGATCACGCAGCACCAGCTCCGGATTTGAGAACGGCGCCAGCCGTTCCAGGAAGTCCAGCAGTTCCAGCACGGGGGAATTGCGGAAAAACGTGGCGGACGGCGTCTCCAGCCAGATGCGGTCGGCAAACGCAAAGCGTTCATACGGCTGGTCCCCCACGCCGTCACCGTCGCGATCAAAACCCTGGTAATCATCCCACTCATTGCCCAGCCAGCCGTTGCCGCGCGCGCTCATGGGCGCGCTGACCGTGACCTGCACCAGGTTGTGATCAAACCGGTTGTGTTCAATCACGTGGCCACCGTTCTCGCCGTAGAAGTCCATGCCCGCCGTGTTGTGCGCAAACAGGTTTCTCCGGAAATACACCACGTTCAGCGGGTGCGTGGGCGAGTTGGTCCGCGCGCCGACGGAGCAGCGCACAAACGCGTTGTCCTCCACCACGCCCTGGCTGGACTCCTTGAACACCACGCCCACCCCGGACACGCCCTGCGAATCCACCACGCGGTTGCGCCGGATCACGACGTCATCCGAGTACAGCACGGCGATGCCGGTGAGGTTGCTCTCAAACTGGTTATCCTCCACGCGGTTGCGCGGCGCGAACACCATCTGCAACCCGTACCGCCCATGCGCCACGCGGTTGCCCGCCAGCAGGTTGTCCCGCGCGTTGGCAAACGTCACGTCCCGCGCCTCCACGATGTCATTGCCGCTGACCGTGTTGTGGTTCCCGTTCCAGATGCGCACGCCGTCGCCGCGCAGGCCCGGCTCGTCACGCGTGGAACGGATGGTGTTCCCGCACACCAGCACGCCGTGCGCCGCGTTCACCTGCACGCCAAAGAGCGTGTTGTCCAGGTCATTGTGCCGGATTTCCACGTGGTCCGCTTCCACGGTGATGGCGCCGTCCATGTGGTCATGGCTGGTGCCGGATCCGGTGATGTGCAACCGCCTGAGCGTGACGCCTTCCGCGCGGATGGTGATGACGCTGCCGGTGCCCTGCCCGTCCACCGTGACGCGGCCCGCGCCGTCCAGGGTGAGGGCCCGCGTAATGACCACGGGCCCGGCGTACCGTCCCGGCGGCGGGACCAGCACGGAGCCCGGGGGAGCCGCATCAATGAGCGGCTGCAGCGGAGGCAGCGCCGCCGCGGCCAGGAGCGCGAACGCGGGCGTCACACGAGGTCGCCCCGCCGGAACGTGAGGTAGCCCAGGCCGGCGGCCAGCGTGCCCACCAGCGTGGGATAGGCCATGGCGTACACAATGAAGTTGGGCCCGCCAAAATAGTCGTGAATCACGTACGCGGCTGGTCCGAACACGACGAGCTGCGGATCAAACAGCATCAGTGCGCCGGTGCGGAACACCTGCAGCGGGTTCACCAGCGCAATGGCAATGACCGCGTTGGCGGGCACGCGCCCCTGGATGAGCACGCCCAGGAGAATGAGGTCCAGGAACAACAGGAACACCAGCCACATCATGAACGCGGCGCCCTGCGCCACGTCGGTGGAGCGCGCCAGCGTGGAGATCCACATGCCCAGGCCCAAGAAGCACCAGGACATGGCGGCCATCAGGCCGGTGTAGACGCCGAACATCTTCCAGGGGACTTCTATTTCGCGGTAAACGGCCCAGCCCGCGGCGCCCAGCATGGCCAGGAACACGGGCAGGAACACGACGAGGAAACGCCCGAAAATGCGGCCCCAGTACCAGGAGCCCAGGCCCACCGGGAGGGATAGGAGGTATTCAAACACGCCCGCTTCGCGGTCACCGGCAACGGAGCGCACGGTGGTGAGCAGGATGAAGATGGGCATGATGGCCATGACCAGCTGGATGTACGTGACCAGCAGGCGGGACAGGCCCATGAAGCCCAGCACGCGGGATTCGGTGACGCCAAATGCGAAGAACGCGGCAACGATGCCGCCGAAGATCAACGCGTAGACGAGGAACCAGCGGGCGCGGACGGATTCCTGCACGTCAAGCCGGGCTGTCAGGACGAGGTGACTCACTTGTTCCTCCGCTGGGCCATGGCCCGCACGTGCTGCTGGACCGCCTGGAAATCCACGCCTTCCGTGTCAATGACCGCGGCGAACCCGTACCCCATGGGGGAGGTCTTGCCGCCGGCGAAGCGGGAGGCGCGCGCGTCGACCCAGGAGCCATCGTCCAGCCTGGCGACCCAAATCCGCGTGGTGGGGTCGCTCGCAAACGGTTGCGCGTCCAACCACGTAATCGCGCAGCCGATGTCGTCGAATTTCGCGACTTCCCGGCGGGGACCGCCGCGCACTTCGGCGACGAAGTGGCGGTCAGAGATGATCATGCTGCAGCGGGCGCACGCATCCCGGTCAAAGATGACGTCAACGGGCCCATCTTTGTCCCCGGTGTTGCAGCCCGCCGCCACCGCAAGGCTGAGTGCGAGCATCACCGCCCCTGCCGCCCCTGCGTAGCCTCCCCCCTTGTGGGGGAGGTCGGCCATGCGGGGCATGGCCGGGTGCGGGGTGGAGGCAGTGTGCGGGCTCACGGCGCCGCACCTTCCGCCACGCCATTGCCGGCGCCGCTGTGTTTCTCATCCAGCGCCACGCGGGTGAGCAGGCCCACATACCGTGACAGCAGACCCGTGAAGCGCAACCGGTCCGCTCCGGCAACACTCCCCGTCCACACCAGACCATCGGCGGACGGGGTGAACTTCCACTCAGTGAGCGCCTTCCCGATGGCGAGGTCCGGGCGGCGCAGGGTGACGGTGCACGCCAGCAGGCCGGTAAGCGGTGAATCGGTCACTTTGTCATCCAGCACAATCTTCCCGCGGTCCATCTCAATCACGCGGTTCACCAGCGCGGCCACTTCGTCCAGGCGGTGGCTGGAGATGAGCATGGTGGCGGTGGTGACGCGTTCAGCCAGCAGGGTGAAGAACGCGTGGCGGGCTTCCGGGTCCAGGTTGGCAGCGGGTTCATCCATGATGAGGACCTCCGCGTTCCGTCCCAGCGCAATGGAAATCAGCAGTTTCTGTTTCTGCCCGCCGGACAGCTTGAAGAACGGCTGCCGTGCAAACGTGGTGACATCCAGGCCCAGCCGCGTGGCAATCTCCGAGATATCGGACACCTTGCGTCCGGAAACGGCGGCGGAGAAACGCAGCAATTCGCTCACCGGCATCTTGAGGGGCGGTGGCAGCTGGGGGACAAAACCTATTCGCCCGAGCACCTCGCTGCGGGCGCGCCGCGGATGCTTGCCGCCCACCGCGACATCGCCTTCAAATGTGTATTCGCCGAGAATGCAGCGGATCATGGTGGTCTTGCCGGCGCCGTTGGAGCCCACCAGGGCGATGCGCTCACCCTTCTCAATCCCAAGGTCCAGCGCGTCCACGGCGCGCAGCCGCTTGAACGACTTGGTGAGCCTGCTGAGCCGTATCATCGCGTCATTCCCCTGTTCGGCGCTTGGTGACACCGGTGATGGTGAAGTGGAGTGCTCCGGATGGACAGGTGTCCACGCACAGTCCGCAGCGCGTGCAGTCATTCCCAATGTCAACGATCTCCGTGACCGCGCGGCCCTTCACGACGGTGTCCAGCACGTGCGGGACCAGGCAGACCTTGCGGCAATCCTGTTCATGAAAGCACTTGGACAGGTCATAGCTGACCTTGACGGGTGAAACCGTGCCCACCACGCCATAGGTCAGTCCCACCGGACACATGTACCGGCACCACGCGCGGCGGCTGTACAGCACTTCAAACGCCAGCAGCGCAAAGATCCACAACAGCACCACGCCCGGGCCGTAGATCATCGCGCGGGAGAGGATTCCCGTCGGGGAGATGGTTTCATACACGGTGTACCCGGTGCCGTACGCCAGCACGGCAAACAGCGCCCACAGCACCACGCGCAACCCGCGGTGCAACGGGTGGTCTTTCACAATCTTCTTCGCCGCGAGCAGCAGGTGGAGCTTTTCCGCCCATTCCGCCAGCAGGTGATACGGGCACACCCACGAGCAGAACGACCGCCCGCCCAGCACGCCCCACACCAGCGCAATGGTGGCCGTGCCGATGAGCAGGTTGGTGATGAGGTGCTTGTGCGCCAGCATCAGCTGAAGTGCGGCATTCACATCAATCATGTGGAAACCAAGGAACCGCGACCCCGACAGCGATCCCTCCACCAGCTGCACATCCAGCCAGTATGACAGCACGAACAGCAGGTTGACGACGATGAGCGTGGTCCACCGGCGGCGGCGCCAGCGCTTGTTGGCGCGGTGTTTCACCGCCACCTGCTTGAGCGCGTCAAAGTCGGACTTCTTCAGCCTCTTGGTGTCATGAATCTGCCGCGCGCCGGGTGAGTAGTCCCCCGGTTCGGGGCGGCGCGGCTCGGCTCCCAGCATCCGGCGGAAGTCTTCGAGGCGGCGTCCCATCACGCACCTCCCCACGTTCCGCGCGCGTCCACCACAATGGCTGCCGGCTCCACCGGGCACATCATCTGACACACGCCGCAGCCCACGCATTCCGCGTGCACCGTGGGCGTGAGGCGCCCGGTATCGTCCGCCTGGATGCTGATGGCGCCCTTGATCGGGCACTCGCGCACGCACAGGTCACAGCGTTCCAGGTCGTACGGGTGTTCGCGCACGCGCACCGGGTTCCAGCGGTCCACGTCCGTGTAGCGCTTCAATCCGCGGAAGCTCTCACCTCGCGCGGGGCCTTTCACGCCCTTTCCAAGCACGGAGAGGCACGCATCCGGGCGGTCCAGCCGCGCCACGCCCATGCGCTCCTTGAATTGCAGCGTGGGGTTGGGGTCATTCTCCTTGGCCAGCAGCACCGGCGGCGCGGGCAGTTGGGCGCCGGGGCGCACAGCCAGGAACGCGGGCTTTCGGTATTCCAGCGCACCCGTCGGGCACGCCAGGATGCACTGCCCCACGTCGCACGCAAAGTCGCACGCCTGCTTGCGCGGATCGATGAACGGGACGCCCACGCCAAACCCGTCCCACAGGTCCGCCGGGTGGATCGCCTCCACGGGGCACACCTGCACGCACTGGCCGCACTTGATGCACGCGGCCAGGAAGTCCTTTTCATCCAGCGCGCCGGGTGGGCGCAGCCGGCGGCCGTGGTCATCCTCCAGCACGGGGAGGAACCCGGCCAGCGAAAACCCGACGACACCCGTTCCCACCACCGCCGCGCGCAGGAACTTGCGGCGCTCCTCCTGCTGGCGTTTGCCACCTGGCGCGGGGGCCGGCTTGCCACCGTTGTTGACGGGCTCGCTCATGGGTGACCTCCGTGGGGCCGGACAAACAGCGGCTGTTCATCCTTCACCAGCAGATCCGGCGTGGAGAACGGCGCCAGGCGCTCCAGGAAATCAATGGCCTCCATCAATGGCGCGTTCTTGAAGAAGCGCGCCACCGGCATCTCCATCCAGATGCGGTCCGTGTACGCGTACAGTTCATAGGGCGTGTCCCCCACGTCGTCACGGTTCCGGTCAAACCCCTGGTAATCATCCCAGTAGTTTCCCTTCCACGTGTTGTGCATGGCGCTGCCGCCGCCGCTCTGGGACACCTGGTCAATGTTGCCTTCAAACACGTTGCGCATGATCACCGTGCCCGTCTTGTTGCCCACAATGGACAGGCCCACGCCGTTGTACGCAATGCGGTTGTCCGAGATCTCAATGGTGGTATCCGGCTCGTCCGGAGAGAGGTCCGAGGAGATACCCACGGCGCAGTAGATGAGGGTGTTGCCGCTGACCACGGAGCTGCTGGCCTCCTTGAAGCCAATGCCCATCCCCGTGGGTCCAGCGGACCGTGAAATCACGTTGTTCCGGATCTCCACGCCCTGCGTGTACATCACGTAGATTCCCACGGAGTTGTTGTCGTACCGGTTGTCCACCACCACATTGTGCTGCGCAAACATGAAATGCAGCGAATACCGGCTCCCGGTCCCGGTGTTCCCCTTGATGATGTTCCCGTCGGAGTACCACACCACCACATCGCGCGAATCGGTGACGACGTTACCCTCCACGCGGTTGTCCTTGCTGTACCACAGGCGGATGGCGTCCCCGCGCAGGCCCAGCGGCACGCGTTTGGAGCGGATGCGGTTGCCCACCACCGCGTTGCGGTTGGCCTGTTTGAGGTCAATCCCGAACAGGCAATCCTCAAACACGTTTTCCTGCAGCGTGTTGCCGTTCCCGCGCAGGTTGAGGCACGCGTCGTCGGTGGAATGCGAATCACCCGACCCGGTGAACGTGAGCCCGCGCAGGGTGGCGCCGCTGACGTCCGCAACAAACACGGTGCCCTTGCCGCCGCCATCAATGGTGACGCCGGCGCCCTCAATGGTGAGCACCTTCTGCATGAGCACGGGTCCGGAGTAGCGGCCGGGAGGCGGCTTGAGGACGCTGCCCGCGGGCGCGTCATCCACCAGCTTCTGGAACCAGGGCAGGGACGGGTCCGCCGGGCCCGCGGGCCGCTGGGACGGCTCCCAGGATGCGCCCCACGCGCCCGCGGCGGCGGGCGCCATGTCATCATGCTTCTCCGTGTCCGCCAGCACGGCCCAGGCTGACACCAGCAATCCCAGGGCCCAGGCCGCCTGCCGCATGCGCTATCCGGCCACCGGGGCGGCGGGTTCATCCATCAGCTCCAGGCGGCGGCGCGCCACCGCCACCAGCAGCAGCACGGAAGACAGCGCCAGCAACCCAAACCCGTAGTGCGGGTAGGAATGCGTGCTGAACTGCGCCACCATCCCGTCACCAAACACCGTGGGCATGAACGGTTTCAACGTGAAAGCGCCCCACGGGTGCATGGTGTGACCAAAGAACCACAACCACGCCGCGTACGCCGCCACAAAGAACAGCGGCAGCAGCGCGGGAACAATCCCCAGCGCCAGCTGGAACCCGTGCCACCGCCAGGCGGCAAACACCATGAATGCCATCAGCGCAATCAGCACCAGCACCACCGCCACGGCGACGGTGTGCAGCGTCTCACCCCACGCGGTGATCTTCTCCGCCTCGCGGAAGTACTTGCCCGCTTCCTCCGTGTACTCCGTGACCACCGCCGCCAGCCGCCCGCGCACAAACTGGTCCACCACCATCCACGCCGCCACCACGCCAAACCCGGCGCCCAGCGTCACCACGCGCGCGCGCCGGTTCCGCAGTGCAAACCCCAGGATCATCACACCAAACATCCCAAGTATGTAGCGACTGAGGTTGCGCTCCACCGGCGCGCCCACGCCAATGGGCCGCATTCCCACGTAATGGTTGATGGTGTTCATTTCATGGACGCAGTCCAGCGCGCCGCCGGATTCCGCGGATTTCTTCTCCGGCGCGGGTTTCTCCTCGTCAGAGCGCCAGCCCAGGTCCTCCTGCTGCGTCTCCTGCGCCACGCGGCTGGTCTTGGCGGCCGTGGTGCAGCCGTTGCTCACGCCTTCAAACCCAAAGTGGATCCGGATCCCATCCGGGAAGCGGTCCACCGGGTAGTTGGGCGCGGTGAGGGACACCCACCACACAGGAGTGAAATAGGCGGTGGCCATGACCAGCCCGGCCACCACGGCAAGAACGCTGGCAAGGGGCGACGAACGGGGTGTCATGTCCAGCTCCTCCATCCCCCGTGACCCCGGCGCGACGTCGGAACTGCCCGGGGGCGCCCCGGTGCCGGGGCGCGCGGTTACTTCTTCTTTGCAGCGGCTTTCTTGTCGGGCATCTGCAGGCGCGACATGTAGTCGACAATCGCGTCGATATCCTTGTCGGTATACGGCTTGATCACTTTCACCATGTCCGGGTTGGCGTTGCGCCGCCGTCCGTCGCGGATGTCCGTGGCCTGGCGCAGCATGTACTTGTAGTGCTGTCCGGCCAGCACCGGGTAGAACTTGCTCGCGTCGCCCTCGCCGTTGGCGCCGTGGCAGGTCTGGCAGTCACGCTCATACAGACGCTTGCCGGTGGCCAGCTCCGCGCCCGGGCCCTTGCCGTTGTCATGCGGAATGGGGAGAGACTGGATGTACGCGGAGACGTTGGCCAGCTGCTGCGGGTCCGTCAGCGTAATCGCAAACGGGTACATGATGGGGTTGTCGCGCAGGCCGGCGCGGATGTCGGCAATCTGTTTGATGACCACGGAGGGGTGCTGCCCGGCAAGCTGCGGGAACGTCCCGTCCGGGCGCCCGGCGCCACTGGGGAGGTGGCAGGCGGCGCAGGTCTCGTAGGCCTCTTCGCCCGCCGTCACGTCACCCTTCTTCTTCATGGCCTCCATCTTCTCGCCGTATTCGGCGTTCCACTTGTAGCCTTGCGCCTCAATGCCGGCGGCCTTGGGCTGGGGCTTCTGCGCCAGCAACCCGCCGGCAAAGAGAACCACGAGGCTGGTAATCAGGAGCGGCTTGGTGTGATTCATCGGTATTCCTTCCTTGGAGCCGTTGTTGTTATTTAGTCATGCGCGGGGTGATGGGCCCGCTCACGCTTCAGCGCGGCAGCGTGGACAGGTACGCGGCCAACGCGGGGATTTCCTTGTCATCCACCAACGGCATGATGCCCTTCATGGCGGCGGTCTGACCGTTGGCCCGGACGCCCGCCTTGATGTCGCGCATCTGCTGCTCGGCATACGCGGCGTTCTGGCCGGCAACCTTGGGATAGGTGGGCATGATGGGCGTCTTGGCGTCCTTGCCGTGGCAGGCCAGGCACGTGCGGTCCACAAACAGCTTGGCGCCCCGCTCCACCAGCGCCGGGTCCGGCGGCTGGATGACGAGGGTTGGCGTGCCACCGGCGGCGCCCGCGGCGGCCCCGGGCGCGCCCGCGGCCAGCCAGGCGGCCAGCGGCGGGATTTCCCGGTCCTCCACAATCACCATGATTCCCTTCATGGCGGCGGTCTGGCCGTTGGCGCGCGTGCCGGACTTGATGTCGCGCATCTGCTGCTCAATGTACGCCTGGTTCTGGCTGGCCAGCTTGGGATAGTTGGGCAACAGCGGCGTCTGCGCGTCCTTGCCGTGGCAGGCCACGCACGTGCGGTCATTGAAGAGCTTGGCGCCCTGCGCCACCAGCACGGGGTCCAGCGTGGTGGATGGCGGCGCGGTGGCGGAAGCCGGCGCGCCCGGCGCGGGCAGCGGCGCCAGCGCGGGCATGGAGGCGGAGGTTGCCGTGCCGGTTCCCGGAGCTGACGCATCCGTCCGGGTGCCGCACGCCAGGGCCAGCGCCAGGTTGGCCGCCATCACTGCATATGAATTCCACCGCATTGTAGCGTCTCCGTCCCGGTCAGGGTTTTCGTGGGAAAACCGTCCACCTCCGCCGGTGCCACGACGACACCGGCGCAGGAGGACGGTTGCGCAGCGGGCGGTCCTGCGCCCACTGCACAACCCATCCCTTCAGGTCACTTCACCTTCTTGGCGCCGTTCTGCTCCAGATAGGTCTTGGCGCGCAGCCCAATGTCCGCCGCCTTGACCTGGTACTGCCACCACTGGCCTGCCCACAGCGTGGCGTTCTGCCAGTCCTGCTTCTTGGCGGCCTCTTCCATCTTGGCCTTGTAGGGCTCCGCGGCCTTCAACTGCTCGGTCGCGTCCTCCACCATGGCCACCACCTCGGGGAAGTCCTTGAAGTTGGTGCTGGTGATGTAGCCAACCACGGAATCAATGACAGCCTGCGTGTCAATGCAGGTCTTCTTCTGCTTCTCGTAATCCGCCTGGGTGTAGTCCGCCTTCTGCGCGGCAGCGGCGGCGGCCTTGTAGCCCTTGGGTTTGACCAGGAAATAGCCCTGCATCTCCAGGTGCAGCGCGGAGCAGAACTCGGTGCAGTAGTACGGGAAGACGCCTTCGCGGTCCGCCTTGAGCTTCACGCTCACCGTCTTGCCCGGCTCCACGGACGCGTGCACGTTCATGCCGCTGATGGTGAAGCCGTGCGTTTCGTCCTCGGCGCGCTCCAGGTTGGTCAGGTTGATGGTGACCTCATCACCCTTCTCCACCTCAATGATCTCCGGCGTGATGTGTGACCGGATCAGCGTGCCAAACACCTCCACCTTGCCCGGGCTCCGGACAATCTTCTCCTCGCCCGCGCGCACCATTCCGGGGTGTTTCTCATCCGTGCGGCTGTTGGTGCCCACCTTGTACCGCACGCCGGGCTTGAGCATGTCCGCCTTGATGGCCACCGCGTAATGCGGCTCACCCAGCGGGAGCGGCATGTCATACAGCAGCTGCATCTTGTCACCGCTGATATCAATGAGCTGGTGGTTCTGCGGGTGCAGCGGGCCCACCGGGTTGAAGCGGTCAATGGCCAGCTTGTTGAGCGCCACCAGGTAGTGACCCTTGGGGTTGACCGAGTCACCTTCCATGGTCATCAGGTGCCCGATGTTGTAGTGCACGCTCAGCTTGTCCAGCACCTTGCCCTGGCAGTAGTCCCACTTGGCCACCTGGCTGTCCACGTAGACGGACGTGTACGCAGTGCAGGGCTTGGAATCAAACTGCGTGTGCAACGGGCCCAGACCAATCTCCACCATCTTGTCCAGCGCGTCCTTCATGGAAATGATGGGAATCCCGTACGGGTCCTTGCCCTCAAACTTGCCCGCCTTGATGGCCGCCTGAATCTTCTCAAACGAGTACACCATGGTGTGCGTGTCCAGCTTGCCGGACACAATGATGGACTTGCCGTCTGGGGTGACGTCACAACCGTGCGGGCTCTTGGGCTCCGGCACCAGGAACAGCACGCCCTCCTTCACCGCCACGTCCATGGGGAGCACGTTGTGGCCGTTGATCTTCTTGGCCTTGCCGGCCTTCACCAGCTCGGCGGCCTTCTTGTAGTTCATGACGTGGAGGAAGTCGGTATCCTTGGCGGAGCAGCCGGCCTCAAACGGCGGGCGGCCCAGCTCAATGCCGCCCACGTAGCGCTCAGAGCAGAAGCTGTTGGTGAACGCCCACCCGTCAGACGGGCCCTTGCCGGCATCCGAGAGGTCCTGGCTGTACGGCGGCAGTTCAAATGAGAAGGACTGGTCACCCACAATGCGGCCCTTGGCGCGGTCAAACTTCCAGTAGGTCACGCCACCGCGGTACTTCTCGTTGAACTGCTCCAGCGGGAAATATCCGTTTTCCAGCGGAGCGGCGTACTGCGCGGCCTCAATGACCCAGTCCGTGTTGGGCGTGACAAACGCGCCGCCGTGCTCGTTCTTATACACGGGGTTGGTGATGATCTGCTTGGTCTCAAAGTCCCGCAGGTCAATGACGGCAATGCGCGGGTTGGCCTTGTCGTTGATGAACAGGAACTGCCCGTCGTAGGCGCCGTTGGTCTCCGAGATGGCCGGGTGGTGCGTGTCGCCCCAGGTGATTTCACGGCCGGCAATGTTGCCGTCCTTGAGGACCTTCTTGGATTCTTCGTCAAAGCCGTAGCCCTGCCAGGGTTCCGGCGTGAACACGGCAATGTACTTGAGGATGCGCATGGAGGGCACGCCGTACACAATGACGGAGCCGCTCTGGCCGCCGGAACTGAACGTGATGAACTCATCCCGCTTTCCGGTGGGCACGTAGGTCTTGGCTGCGGACAGCACGTCCTGCTGCGTGAGGCCACGCTGCTTGATGACGTCCTGCAGGGTATCTGCTGCCAGCGCGTCGGCGGCCACAAAGGCCAGGCCCGCTGCAACCAGCGTTCTACCGTCGAGTTTCATGGTGCTCCTCCAAAATGGTCGGGTCGCGCCAGGCGCGCCCTGGGGTGCGGTCCGCGTGAGCAGACGTTGTGCCAAGTCAGGGGGCGCGCCGCGGGCTCGGGTTTGCGCCCTCAAGTCCCGTTTGACGCGACGGAACGTTGAGAAGAAAGCCAGCATCCATCACGCGCCCGGGCGGGGCCGCGCAATTCATGCGACAAAACCGGCGCGACGCGAACCGGAGGGTGGATACCGCGGTATCCACGTCACAACTGCCACCATACACCCGCGCCCGGCCCATCGTATGGGCCCACATACATTTCAATGAATGCCAATACAACGGGAGATCCGGACTGCGCGGTGGACCCTCCAAGGCGGACCGCGCACGCTGCGCAGCACGCCTGCCCGCCGCCGTGCAGACAGGCGGCTCTCCTGCGGCCCCCCCCCCTCGCCGACGTCGCTGCGCTCCGTCGTCGACGTCAATGAGGTTGGACCCCGCATCCGCCTCGTTGGGACGCTGAGGGTGAATCCGCTTGGTACCCGGGCGTAGCGGGCGTCAGCTCTCAGCCAGCTTGGCGTTGAGGTCAATGGGCCCCAGCGGCAATTCCGGCTGCAGCGAAGGATCCACCGGTTCATGCTCCGGCGTGTCCTCGTCACCGGGAGCGTTGGGGTCCACCAGGGCGGCGGGCGGCTGGCCGGGGCGGTAGCGCGCCATGAGGGACTGCACTTTGCGCCACGGGAGACCGGGCGCTTTGCGGCCATTGAAGCCGATCATGTCGTCGGCAGCGCAGAGCGCGTTGTGGATGGCCTCTTCGGTGGCATCCAGCGTGGCCTCGTAGAGGTTGCCCAGCGATGGGTCCAGCAGGACCTCCACGCGCGTGGTCATCTTCCGCGTTTCGCGCGGGACCTTGTTGGCGGTGGAGAACCCGACGACGATCTCCCCGCTGCCGTGCTCCGCGTGGCTGCCCGCGCGGCCGATGCCCAGCGCGGCGCGTTTGCAGATACGCTGGATTTGCGGGGAGAGCAGCGGCGCATCCGTGGCCACCACGCAGATGATGGACCCGTACGAATTGGTGCGTTTATTCAGGTGATCAAACTCGGGCTCCAGCATGCGCCCCACGGCCACGCCGTCCATCCGCAGGTTCCGCATGTACCCAAAGTTGGTCATCACCAGCACGCCGATGGTGTAGTGCCCCGCTTCGGAGGGCACCTTGCGTGACGACGTGCCAATGCCGCCCTTGAACTCGCAGCACACCATGCCGGTGCCGCCGCCCACGCTGCCTTCCGGCACGGGGCCGGGGGCCACGTTCTCCAGCGCCTGGAACGCGTGCTCGGGCTTCACGTGGCGGCCGGGGGCGTCATTGAGCCAGCTGTCGTCGCATTCGCCCACCACGGGGATGACCACGTCCTCCGTGGAGCCAATCTCCGTCCAGCGCCGCGCCATCCAGTCCACGCAGCCGTCATGCGCGCGGCCCACGCTGAGGGTGTTGGTGAGGATGATGGGTGTTTCCAGCAGGCCCCATTCATTGAGCTGGGTGACGCCGGTGAGTTCGCCCGCGCCGTTGAGGACAAACGCATTGGCCATCAACCGGTCATTGTAGATGTTGTCGTTGGGGAGGATGGCGGTGACGCCGGTGCGCACCGGTCCCTGGCCGCGCGTGTTGCCGGGGCCGCCTTCGCCCTCCAGCAGCGTCACGTGGCCCACGCGCACGCCCTTGACGTCCGTGATGGCGTTGAACCGCCCCGTGGGAAAGCGTCCAATGGTGACGCCCAGCTGGCGGAGCCGTGGCCGCCGCGGCTTCTGTGCCGGCACCGCGCTCACGGGATCACCGGTGGCTTGCCCTCCGCCGGCGCCGGCATGGGGGGCGTGGACGCGCTGCCATTCTGCCCGGCCACCGCACCGCCCCCCGCGGTGCCGGCCGGCGCGGGCGCCGTCACGGGCGCCTTGGGCGGCTTGCTCTTGCCGGTCTTGAATCCGGCTTTTTGCAGCTTGAGGCGGCGGATGGCGCCAGCCAGGATCTCACCAATGAGGCCGTGGTAATCCACACCGGCCGCGCGGGCTATGAGCACCAGGTCCGAAAAGCCGGGCGTGAGACCGGGCAGCGGGTTGACCTCCAGCACGTAGGGAATGCCGTCCTCGCTCAGGCGCACGTCCACGCGGGCCACGTCCCGGCAGTCCAGCGCTTCAAAGGTGTCCTCTGCCACGCGCTCCAGCTTGCGTTGGATCTGCGGCGTCACCTGCGCCGGGCAGATGTATTGCACGTGTTTGTTCCAGTCCTGCTTGATGGCAAAGTCATACAGCGGGCGTTTCACGTTGGGATCCGTGAAGACAATCTCCATGGGCGGCAGGACCTTGGGATGCGGGTCCCCCAGCAGGCCAATGGTGAACTCCCGTCCGGAGATGTACTCCTCAACCAGCGCGCGGCCGTTGTACCGCTCAATGAGTTCGCGCGCGCGCTCGCGCAGTTCCGCTTCATTGTCCACCACGGACGTGGGGCCTATGCCCTTGCTGGTCCCTTCCGCGTTGGGCTTCACAATGAGCGGGAATCTGAGTGACTTATCCAACCGCTCCTTGCCCGTGTTCATCACCATGAACGCGGGCGTGGGGATGTCATGCTGCTTGAGCACCCGCTTGGCCAGCGCCTTGTCCAGTGCCACGGCCAGCGTGGCGGCGTCAGACCCGGTGTACGGGATGGCCAGCAGCTCCAGCATGGCGGGAACGTGCGCCTCGCGCGCGCGTCCGCCAAAACCCTCCGCAATGTTGAACACCACGTCCACCGGGTTGGCCATCAGCGCCCGCGGCAGGTCCGGATTGGCCTCCAGGCGCACCACCTCGTGCCCGTGGGACGCAATCGCCTTGGCAATGGCGTCCAGCGTGCCCTCGGAGTCGAATTCGGCCTCTTCGTCACCGGCGCTGCCGTCCTGCGTGGGCTTGATGCGTTTGATGTTGTACGCAAACCCCACCCGCAACGCGGCCTTCTTCTTGACCGGCTCCGCGGGGGCCTCCTTGAGCAGGCCCGCGCGCGCGGCGGCGGAGCGGAGGATGGAGCCCACCACCTGCGTCTCATCCAGGCCCACGCGCTTGCCGGCCTGGTACAGGCTGTTGCCCGGCGCCAGGGACGGCAGCGCGTTGCATTCCAGGAAATATACGCGCCCGTCATCACCCAGGCGGAAGTCCGCGCGCGCGGTGTCCCGGATGCCCAGCGCCTTGAACACCACGCGGGCCACCGCCTGGACGCGCGCCGCCACGTCACGCGGAATGAGCGCGGGACAGCGGACCTGGACAAGGTGCGCCAACTCGTTCTTCAGGCGGAAATCATAGAGATTGTATTTCCGCTTGTAGGAGGCATCCACGGCGTAATCCACGGGTTCCAGCACGCCGTGCGGACCCTCCAGGAAATCCACCGTGATGTCCCGGCCGGGAATGAACTGTTCCACCAACACACCGTCCGGGCACTCCTTGAGCGCGCGCTCCACAATCTTCTTGAGGTCTGAACGGTCACCCGCAACGTTCTCATCCGAGATGAACTTGGAGGAGCCTTCATGGTTGGGCTTGACCAGGCAGGGAAAGAACAGCGGTCCCTGCGGCAGGTCCTCCAGCTGCTTGAGCACGCGGCCCTGCGCCACGTCCACGCCCGCCTGCGCCACAACGAGCTTGGACAGGTTCTTGTCCAGCGTCAGCGTGCAGGTGTACGCGTCCGACCCGGTATACGGGATGCGCAGCTGCTCAAAGAGCGCGGGATAGAACGCTTCCCGCGCACGTCCGGCGCGGCCCTCCGCGGTGTTGAAGACAATGTCCGGGCTGAAGGCCTCCAGCCGCGCCACCAGATGGCTGGCGGGACCGCCCACTTCCACCTTTTCCACGACGTGACCCAGGGACTGCAGCGCCCGGGTGACGGCATCCACGGTGGCCGGAGTGTCAAACTCCGCTTCTGAGGCATCCTGCGTGAGCTTGAGATTGTGCGTGAACGCGATGCGCATGGCTCCGCGCCCCGGGAGGCCACTGAAGGGCTCCGCACCCCGGGCATGGGGAGCGGGGCAGAGACCGCGCCAAATGACGTTAATCGCGGGCCCTCCCGGGGGGCGGGCGGACGCTAGCAGGACGGCTACCGCGGGCAACACCCCGCGGTGGCGCGCGGGGCACGCTGTTGATCGGCAAGGGGAATCCAGCCACGCGGGCGGGGGTGCGCGCGCGGATCGCGCGGGGGCGTGGTAGGCACGGGCGCGTGACCGCCCGGCCCGCCTGGTACGCCGCCCATTACTGTGAAGAGAACGCCTGGCGGCTGGCCGCGGACCCCGCCCTGGCCGCGGACGACGTGCACGTGGTGTTCATCTCCAACCCCGCGCGGGCCTGTCCCGTGTTCTGCCAGCGCGCCGCGCCCTCCCCCGCCGAGCCGGTCTGCTGGGATTATCACGTCGTGGTGGTGGGGCGCCGCGGTGGGAGTTGGCAGGTGTTTGACCTGGACAGCACGCTGGCGTTTCCGTGCGCGGCGGCGGAGTACCTCGCGCGCGCGTTCCCGCACGTGGCCACGGCGGACCCGGTGTGGCACCCGTGGTTCCGCGTGGTGGACGTCGCCACGCTGCGGGCGCACTTTGCCTCGGACCGGTCACACATGCGCGGGCCGGACGGCGCGTTCAGCTCCCCCCCGCCCGCACTGCCGTGCATCCGCACGCCCACGGACAGCATGAATCTCTGGAAATGGGTGGACATGACGCCGGGCTGGCATGGCCGTGTGCTGGATTTCGCGGCATTCTCCGCGTGGGTGGCGGCGTCAGAGCCGCTCAGGCGGAAGTCACGGAATTCGCCATCTGGGCCTGGTACTCCGCGGGGGTGACGTACCCCTTGCGGAACAGGACCACCGCCACCGCCTTGAGCGCATGCACCTCGGCGCGCAGCGCTTCAATGGTGGCCAGCAGTTCCTCGCGCGTGGGCCCGGGCTCGGCGGCGTCCTCCGCCGTGGTCACCGCGGGGTCTGCCAGCCCCGCCGTGTCCACCGGCGCCTTGGAACCCGCCGGGGCAAATGCGTCAGACTCGGCGTCAGCCGGCAGCTTGGGCGGCTTCTTCTTGGCCTTCTTGGCCTCTTCCGCCTGCGCCTCCAGGCGGGCGGCCTCCGCCAGCTTCTTCTGCCGCGCCTCCTCCATGATCGCCTGCACGCTCTTGATGGCGGTGCGCCCCTGCGAATCCGTGAATCCGCGGATCTCCTGCACCGTCCCCTGCACGAGCGGCGGTGGTGGCGGCGTGGCAGCCACCGGGTAACCCTGCGCCACCGCGGGCGGCGGCGGGCCTACCGGGTAACCCTGCGCCACCATGGGGTGCGGCGGCGGCGGAGGTGGACCCCACCCGGGAGAGACGGGCGGCGCCACCGGGACGGCGGGGACCATCCCCGGAGGAACGGCGGGAATGGCATTGGCGGATGAGCTGCGTTGCGCCTTGCGGGCCACGTATTCCCGCTCCACGTCCTCGGCGCGCTTGCGGACGGTGCGGCCCTGGGTGTCCAGCAGGCTCGCGTCGGGCGCTTCTTCGCCCAGGGACATCTCATCCTTGTGCCCGTAGAAAGCGGCCCGCGCCTTGGCAATGCCCTTGGTCCCCGCCACCGCCACCTGGATCTTCCAGCGCGTGGTGTCCTCCAGCTTCTTCACCGTGTCCTTGTCACGCGGGTTGGTCAGCGCCACCACCAGCGTGTTGTCCTTCTCCCGGAACACGCACGGCACCACGTTGAGTTGGAGGCACACGTCAATGGGCAGGCGCGCCAGCACGTGCTTGGGCGGGATGGGCGCGCGCGCCAGGTCCACAAACGGGAGCCCCAGCTGCTTGGCCAGTGCGCGGGCCACGGCGTCCTCGGAGCAGAAGCCCTTCTGCGCCAGGATGTCGCCCAGCCGCCCGCCAAACTTCCGCTGTTCCACCAGGGCCGCCATCAGCTGGTCCTCGGTGATGTAGCCAGCCTGGACGAGCAGGTCGCCGAGCCTCATACGGTCACTCCGTCCGCGGAACGCGCACCCGTCCGCGACGCTGGGCCCCCTGCTGGTGCGTCCGTGCGCGCGCACCATAGGGAAGGGGGGAGTCCCGGGGCAATGTTGATCCGCCCGTGACGCGCCGGGCAATGCTGGCCTAGTGAGTCCCCCGACGGAGGTTCTCATCCATGTCCAAGCGCATCCTGGTCACGGCCGCCCTGCCCTACGCCAACGGCCCCATCCACCTGGGCCACATGCTGGAACACACGCAGGTGGACGTGTTTGTCCGCGGGCACCGGCTGGCCGGCAATGACGCCATCTTCCTGTGCGCGGATGACACGCACGGCACCGCCATTGAGGTCAACGCGGCCAAGCGCGGCATCACGCCGGAGGAACTGGTGCGCCAGTCCGCCGAGCAGCACGTGCGGGATTTCAAGGATTTCCTGGTGCACCATGACCATTATGGGTCAACCAATTCGGACACCAACCGGCGGTGGGCGGAGACCTTCTACGAGAAGGCCCGTGCGGCGGGGCACATCTTCCAGAAGGACGTGGAGCAGATGTTTGACCACAAGGCGGGGCGCTTCCTGCCGGACCGCTACATCAAGGGCACCTGCCCCGTGTGCAAGTCACCGGACCAGTACGGGGACAGTTGTGAGAAGTGCGGCCGCACGTATGACCCGCGGGATCTCATTGACCCCAAAAGCGTGCTCACCGGTGAAAAGCCCGTTTCCCGCAATTCCATTCATTACTTCTATGACCTTCCCAAGAACGAAGCCCCGCTGCGCGCCTGGCTGGACAGCGCAGGCAGCGTGCAGGGTGAGGTGCGCAACTTTGCCGAGACGTGGCTGAAGGAGGGACTCAAGCCGTGGGACATCAGCCGGGATGGGCCGTATTTCGGCTTCCGCATTCCCGGGGAAAAGGACAAGTACTTCTACGTCTGGCTGGACGCGCCCATTGGCTACGTCTCCGCCACCGACGAGTGGTGCGCCCGGTCCGGCCGCAAGCTGGAGGAGTTCTGGGGCAAAGACAGCACGGCGGAGCTGTACCATTTCATTGGGAAGGACATCCTGTACTTCCACATCCTGTTCTGGCCCGCGCTGCTGCATGACGCGGGCTTTCGCAAGCCGGATGCGGTGCACGCGCACGGGATGCTCACCGCCAACGGTGAGAAACTCAGCAAGTCCCGCGGAACGTTCATCAACGCACGCACCTACCTGGACCAGCTCCCACCGGAGCTGTTCCGCTACTACCTGTGCAGCAAGTTCAGCCCGCGGCTGGAGGACCTGGACCTGAATTTTGATGATTTCATTGGCCGGGTGAACGGGGAGCTGGTGAACAACCTGACCAACCTGTTCAGCCGCTCCATGCAGATTGTCACCGGGAAGCTGGGCGGGCGCATCCCGCGGCTGGCGGACGTGACGGACGCGGCCGCGCGTGACGTGGTGCTGGCGTTTGAACGTGACGGCCTGCCGGAGGTGGGCCGCCTGTACACGGAGCGCGAATACGGCCTGGCCATCCGCAAGGTGCTGGACCTGAGCGACTACGTGAACAAGTACATCCAGGACAAGGCGCCCTGGGCGCTGCTCAAGACAGACCCCGCCGCGGCCGCGCAGGTCCTGTCCATTGCGCTCAACGCGGGGAAACTGGTGGCGGTGGCCATGCACCCGGTGCTGCCGCGCTTTGCTGACCTGGTGGCGCGGATGTTCAAGCTCCACGACGGACCCGGCGAGTGGCGCCCGCTGATTGCGCGGGACGGGAAGGCGGACCTGGGTGGGGAGACGGAATACGGGCCCTTTGTGCGGCTGTTTGAACGCGTGGAGAAGAAACACATTGAATCACTGGTGGCGGCCACCCACGCGGAGGCCGGGGCCGCTCCCCCCGTGACCACGCCGACGACAACCGCCGCCGCCGCCGCGCCGCCCAAGAAGAAGAAGGAGGAGAAGAAGGGGGAGGCGGAGCCGCCCGCGCTCATTGGGATTGAGGATTTTGGCAAGCTGGACCTGCGTGTGGGGCTGGTGAAGGAGGCCAACCTGGTGGAGGGTGCGGACAAGCTGCTGCGCCTGACGGTGGACCTGGGCCCGCTGGGGATGAAGAACGTGTTTGCGGGCATTCGCAAGAGCTACGCACCGGCGGACATGGTGGGAAAGCGCGTGGTGGTGCTGGCCAACCTGGCCCCGCGGCAGATGAAGTTTGGCCTGAGCGAAGCCATGGTGCTGGCCGCCGACGACGGCGAGTTGTGCCGCGTCATCCAGCCCGCGGGCGATGTGGCCCCCGGGAACAAGGTGCGTTGACCGCCGGTGATTGAGATCCTGTTCCTGGTGGGGATGGGCACCCTTGCCGCCATGGGTGCGGCGTCCCGGCACCGGCAGCGGCAGCAATTCCGGCAGTATTTTGCCAAGCCCAACGGGTTCACTACCACCGCGCGCCTGTTCCGTGACGACAACGTCACCTGGGTGGCGGACGACTTCCGCGTGGAGCTGCGCTGGTCCCGCCACGGGCGGGACGGGCGCTGCATGGAGGTGCGGGCCAGGCCGGACCCGCTGGATGGGCGCACCAGCATCCACGTGGTCCCGCGCCGCCCGCTGCACCTGGCGCTGGAAACGCTGGGTTCCCACGCCGTGGAATCCGGTGACCCCACACTGGACGCCGCCGTGCGGGCCTCCGCGGACAAACCGGACGTGCTGCGCGCGCTGCTGCGGCTGGAGGCCGTCCGGCGGGCCATCATTGCGGTGTTTGCGTTCCGGCCGGACCTGGCCGCCATCCGCGTGGACGCGGCGGGGCTGCACTGCCGGCGCGCGTGCTCGTACCGGATGTCCCCGGAAGAGGCGCACCGCTTCATGCAGCAGGTGCTGGCGCTGGCGCGCGCGTTGCGGGGAAATGCGGCCATTCCCCCCGCGCATGACCGCCAGCTCGTCGCCGGGCAGGCGCAGGGCGGTGCGGCCGGTGCGCCCATTGCCATCCCCGTGGACCGCTCCCGGCGCTGAGACTCACGCCGGGTCCGCCAGCAGGTGCTGCGCGGCGGCCACCGCTTCATCCGTGCCAATGAGGGCCAGCACATCGCCTTCGCGCAACACGTCCTGCGCCGTGGGCGTCATGCCGCCGTGTCCGCGCTGAATGGCGACAACGGTGGCCCCGGTCAACCCGCGCACGTTGAGCGTTCCCAGCGTCTGCCCCACGCCCGGCGCACCCGCGCCCAGGCGCACGCTGACCATGGTCCCGCACCCCGGCAGCAGCTCCTCCACCTTGGAGAGGTCCGGCGCCAGGGCGCTGACGGTGGCGGCCTGCCCCAGCGCATCCAGGATGGCCATGGCGCCGGCCTTCACGTGCCCCTCCAGGCTGCGCGTGCTGCGCCACCACAACACGGCCAGCGCCACCACCGGCACCACCAGCACCGGCGCCCCGCCAAACGGCGGCAGGAACGGCTGCGTCACCGCCAGCACCGGGATCCCCGCCACGACGAGGATCACCAACTGCAGACTCAGCACCAACACGCGGCGCGGGGCCAGCGCCATGTCCACGGAGCGCTCGCCCGAGGGGAGCGCCGTGCGGGACAGGTGCTCCGCCAGGCGGCGGGACACGGTGACCAGTCCCCAGAACGCGGGCAGTGACAGCAACAGCGCACTGGCCAGGATCACCACCTGCGCCACCACCTGCGGCACACCCGCGGCACCGGCCAGCTGCGCCAGCAACCGCGTCAGCAGCACGGACGTACCCACCACCACGGTGATCACCAGCGCCACGTCCGCCGCCAGCAGCCCCAGCAACCGCCGCACGGCGGTGGTCCTGGTTGTGGACGTGGCGCCCAGGCGGTCCAGCCAGGACCCGTAAAGCGTGACAAACGTCTGCACCGGCCGCGGCAGCCTGCGGTCCACCGCGGCGGCAAACGGGCGCGCCGCGCGGATGAGCCACGGCGTGAGGAACGTGGTCAGCACGCTCACCGTCACCGCCACGGGGAACAGTTGCCGGCCCGCCATGCCCGCGGACTGCCCCAGCGTGGCAATGATGAAGCTGAACTCGCCAATCTGTCCCAGGGTGAGGCCGGCCTGCAGGCTGGTGGCCACGCCGTGGCCCGTGAGAAAGGAGCCCAGCGTCACGCCCACCAGCTTGCCGCCCACCACCACGGCGGCCAGCAGCGCCACGGCACCCAGGTTCTCCATGGCCGTACCGGGCTCCACCAGCATCCCCACGGACACAAAGAACACCGCGCCAAACAGGTCCCGCAGCGGCTCCACCAGCTTTTCCACGCGCTGCCCGCCACCGGATTCGGCAACCAGGGACCCGGCCAGGAACGCGCCCAGCGCCACGGAGTAACCCAGCTCACGCGCCACCAGGGCCATCAGGAAGCACAGTCCCACCGCGGCCACCAGCAGCGTCTCCGCGCGCTTGAGCGCCAGCAGCGCGCGCACCAGCCGCGGGACCAGCAGCATCCCCAGCACGACGACAACCCCCAGGAACAGACCCATCCGGCCCAGCGTGTCCAGCACGCGGTCCGTGGTGGGATCCAGGCCGTGCCCCATGGCCGTGAACAGCGTGAGCAGCACAATGGCCGCCAGGTCCTCAAACACCAGCACGCCCAGCACCAGTGACTTGAGACGGGACTCCACCGGGTGCTCGCCCAGTTCACGGGCAACAATCATGGTTGACGAGATGGCCACCAGCCCGCCCGCCAGCAGGCTCTCCTTCACGCTCCAGCCCAGCAGGCGCCCGGCGTTGAACCCCAGCCACAGCATGGTGCCCACTTCCACGGCCACGGTGACCGCCGCCCGCAGGCCCACGCGCAGCAGCTTGCGCACGCTGAACTCCAGGCCCAGCGAGAACATGAGCAGGGTGACGCCCAGTTCAGACAGCGTGTGGATGCTGGCGGTGTCACTGACCAGGCTGATGGGCATCTGCGGCCCGGCCAGGATGCCGGCCAGCACGTAGCCCAGCACCACCGGCTGGCGCAGCCGCTGGAACACCACCGTCGTCACGGCGGCCACGCACAGGACCACCGCCAGGTCGCCGAGGACGTCGTGGCCGTTGGTCAAGCAGGAACCCTCGGCGGGCGGGGTGCGCCGCGCGGCACATTGTAGTGGTCCGGTGCAGCGCGTCAGCGAAGATCAGAACGAGATCTTCACACCGACCCCGACGCCCGAGTTGCCCGTGCTGTCGCGGAACGCGCTCAGCCCCAGGTCCACGTTCTCGCGCGGGCGGTAGGTGACGCCCAGGTTTCCCGTGGTGGTGTTGGTGACAAAGTTATGCTCCGCGCCGGCGGAGAGGCGGAACTTGTCTTCCGTGACGCTGACGGAAGCCCCCAGGCTGTCCAGGTGCCCGCGTTGTCCAAAGTTGCCGGACAGCGCCCAGTCCACATTGCGGGTATCCCGGGAAAGCGACAGGTTGCCGGACTGGAACACGCTGTTGCCGTCAAACGTGGCCGAACCCGACAGCGTGGTCCCGTCCCGCGCGACGCTGCCGTTCACCTTGTAGCTCTCCAGCCCGTTGCGCACGCCGGCGGTGACCTCGGCGCCCACTGTGACGTTGGCGCCGCCCACGCCAAACCGGCTCTCCGCGCCCACGGTGCCCCGGAAGTTGGAGAACTTCTCCTCCCAGGCGGCGGACGCGCGCAGCGTGAGGTGGTCGCTGAAAACCCTTGTTTTGAATTCCGGCTTGATGCCCAGCTTGCCCAGCGCTTCGCTGCCCTTGAGGTAGCCGTAGGCGCCCGCGCCCACGGCGCCCGCCGCGGCCAGCCCGTAGAACGCGCCCGGGCTGTCCTTGCGGAACTTCTCCGCCAGGTCCTTGGCCAGGTCCCCGCCCACCTTGCCCAGGTCCTTGAGCTTCTTGTCGCCCAGGTTGGGGACGTCCAGGCCCTTGTCCGCCAGGTACTTCTGCGCGCTGGGCGCCAGCATGGACACCGGCATGTCCATCATAAGGTCCTTGGTCGCCCCAACCAGCTGGTCCCGCTGCGCGTCGGTGATGTCACCGCCCTGCGCCGGGGTACGCGTCCCGTGCGCCGCCGCGTTGGCAAACGCCTGCGCGTTGTTGCCCAGGACGTCATTGAGCCGGTCCTGGTAGCGGTTGACCGAGTTGCCCCACTCCTTCTGCGCCGGCGTCTGCGCGGGCGCGCGCGCGGTCCCGCCGACGGAGAACCCGTCACCGGTGCCGGCAGGGGTCTGCGTGGTGGCCGGCGCCGGGGTGGTGGTGCCCGTGACCGGGCCGCTGCCGCCGACGCTTGGGGTGTTCAAGCCGGTACCGCGGTTGACGTTGGAGATGGACACGGTGCACTCCTCGCAGACAGAAGGACGAGTGAGCTTATCGCAATTCGTCCGGAAAAGTTGCCCCGGAGGACCGTGATGACAATGGCTTACCTCGTGGTGGACATGCCGCGGCTGCTGGATGACTCGACGGTGGGGCGGTCAGCGGCGCGGTCGCTGCAGCAGAAGTTCAAGGCCGCGCAGGCGGAGCACAAGAAGCTCCAGGAGAAAGCCGCCGCCGCCAAGGGCCCGGAGAAGAAGGCCGCGGAAGCCAAGGTGGAGGCACACGAAAAGGAAGCGCTGCAGGGCATCCGGGACCAGCAGGCCACGCTGCGCGCCACGCTGCTCAAGCGCGCGCAGGGGCACCTGGAGAAGCTGATGAAGGAGAAGCAGGTGACGTTGGTATTGGAACGCGGCGCGGTGCTGATGTGTGAGCCCGGCACGGACGTCACCCAGCTGCTGATGTCCAAGATTGACGAGGACGGCCCACTGAGCCTCTGAGCGGCGGTCGCTGTCGTCAGGGAGTCAGGAGGCCAGCCGCCGCTCCAGCGCGGTGACACGCTCCTCCAGCCGGCGCAGGTCCGCGGCATCCGCCTTGCCAGACAGGTCCCCGCGCACCGCATCAACCGCCTGCTCCAAGCGGCGAATCGCCTCGCTGCTCTTGCGGATGTCGTCGCTGTTCTTACGGATGTCGTCGCTGTTCTTACGGATGTCGTCGCTGTTCTTGCGGACTTCAGCGGACAGGTGGCGGATCACGGACTCCACCGTATCCAGGCGCGCTGACAAGTCCGCCTTGCTCTCCGCAATGCGCCGCTCCAGCGACTCGCGGATGATCATCATGCCTTCGTGGACGAGGTCGACCTTGTCGGACATGTGCTCAAGCAGCAGCCCCATCCGGCCCAACTCCGTGTCGGACGGCGCCACCGTGATCGGGTTCTTGCCCTTCACCACGCCGCGCAGGGGCACTTTGCTCTTTCGCGAAGCCATGCGGTCTTGCTACCGGCACGTTTTTCTGAACGCAACGCGACCGCGGCTGGAATTCAGCTCTCCGGCGCCTTCACTTCGCGGATGTTGGCGCCAAACAGGTTCTGCGCCGCCTGCACAATGGGGTTGTTGCGAACGCGCTCCAGGCGTTCCGCTTCCTTGCGGGCGGTCTCGCGGTCCCGCATGTCCACCATGCTGTCGCCCATATCGGCGGATTCACCACCCGTGATGACGTAGGTGGCGCCCTCGCCCAGCACCTCCACCAGCGCGTCACGCAGCCCCTTGTCGTTTTCCGGCTGTTTCATCGCGTCCAGGTAAAAGGCCTGCTTGAAGGACAGCGTGAGTGTCTTCCCGTCAATGCGGATGCCTGCCATTTCCAGGAAGCTGGACAGCGCCGGACGCTTTTCCTGCAGTTTCTGCAGCAGCTTCACAAACGTGGGGTCCGCGCCCTCGGGAACGGCGGCCGTGCTGGCCGGCGGAGTGGCCGGTGGAGGAGGAGGCGGAGGTGGAGTTGGAGTGGGTGCTGGCGGCGGGGGCGGAGGTGTGGGCGCCGCGGTGACGGCGGGCGGCGGCGGCGCATACGCGGGCACCTGCAGCGGGGCTCCACCGGCCGCGGCCTCCAGGCGCGCCACCAGGTCGGACACCTGCTGCAGTGACGCCGCCGGGGGCGCCAGGCACAGCGAAAGCACCGCCATCTCCATGGCCAGCAGCGGTTCACCGGTGCGGGACAGCGTGTCCAGCCGCGCCATCAGCGTGGTGAACAGGCGGTGCAACTCCTCCGCGCTCACCAGCTTTGCGCGGACCTTGAGCGCTTCCACCTCGTGCATGGGCAGGTCCATCACCTGCTCCGGTTCCCGGGTCACCTGCGCCACCGTGAGGTGCCGCAGCTCCGTCAAAAGCTCCCCGCCCAGCTGCTTGAGATCAAAGCCGCGGTTGGACGCCTCGCGCACCAGGAACAGCGCCTTGTCCGCCTGCCGGTGCAGCAGCGCTTCCGTGATGTCCACCACGGTGCGCCGGTCAATGATCCCCAACGCCTCCACGCACGCCTGCGCGGTGATGGGCTGCCCCTGCCCCACAAAGGACAGCACCTGGTCCAGCAGGGACAGCGCGTCGCGCATGCCGCCCTCGGCGGCGCGGCACACCAGTTCCAGCGCGCCCTCGCCAATCACCAGCTTCTCGTCCTCACAGATCTTCTGCAGCCGGCTGGCCATCACCTTGGGCGGGATGCGCTTGAAGTCATAGCGCTGGCACCGGGACAGGATGGTGATGGGGATCTTGTGCGGCTCCGTCGTGGCAAAGATGAACTTCAGGTGCGGCGGCGGTTCCTCCAGCAGCTTGAGCAGCGCGTTGAACGCGTTGACGGACAGCATGTGCACTTCGTCAATGATGAAGATCTTCAGGCGCAGGCGCTGCGGCAGGTAGCGCGCGCTCTCGCGCAGCTCCCGCACGTCATCCACGCCGGTGTTGGACGCACCGTCAATCTCCAGCACGTCCACGCTGTTGCCGGAGGTGATCTCCTGGCAGGCCGCACACGCGTTGCACGGCTCCGGCCGCGGGCCTTTTTCGCAGCACAGCGCCTTGGACAACAGGCGCGCCGCGGTGGTCTTGCCCACGCCGCGCGCCCCGGTGAACAGGAAGGCGTGCGCCACCCGGTTGGACCCGATGGCGTTGTGCAGCGTCTGCACCACGTGCTCCTGGCCAATGACATCCTCAAACGCCTGCGGACGCCACTTGCGGGCCAGGACAACGTAGGACATGAGCGGGCTCCTTTCCCTTGCGGGCGGTGCGCCATAGCACGGCGCGCGGGACCCCAAAAAAGACCACCGCGCACACCGCAGTGCGCCCTACCGTTGCTTCCTTCCGGACCTGGCGGGGTTCGGGCGTTGCGGTTGCGCGGTGGTCATACGCCCCGGGACAGGGGCGGAACATCTGGCGGAGAGAGAGGGATTCGAACCCTCGGTACCTTTCGGTACACACGATTTCCAGTCGTGCACCTTCGGCCTCTCGGTCACCTCTCCTTGTCGCTTTCCTCCTCGTCGTCAACTGCTCTTGCCAACTTGCGTCTTCCCGCCCGCATGGCCCCCCGCCGGGGTTTCCGTGGCGGAGAGAGAGGGATTCGAACCCCCGTTACCTTGCGGTAAACCTGATTTCGAGTCAGGCGCCTTCAACCAGGCTCGGCCATCTCTCCTCGTGCACGGCCGGGTGCCATGCGCAGCGGGACGCGGCAAATACCAGCGGTCCGTGGGGCCTGCAACCCGCCGGCTGCCCCTTGCTTCAACCCCGACGAGGACCCACCATGGAGCTTCCCCCGGGGGTGCGCACGTTCATGCTGGGAGACTTGATATTCATCTTGGGGCTCGTGGTGGCCAATGGCGTGTTCTCGGCGGCGGAGATGGCGATGGTCACCGCGCGCCACAGCCGGCTCAAGGAGCTGGCCGGCCGCGGCCACGCGGGCGCCGCGCGCGTGCTGGCCCTGCGCGCCCACCCGGAGAACCTGCTGGCCACCATACAGGTGGGGCTCACGCTCATCTCGTCGCTGGCCGCGGCGTTTGGCGGCGCACGCCTGACAGACACGGTGGCGGCGTGGCTGCGCGGCGCGCTTGCCCATGTGCCCGGCGCGGAGGCCTACCCCGCGCTTCCCGGCGAACTGGCGCTGGGCATGGTGGTGGGGGGCGTGGCGTATGTGACGCTGGTCATTGGCGAGCTGGTCCCCAAGAGCGTGGCCATGCACCACGCGGAGACGCTGGCGCTGTGGTCCGCGCGCCCGTTGGCCTGGCTGTCCGGCGCGGCGCGCCCCGTGGTGTGGCTGCTGACCCAGTCCTCCAACCTGCTGCTCAAGCCGTTTGGGGACCGCGCCAGCTTCACGGAATCCCGCGTCAACGCGGAGGAGTTGCGCGTGCTCATTGAAGAGGCCAGCCGGTCCGGCGCGCTGGATCCGCGCAGCGGGGATATTGCGTCACGCGCGCTGGACTTCAACAGCCTCACCGCGGGCGAGGTGTGCGTGCCGCGCGCGCGCCTCAAGACCGTGGACATGCGCGCCGGCCGCGAGGAGATCCTCCGCGTGTTCTGTGAAGAGGGTTTCCACCGCATGCCCGTGGTGGACGAGACCCCGGACAAGATCCTGGGCTACGTGACCGCCACCGACGTGATGACCACCGTCCAGCACGGCAACCTGCTGGTGCTGCATGACCTGGTGCGCAAGGCCATGTTCGTCCCTGAGACGACGCGGGCGCCCGCGCTCCTGCGCCTGATGCAGGAGAAGCGTGAGCGCGTGGCCATGGTGGTGGATGAGCACGGCGGGCTGGTGGGCATGGTGACGGTGGAGGACCTGTTTGAAGAGCTGGTGGGCGAGTTCCACGAGTCCAAGGACCCCTCCACCGACGGGCTGCGCGAGGTGGCGCCGGGCCGGTGGATGGCCGCGGGCATGACGCCGCTGCGCGAGCTGGAGCGCGCCACGGGGCTGCGCCTGCCGCAGGACCTGGCGGCGGAGACGGTGGCCGGCGTGGTGCTCATGCTGGCGGGCGAGATTCCGCAGGCGGGGCGCAGCTACCTGGGGCACGGGGCCACCTGGCGGGTGACCTCGCGCACGGAACGGCGGGTCAAGCAGGTGGAGGTCACGCTGGACGGGATGGACGGTCCATCCGCGGACGACGTGGAGAAGGCCGCCGCCGCGCGCGATTGACAGCGCCCGTGCCCGCGCGCTGCACTCCGCGCCGCGATGAACGATCCCAAGGCGCCTCCGGCGAACCCGCAACCGCCCCAGGGCGCGCCGCCCCCCGGCGCGGCCCCGGCCGCGGCGGCCCCGCCCGCCCACGTCCCGGCGCTGGGAACCGAGCCGCCGCCGGCCCCCAACGCGGCGCCGGCGGCCCCCGCTGCGCCAGCCGCTCCGGCGCGGCCCCCGCCCCATGAGACGGAACCCACGCGAATGGTGAAATCCAGCCGCCGCGAAAAGAAGGTCCGCGAGCGCCGTGGCGGCACCGGCGTGCTGTTGGTGACACGGCCGGGCATCCCGCCCACGCCGCTGACGCTGACGCGCGCGCGCACCATCATTGGCCGGGACCGGGACAGCTGTGACGTGGTGCTGGAGGATGAAGGCGTGAGCCGGCAGCACGCGTCCGTCTCACGTGAGTCCACCGGGTACTTTGCGCTGCATGACCTGGGGAGCAAGAACGGAATCTTTGTGGGCGGCCACCGCGTGGACCGCCGCACACTGCTGCACGGGGACACGTTCAAGATTGGGGACACCACCTTCACCTTCCAGCTCATCCCGGACAAGACGGACAAGCCCACCGCGCCGCTCCCGCCGCCCGCCGCACCCCCGCCCGCGGCGGGCGCGCCGCCCCCGGGTGCACCGCCACCGCCCATGGCTGAACCGCCGCGCAAGTGACGGCTTGCCCCCCGCAGACAGCAAGGTAAACCCTCCGGCATGGTGTCCTACGACGAACTGGCCGCACTGGAGCGCACCGGCACCCCTGCCGTGGTGGTGACGGTGGTGGACTGCCGCGGCTCCACGCCCCGCAAGCCGGGCGCGCGGATGGTGTGGCTGTCGTCCGGGGAAACGCGCGGGACGGTGGGGGGCGGTGCAGTGGAGCACGCCGCGGTGGCCGCGTGCCCGGACGTGCTGCGCGCGGGCGAACCGCGTTTTGTCGAGGTCAAGCTGGGCCAGGAGCTGGGCATGTGCTGCGGCGGCGTGATGCGCCTGTACCTGGAGCCGCTGCTGCCGCGGCCCGCGTTCATCCTGCTGGGCGGTGGTCACGTGGCCCTGGCATGCGCGCGGGTGATGGCCCCGCTGGGTTTTGACGTGCACGTGGCGGATGAGCGCGCGGGGTTTGCCACCTTGGAGCGGTTCCCGTCCGCGGTGTCCCTGGTGGACGGGACGGCAGAGGCGGACCTGGCGCGCCTGCCGTTCTCTGAACGCGCGTACGTGCTGGTGTGCACGCATGACCACGCGCTGGACCAGGCGCTGGTGGAGCGGTGCCTGCGCCGGCCGGCGCACTGGCTGGGGCTCATTGCCAGCCGCCGCAAGGCGCTGCGCACGCGCGAACGCTGCCGGCACAAGGGGTTCACGCCGGAGGATCTGCGCCGGCTGCACAGCCCGGTGGGCCTGGACCTGGGCGCGCAGACGCCTGAGGAGATTGCCGTGGCCATTGCCGCCGAGGCGGTGGCGCTGCGGCGGCTGGGCGCGGTGCCGGCGGACGGCGTGCGCGCGCTGGGGCTCCCGTTGCACCAGCCGCAGCCCACGGACGTGGACGACGCACCGGCGGACGTGCACGCGCTCAAGACCGGTTGAGGACGCGGCCAACCGCCCCGCGCGGGCTACCCACCGCGGGCGGGCCCCCGGTGGAGGGGCATGCAGTAGCTCGTGGCACCGTCGTCACGGGACACGCAGCCCTCACCCGTCCGGCAGGAATGACTTTCACCGGTGCGGCAACGGGCCTGACACGGGAAGACGCCCGCCGCGGACACCGCCGCCAGGCTGTCCGCCGCGCAGCTGAGTGCGCCGCTGGCCGCCGGATCCGTTGGGTAGATGGGCATGCAGTAGCTCTCCGCTCCGTCGTCACGGGACACGCAACCCTCACCCGTGCGGCACGGGGAGCTGTCTCCCGGCGTGCAACGCGCCTGGCACGGGAACATCCCCGCCGCCGACACCGCCGCCACGCTGCGCTGCGGGCAGCTCAACCCAGCCCCGGCGGCCGGG
>JACRCW010000106.1 GCA_016218805.1 Deltaproteobacteria bacterium | reverse complement strand
TCGAGGACTCGCCTTTGACCTCGCACGCAACAGATCGTTTCCGCTGACCTTTTTCAGAGCCACACGCCCTTGCCTCGACTCACGGCCCTCCGGAACGCAGCCCCCCTCTCAAGTTCCCAAGCCAGAATGCGATCGCCCTGCGCCCCAGGGCCCCTGGTGCCCTTGTCCCGCTTCCGTCGGGAGCCGATGATGCCACCATGGTTGCCGCCGCTGCCCTCCGCCCCGAGTACGCCGCCGCCCACGAGGAGCGCGACCAGCGGGTGTTCCTCAGAGGACTGAGTTGGTCGCAGTTTGAATCGTTCATGCGCCTCAAGGGCGACGCCCCGGTGCCGCGCATCACATTTCTCGACGGAGTTCTTGAAATGATGAGCCCCTCCAGGGCGCACGAGTCCGTCAAGAGCGCCCTTGGGCGCATGGTGGAGGCCTACTGCTTCGAGCACGACATCCGCTTCACGGCTGTGGGGTCGTGGACGCTCAAATCGCGCCCTCGCCGCCGGGCCGTCGAGCCCGACGAGTGTTACATCATCGGTGAGGACAAGAACCGTCCTGACTTGGCAATCGAGGTCATCCACACCTCCGGGGGCCTGGACAAGCTTGAGGTGTACGCGGCCCTGGGGGTCGCGGAAGTCTGGCTGTTCGAAGGCGGGAAACTCGACGTGCACCGTCTCAAAGGCGGCCGTTACCACCCGGTGCAGCGCAGCGTGTGTCTGCCGGGTCTGGACCTGGGTGCCCTGGTGCGCTGCGCCGCGGAACCCACCACGTACGACGCAGTGCGGCGCTTCCGCCGGGGCCTGCGGGCCGGTCAGAAGCGCCGCTGACCAGCCCGCTTGGTTCCCACGGATCAGGCCAGGACGGCGACTGAAGGCGCCACGCTGCGCTGGCCGCCCAGCGCGCGCTCTACGCGTGGGGCGCCTTCCGTCGTCAGCCCCAGCACTCGTGGTACCACGGCATGCCTGAAGCTCAACCGCGGGTGCATTGAACTCACCTGCTGCGGTGCGCCAGCGCCATGGCCGCCGCCGGGAACACCACCGCGCAGAACACCGCGTGGCCGGCCTTCACGGCGTGGATCTCGTCAGTCTGGCCGCCTGGGGCGGGGAAGAGGTGGATCAGTGCGGCCCCCGCGGGCCACGCGCACATCAATGCGCCCAACAACAGCAGCGCGTGCTTCCACGTCGGGCGGAGCCCCAAGAGCGGGAGCAACTCGGTCACGGCTGCCGCCGCGGCCACGGGTGCCACGACGATGCCCGATGCCATCAGCGCCCGGCTGCCTCCCGGCAGCATCCCGAAGAACCGGTTGCCCACCACCTCCATCAGTGCATTGCGCGCGACGAGGAAACCCGCCGAAAACACGGCGGCGACGGTCACCACGAACGCGAGCCGCCGCCCGAGCGTGACCGTGCCCGCCCCAGTTGCGGCAACTGCGAGCCCCGCCGCACCTGCGAGGCACGCGGCAAACGCGGACCCCGGCACACCACCGCGCACCCAGGCCAGGCCCTCCCAGCCCCACCGCCATGCGATCTCCGCGCGCCACAATGCCGTGGGGCCCAACCCCAGGGCGACGACGATGGCCGCGCGGGCAACCGTGGAGCGTGGGCGCACTTCATTCACGGCGACGATCCTGGGGTCCGCGCCCGCCTCCGTCCAGCGCCCGGGTTGACCGCCGCACGCGCAGGTTCCACCATGCCGCACCAGACGGGGTTCGAGGAGGCCATGGCCGCACCGACGCTGCGTGTGCACATTTTTTCCGACGGAGCCAACCTGCAGGACATGCTGCGCGCGCGGGACAGCGGCATCATCCGCGGTTTCACCACCAATCCCACGCTGATGGCCAAAGCGGGCCTCACGGACTACCGCGCCTTTGCGCGGCAAGTGCTGGACGCCATCACGGACCTGCCCGTCAGCTTTGAGGTCTTTGACGACGAGTTTGCCGAGATGGAGCGCCAGGCGCGCGAGATTGCCGGGTGGGGCCGCAACGTCAACGTGAAGATCCCCATCACCAACACCCGCGGGGAAAGCAGCATCCCGCTCATCCGCCGCCTGTGTGACGCGGGCGTGAAGCTCAACGTCACCGCCATCCTTCCCAAGGCGCAGCTGGACGCGCTGCACGCGGTTCTCCGTCCGGATGATGACGTCATCCTGTCCATCTTTGCGGGGCGCATTGCGGACACCGGCCGGGACCCGGTGCCGTTGATGCGGGACGCGGTGGCACAGTTCCGTGACCGGCCGGGTGCGCGCATCCTGTGGGCCAGCCCGCGCGAAGTCCTCAACGTGTTCCAGGCGGACGCGTGCGGCTGCCACATCATCACGTGCACGCCGGACCTGATGGGCAAGCTGGCGCTGCACGGGAAGGACCTCGCGGAGTATTCGCTGGATACCGTGAAGATGTTCCGCAACGACGCCGTGAAGGCGGGGTTCCGGTTGTGACCTCACCGCGGGGACACGTGTTGTTGGACCGTGACGGGGTGCTCAACGCCGTTGTGGTGGACCCGGAGCAGGGCACAATAGACAGCCCGCTGCATCCCGCGCAGGTGGTGGTGCCGGCGGCGGTGCCGGTGCTGGTGCGGCGCCTGCATGAAGCCGGGTACCTGCTTTCCGTCGTCACCAACCAGCCGTCAGCGGCCAAGGGCAAGACCACGCGCGCCAACCTGGAGGCGGTCCACGCGCGCGTGCTGGAGGTGGTGACGGCAGGCGGTGCGCGGATTCACTCCAGCCACGTGTGCTTCCACCGCGCCGAGGATGGTTGCGCGTGCCGCAAGCCGCGTCCCGGGATGCTGGAGGATGCGCTGCGCGCCTCGGGTGTCCCCGCGTCCGCCGCGTGGATGGTGGGTGATGGCGTGACTGACGTGGAGGCGGGCCGTGCGGCGGGCACGCGCACGGGGTTCATCGGGCCCCGCAAGTGTGACGCGTGCCGGGTGCTGGCGGACCGGGGCCTGGAGCCGGATTGGTGGGGCGAGGATCTCGGCGGGTTTGTGGACGCGCTGCTGGTGGGCGTGCGGAGGGCCGGATGACGTCGTTCAGCAGGGCGTTCCTGGATGAGGCGGTGGAGGTGTTGCGCGCGGTGGATGCTGCCAGCCTGGAGCTCGTGGCCGACGGTTTGGCGCGCGTGCGGGCGGACGGTGGGCGCCTGTTCATCCTGGGCGTGGGTGGCTCAGCGGGGCATGCGTCCCACGCCGTGAATGACTTCCGGAAGATCTGCGGGATGGAGGCCTACGCGCCCACGGACAACGTCAGCGAGCTGACCGCGCGCACCAACGACGAGGGCTGGGAGACGGTGTTCGCCAGCTGGCTGCAGGTGAGCCGCGTGCGCAAGGGTGACGCCGTGCTGGTGTTCTCCGTCGGTGGCGGGGACGCGGTGCGCAACGTCAGCGTCAACCTGGTGCGCGCGCTGGACGTGGCCAGGGCCGCCGGCGCGCGCATCTACGGAATCGTCGGCCGGGACGGCGGCCACACCGCCAACGTGGCGGACGCGTGCGTGCTGGTCCCCGTGGTCAACAAGGACCACGTCACGCCGCACACGGAGGGGACGTGCGCGGTGCTGTGGCACCTGCTGGTTTCCCATCCGCGCCTGAAGACCAGCGCCACGCGCTGGGAGTCCACGGCGCGCTGACGTCTCAGCGGCCCGCGGGCCACGGTTGGCCCAGCGCGCGCGGTGCGTTGGCGCGGGACGCGGCAAGGGCCAGCACCACCAACGTCATGGCGTACGGGAGCATCTGCACCAGTTGCCCGGGGATGCCCACGCTGGAGGACTGCAGGCTGATCTGCAGGCTCTCCAGCAGGCCAAACAACAGGCAGCCCACCCACACGCGCGCCGGGCGCCACTGACCGAACACCACCGCGCTGACGGCGATGAACCCGCGCCCGGCCGACATGCCCTGCGTGAATTGGTGCTGGTCCGCCGCCAGGTACGCGCCGCCCAGGCCGCACAGCAGTCCGCACAACAGCAGCGCGGCCCAGCGCACGCGCAGCACGTTCACGCCCTGCGTCTCGGCGGCCGCGGGGTGCTGGCCCACCGCGCGGATGCGCAGGCCCAGCACAGTGCGGTCAACGAGAAACGCCACCGCCGGGACCAGCAGGATGGCCACCAGCACCAACGGCGTGCCCGCCACCGTCCCCGCCACCGGCAGCTCCTGCACCGCGTGCCACCACGTGGTCTCAAAACCGTCCACGCGCGGCCCGTTGGCCGCGGAGTTGTACAGCGCCTTGAGCGCAAACCGCCCCGTCCCCACGGCGAGCAGATTGAGGCCCACCGCGACGATGATGTGGTTGGCGCGCGCGTGCAGGCACAGCGCCGCATGCAGCGCCATCACGGCGACGCCCGCCGCCATGGCGGCCAGCAGCCCCAGCCACGGGCTCCCAGACGCGTGCGCGACGACGGCATGCGCAAGCGCGCCCATCAGCAGCCCGGCCTCCAGCGCGATGTTGACGACGCCGGAGCGTTCGCTGAGCGCCCCACCCAGCGCGGCCAGCGTGTACGGCGTGCTGATGCGCAGCGCGCCGGCGAGCACCGCCAGCAGCTCACCCATCGCGCACCTCCGCACGGCGGCGGGACAGCGCGTCAACGAGCGGGCCGGTGCCCCCCAGCACCAGCACCACCGCGCCCTGCAGCACCAGCACCAGCTCGCGCGGCACGTGCGACGCCATGGACAGGCCCGCCTGCGACAGCGCGGCGAACAGCAGCGCCGCGGGCACCACCGCGGCCGGCTGCGAGCGCGCCATGAGCGCCACGGCGATGCCCAGGAAGCCTTCGCCCCCGCTCATGCCCTCTTCAAAGAAACGCCGCGCGCCGAGCACGAAGTGCGCGCCGGCCAACCCCGCCAGCGCGCCGCCCAGCGCCATGCTGCCCACCACCATGGCGGCGGCGCGGATGCCCGCGTGCACGGCCGCGCGCGGGGCAAGGCCACTTGCGCGCAGCTCAAAGCCCCACACCGTCCGCCACAGCACCCACTGCAGCAGCGCGGCCAGCACCAGCGCCAGCGGCAGTGACGTGGACAACAGCGAGCCCTGCACCGCGTCCAGAACGCTGCCCAGCCGCGTGAACAACACGTCCGCCGGCAGCTCCGGCGTGTGGGACGTCCCCGGCTCCGCGGCAAACGCGTGCAGGAGCCACCCGCACCCGGCAGCCAGGATGAAGTTGGCCATGATGGTGCTGATGACCTCGTGCACGCCGCGGGTGTGCCGCAGCACCCCGCACCCCGCACCCGCCGCGCCGCCGGCCAACGCCGCCGCCATCACCGCCGCCGTCGTCGCCACTGCGCCGGCGCCAGCCAGCCAGCCCGCCACCAGCGCCGCCGCCAGGCCGCCCGCCGCAAGTTGTCCTTCACCGCCCACGTTGAACAGCCCCGCCGTCAGGGGCACGGCCACGGCCAACCCGCACAGGATGAGCGGCGTGGACTTGAAGAACACCTGGCTCAACCCGTAGCCGGTGAGCAGCGTGGCGTGCAGCGCCTGCCCGCCCACCTCCAGCGCGTCCTTGCCCAGCGCGCCAATGATGATGGCGCCCAGCACGGCCACCGTGGTCACGGCAAGCGCCGCGGGCAGCAGTGCGAGCAGCACAGCGCGCCTCACGCGGCCACCCCGGCGCCCAGCATGGGCGGTCCCAGTGACTCCACGGTGGCGGCCGCGGCGTCCACGGTGTGCACAATGCGCCCGCGATACAGCACGTGGATGACGTCGGACAGCGCCAGCAGCTCGGTCAGCTCCGCGCTCACCAGCAGGATGGCCAGCCCCGCGTCCCGCGCCGCCAGGATGGCCGCGTGGATGCGCTCCATGGCGCCCACGTCCACCCCGCGCGTGGGTTGCGCCAGGATGACCACGCGCGGCCCCGCGGACAGTTCGCGCCCCACCAGCACCTTCTGCTGGTTGCCTCCGGACAACGCCGCCACCGGGAGCGCCGGGTCCGCTGGCCGCACGTCATACGCGCGTACCAGCGCCTGGGCCGCCGCGGCGATTCCTGCGCGCCGCAGCACGCCGCCGCGGGACGCAGGGGCGCGGTGGTGGACGCCCAGCACCGCGTTGTCCGCCACCGCCATGGCCGGCACCAGTCCCTGCGCCAGGCGGTCCTCCGGGACGTGGCACAGGCCCGCGTCCCGGCGGCGGCGGACGCTGGCCCGCGACACGTCCTGTCCGCACAGCACCACGCGCCCGGACGCGGGGGACCGCGCCCCGCACAGCCCCTCCACCAGCTCCGCCTGGCCGTTGCCCTCCACGCCGGCAATGCCCACCACCTCACCGGCCCGGACGGACAGGGACACGCCGTTGACGCGCGCGCGTCCGTCGGGGCCGCGCACCACCAGGTCCTCCACGCGCAGGCGTTCCTCGGCGGGCGTCGTCGTCCGCGGCCGCCGGGACAGGTCCACGTGCCGGCCCACCATCAGCTCGGACAGCGCCACGGCGCTGGTGGCCGCGGTGTCCAGGCGGCCCACCACGCGGCCCTGCCGCAGCACGGTGACCTCGTCAGACACCGCCATCACCTCGGGGAGCTTGTGGGTGACCACCAGGATCGCGCGTCCCTCATCGCGCAGGCGCCGCAGCACGGCCAGCAGCGCGTCCACCTCCTGCGCGGTCAGCACCGCCGTGGGCTCGTCCAGCAGCAGCACGCGCGCCCCACCGTGCAGCGCCTTGAGGATCTCCACGCGCTGCTGCACGCCCACCGCCAGCCCGCCCACCGGCGCGCGCGGGTCCACCGCCAGCCCAAACCGCGCCGCCAGTTCCGCGGTCTCCGCTTCGGCGCGCGCCAGGTCCATCCGGCCGCCGCGGCGGGGCTCCCGGCCCAGCACCACGTTCTGCGCCACGGTGAGCTCGTCCACCAGCATGAAGTGCTGGTGCACCATCCCCAGCCCCGCGGCCATGGCGTCACGCGGGGAGCGCAGCGTCACCGCCCGCCCGTCCACCAGGATCCGCCCGGCATCCGGCCGCACCAGCCCAAACAGCATCCGGCACAACGTGCTCTTGCCCGCGCCGTTCTCGCCCACCAGCGCGTGGATGCGGCCCGCGCGCAGCGCCAGGGAGACGCGCTCATTGGCCACGCACGCGCCGTAGGCGCGGCTCAGCTCCACCGCCTCCAACAGGGGCGTCACGGTCATGCGCCGTTCACTGGTTGGGCACCGCAATGCGCCCGGCCACAATCTCCGCGCGCAGCGCCTCCACCTTGGCCCGCACGTCGTCGGGAATGAGCGCCTTGTTGTGCTCGTCGTAGATGTAGTCCACGCCGCCGCCCTTGAGGTCCAATTCGCGCACGCCCCCCTTGAACGTCCCGTCCTGCACCGCCTTCACCGCGTCAAACACCGCCACGTCCACCTGCTTCACCATGCTGGTGAGCACCACGCCCGGCGCCTCCGCCCACTGGTCGCTGTCCACGCCAATGGCCAGCTTCTTCTGCGCGCGCGCCGCCTCAAACACCCCCAGCCCGGTGGATCCGGCCGCGTGGTAGATGATGTCCACGCCCTTGCCGTACAGGCTCAGCGCCAGTTCCTTGCCCTTGCCGGGGTTGGCAAACGCCTCGCCCGTCACGCCGGCAAACGTCACCAGCACCTCCGCGTCCGGGCGCACGTGCCGGGCGCCCGCCGTGTAGCCCGCGCGGAACTTGTGGATGAGCGGGATTTCCATGCCGCCCACAAACCCCAGCTTGTTGCCCTTGGACAGCAGCGCGGCCAGCGCCCCAACCAGGAAGCTGCCCTCCTCCTCCTTGAACTTCAGGGCCAGCACGTTGGGCGGGATGGGCTTGCCCGGCGTCACCGTGTAGTCCACGCACGCAAACTTCTGCTGCGGAAAGTCCGCCGCCATGCGGTTGATGTCGTCGGTGAACAGGAACCCCACGCCAATGACCAGGTCCAGCTTGCGCGCGGCCAGCTGCCGGAGGGCGGCCTCGCGGTCCACGCCTTCGCCGGGCTCCACCACCTCCACGCGCGCCGCCAGCTCCTTGTGCGCCCGCGTCAGCCCGCGGTCCGCCGCGTCATTGAAGCTCTTGTCACCGCGCCCGCCCACGTCAAACACCAGCCCCACGCTGGGACCGGCCGGCGCTGCGGGCGCCGCTGCCGCGGCGGGCGGTGGCGCAGCGTCCTTCTTGCAGCCCGCGGACGGGAACACCACCGGGAACGCGGCCAAAACAAGCAGGGCAGGGCGCATGGGGAAGGTCTCCGTGGCGGGTGTGCGCGCGGGTGGTTGGGTACCGCACCGGGCGGGCCGCGGGAAAGCCCGTCGGGACGTGGCGGCGGCTTTGACCGCCCCGGGAGCGCGGCGCAGGATGGCACGGCCCAGGCGGTGAACCTTGTCGTCGAACACCACGTCACGCTCACCCACGCCGCGCATCACGGTCCGCGTCCTGCTGGTCGGCGGGTCGTCGCTGGTGCGCGGGCATGTGCATGACATCCTGGCCCCGTTTCACCACCTGACGTCACTGGATGACGCCAACGCCGCCTGCGGGTGGCTCAAGGACCGCCCGGCTGACGAGCCGCCGCCGGTGCTGCTGGTGCTCACCCGCCAGCTGCAGGAGGGCCTGGACGCGGTGGCCGTGCTGCGGCCGCACCCGGAAGACGCGGCGGCGCCGGTGCTGCTGCTGGTGGAGTCCAATGATCCGCTGCCGCGCTCCCTGGATGCTCTCCCCGACGGCATTGTCCGCGGCCGGGTGGACCGCGGCGACCTGGTGCTGCGGGTCCGGTCCCTGACCGCGCTGGCGCTGGCGCGGCACGCCACGACGCTGGCAAACCACGAGGCGGTGGACGCGCGGCTGGCCGCGGACCGGTTCAAGCGCGCGGTGGAGCGCGAGCGCGACACGGTGAACGTCCTGGCGCGCTACGTGTCCCCCGGCGTGCTGGAGCAGGTCCAGACCGGCGAGGTGGGCAGTCCGCCGACGCGGCAGCCCATCAGCGTGCTGTTCAGCGACATCCGCGGCTTCACGGACGCCAGCGCGTTTTCCGCGCCGGAGGACGTGGTGGACCTGCTGGGGGACTACCTGCCGGAGGTGAACCGCATCGTCGCCGCGGAGGGCGGGGTGCTGGACAAGTTCATGGGTGACGGCATCCTGGCTTATTTCCGCGCCACCGCCATGCACCCGGACAGCGCGCGCCGTGCGGTGATGGCGGCGCAGCAGCTGCTGGAGCGGCTGGAGGAGCTGAAGGTCAACTGGTTTGAGCGCGGGTTTCTGCCCGTGGGCGTGGGCGTGGGGGTCACCTCCGGCCACGCCATCCTGGGAACCATTGGCTACGGCGAGCGGCTGGACCACACCGTCATTGGCCCCACGGTGAACCTGGCGGCACGCCTGCAGGGCCTGGCGCGCGGCGGCGAGATTGTCATTGACCAGCCCACGTTTGACGCGGTGCGCGGCATGGTCCAGGTGCACGAGGGCCGCCGCGCCACCGTGAAGGGTTTTGACGAGCCGGTGATGGTCTACACGCTGGCGCCCCTGGACGCCGCCGGCCGCGCCGAGGCCTGACCGCTCACAGGCGGCCCCCACCCTCCAGGCCCAGCGCCACGCTCTGCTGCATGCGCAGGCACAGTTCCACGCGTCCGGGGTCCAGCCGCCCCGCGTCCAGTTCCTCCAGCACGGCGCAGCCCGCCGTGCCCTCGTCATGGCTGCAGTCCGGGAAGTGGCAGCGCGTGATGGCGGCCTTCACGTCCGGAAACGCGTCCAGGATGTCCTCCGGGGTGGCGCCCCACAGCCCCAGCTCCCGCACGCCGGGCAGGTCCACCAGCAGGCTGTTCCCGTCGGGGATGGCCTCCGCCATGGTCGTCACGTGCCTGCCCTTGCCCTGCCAGTCCAGCCCGCCGGTGCGCCGGTTGGCCCCCGGCCGCAGCGCGTTGATGAGGGTGCTCTTGCCCACGCCTGAATGCCCCAGCAGCGCGGAGGTCCCCGCCGCCAGCGCCGTGCGCAAGGCGTCCATCCCGTCGCCACGCACCACGCTGGTGGGCTGGACGGGAATGCCCAGGGCCTGCCACGCCGTCACCTGCGCGGCGGCGTCCCCGTCGTCCACGTCCATCTTGTTCACCACCACCAGCGGCGCCAGGCCCTGCAGCGTGGCGGACACCAGGCCGCGCATCACAAACCCTTCGCGCAGGGACCGCCCCACCGCCACCACCAGCACCAGCCGGTCCACGTGTGCCGCCAACAACTGCTGCTGCGGACCCACTGCGCGGGACAGTGTGCCCCGCCGCGGCAGCACGCCGGCCACGTTGCCGCCCGCCACCTCCACGCGGTCCCCCACCACGCACGTGACGCCCGGGCGGCACTGGACCCGCTCCACGGCGGACAGCGCCGGTGTGAACCCGTCCGGGCCCACCGCCCGCAGCCACGCAAACCCGCGGCTGTAGGACATCACCACGTGGGTCACCCGCTCCGTGGGCGCTGGGGCGTCTCCCGGGCGACCGCGCCGGCGTGGGGCCGCGGTCGGTTCGTCGTCATGCGTCAGGGGCACGCGTGGCCTCATAGCCCAGGCGCGCCCGCGCGTCCCGCCGCCGTGGCACGCGGCGCCTTCCCGGAATCCGCCGCGCCCGGCTAGAATGCGGGCCGCATGTCCGGTCCCCTCCGCGCGCCCTCCGTCCCGCCCCGCCTGGCCACCCCCCAGGCCGCCTGTGAGGACGCACGCCGCTGGGAGGGGCTGGGCCACGCCCTGGAGGCACTGCGCGTGCTGGAGTGGGCCAACCAGCGCTGGCCGGAGGACGCCCTGGTGGCCGCGCACTACGCCGTCCTGCTGGTGCAGGAGCGCGGCCAGGCGCGGCGCGCCCTGGAGATTGTGGCCACCGCGTCCCGGACCAGCCCGGGGGACGCGGACGTGCAGTGGTGTGCCGCGCGCGTGCTGCTGGCCACCGGTGAGCGCGGCGCCTGCGTGGACCACCTGCGCGCCGCCGTGGCGCGGTTCCCTTCCCACCGCCAACTGGGCGCCATGCTGGACACCGTGGGCCTGCGCCGGCCGCCCGCCTTCCCGCGGCTTCCGCGCAGCCACCCGGTGAACAAGTTCCTGGGGCTGTTGACCTGGCGGCTCGGCTTCCGCTGACGGGCACGGCAGCGGACCCATGGCAGCCCACGCGGGTGCCCGCGGCGGTCGCATTTCTGGGTTGGGAACATGACGGGCGCTGCGTTGCCGAGGGCCTCGCGCCCGTTCCCCGACCCCCCGCGGGCGCTGAGGGAGGTGGGGTAGGTAGGTAGGTAGGTAAGGTACCCCCCCGGCGTGGGTAGGTGAGCCCCTGGCGACCGCCCGGTGACCCCCCGAACCACATCCGTGCCCCCCGGCGGCCCCTTCCGTACCCCCAGGCGCCCCTTCCGTGACCCCCGGCGCCCCTTCCGTGACCCCCAGGAGCCGCCCCGGGACCTCACCTCCACCTACAGGTGCCCTCCCTCCGCCTACCTGGTGACCCCCAGTTGCCTGGGCGGTGACCCCCACCGGACCCGCGGGTGACCCCCGCGTGTCCCACGCGTGACCCCCCACCGCCTACATCCTGCCCCCGAGCCCAGGCACGGGTGACCCCAGAAACATCCCACCCTCCCCCTGTCCAGCAGGTTTCGCCAGGTTCGCGGCTGACCGCCCCGCCTTGCGGCGTTGGTGCCGGTGGGATAATGCCGCACACCTCTCGGGGGAGGGGGCGAAATGGGGCCGGTCGTCGGGATAGATCTGGGGACAAGCCGCTCATCGGTGGCGTGGTCCTCGCGTGGCCTGTGTGTGGCCATCCCGGATGACGAAGGCCGCGTGGACCACCCGTCCGTGGTGCACTACCCGGCGGGCGGCCCGGCCGTGGCGGGGCATGACGCGGTGCCCTTCCTCATTGATGCGCCGGCGCACACGGTGTTCGCTGCCAAGCGGCTCATTGGCCGGGCGTGGGTGGACCCGGAGGTGCGCGCCGCCGTGGGTGCCCGGCCCTACCGCGTGGTGAAGGGGGACGGGAACTACCCGCTCATCTCCCTGCACGGCGGCACGGTGGCGCCCTCCGCCGTGTCCGCGGACGTGCTGCGCCACCTGCGCGCCCTGGCCGAACGCCGCCTGGGTGTGCCCGTGCGGCGCGCCGTCGTTGCGGTGCCGGCCAACTTCAATGACGCGCAGCGCGAGGCCACGCGCGTGGCCGCCTGGCAGGCCGGCCTGGAGGTGCTGCGGCTGGTCAACGAGCCCACCGCCGCCGCGCTCTCCATTGCGCCGCCGCTGCCGGACGGGACCTTCCTCATCTACGACTTTGGCGGCGGCACGTTTGACGTGACCGTGCTGGAGCGCAGCGCGGACGTGTTCCGCGTCATTGCCACCGGCGGGGACATGGCGCTGGGCGGTGATGACATGGACCGCGCCATGGCTGAGCGCATCCGCCAGCAGTTCCTGGAGGAGCACGGCGTGGACCTGCGGGAGACGCCGTCCACCTGGGCCACGCTGCTGCACGCCTGTGAGCGCGCCAAGATCGCCCTGGCGGTCCATGACGAGATGCCCGTGCGGCTCAATCACGTGGGCCGCCGCGGCGGTGTGCCGCTGCACCTGTCGGTCTCCGTCACGCGCGCGTGGCTGGCGCACACGGTGGCGCCGCTGGTGCAGCGGTCCTTGGCGGTGACGCGGGAGGTGCTGCGCGCCGCGGGGCTGGCCGCGCCGGCGCTGGACGGCGTGGTGATGGTGGGGGGCACCAGCCAGGTGCCAGCGGTGCGCGCGGCGGTGGCCGCGGAGCTGGGCCGCCCGCCCGTGCCCGGCGTGCACCCCACGGCGGCGGTGGCGCTGGGCGCCGCGGCGCTGGCCGAGCAGGTGGCCGGTGGGGCCGGCCGCGCGGGGTTGCTGCTGGACGTGGTGCCCCAGCCGCTGGGGCTGGCCGCGCCGGACGGCGGGGTGGTGCCGCTGTTTGCGCGCAACACGCCGGTGCCCGCACACGCGGAGGCGGTGGTGGGGACCACGCGGGACGGGCAGCGGGCGCTGAGCCTCTCCGTGGTGCAGGGCGAATCCCCGCGCGCGGTGGACAACGTGGAACTGGGCCACCTGCTGGTGGCGGACCTGCCCATGGGTGCCGCCGGGCAGGTGCGCGTGCAGGTATGCGCGGAGATGGACCAGGACGGGATGCTGCACGTGGCGGCGGTGGATCTCCAGACGGGGCGGGTGCACGGGGCGTTCACGCGGACGCTCACCGGCATGACGGAGGCGGAGATGGATGCGTTGCGCACGCGGGCGAGGTCCGCATGAGCACAGTGCCAGTGGCCGGGGGGCCGCGGGATGTCGTGGTGGTGGAGCGCAGTCCGTTCACGCGGATGGCGTTCATCAACCTGGCGGCGCGCCTGCCGGCGGGCTTGTTCCTCCATGATTCACTGGACAAGGCGCTGCCCACCCTGGGCGGGACGCGCCCGGCCATGCTGTTCCTGGCCCGCCAGGTGCTGCTGGAGGCGTCCGCCCCCTCACTGCAGGACCTGGTGGGCGCCATGGCGCAGGGGCGCACGCGCTGCGTGGTGCTGGTGGCCCGCGGTGAGCCGGCGGATGCCGGCGGGCGCATGGCGCTGGCCGTGGACGGCTACCTGTCCGTCCCCGCGCCCGGCCACCTGTTGCTGGCCGCCGCCCTGGGCGAGTCCATCCAGGATGACGGCTTCCGCCCCGGCACGGCCCGCGCCGCGCCGGTGGTCACGCCCACGCCGTTTGCGGCGGCGGTCTCCATGCCGCGCACCCTGCCGGCCGTGGCCCCCCCCGTGGACGTCCGGCCGGCGGGGCCGCGCACCCTGACGCCTGTCCCGTTCCCCGCGCCGGTGGACCCCGCGGCCCAGGCGGCTGACCTGCGCCGCCACCGGCTCATGCAGTTGGACCTGGACCGGCTGGACCATTTTGCGGTGCTGGGGGTGCCCATGAGCGCCGGCCGCCGCGAAGTGCTCTCCGCCTACCTGGCCCTGGTCCGCTGCTTCCACCCGGACCTGGCCGCCGCCCTGCGTGACAGCCGCCTGGCGGCCGAGGTCCGTGCGGTCTACCGCCGGGTGACTGACGCGTGGACGGTGCTGGGCAACGACGCGCACCGGGCGGACTACGCGCGGCGGCTGTCCGCCGGCGCGCCGGGTGGCCGCGCCGCGGCCATCTGACGCCCGGAACAGGCCCGCGCCGGGCGTTGTCTCACCCCGCGCGGCCGGACGCGGGCGCCGGCGTTAAGGAGGAACCATGGGTCACCTTTCTTCACCGCGCCCACCCCGTTTCTGGCTGCTTCCCCTGCTGGCCGCCCCGGTGCTGGTGCACGCCTGGGAGCCGCCCGTCCACCCCGTGCAGGCCCAACGCGCCCTCCAGGGTGACCCGCGGCTGAAGTCGGACGCGCTGGTGGCGCCAGCGGACGCGGACCTGGCGGCGTTCCGCGCCTGGCTGGACGTGCGCTTCCGCGCCCATCCGGACCCCAAGTTGCGTGACGCGTACGTCCGCCGCGCGGGCGAAGCCGGCCTCACCCCGGCCCTGCTCAAGGCGCTGCTGGGCGTCCAGGCGGGGCGCCGGGTGGCCGGCGTGGATGACGCGCGGGATGCGGCCGGCACCGCGCCGGAGATTGTGGCCCTCGGGGCCGGCCAGCCGGACCTGGACCAGCGCCACCAGGACGTGCTGGCCACGGACGCCACCGGCAAGCCGCTGGTGCTCCCGGACGGGCGGCCCGTTCCCGGAGACCCGCTGCAGGCCAACCTTGGCGCGGCCACGGGGCGCGTGTCGCAGCGCTGGGCGCATGACGGGTTTGCGGATGTGCCGGTCTCCGCGGACCCGGAGCTGCTCAAGGCGGACGGGCGCCGTCATGCGGTGGCGCTGGGATGGCCGGCGGGGCCGGTGAAGGGGTTCGTGCGGGAGAACGTGCAGGCGCACTACGACCTCGCCGTGCTGGCGGCGCTGTGGGGCGGCCGGGCGCTGTCACTGCAGTTCTTTGGGCAGGCGCTGCACTTCCTGTGTGACGCGGGGGACCCGGTGAACGGCGTGCAGGTGGGCGCGCGGGACCTGTTCCAGGCGGCGCGGCTGTACACGTGGGAGCGCAGCCTGGGCACGGCGGGCGGCTTTTTGGGCGAGCTGCGCCCTTTGGACGAATCCATGCTGGCGCTGGCCTGGACCCACCGGCAGCTGGCGGACGCGCTGACCGCCCGCCGGGTGGCGGACAGCCTGGCGGGCAAGGAGCTGCCGGAGAGCGCGCGCGCGTTGGTGCCGGCGCTCACCGTGGATGACGGTGAGTTCCGCAAGGATATTGAGATGGCGGTGGCCCAGGCGCTGGGGCGGATGGGGAAGAAGCCGTACGTGCCCGCGGCGGGCGTGGTTGCCAGCCGCCTGGTGGACGTGGCCAGCCGTGACGGGGCGGAGGTGCTGCGCCACGCACTGGGCGCCAGCGCACCGCGGCTGCACGTTCCCACGGCAAGCTATGACCCCGCGGCCGAGGACCCGGATGCCGCGCTGGGTGACGTGGGGCAGCCCGACGTGAAGGCGCACCTGGACAGCCTGTACTGGCTGCAGGCGCGCGCGTTTTCACGCGTGGGGACGGCGGTGCGGCTGGTGCACAGCCGCTACCAGGGTGACGTGGCGGCCGCGGAGGACGCCGTGCGTGAGGAGCGCGCGGCGGCGTTTGCGGAGGCATGGCTGGCGGCGCGGGTGGCCGCGCTGGAGGCGCGCGAAGCGCGGGTGGCAGCGTTTGTGAAGGACCCGCCGCCAGCGCCCGCCGCGGTCCACTCGCTGGCGTGGCTGCTCATCCCCCCGCTGCTGCTGCTGGCGCTGGTGGCCGCCGTGGTGGCGCTGCTGCGCCGCAGGGTGACGGCGGAAGAGCCCGCCGCCGCGCCGTGACGGCGAGGGAACCGCGCCCGTGTTCCAGGGCCGGCTGCAACCCCGGCCGGTGACCGCGACGAGGACTACCGCCTGCGCACTTGGGGCTGAGCTGGGTCACCGCCCGCGCCGCTGGGCGGAGCACCGGCAGCAACAGGCGAGGGCGCGCGGGGACCTGGGCCAGGTGCGGGACCCGCGCTATGGGGCGCCATGCGTCAGCACATCCCCCCCGCCTGGCAGGGCGCACTCCGCCCCGTCACGGACACGCCCGCGTTCCAACGGTTGTGTGCGTTTGTGGACGGGGAGCGCGCACGCCATGCGGTGTTCCCGGCGGCGCCGGAGGTGTTTGCCGCGCTGGAGCACGTGGCCCCGGAAGCCGTGCGCGTGGTCATCCTGGGGCAGGACCCGTACCACGGCGCAGGACAGGCGCACGGACTGGCGTTCTCCGTCCGCCGCGGCGTGAAGGCACCACCGTCGCTGCGCAACATCCTCAAGGAGCTGGAGGCGGACACCGGATTGGCGCCGCCGGGGGACGGGGAGCTCACGGCGTGGGCGCGCCAGGGCGTGCTGCTGCTCAATACCGTGCTCACCGTCCGCGAGGGCGCCCCCCACAGCCACCGCGGCCAGGGCTGGGAGGTGCTCACGGACGAGGTGGTGCGCGTGGTGGCAGCGCTGGCCCCCGCGCGGGTGTTTGTGCTGTGGGGCCTGCCCGCGCAGAAAAAGGCCGCGCTGCTGGACCCCGCGCGCCACGCTGTGCTCACCGCACCGCATCCTTCGCCGCTGTCCGCGCACCAGGGGTTTTTGGGCAGCCGGCCGTTCAGCGCCGTCAACGCCGCGCTGCAGCGCGTGGGACTTCCCGTCGTGGACTGGCGCCTGGCGTGAGCTTCAGACGTCATCCTCCAGGACCTCAAACGCCTCCACCTGCTGCGCCTTGCCCTTCAACGGCAAGGGGCCCAGCGGCCGGCACCGGAAGTGGCCGCCCACGTACTGGTGCGTGAGCGGCCCAATGACGAGCATCCCGGGCCGCGCCACGCCGCTCTCCAGCCGGCTGGCGATGTTCACTGTGTCACCCAGCACCGTGTACTCCCGCTTGTTGGGGCTGCCGATCTCCCCGGCAATGGCGCGGCCACTGTTGATCCCCAGGCGGCTGCGCAGCGGCGGCCACCCCGGATGCTCCGCGTTGAAACGCGCCAGCGCGCGCCGCATTTCACTGGCCGCCATGACGGCCGCCAACGCGTGGTTCTCCAGCGTCAGCGGCGCCCCAAACACCGCCATGATCGCGTCACCAATGTACTTGTCCAGGGTACCGTCGTACTTGAAGATCACCTCCGCCATGACGGTGAAGTACGCGTTGAGCATGGCGGCCAGGTCCGCGGGCGGCATGAGCTCCGCCACGGTGGTGAACCCCACCAGGTCGGAGAACAGCACGGTGACCTCGCGCACCTCCGGGACGGACAGGCCCCCGGACGCGCTGTCCTCCTGCGCCAGGATGCGCTGGGTGACCTGCGGGCTGAGGTAGCGGCCCAGGCGTTCGCGCTTCTTCTCCTCCTCCTGCGCGCGCGCGTGCAGGCGTGAGCGTTCCAGCGCCACCGCCGCGTAGTTGGCCATGGCGCACAGCAGGTCCAGGTGCTTGGCGTCAAATGTCACGCCCTGCTGGGAGGTGTCCACGTGGATGACGCCAATGACCTCCTCGCGGTTCCACAGCGGCGCCACCATGCAGGACCGGATGGCGTTGAGCATGATGGACTGCCGGGATTCAAACCGCCCGTCCGTGGCGGCGTCCGCCGTCATCACGGCCATGCGCGTGCGGATGACCTGCTGCGCAATGGTCTTGGAGATGGTGATGCGGCCCGGCACCCGCGGCGGCGTGCGGTGCTTGACCGCGGCGGGAATGAGCTTGCCGGTGCCGGGTTCGCACAGCATGAGGAAGCCGCGCTCCGCCGGGATGTGCTCAAACACCACCTCCATGACGTGGTTGAGCACCGCCTCCTGGTTGGGACCGCCCGTCAGCGACGACGCCGCCTGGTTGAGCAGGCGGAGCATCTGCGTGCTGCTGGAGGCGTCACCGGTGCCCGCCCCGGGGAGGACCTCCTCCGAGCTGTCTCCCCAGCCGCCGCTGCCGCTGCCGCCGGCCGGCGCCACCACCGCCAGCTGCCGTGCCATGTCCGCAATCCGCCGCTCCGCGGTCCGCCCCACCTCCACGTGGTCCTCGGACAGGTCAAACCCGACGTCCGTGACCTCCTCCAGCGTGAGCAGGTACGGCCCCACCTCCACCTTGTCCCCGCCGTGCAGGGCCCCGCCGGTGACCGGGGCGGCGTTGATCTTGATCCCGTTCTTGCTGCCCAGATCCGTGACGTGGACGCGGCTGCCGGCCACGGTCACCCGCACGTGCTGGCGGGACACGCCCTTGTTGTCCAGCACCAGGCCGCAGCCCTCGGCGCGGCCGACAATGGTGTCGCCCTCGCGCAGGTCATAGTGGCTCTGCGTGGTGCCGTCGGAGATCTCGAAGCGGTACATGACGGGGCCCGGACGCTAGCACGACGTGGCGGCGGCCAACGCCCTTGGGTTGCCTCCGCCCCCGCCGCTGGTAGGGTGCGCGCCATGCGACGTCACCCACGCCCAACACCGGTGCAGCGGCGGGTGGTCACCGCCCTGCTGGCGCTGACCGGCTGTCCCGAGCCGGAACTGTGCACCACGGAGGCGGTGGCCGGGATTGTGGTGACGGTGCAGGACGCCCTCAGCCACGCACCGGTGTGCAACGCCACCGTGGTGCTGACCACGCGGGAGGGATACGAAGACCGCCCCACGGCGATGGGCGAGCCGTGCACCTACGCGGGTGCGTATGAGCAGCCGGGGCGGTTCACGGTGGAGGTCACCGCCACCGGCTACGCCACGGCGCGGCGCGAAAACGTGGTGGTGACGCAGGACAACTGCCACGTGGTGCCGCAGCCGCTGACGGTGGACCTGGTCCCGCGCTGAGGGTCACTCCTCTTCGTCATCATCATCGTCGGTGGCGCTCCACGGCCCGGGGACCGGGGCCAGCCGCGGCAGGACCTGGTCGTCGTCCGCCTCCCACCGCGTGGGCTCGCGCGGATGGGCGGGGCGCGCCGGGGCGTCGGTGGCAGGGTCCGGGCGCGGGAGCGGGCGGCGGGGCATGGGCGGGGGTCCTATCACGCCAGCGCGGCCAGGACGTCTTGGGGACGCAGCGGTGTGCGCGGCACGCGGCGGCCAATGGCGCGGAACACCGCGTTGGCCACCGCGCCGGAAGTGGCGATGGTGGCGTTCTCACCCAGACCGGCGCCGCCGTGGGGCGTGTGCTCCGTGGGCAGGTCCAGGAAGTGCACCGCCACCTGCGGCGCGTCCGCCGCGCCCAGCAGCGCGTAGCTCTCCAGCGAACGCGTGAGGTTGCGGCCCGTGTGGGGGTCCAGGCGGCGGCCTTCATACAGCGCAAAGGACACGCCCTGCATGATGCCGCCCATCACCTGGCTGGCAGAGGTGATGGGGGCCACCAGGCGGCCCGCGTCCAGGACCGCCAGCACGCGCACCACGCGCACGCGTCCCAGGCGGCGGTCCACCTCCACTTCGGCAATCTGCACGGAGTTGGTGGTGTCCTGGCTGATGCCAATGGGACTCAGCGGGATGCGGTCCACCGGCGCCGGCGGCAGCTTGAGGCCACCGCGGTCTGGTGGGCGGCGCGCCAGCACGATGTACGGGTCCTCCGGGAGCGCAGCCATCAGCTCCTGGAACGGCAGGAACCGCCCGCCCGTGGTGACCAGCCCGCGCTCCACGCGCCGCGCGCCGGGATGGCGGCGCGCGCCCGCGTCCCACAGGGCGTCTTTGAGTTCGTCCAGTGCGGCCAGCGCGGCCGGCGCAAATGAATTGGTGGAAATGCTCCCGAACGTCCCCGGCGCGGGTGGCAGCGCGCTGTCCCCGATGCGGACGTGCACGCGCGCGGGCGGCAGGCCCAGCCCCGCCACGCCGAGGGACGCCAGCGCCGTGCGCGCGCCCTGCCCCACGTCATGGGTGGCGGTGGACAGGGTGAGGTGGCCGTCCCGCGTGGCGCGCGCCTCCACGCGGCACTGCGGGCCCACAAGCACAAACCAGTCCGCCGTGGCCACGCCCGCGCCCCGCACATACCGCCCGCGGTCCGCGGCCACGCGGTCCAGCGGCGGGCCGTCCCACTTGGCGCGCGCCAGGCGCAGCACCGCGGCGCGGCGCGGGCTGCGCTCCTGATAGAGGCGCAAGGTGAGCGGGTCCACGCCCAGCTGCGCGGCCACCTCATCCACGGCCTGCTCCAGCGCAAAGGCGTTGGGCGGAAACCCCGGCGCACGGAAGGGCACGGACGGCGCGGAGTGCGTCACCACGTTGGCGTCCCAGCGGTAGCTTGCATCCGCGTGGTACAGCGAATCCGTCATCCGCGTGGAGGACTCGCCCACGGCGGCGCCGCAGTAGCTGCGGCCTTCATGGTGGATGGCGCGCAGGCGGCCGCCCGCGTCGGCGCCGATGCGGATGCGGTGCCGCGTACCCGGGCGGTTGCCCGTGGCCGTGAGGTCATCTCCCACGGGCACTGCGATGCGCACGGGGGCCTTGGCTTCGCGCGCCAGGCGGACCGCGGCCAGCCCTTCCATCTTGAGGCCCGCCTTGGCGCCAAACGCTCCCCCCACGTGCTCCGCGAGCACGCGCACCTGGGCCACCGGGATATCCATGGCGTCCGCCACATCCGACGCCAGCGCCTGCGTGGTCTGGGTGGACGCGTACACCGTCAGGCGGTCACCCTCCCAATGCGCGACGACCGCGTGGGGTTCCAGCGTGGCGTGCACCTGCACCGCGGTCTCCGCGGCCAGGTCCACCCGCACCGGCTGCGCGGCCACCTGTTCCAGCACGTCCGCGCCGTTGTCGCGGTCAATGGGCCAGATCATGGAACCGCGCACGTTGCCGTCCCAGCGGTACAGCAGGTGCGGGAAGGACGGGCCCTCAGCGGCCTTGCGGGCCTCCCCGCGGGCCTGGCGCGGGAAGATCACCGGCGCGTCCGGGCGTTCCGCCGCGGCCCTGTCCACCACGGGCGGGCGCACATCATACTGGACGTCCACCGCCGCCAGCGCGGCCCGCGCCTGCGCCAGCGTGTCTGCCGCCACCGCGGCCACCTCCATCCCCGCCCAGCGCACGGTGAGCCAGCCGCCCGATGCGCGCGGCAGCAGCTCCACCACCGCGCGCACGCCCGGCATCCTGCGCGCAGGCCCCAGGTCCAGCTTCTTCACCACGGCGTGTCCGTGCGGCGCGCGCAGGATGGCGCCGTGGAGCATCCCCGGGAGCTGCACGTCCACCGTGTAGCGCGCGCGCCCGGTGACCTTGTCCACCGCGTCCTGGCGGCGCAGCGCGCCCGCGGGTACGCCGTCACGCATGCCCGGCGGGACCGCGGTGCGTCCCAGGCACGCGCACCGGATGGCCTCCATGATGGCCGGCTGGGCGCCGCAGCGGCAGATGTTCCCCGCAATGGCGTGGCCCACTTCGGTGTCGGTGGGGGTGTCCGTGCGGCCCGCGGCGCGGTACCGCTCAAAGAACGCCACGCCGCTCATCACCATGCCGGGCGTGCAGAAGCCGCACTGCAGCGCATCCGCGTCCACAAACGCCTGCTGGACCGGGTGCAGCTTCCCGTCCGTTTCCAGGCCCTCCACCGTCCGGATGGCGTGCCCCGGCGCATCCACGGCCAGCGACAGGCACGCCACGCGCGGCGTCCCATCCACCAGCACGGTGCACGCACCGCATGCGCCGTGACCGCAGCTCCGCTTGGTCCCGGTCCGGGCACAGCCTTCGCGCAGCGCGTCCACCAGCGGCGTCTCCGGGAGCACGCGCACGCGCTGCGTCTCACCGTTCACGCTGAGCGCCAGGTCCACCGGCTGACCCGCCGGCAGCTCATCCGTCCTCCCCGCCGCCCCGTCACCGGCACCGCCCGCCGCCGCCAGCGGCGCCGTGGTCACCGCAATACCCGCACCCTTGAGAAACTCCCGACGACGAAGCTGTGCCATGTGGCGCTCTCCGGTGGTCAGCCCTGTTGGCCCGGCACGCGCGCGGCCACCGCCGGTCCGCGGGCCCCCGCGCCCGCAGCAACCTCCAGCTCCCGCCGGAAGTTCGCCAGGAACGCCTGCGGCTCCACGCCCACGCCGTCCGCAAACGCGCGGTCAAACCCCAACTCCGCCCGGAGCCCGTCCAGGACCCGCCCCACGCCCTCGTCGCCGTGCGCCGCCAGCAGGCGCTCAAACGCCCGGTGCGCGGCGCCGTAGACCACCGGCTGCGCACCGTGGGCCAGCGCGTCGGCCTGCAGCCACGGGTCGTCGGAGGGATGCTGGCGCAGCCAGGTGCCCAATTGCTCACCCGTCATGCGCCGGTAGCCCTGCCGGCTGGTCACGCTGGCCATGCCTTCGCGGAACCACAGCGGGATCTGCACGTGCATCCACGTGTCCCGCTCGCCAATGCGCTGGTACATGACCACGTGCGTGAGTTCGTGGCTCAGCAACTCAGTCACGTTCTGCGGCGCACGGTCCCCGCCCCAGCGGCTGGGTGCCTCCAGTTCCACCTCGTCAAACCGTGCCCACCCGCGCATCCACGGCACGTTGCTCTGGCGTGACGCCTCCTCCAACCCCTGGTGCGTGGGGTGGATGCGCAGGTTCACCGGCACGCGCAGGCCGCCCCACCGCTGCGCCACCTCCACCGCCTCCATGGCGGACAGGTGGACCACCACCTCATCCTCAGGTGACGCGCCCAGGCTGGTCACGCGGAACAGCCGCTGCGCCTGCTGCGCCGCCTGCGCGCTGGGCGCGCGCGTGGCCGGCTGCCGCGCGCCGGAGGCACAGCCCTGCGCCAACAGCAGCGCGGCCGCCGCCAGGCGCGCCCGGGTCAACATGTGTGTGGCGTGGTCCCGCATCCCGTGGCGGACATGTAGCGCAGCGGCGGTGCACCCGTCACGCTGGCCGCGTTGACACTTCTTCACCGCCACCTCAACCGCGCCATACGCGGGCGGCGCACATTCCGGCGCACAGAACATCCGCCGGGACGCCGCATGCCCCGCCGGACCGGAGGAACACCATGAAGACCCGTCGAATCCTGATCCTTGCCGGCGCCGTGGTGGCGCTGGCTGCCTTCCGCCCCTGGGGCCACCACCGCGGCCTGGGCCACATGACCCCCGAACGCGTGGAGCGTATGGCCACCGAGCGCGTCAACGACGTCATGGACGACCTGGAGGCCACGCCTGCCCAACGCGCGCGCGTGCAGGAGATGAAAGGCGAGCTGCTCAAGGACGGCCGCCGCTTCCACGAGGATGGGCGCGCCGCGCGCGCGGAACTGCTCACGCAGTGGGACAGCGACCGCCCAGACCCGGCACGCGTGCACGCCCTGGTGGACGAACGCGTGGAGGCGGCCCGGGTCATTGGGCACACGCTGGCGGACTACTACGTGGAGCTGCACAGCCTGCTCACGCCGGAGCAGCGCATCAAGGTCAGCAAGAACGTGCGCGAGCGCATGCAAGAGTGAGGCAAGGCTCACGAGTCCGTGGGGACGGGTCAGGCGCCGTAGGGCGCCGCGACCCGCCGTGGGGCAGCAGGGACGTGGCGCCGGTCGGTGCTCGGTCGGTGGAGCTGGGCGGACGGCGGGCGGACGGGTGCGTGGGGCTGCGCCGCTGCCCCGCCATGGTCACCATTCGCGTTTGCTCATCGCGGCCCCGCCGCCTCCCCTTCCTTCATCCGTCCTTTCGTTTCATCCCTTCTTGCTGTTTGGGAACGGGGTTCCCCTCCACGGACCCAGTTGGTCCGCAGCGTATTCTGACCGTGGACTGCCGCTGCGCTCGCCGGGGCCGGCTTTGCCTGCGTCATGCGCCGGTCAACGTGGTGGGCCTCTGCATCCACTCCAACCGGTCCCAACAGACACCAACCGGCTGCGCACCACGCTCGCATGGACTCCGTTTCACGGCTCACCCACGCGTCACCCGTCAAGGTTCGATCTAGACGAACACTGGTCTCCTCATCGGCTGGCCGGGGCAGCTCTGGCTCCCACCCACCGGGCGTACTTGAGACGCGGCCGCGCCCCCGCCCGGGTACTGACGTGGCCCGGCACGGCGGGCGCCGAAGCAACCCTCGCGCCAGCCTTACGCAAGCGGGCGCATCGCACGTAGTCCGCGCCTGCCTGGCCGGGCGTTGCCGGTTTTCGGACACCGGTGACCGGATATCGGCCACTCCTTGGCGTACGGCCTGCCGGGCTGACCCGTGCCCGTGACCCCCCGGCCGCCTTCAAACATTCCGCGTCACGTGCTGCTGGGCGTTCACGCCGCCGGTGGGGGGGGCTCGGTGGGTGGCGCGGGCGCGGGGGGTTCACGCGGGCGGATGACCACGCTGAGGAGCACGCTGAGCGCCAGCACGCCCACCACCACGGACAGACTGATGGCCGGGTGGAGGTGGATGTCAAAGTAGTCCACCAGCATCTTGACGCCCACAAACGTGAGCACAATCCCAAGCCCGGTCTCCAGGAAGCGGAACAGGCTCACCCAGCGCGCCAGCAGGAAATACAGGCTGCGCAGGCCCATGATGGCAAAGATGTTGGACGTGAACACAACAAACGGGTCGGTGGTGATGGCAAAGATGGCCGGGATGGAATCCACGGCAAACACCACGTCAGACACCTCCACGGTCACCAGGCAGATGAGCAGCGGCGTGGCCAGGGTCCGCCCCTCCTCCGTGACAAAGAACTCCCGCCCGCGCAGTTGAGCAGTGGTTGGGATGATGCGGGCCAGCGCGCGCACCAGCGGGTTCTTCTCCGGGTGTTCCTCCTCCGAGTCCTCCTGGCCCACGCCCAGCAGGATCTTCACACCGGAGTACACAAGGAACGCGCCGAACACGTACAGGATCCAGTGGAACCGGGACACGAGCACCGCGCCGGCGAGGATCATGCTCACGCGGAGCAGCAGCGCGCCGACGATGCCCCAGAACAGCACGCGGTGCTGGTGCTCCGGGGGAATGCGGAACACGCGGAAGATGAGGATGAAGACGAACAGGTTGTCGACGGACAGCGAGTATTCGATGACCCAACCGGTGTAGAACTCCAGGCCCACCTTCCAGCCGTATAGGTGCACCAGACCCGCGCCGAACGCGAGCGCCAGCGTCACCCACACACCGGTCCAGCGCAGAGCCTCCTTGGCACCAAAGACGTGGTCCTTGCGGTTGAACAGCCCCAGGTCCACGGCGAGCAGCGCGGCGACGAGCGCGATGAACCCGGCCCACATCAACGGGGAACCCACGGTGGTCATCCGGTGCAGCCTCCGGCCCGCGCGCGCGGCCGCCGGTGCCTAGCCCAGTGTGGGGAGCCAACGCGAGCGCAGGCCTCAGTCCCAGGTTTCGCCGGCGTCTGCCTCCCCCTCCACCTCACCGCCCGGGGACAGGTCCAGCGCATCGGACGCAAACCGCGCGGCCAGGGTCTCCGCCTGGATGGCTGACAACACCACGTGGTCGCTGTCCGTCACCACAATGCCGCGTGTGCGCCGTCCCTGCGTGGCGTCCACCAGCTTGCCCGCGGCCCGCGCAGCCTCCTTGAGCCGTTTCATGGGCGCAGACGCGGGCGACACAATGGCCACCACGCGGGATTTGGGGACCACGTTGCCAAAGCCGACGTTGAGTACCGCCATTGACGACGGAACCTTCATGCGCCTCACGCTACGGCCGCCTGCGCGGCGGGTGCAAGGCGGCGTGCAACGACGCGGCCCCGCGCGTTAGAGCTTCCTCCCGGAGGACGCCATGGGCTCAGAGACCAGCACGCTGCCCGCCCGCATGCGCGCCGCCCAACTCTACGAATACGACGGGAACCTGCACGTTGTGGAGTTGCCGGTACCCACGCCGGCCGACGGGGAGGTGCTGGTCCGCATCGCGGCGGCGCCCATCAACCCGTCGGACGCCATGTTCACGCGCGGACTGTACGGCACGCGGCGGCCGCTGCCCGCCATCCCCGGCTTTGAAGGTGCGGGGACGGTGGTGGGCCACGGCGGGGGCGCGGCGGGGCGCGCGCTGATGGGTCACCGGGTGGCGGTGGCGGCCAGTGCGGGCAGCGGGACCTGGGCGGAGTACGTCACGGTGGCCGCGTCGTCCTGTTTTCCGCTGCTGCCGTCGCTGAGCACCGAGCAGGGCGCCATGCTGGTGGTGAACCCGCTGACCGCGTGGGCCCTGGTGGACCTGGCGCGGGCGGATGGCCACAAGGCGGTGGTGCAGACCGCCGCGGCCGGGCAACTGGGACGGATGATTGTGCGGTTGGGGCAGCGCCTGTCCGTGGAGACACTCAACGTGGTGCGGCGTCCCGCACAGGTGCAACTGCTGCGCGGCCTGGGGGCGCGCCACGTGCTGTCCACGCACGAGCCTGACTTTGACGCGCGGCTGGCTGCGCTGTGCCGCGAATTGTCGGCGACGCTCGCCTTTGACGCGGTGGCCGGTGACATGTCCGCCCGCGTGCTGCGCGCGCTCCCGCGCGGTGGCCGCCTCGTCATCTACGGCGCATTGTCCGAGGCCCCCTGCACCATCAACCCCGGTGACCTGTTGTTCGGGCGCAAGCGCCTTGAGGGCTTCTGGCTGTCTGACCTGTTCCAGGCGTCCCGTCTGCCAACGCTGCTCAAGGGCGCGGTGCGCGTGCAGCAGTGGCATGACCCGGATTTCATCTCCACCGTGCGCGCGCGCTTCCCCCTGGAACGCGCACCGGAGGCGCTGCGCGCGTACGCGCAAGACATGACTGACGGGAAGGTCCTGCTGGTTCCCGGCGACGCCGCGGTCGCAGCCTGACCGCGCCGGTGCTATCTGCGCGCATCATGCGCGGTCCCATCCTCGTCGTCCTTGCCGCTGCCGCCTGCACCTCTCCCGCCACCGGCGGTGACCCGGCAGACGCCGGCCACGCGTCCTCCAGCGCCGCGGCTTCCTCCTCGTCGCACGCCCCGGGCTCGTCGCAACCGGCCGCGTCCTCCGCGGGTGCCGGCTCCAGCGCCGCCTCCCCCTCGTCCGGTGGCGTGGACTGCGCGGGCTGCATCACGGCCCGCGCGGACCTGGGGGCGTACAGCGTGGCTGACCTCCGTCCCTATGTGGCGGCCAACACCGTGCTGGACAACGGCTACTCGGTCCACCTGGTCACCTACCGCACGGAGGCGGGCACCGCGCGCGTCACCGTGACGGTGCCGCTGGGCGTGGCAGCGCCGGCGGGTGGTTGGCACGTCGTCGTCAACAACCCGGGCACCGCGGGCCTGGATGATCCGTGCGCGGTGGGGAACTCCGTGGCGGGTGCGGGCCTGGCGGGCAGCTTTGGCGCGCGTGGGTTCATTGGCGCGGCGGTGGACTACCCGGGCCTGGGCACGCCGGGCACGCACCCCTACCTGGTCTCCCGCGTCGAAGGCACCGCCAGCCTGGACGCCGCGCGCGCGGTGCTGCGGCTGGCGGCGGACCTGGGCGTGCCGGTGTCGGGGCGCGTGGCGCTGGTGGGGCTGAGCCAGGGCGGCCACGCCACGTTTGCCGCCGCCGCACTGCACGGGTCCTACGCCCCCACGCTGGACGTGCGTGCGTTTGCCGCCTGTGGCCCGGCCAGCCTGTTCCTGGAGCACTGGTCCGCGGGCGTGACGGTCCCCGGCGCCCATCAGGCCTATCACGCCATGCTGGTGTACGCGTTCAATGCTTTCTATGCGCCGTCGTCGTCACCGGAGCAGCTGTGGACCACGGACGTGGCGGCGCGGATTGACAACCTGATGGCCACCCGATGTCCGTTTGCCAACTCCGGTCCCACGCTCATCTCCGAGCTGGGGACCGACCCCGCCGCCATCTTCAACGCGGACTTCCTGCAGGCCTACGGCACCGGTGACCTGGCCGCCTATCCGTCCATCCAGACGGCGTTCAATGTGAACCGCGTGCGCCCGTACACGCAGACCGCCCCGCTGCGTATCTATCAGGGCACGGCGGACGAGACGGTGCTGGTTGGCGGAACGCGGGAACTGGTGGCGGCACTGCGCGCGGGCGGCAACGTGGTGGACTACGTGGAAGTGGAGGGCGGTGGTCACACGGACGTGGCGTTCGGGTTCATTGCCTACCCGCAGCTGCGGACGGAGGACTCCATCAGTTGGCTGCGGGAGCGCCTGGGTAACTGAGCCTCAACCGTGCTTGCGCGCCCGCCGCGACGCGAACAGGTTCCGCACCTTGTCAAACCACACGTACGCCACCGGTGTGGCAACGAGCGTCAGCACCAGGCTCATCAGCTGCCCGCCGATGATGACGGAGGAGGTGGCCTTGTTGGTGGCAGCGCCGGTGCCGCGGGACAGCGCCAGCGGGATCATGCCGGCAACAAAGGCCACCGTCGTCATCAGGATGGGGCGCAACCGGTCCCGGCTGGCCTGCAGCACGGCGTCGTACGTGGACATGCCCTCCGCCTTGAGCTGGTTGGCGTGGTCAATCTGCAGGATCCCGTTCTTCTTCACCACGCCAAACAGCACCAGCATTCCCAGGCCGCTGAAGATGTTGAGGCTGCCCTGCAGCAGGATGATGGACAGGATGGCAAAGGGCAGGGTGAGGGGCAGTGCCAGCAGGATGGTGATGGGGTGGATCCAGCTTTCAAACTGCGCGGCCAGCACCAGGTACATGAAGATGAGGCTCAGCAGGAACGCCATCATGAAGGCCTTGCCCGCCTTCGCCTGCTCCTTGGACATGCCCACAAAGTCATACGAGTAGCCCGCATCCAGCTGCACCGTGGCCATCTTCTCCGTCAGCGCGTCCATGATGTGCGCCTGCGAAGTTCCCGGCAGCAGGTTGGCGGTCACGGTGACCTGACGGCGGCGGTTGAGGCGGCTGATGACGGAGGGGCCCGTGGTCTTCTCCAGGCTGGCCACATCCGCCAGGCGCACGGTGCCAGCCTTGCGGGAGGGCACGGTGATCTGCAGCAGGCCCTCTGGCGTGCTGCGGAAGTCCGGCCCCGCGCGCAGGAAGATGTCGTACTGCTGCGCGTTCTCCTCAAAGCGGCTGACCTCCAATCCGCCCACCATCAACTGGATGGTGCTGGCCACCTCCGCCACGCTGACACCCAGGTCCCCGGCCTTGTTGCGGTCCAGGTTGATGCGCAGTTCCGGCTTACCAACAACGAGCGTGCTGTCCACGTCCGCGGTGCCCGGGATGTCCTTGATGAACTTCTTGGCGGTCTCGGACAGCTTGGCCAGGTGGTCCAGCTCCGGGCCGGCCAGGCGCAGCTGCAGCGGCGCGTTCTGGTTGCCGCCGCCGCCCACCATGCCAAACCGCGCCACGCTGGTGCGCAGCCCGTACTGCTCGGACAGCGCGGGCAGCACGGTGTCGCGCACGCGCACCATCACGGTGTCCTGGTCATCCGTGCGTTCGGTGGCGTCCACCAGCTTCACCAGCAGCGTGGCAAAGTTGGCGGTCTTACCCGCGTCATCCCCAATGGTGACCAGCACGTCGGACACCTCCGGGAAGCCCTGGATGGCCCGCGCGGCCTTCTGCGCAATGGACGTGGTCTGCCGGAGCGTGGTCCCCTCCGCCGCGCGGATGTACACGCCAAACTGGCTCTCGTCGTCCAGCGGCAGGAAGTTCTTGTTCACCGCCTTGAAGCTGGGCACCAGGCTGGCCACCGTGGCCACCATCAGCAGGCCCACCACCCAGCGGTGGTCGAGGCAGAAGCGCAGCAGCACCGTGTACGCGCGCTCAATCGGGTCAAACAGGAAGTTGCGCGGGTGGTCCCCGCCCTCCGCCGACGTGGCAGCAGCCGGGGTATGCGGCGCGTGGGGGTCCGCCGTGCCCGGGCCGTGCTTGCCGGGCTTGAGCCAGCGCGCGCTCAGCATGGGCGTGAGGGTGAAACTGACCACCATGCTCACCACAATGGCAAACGCCATGGTGAGCCCAAAGCTGTGCATGAACCGGCCCACAATGCCGCTCATGAACGCCACCGGAATGAAGATGATGGCCAGGGACATGGTGGTGGCCAGCACCGCGAGGCCGATTTCACGCGTGGCCTCAATGGCGGCATCAAACGGCTTCATCCGCTTCTTCTCCACGAACCGGACGATGTTCTCCAGCACGACGATGGCATCGTCGATCACGATACCCACGCACAGGGTGAGGGCCAGCAGCGTGAGCACATTGAGCGTGAAGCCCATGGCCTTCATGAACGCAAAGGTGGAGATGACACTGGTGGGAATGGCAATGGCGGCAATCAGCGTGGAGCGCCAGTTGCCCAGGAACAGCAGCACCACCAGCGCGGCCAGCAGGCTGCCCAACACCAGGTGCTCCTCCACCGCCTTGAGGGCCGCCTTGATGTACCGCCCCTGCTCATTGACAATGGTGACGGTGGTGCCCGCGGGCAGCTGCTTCTCCAGCTCCTTCACGCGGTCCTTGACCAGGTCCACCACCTCCACGGTGTTGGTGCCGGACTGCTTCTTGACGGTGAGCACCACGGAGGACCGGCCGTTGAGGATGGCTACGGTTTCGGGCTCCTCCTCACCGTCCGTGACCGTGGCCACGTCCGCCACGCGTATCAGGTTGGAGCCCTTGTTGGTGATGATGACCTGTCCCAGCTCCGCCACGCTCTCCACGCGGCCCTGCGTGCGCAGCGTGTACTGCATGGCGCCCTGGTCCACCGTCCCGCCGGGGAAGGACAGGTTCTGGCTGGCCAGCGCGCGCTGCACGTCCAGCGCGGTCAGTCCGTAGGAGCGCAGGCGGGAGGCGTCCACCGTGACGTTCACCTGCCGCAGCCGCCCGCCCAGCATGGTGACCTGCCCCACGCCGCGCACGTTCTCCAGCCGGCGCCGCAGCACGCGGTCCGCGTATTCCGTGATGTCCCGCAGCGGCGCGTCTGATGACACTGACAGCGTCACCACCGGCATGGCGTCCGGGTCCATGCGCATGACCACCGGCGGGTCCACGCCCTTGGGCAGCACGCGCGTGATGGTGCCCAGCTTGTCCCGCACCTCCGCCACCGCCACGTCCAGGCTCTTCTCCAGGTTGAACTGGATGTAGATCTGGCTGACTCCCTCCGCGGAGCTGGAGCGCAGCTCGTCAATCCCGCTGATGGTGTTGACCGCCTCCTCAATGAGATCGGTCACCTCCGTCTCCACCTCTTCCGGCGCGGCGCCGGGCAGCACGGTGATGACCACCACAAACGGGAAATCAATCTTGGGGAAGCGGTCCACGCCCAGCGCGCCGTAGCCAAACAGCCCCACGACAATGAGCGTGAGCACCAGCACGCTGGCAAACACGGGCCGCCGGACACAGATCTCTGAAAGCCACTGCATGCGTTCAGCCCTCCACCGGCGCACCATCCACCAGCTTGTCCACGTTCTTCACCACCACGCGGTCACCCGGCTTGAGCGGCCCGCGCACCTCCACCGCGGTGTCGCGCGCTTCGCCCAGGACCACAATGCGCTCCTCCACGTGGTCCCCGCGCACCACAAACACGCGGCTGGTACCGGACTGCGTGATCACCGCCTCCCGCGGCACAAACAGCGCCAGGTCCCGCGCGGGCAGCAGCGTCTTGGCCGTGGCGAACATCCCCGGCCGCAGCCGGCCGTCCTTGTTGTCCACCCGCGCCTCCACCCGCAGTGACCGCGTGACGCCGTCCACCGCGGGCGCCACGCGCGCCACCTTGCCGCGTACCGTGACCCCGCCCAGGCCCTGCACGGACACTTCCACGTCCAGCCCGGGCATCACCGTGGTCACCGCGCTCTCCGGCACGTCCAGCAGCAGGCGCAGCACGTCAGAGCGGACCAGCTGCACCACCGGGGCCTGCGGGGCGGCGTACTCCCCCACGCTGACGTTGCGGCGCACCACGGCGCCGTGGAAGGGCGCGCGCACCGTCATGTCCGCCACCGCCTTGCGCGCCATCTGCACCTGGGCCTCCGCGTTGGCCAGCCCCGCCATGGCCTGCAGGATCCCGTTGCGCGCCTGGTCCAGCCCGGCCTGCGCCTGGTCCATCTTGAGGCGGGACAGGTCCATCATCTGCTGGCTGACCGCTTTCTCGTCGTACAGCTTCCTGTTGCGCTCCAGGTCCAACCGCGCGGATTCCACGCCCGCCTGCGCCATGCGGATTTCCGGGAGGGACTCCACGGCCACCTGCGGCCGCGGCTGCCCGTCCGCGGGGTCCTCCAACGGGAGGTTGAGCCGCGCGCGCGCCTGCATGAGCCCCGCCTGCGCGGCCAGCAGCCGCAGCCGCGCGTCACGGTCATCCAGGCGCAGCAGCGCGTCACCCTTTTTCACCACGTCACCCACGTCCACCGGCGTGTCCGCCACCACGCCGGGCAGCACGGTGGCCACGTTGGACTGGTCCTCCGCCTGCAGTGACCCGGTCAGTTCCAGCGTGCGGGACAGCTCCTGCTGCTCCACGGCGGACGTCGCCACCGGGACGCGCGGCAGGCCTTCCAGCCGGCGCGCCACCTCGCCGCGGGCCGGGCCGGTGGGGGCCTCCGGCGGGCGCTGGCAGGCCAGCAGGGACAGGACAATGGGCAGGAGTATGCGGCGCATGGGTGTTCCGTTCCTGACGTGTGCGGGACGGCACGCGGTCTTACCCAAACCCGCCGTCCGTGGCACATCCACGTTCGTCAAGAAGTGTGTGGCGCGCGCCGCCTTTTGACGCGTCCTGGGCACGGGCTCTATCCCCCCCGGCATGTCCAGCGCATCCGGAAGCTTTGATTCCGTTCCTCCCATGCCGGTGCGCCCTCCAGAATCCCGGACGCCCGTGCTTGCGCTCACGGCACTGGGCGTCGTCTTCGGCGACATTGGGACCAGTCCGCTGTACGCGCTCAAGGAATGCGTGAACCCCGCGCACGGGGTGGCCGTGAACGCCGCCAACGTGCTTGGCCTGCTGAGCCTGGTGCTCTGGTCACTCACCGTGGTGGTGGCGGTCAAATACCTGGGTTTCATCCTGCGCGCGGACAACCGCGGTGAAGGCGGCATCCTGGCGCTGCTGGCGCTGTGTCCGGAGCAGTTCAAGCGCAGCCACCCGCGTTTTGTGGGCCCGCTGGGCGCGCTGGTGATCTTTGGCGCCGCGCTGCTGTACGGCGACGGTGTCATCACGCCGGCCATCAGCGTGCTGTCCGCCGTGGAGGGCCTGGAAGTGGCCACTGACACGCTCAAGCCCGTCGTCGTGCCGGTGACCATCGTCATTCTCGTGGGACTGTTCGCCATCCAGTCCCACGGCACGGAAGCGGTGGGGCGCGTGTTTGGCCCGGTGATGGCCGCGTGGTTTGTGGTGCTGGGCGTGCTGGGGCTGGTGCATATCTGGGACTTTCCGGGCGTGCTGGGCGCCCTCAATCCGCTGCATGCGGTGGGCTTCATGGCGGAGCACCAATGGAAGGGCTTTGTGGTGCTGGGCAGCGTGGTGCTGGTGGTGACGGGCGGCGAGGCGTTGTACGCGGACATGGGTCACTTTGGCCGCCGGCCCATCAGCCTGGCGTGGTTCACCATGGTGATGCCGTGCCTGGTGCTGAACTACTTCGGCCAGGGCGCGCTGATCATTGCGCACCCGGAGGCGGCGGAAAACCCGTTCTTTGCCATGGTGCCGCGCGGGTTGCTCACCTACGCGCTGGTGGCACTCTCCACCATCGCCACGGTGATCGCGTCGCAGGCGCTCATCTCCGGGGCGTTTTCGCTGACCACGCAGGCGGTGCAGCTGGGGTACTTCCCGCGCGTGAGCGTGGTGCACACCTCCGCCGAAGCGGAAGGGCAGATCTACGTCCCGGAAGTGAACTGGGCGCTGGCGTTTTCCTGCGTGGTGCTGGTGTGGGCGTTCAAGTCCTCCAGCGCGCTGGCCGCCGCGTACGGCATTGCGGTGACGGGGACCATGGCCATCACCTCCGTGGTGTTCTTTGTGGTCACGCAGCACCAGTGGCGCTGGCCGCTGTACAAGTCCGCCGCGCTGCTGGTGCTGTTTCTCGCCTTTGACCTGTCCTTCCTGGGCGCCAACCTGCTCAAGTTTGCGGACGGCGGGTACGTCCCGGTGATGATTGGCGCGCTGTGCTTTGTGGTGATGGTGACCTGGAAGCGCGGCCGCGGCTTCCTGGGCGAATACATCGTCACCCACACCCGCCGGATGGATGACTTCCTGCGCGACATTGACAAGGAGGTCCACACGCGGGTGCCCGGCCTGGCGGTGTTCATGTCCTCCAACGCGGACGGCGTGCCGCCCATCATGCTGCACCATGTCCGCCACAACCGCGTGCTGCATGAGGTGGTAATCCTGTTCACCATGACCACCGAACACGTGCCGCGCATCCCCAAGGCGGAGCGCATCACCGTCACGGCGCTGGGCAAGGGTTTCCACCGCGTGCACGTGCACCTGGGGTTCATGCAGACGGTCAACGTGCCAGCGTTGCTGCAGCAGGCGCAGGAGAAGCTGGGCTTTCCGCTCCGCCTGGATGACGCCACCTACTACCTGGGGCGAGAGACGTTTGTTGCGGGCAAGCGCGGGCGGATGGGGGTGTGGGCGGAGACGCTGTTCGGGTTCCTGTCCCGCAACGCGCGCACGGCCACGGCGTACTTTGGCATCCCGCCGGACCGGGTGGTGGAGCTGGGCATGCAGCTGGACCTGTGACCCGTGCTGCGTTGACGGGCCGGCGGAGCGGGGCGGAGAATTCCGTGATGGACCCGACGGCGCATCACCCGCGCGTACCCGAGTTGTTGCGCATGAAACGGCCCGCCATGCTGGCGCTGCTGCGCGCGGGCCACGCGATTGACCCGGCGTGGCTGGAGGACGCCGAATACCGCGGCATCAGCCTGGGCCTGCCGGCGTGGGTGGAGGCCCTCAGCTGGAAGACGTTCCGCAAGGCGTTCCACCGGGACCCGCGGACGGGCGCGCTGCGCGGCTGGAACGTCCGCATCCAGCAGACCGGCCTGGACCCGCCCTACCAGCCGCTGCTGCATGACGGTGCACCCTTCACCTTTGGCCACTTTGAGGTGCGCCCGCTGGAGGAATACGCCGCGCCCTACGGCATCACGCGCGGCCTGATGTTGGACTACGGCCGCGGCGGCAACGCGCCGTGGGACGCGTTGCGCACCATGCGGGACCCGTTGGTGGCGCTGGACGCGGGCAGCCGCACGCTGCTGCTGGGCTTCTCCTACGTCCACCTGGGGCTGGGGCGCATCCGGACGCCGTCGTTCTTCTGCCTGCAGTATGACGGGCCGCTCACGCACCGCGCCTCACCGCACGGCGCGCCGCCCCCCTGAGCCACGCACGGAGGTTTCATGCGCCACCCCGCCCGGCTCCTGCTGCTTGCCCTCACCGTTGGCTGCACCACGCCACCGGCGGATGACGACGACGACTCCGGCACCGGCTCATCCGGCGTCGCCTCCGGGACCGGCGCGTCGTCCTCCGCCGTGGGCGCCTCGTCGGCCGCGGGCAGCTTGTCCTCCTCCGGTTCATCCGGGAGCGGCGGGTCATCCGGCACCTCCACGGCATCCGGCGGACTGCCCGCCCACTGCACCACGCCGCCCGTGCCGGCCACGGGCCCGGCCGCATTGGATTGGGTGTGCGTGTACGGGGACGGCGCGGACCAGCGGTTCAACACCCTGCGCGCAGACGGCGCGGGCGGCGCGCTGTGGGCGGGCCACGGGTCCGGGCAGTTTGGCGTGGGGGGGACCTCCACCACGGAAGTGGCCACCGCGGCCATTGCGGACATTGTGTGGGGACGCGTGGAGGCCAGCGGGTTTGGGCGTTGGAGCCGCCGCCCCGCTGAAGGCGGCGCCAGTCCGTGGCCACCGGACGCGTTGGGTCTGACCACCGTGGGCGCGCTGTTGTACGTGGCCGGCGCGTTTGAAGGGACCGCGGACCTGGGCCAACTCCCCGTCACCGCCACCGGCGCGCGGGACCTGTTCATCGCCTCCTACCTGCTGGACGGCGCGCCGCAGTGGTCGCGCACGTACCATTCGGAGGCGGGGGACCGCGTGATTGACGGCAGGGCCATTGCCGTTGACGGGACGGGGGCCATGTACGTGGGCGGGTCCTTCCGCGGGCGCATGGACCTTGGGCTGGGGCCGCTGCAGCGCGTGGGTGCCAATGATGACGAAGCATTCCTGGCCAAGTGGAGCGCCGCGGGGACCATCCAGTGGAACAAGCGCTGGGGGACGGGTGGCGCGCAGGTCATCCACGCGCTGGCCGCGCACCCGTTGGGGGGCGTGTCCCTGACGGGGGTGATTGAGAACCAGGTGGACCTGACGGGCACGCTCATGGGAGCCACCAACGGCGCGCCCACGGCGCTGGTGGCGCGCGTGGCGGCGGGGGGCAGTCCCACGTGGGCGCGCGCGCTGGGCACCGGCGCCCCCGGCCTCCACGGCGCGTGGGCGGTGGCCATTGACGGGGACGGCGCCACGTGGGTGGGCGGCGCCGTGGACGGCACGGTGGACTTTGGCGACGGTGCTGGCGCGGCCCCGGCGTCCGGGTTTGTGGCGCGCTACGCGGAGGACGGCACGCTGCTGTGCAAGCGCCGCTTCACCGGGGACGGCACACCGCGGGTCACCGCGCTGGCGGTGGCGGGGCAGAACAGCGTCGTGGCGGGGGGCCGCGTGGAATCCCCCGCCGGCGCCGCCGCCACCACGGTGCGCGCGTTTGTCCACCGGTATGACGCGGCCTGCGCACCGGTGTGGGAGCGCACGTGGGGTGCTGCGGGGCAACGCGTGGGCGTGGATGGCGTGGCCGTGGATGCCACGCACCTGTTTGTGGCCGGGACGCTGTGGTCCGCCGGCGTCACCGTGGACGGAGCTGCCCTGGGGCACGCGGGCGGGCAGGACGCGTGGCTGGCCCGCTTCACGCTGTAGGCTCCGCCGTGACGACGTAATCCGACCCCATCCGGATGCCCCCCGCGCGGGCGGCATCGCGCGCGGTGGCCGCCAGGCGCACGGCGCGGGCCTCCAGCGCGGCGCGCGTGGGCGCGTCCACGTGCGCCAGGCGGTCCCGGCAGCCCGCCAACTGCCGGTCCACCGCCGCCGTACGGTAGACAATGGGAAACACCGTGGCGTTGACGACGTGAAACCCCGCGCGCACCAGCGACCGCTGCACCCACTCCAGCGGAAACTCCCGGTACAACCGCTCGCCGGCCAGCAGGCGCGTCACGTCCGCCAGGCGCATCAGCTCACGCAGGGCCGCGGGGCCCTCGCCGTCCGCGCGGTCCGGCAGCGGTTCCAGGCCCACCAGGTACAGCCGCCCGCTGACGTGCTGCCGCAGGCGTTCCAGCAGCTGCTCCTGGAAGTACGGGTCCACGCGGTCCACCGCGCCCAGCAGGTAGTCCGCCAGCACCACGTCAAACACCTGTCCCTGCAGCAGCGTGGCGTCGCGCCAGTGCCCGGTCAGCACGCGGTCCCCCGGCCGCGCGGGCGCGCCCAGCTCGCGGGCCAGGTAGCGCTCCTCGCCGTCATCACCGGTCACCGCGGTCCAGGACTCCGTCTGCAGCCCCATCACAAACTGCAGTGACGCCCGGCCCGTCCCCGCGTCCAGCACGCGGCCCCACGGGCGCGTGCCGTGCATTGTCACAATGTGACCAAACAGCGCATCCACGTGGCACCCCGGTACCGGACGTGCCATCATCCCCGCATGACGACGAGGACGCCAAGGGTAGCCGCGGCTGCCGCGCTGCTTGCCGCGTGGGGGCTGGGCGCCTGCAAGCTGGACACGGACACCACGCCGCACGGCGCGGTTCGCAAGTTCCTGGAGCAGTTGGACCGCGGGCAGTGTGACCGCGCCTGGGCCATGCTGTCCGCCAACCGCCGCGACCAGTTTGAGAACGAGTTCCGGCGCCTGGGCGCACGCGCCCAAGTTCCCAGCGCGGTGGAGCTGGCCTGCAGGCCACGGCCCGGCAACCCGTATCCCGGGCTGGTGGCCACCTCCGTCCAGCTCCAGGGCAGCACGGGCGAAAACGCCGACGTGTGGGTGGATGCCAAGGACGGCAGCAAGTGGATGGTGCAGGTGGTGAAGGAGGGCACCGGCTGGCGTGTTGAGAACGCCCGCCCGCAATGAAGGGTTGCCACGCTTCAGGGTGCGTGGAATGAGCCGCCGGTAGGATGAACGCCGCCCCGCCGTTCACGCGCCGCCTCATCGCCGCCTGGTTGGTGCTGTTTGTGGTCGCCGCCGCGAGCGCGTCCTTGGCAGGGTTTGAGTTCAAGGACGGTGACTCCCGGCTGTACGCGCGCATGGCGCATGCCATGGCGGAGCAGCCGGTGTCCGCGTGGCTGAGTCCCCATTGGCCCGCGCACTATTACAAAGAGGGGCTGTTCCAGGAGCACACGGCGGTGTTCTTCTGGCCCATGGCGGCGCTGGGCGTCCTGGGCGTCCCTGAAGTCCCGGCGGCGCTGCTCCCCAACTTCCTCTACCTGCTGGGTACCCTGCTGTTCCTGGCGGCGCTGGCGCGGGCGCGGCACGGGGAGGAGGCCGCGGCGCTGGCCCCGCTGGCCTTCCTGCTGTCCGTGGCGGGGTTCCAGTACCTGCTGCGCGCCAACCATGAGACGGCGCTTGGCCTGGGCGTGGCGGCCGCCGCGTGGGGGCTGCACGAAGTGGAGCGACGTCCGTGGGCCGGGGCCGTGGCCGCCGCTGGGTTCGCGTGGTGCATCCTCATCAAGGGGGTCATTGGCCTGGTGGCGCTGCCCGCGCTGGGGGTGTGGGCGCTGGTGCCGGGTTTCTCCCGCCGGCGGCTGGCCACGCTGGCGGCGGGCCTGCTGGCCATGCTCCTGGCCGCCTGGCTGCATGAGGTGGCGTTTGCAGCGGCCAACGGGCATTCGTTCATCCGCGCGTACCTGGACATCCACCTGGGGTACGCGCAGGACCAGGAGCGCGCCTCGCCGGTGCGCAAGCTCCGGAATGCGGCGTATTACGCAGGCGTGGTGCTCTGGTGGTTCTTCCCATGGAGCCTGGCCTGGGCGTGGAGCGCGGCGAAGTCAGCGCGGGCGCGGGGGTGGCGCGTGGACGTGGCGCTGTGGAGCAGCGTGGCCGCCGCGGTGGTGTACGTGGCGTTCTTTTCCATGTTTGACCGGCGCGCCAGCCGCTACGTTTTCAGCCTCTACCCGCTGCTGGCCGTGGCGGTGGCGCCGCCGGCGCTGCGATTGGACCGGCTGGGTCCGCTGTGGGCGCGCTACCTGCCCCGCGCGGGCGGGGTCCTGCTGTGGGGCACCGCGCTGCTCGTCGCCGCGCGCGTCTACTTCCACCTGTTCCACCACATGTTCTACTCGTGGAACCTGGACCACGCCGCGGACCCGTGAGCGCCCCCGGTGAGTCAGCGGGAAGCGGCGTGAGGCGCAGCCCGGAGCACGCCGCGGCCTACTTCTTCTTGGCCGGTGCGGGCTTGGGGGCCGGCTTGGGTGCGGCCTTCTTGCGCTTGGCCAGCTCATCCAGCTTGGCCTTGGCGTCCTTGGCCAGCGGGCTCTTGGGGTGCTTCTGCAGCAGCTCCTCAAAGAACACGCGCGCGTCGTCGTCGTAGGTGAGCGCGGAGAAGCTCAGGCCCATCTTGAACAGCGCGGCATCCGCCTTCTCGCTCTTGGGAAAGTCCGTGATGACCTTCTGGTAACTGAGGATGGCCTTGTCGTACGCCTTCTGCGCGTAGTGCGTCTCACCGGCCCAGAAGTACGCGTTGTCCAGCAGGTCCTTGTCCTTGGGGAATGCCTTGATGAACTTCTCAAAGCCCTCGCGAGCCAGCGCGGGGTCACCGTCGTCAAACGCCTTCTTGGCAAAGTCATACAGCGCCTGGCGTTCCGCGGGGAAGTTCGGCTTGGGCGGCGGGGCCGGCGCGGCGGGGACGGGGGCGGGCGCCGGCGCGGGGGCGGCCACGGCGGCGGGCTTGACCTCCAGGTCGTGCACCTTCTTCTCCAACTCGCCAATGCGGGACTCCAGCGCCCGCACCTGCTCCTGGCTGGCGCCCAACTGCAGTTCGCGCTCGCGCAGCTGGTACTCCTTGGTCTCCAGCGTCCCCTTGAGCGTGGCAAACTCGCTCTGCAGCGTCTGCAACTCCGCGCCAAAGTCCGCCTTGTTGCGGCTGTTGCGCTCATCCAGCTGCTTCTGGGACTGGTCCATCTCACGCAGGCGCTCCTCCACGTCCTTGAGGCGCCGGTCAATGCCAGAGGTGCGTTCGCCCGCCGCGTCGGACTCCTGGGCCACCTTGTCCCGCAGCGCGCCCAGGTCGCGCCGCATCAGGTCGCCCTCCTCCTTGGTGGTTACGCACGCGGGTGCGGCCAGCACCGCCAGCGCAAGGAACGGGTGGAACGGGGAGGGGCGTTTCATCGGGGTGCTCCTGTGTTCGGGAGGCGCGGGTACAGCTCGGCTCGCCGGTTGCGCGCCCAGGCGGCTTCATCGTGTCCGGGGTCCAGCGGGCGTTCCTCGCCCACACTGACAAGGTGCAGGCGCCGCTCGGAGACCCCCAGGTCCCGCAGGAACAGGCGGACGGCCAGCGCCCGCCGCTCCCCCAAGGCCAGGTTGTATTCGGTGGCCCCGCGCTCATCGGTGTGGCCCTGGACGGTGACCTCCAGCGCGGGGGACGCCTTCAGGCAGGTGGCGGCGCGCGCCAGGTTCGCGCGGGACTCGTCGCTGAGCGCGCTTTCATTGTACGCGAAGTACACGCGCAGCTCCTCCCCGCACAACAACCGTCCCCCGGCGGGGTCCACGCCGCTGGTGGGGCTCTCCGGCGTCCCGTACTCCGCCGTGAAGCCCGGCTCGGCCGGTGGCGGGAGGGGCACGCAGCGCGCGTCCGTGCAATGCAGGCCTTCGCCGCAGTCCGCGTCCGCGGTGCAGCGGGCCTCCTGGTCCACGCAGCGGCGGTCCTTGCACACCCGGCCCTCCGCGCACTCGCTGTCCAGCTGGCACTCGGGTGCGCAGCGATGGTCCCGGCACACCAGGCCCTCCGCGCAGTCGGTGGCCGCCTGGCACTGCACGCGCGGCTCGCAGCGGTAGCGGCGGCACACCTTGTCAGCGGCGCAGTGGCTGTCCAGCGCGCACGCGTGGCACGCGCCGTAGACGCACACTTCGCCGCGGTCCGCGCACTGCCGGTCCTGCTCGCAACGCGGGTAGCCGGGGCCGGGGCAAGCCGCCCAGAGCAGGACGCCCAGCCACGCGCACACAGCACCGGACAGCCTGGACCCGCCCACGCCACCTCCGCCCCACGGGAACGTCCCGCGGGCGCCCGCGGTCTCTAGCAACCCAGCCAACCCCGGTGGAAGCCCCCCGTCGAGCCGCCACCGCGGTACGCGCCACGGCACCGCCGTACTAGGGTGCGCGGCCGCATGAACGCTCCCGCTCTGCCTGCCGCGTCGCCCGCCCGGCGCGTGCTGTCCGCCACCGTGAAGACCGCGCTGGTGGGCGTGTTGCTGTACTACCTGGCCCAGAAGGGCTTTCTGTCCTGGGAGGAGATCAGCGGCGCGTACGGGGACGGCCTGGGTTGGGCGGTGGGCGGCCACGTCCTGCTGACCAGCGCCACCATCCTGAGCATCTGGCGCTGGCAGATTGTGTTGCGCGCGCAGGACATTGTGTTGCCGTTCCGGCGCACGCTTGCGCTGGGGTTCATTGGCAACTTCTTCAACGTGGCGCTGCCGGGCGCGGTCACCGGAGACCTGGTGAAGGCCTACTACATCGGCCAGGACGTGGAGGGCCGCCGCGCGCGGGCGTTCGGTGCCATCTTCTTTGACCGGGTGCTGGGGCTGGCGTCGTTGATCATCGTCGTGGCCGGAGCGCAGGTGGTGGGCGCCACGCTGACGGGCCCGCCGGCGGTGCTGGAGGCGTTGCGCGCGTTCACCGTGGTGCTCGCGGTGGGGACGGTGGGTTTCTTCACCTATCTGTTCCTGGTTCCGGAGGAGCGGGACCTGGTGCTGCGCGTGTTTGCCGCGCTGGAGCGGCGGGTGCACCAGGTGGCGGCGCTGCGTGAGTTCTACCTGGGCATGCGCGCGTACCATCACCGGCCGTGGGCGGTGCTGCGGGCCATGGTGGTCAGCTGCGGCATTCACCTGGTGGTGGGCCTGGCGTCCACCAGCTTTGCGTGGGCCATGGGCGAGCGGCAGCTCATGCCGCTGCAGGTGTACGCCAGCGTGCCGCTGGCGTTCCTGGTGACCATGATCCCCGTGGCGCCCGGCGGGCTGGGCACCGGGCACGCGGCGTTCCTGTTCCTGGTGCGCCTGGCGGGGAGCGAACGCGGCGCGGACGTGTTCACGTTGTTTGCGCTCAACGGGTTTCTGGTGGGGGCGGTGGGCGGGCTGGTGTACCTGCGGTTCCGCGGCGGCGCGGGCCGCGCACCGGCGGCCATGGAACCCACGACGACAACCACGCCGAGTTAGGCCCGGGGTCCGCTCACCCGTTCACCAGCGGACGTGGAAGGTGACGTCGTGGGCGGCGCGGTCGTCCTCGCGCAGCTTCTTCAGCACGGCCGCGCGGGCACCGAAGCGCCGTTCCTCGCAGTAGGCCCGGTTGGCCAGCGTGTAGCCCAGGGCGTCCGCCACCGCCGGCAGGGAGATGTCATCCAGCACCAGCAGGCCTCCCACGGGGAGCAACAGGTCCGCGTACAGGATGTCCAGCAGCGCGTAGTCCAGCATGTGCAGCCCGTCTATCAGCACCAGGTCAAACCGGTTCCCCTCGTTGACCAGGCCGGGGAGGGCCACGTGGTCGGGCGCGTGGCGCAGTTCAAAGAACCGTTCCAGCCCGGCCTCCCGCAGGTGGTGCACCCCGGCGCCGCCGAACAGCTCTCCCTGCTGCCAGGGGTCCACCGCCACGTGGTTCCCGTGGCCCGCGTCAGCGTGGGCCTGGCAGATGGCCAGGGCGGAGGCGCCAAATCCCAGGCCCACTTCCAGAGTCCGCCCGAGGCCACCCTCGCGCACCAGGCGGTACAACCCCAGGCACACGTCTGCCGGCAGGCACCAGCCGCCCGTGGGCACGGGGTTTCCCTCCCGGTCCGGCACGCGCCCCTGCGCCAGCAGCCGTCCCAGCACGTGGTCCACAAACGGCGGCGCCAGGTGCCGGGCGTTGTGCACCTGCATGAGCAGCGTCACCACCGGGATGGACTCCCGGTCCGGTCCGTCAAACCCCAGCAGGCCCAGCGCGGAGGCGGTCATGGCGTCCAGTTCGCCGTGCACCATGCGGTGGAGTGTGTCCCCGTCGGTGATGAGCGCGCCGCCCGTGCCCGGCGCGCGGCCGGGCAGCAGTGCGGTGGCGCCGTCGTCGTGCACCAGGGTCCACTCGGAGGTGTCCAGGCGGAACGCCCACCGGCCCGGGGGCGTGGTCACGGCTCCGCTGGCAAGCAGGCGCGCCAGTTCCGTCAGCGCGCCCTCCGGCTGGCTCATCTGCCCAGCCCAACGGCCGCCGCCACCAGGTAGGCCAGCGCGGCCACGCCAGCGCTGATGGGGATGGTCAGCAGCCACGCCCACAGGATCCGCGTGGTCACGCCCCACCGCACCGCGGACACGCGCTGGCAGGCGCCCACGCCCATGATGGACCCGCTGATGACGTGCGTGGTGGACACCGGCAGGCCCATGGCGGACGCCGTGAGGATGGTGATGGCCGCGCCGGTCTCCGCGGCAAATCCGTGGATGGGCTTGAGGTCAATGATCTTGGTCCCCATGGTTTTGATGATGCGCAGGCCGCCGGCGGCGGTGCCCGCGGCCATGGCGGTGGCGCACGCCATGACCACCCACAGCGGGACGGGGAACTTGCCGCCTTCCGCGGTGAGCGTCCCGTGCGCCACCAGGGCCATGGTGATGATGCCCATGGTCTTCTGGGCGTCATTGCTGCCGTGGGACAGCGCCATGAATCCGGCGGACACCATCTGCAGGCGCCGGAACAACCGGTTCACCCGGCTGGGAACGGCGTGCCGCACCGCCCACAGGATGCCCAGCATGATGAGGAACGCAAAGGTGAACCCCACCAGCGGACTCACAATGAGCGCACGCACGGTCTTGAGCAGGCCGTCACCCTGGACCGCGGTGAGACCGGTGCGGGCCACCGCCGCGCCCACCAGCCCGCCCACCAGCGCGTGGGACGAGGACGACGGTATCCCGAAGTACCAGGTGAACAGGTTCCAGAAGATGGCTCCCAGCAGGGCCGCCAGCACCACCACCTGGGTGACTTCCGCGGGGACAATGAGCCCCTTGCCAATGGTCCCAGCCACGGCGGTCCCCGTCAGCGCGCCGGCAAAGTTCAGCGCCGCGGCCAGCAGCACCGCGGTGCGGATGGGCAGCACGCCGGTGGACACCACGGTGGCAATGGCGTTGGCGGTGTCATGGAAGCCGTTGATGTAGTCAAACACCAGGGCCACCAGGACCACCGCCAACAGGACGAGCGGGAGGCTTTCCATGGCTCCTCAGGCGTTCTTGATGACCACGTTCTCAAGCGCGTTGGCCACGTCCGCGCACACGTCCAGCGTGTACTCCAGCTCCTCCAGGAACTCCTTGTGCTTGATGAGCCGGATGGCGTCCTTCTCGTTGCGGTAGAGCGCCTGCATGCGTTCGCGGAAGACGCGGTCCCCGTCGCTCTCCAGCTTGTGGATGGCGTTGCACTGGTCCGTGATGGACTTGAGGTTGCGGAGCTGCCGCAGTTCCTTGACCGCGCCCTCCATGTGGCCGGTGGCGCGCTGGATGAACGTGGCCAGCTCCATGGCGCCTTCCGGCAGCTCCGCCAGGGCGTGCACGTTGAACTGCGACCCGGTGGAGTTCATGCGGTCCACCACGTTCTCCAGTTCCGTGGCCAGCGCGTAGATGTCCGAACGATCCAGCGGCGTGACAAACGTCCGGTTCAAGGCCTCGTACACTTCCAGGATGACGCGGTCGGCGGCGTGTTCGGCGTCCCGCAGCTTCTGGATGAGCGCGGCGCGCTCGGGCTCGGTGGATGCGCGGCAGCAATCAATGAGGATCTCCCCTGCGCCCACGGTACACGCCACGCCCTTCTCCAACAGGTCGTAGAAGTGGTCTTCGCGGGGCAGCAGCCACTTGATCGCGCGGTCGAGCCACATCGAACGCCTCCCGGCCCGTCAACCCTTGGGCCGCGCGCGGACTACCAGACAGCCCCGGGCAGACCAAGCCGGTCAGGCGTGCGGGGGTGCGGAGCTACCCGCGCAGGAACGCGCACCGCGGATGACGCTCCTACCCGGAGGCCGCTGCCTACTCGCGCCCGCCCACCAGCACGCTGCTCAACAGCAGTGTGGTGCCAATGGCGGTGGCAATGGCCCCCAATCCTGCGCCCACCACAAAGAACGGGAATGCGTTGCGGCTCCATTTCCACGCGCGCTGGTCGGTGACGGTGACCAGGTCCGCGCTGGGCGGGTCCTCCTCCAGCTTGAACTCGCCGGTGTCCCAGTCCTGCACGCGCAAAAGCACAATGCCCATCAGCGCGCTGCCCACGCACAGCCCGGCGGTGGACACCGCGCCCAGGGGCACGCCCACCGCCAGCGCCACCAGCCCGCCCACCAGTGGACCCCGGGGCGGCTTGCGCGCCTTCTTGGCCGGGGCTGGCGCCGGGGCGGGGGTCTCCGCATACGCGGGCATGGAGAACGCAAGCACAAGGGGAAGCACAAGAAGGCGCAGCATGTTGGGCCACATACGAGCGGGCCGCACGGCACGCAACGGCGCTCAGCTGGCCGCGGCGGCGTCGTGGTTGGAGAACAGGCCCAGCAGGCCGCCCACGGGGTCCTGGATGATGGCAAACGACCCGGTGGCCACGCGCGTGGTGGCCTGCACCACCCGCCCGCCCAGCTGCGGCACCAGCAGCAGGATGGGGTCCAGCGCGTCCAGGTGGATGAACGGCACCCAGCGGCCGGTGGCCGGTTGCGCCCCCGGCACCGGGACCTGGCCGGTGACCGGGCCGTGGGAGACGTACAACTGCTGCCCGCCGCGGATGCCGGTGGCCTGGCCCACCGCGGCAAACAGGCGCTCATAGAAGTGCGCGGTGCGCGCGCTGTCATCCACGGCCACCTGGCGGATGAACGGGTTGGTGCCGTGCCGCCGCCACGCGCGGGATGACACCGGTGCCTCCCCGGTGCCCGGTGCCGGCTGTTCGTGCAGCGTCACGGTGTCAGCGAACATCTGGTTGAGCTCAGAGGTGAACCGCGTGGCCTCACCCGCGGCGGGGCTGTGCAGCACGGCGCCCAGCCCGGCGGCGGCGTGCGCGGGCGGCGCGGGCGTGGCCACGCGGGGTGCCAGCACGCGGGTGGCCTGGGTCACGGACACCGGCGGCTCTGCCAGCGCAGTTCCCGTCACCACCGGCGGCACCTGGCTGGCGTTGGCCACGCCCTGCAGCAACGGCAGCGGCGGCGGCAGGATCTCCGCCGCCACGCGGTCCAGCCAGGCGCCCAGGATCTCCGGCGTGGGCCGGTCACGCCGGTTGAACAGCCAGCCCTCCAGCCGGTCCGCCAGCGTGCGCGCATCCGGGCAGCGCGCGCGCGGCTGGCGCGCGGTGGCAAACTGCACAATCTCGTCAATCTCCCGGGGCACGCCCGGGTTGGTCCGTGACGGTGGCGGGATGTCCTCCTGCGTGATGCGCCGTACCACCTCCAACGGGTTGGCCTCCGGAAACAGGCGCGCGCCCGTGAGCATCTCATGCAGCGTGACGCCCATGCTGTACACGTCCGCGCGGCGGTCCAGCGTCTCGCCGCTGCAGTGCTCCGGCGCCATGTAGCCCAGCTTGCCCTTGAGCACGCCGGTCTGCGTCTGGCTGGACTGCAGCGCCGTCTTGGCAATGCCAAAGTCCAGCAGCTTCACCTCGCCCAGGCGGTTCATCATCACGTTCTGCGGGCTGACGTCGCGGTGGATGATGCCCAGCGGCGTCCCGTGCTCGTCGGTGGCTTCGTGCGCGTAGTGCAGGCCGCGGCAGGCCTGCGCCACCATGTGCACCACGTACGGGATGGGGATGACCTGGTCCCGCGCCAGCAGGTGCGTCAGCAGCGCGCCCATGTGCACGCCGTCCACGTACTCCAGCACCATGAACGGGACGCCGTGGTCCTCGCCGTAGTCGTACACCTTGAGCACGTTGGGATGGTTGAGGCGGCTGGCCACGCGCGCCTCGTCCACAAACATGTGCGTGTATTCAGACCGCCCGCGCAGGTGCGGCAGCATGCGCTTGACCACCACCCAGCGGATGGCGCCGGCCTCCGTGGTGGCCGCCAGGTGCACTTCAGCCATGCCGCCGGAACCGATGCAGCGCACGAGCTGGTACCGGCCGACGTAGGAGGTCATCCGCAGCGCACCCGGAAAGGAGCGCGCATCCTAGCGCGTGCCACCCCGTTGGCGAACCTGCAGGCGCCTGTCTCAGGCAGCCCGGGGCAGGATGCCCGTCGCGGGGGCGCCGTCGAGGAACGCCACCGCGTCCCGCACCACGCCGCCGTCCCGCAGCAGGCGGTGGTGGCCCAGGCCGCGGGTGGTCAGCCGGCGCGCGCGCGGGAAGGCGCCCGCCAGCGCCACCGCTTCGCCGGGCGGCACGTTGCGGTCCGTCTCGTCATGGATCAGGCACAATTCCGCGGTCACTCTGCCGGCCAGCGCGGGCAGGTCAAAGGACCGCAGCGGGTAGCCCGCGCGCTGCTCAATGCCCGCCACCGCGTGCGTGCGCGCGCTGCCGCCCAGGCCCAGCAGGTCCAGGAACTGCTGGATGTACCGGCCGGGCTGCGCCGGAGTGCCCAGCAGCACCGCGCGCTCCGCGCCCAGCCCGCCCGCCAGCGCGTGCAGCACCGCGGCCCCGCCCAGCGAATGCCCCGCCACGACGTCCACACCCCCCGCCCAGGACGCCACTTCGCGCACCGCGCGCGCCAGGTGCCCCAGCGAACTGGTGTTCCCCGGGCTTCCCCCGTGCCCCGGTCCATCCAGCGCCACCACGGTGAACCCCGCCGCGCGCAGGGGCTCCACCCAGGCGTGCCACTGTCCCGCGTGGCCGTTCCAGCCGTGCACCAGCAGCGCCGTGCGGCTGCCTCCTGGCCATTCATGCGCCACCAGCGGGTGGGTCACCGGCGCGGGCGTCACCCGGCGCGCACGCGCCAGCACGGCGGCCGCCTCCGGCGCCACCGGCGGGCGCCGCGTGGTGAGGAACAGCCGGGCGGCCGCATCCCCGGCCAGCCCGGGTGCCAGGCGGCCCGTGGCGGAAACCGCCGGGCGGAGCGCGTTCATGATACGAACGGTCGTGCTATTGTGGGTGCCCATGAGGTCCTCCTCCGTGTGCTTGCCGCGCTCACGCGCGGGCGTGGTTGAACAGGCGCTCCAGGGCGGCGCGGGCCAGCGTCTCCGCGCGCGGGTCATGCAGCAGGCGTGCGTGGTGCCGGTAGGCCTGGACCAGGCCCAGCAGCTCAAACGCAAATCCCTCAACGTCCAGGTCCTTGCGGAACGCGCCGTGCTCCACGCCGGCGCGCACCATGTTGCCCAGCGTGTCCTTGAGATCCCGCTGGGTGTCCACCAGGAAGTCCCGCACGGGGCCGGGGACGTCATCAAACTCCGCGCTGGCGGCCTGGATGACGCAGCCGCCGGGAAACGCGTCCCGGTCCCAGGCCAGCCAGCGGTCAAACAGGGTGCGCAGGCGCGGTTCGCCGCGGGGGGACTTGAGGGCCGGCCGCACCACGTGTTCCACAAACAGGTCCGCCACGCGCTGCAGCGCTTCCAGTTGGAGTTGTTCCTTGGAACGGAAATGCGCAAACAGCCCGCTCTTGGACATCCCCACCGCGTCCGCCAGCCCGGCAATGCTCAGCCCGCCCAGCCCGTCCCGTGACGCCGCGCGCAGCGCCTCGTCCAGGATGGTCTCACGCGTCTGTGCGCCCTTGCCCATGGGCGAATAATAGCACGACCGTTCGTTTATGCAAGCGGGCCCGGATCCGCCGCGCCCGGGCGCAGGACCAGGGCGGTTGCGAACGCCGGCACACCGGGCCGGGGGGCGCAGCGGCGGGGCAGCTCACGGGTTGCAGCCCTGCACGCCCACCTCACCCAGGCCCTGCCGGACCGGGTCCAGGTCCAACGTGGTCCTATCGGCCACGCACACCGCGCCGCCGCCGCCGCACTGCGGCCCGTTCTCACACGCGTGGAAACAGGCGCCCGGCTGCGTGCCGGCAAACCCCACACAGATGCCGGACGCGCACTGCCCGTGCGCCAGGCACGCGGAGCCGCCCGCCCCGGTGCCCACGTTGTGGGCGCACGTCAGCTCCACCCGGGCGACCTCCAGGTAGTGCGGGACGGGCTGGCAGGTGGTGCCGGCCGCCGTGCAGTGGCCATCAAACGCGCAGCCGCTGGCCGCGGTGCGCCCGTGCCCGGTGATGGGCGCGGTGACGTCCTGGGTGAACTGCGGGTCCTGCGGGTCACGCCACTGCACCACCGCCGTGTAGTCGCTGAACAGCTCCGTGGTGAGATCGCGGTTCTTGTCCACCAGGTAGAACGTCCCGGAGCCATTGAGGCCCTTGGCGTCCTTGGGGTTGGTCCCGCTGGGCCCGCCCACCACCAGCTGCGCCGCGCGCGCCTCCACCAGCCCCACCACCGTGGAGATGGCCTGCCCGCAGAACGCGGTGCCGTTGGCCTCAGAGATGAGCCCGCTGGTCTGGCCTGCCAGCCACGTCCCCACCGACGGGCAGTTGACGATGTACGCCATCAGGTCGTTGAGGTCGTGGCACTCCGCGCCGGTGGAGGTGGTGCAGCTGGGGGCCACCTGGCCCACCAGCACCTCGTTGATGGCAATGAGCAACAGGTTGCCGTAGCTGAACGGCATGGGGTGCCCGTCGGTGACCACCCGGAAGCGCTCGGTGATGGCGTTGGCGCCCGTCATGGGCTCATGCGTGTAGGCGGCGTTGTAGATCTCACTCATGGGCGAATAGCTGGTGTTGGCGAGCAGAATGGGCCGCCGCGCGCAGCCCAGGTCCCCGCCCGGGCAGGACAGCTGCCAGCTGTACACAATGGCCTGCCAGGTTTCAGTGACCTGCAGCGACGCGCTGGACCCCTGCACCGCCGTCACGTGGAAGCGCGAGCCCACTTCAAAGCTGCTCACCAGGCCGCGCAGGTCCGTGCCCACCGTGACCAGGTCCGTGTAGCCGGAACCCAGCAGCGTGGTGGCCTGCCCGTCAATGAAGTTCCGCAGCAGGTTCCAGGTCCCGTACGCCGTCTGGTTGGCCAGCACCTCCTGCAGCGTGGCCTGGGCGGGCGGGTTGGAGCCGGGAATCTCCAGGAACGTGCTGGACAGCTGCGCGTCCGCCATCTGCAGGACGTAGTAGGCCATCACCTCGGCGGGCTGGGACAGGATGGTGGTCACCTGGTCCACGTACGCGTCGTACGGCGCGGGCAGCGCGTTGGCCAGGTCCAGCTGCATCAGCACGTCGTAGTCACCCGCCAGGATGGACGGCAGCTGGTTCATGGCCACCGTCACCGTGGAGGTCACCCCGCCCACGACGACGCCACCCTCCGTGCAGCCCTGCGCCACGTAGTCACCCGCCGCGGTGTAGCCGCGGGCCAGCGCCGCCAGGCCCGCGCCGGAGGGCAGGTCATTGAACTGCTTGCTGCCGGGGACGGCGGTGAGCGTGCCGGTGTGGGGCGTGGTGGTGGGCGTGGCGGACGCCATCAGCGCCGCGCACGTGGGCACCGCGCCGCCCACGCCCTGGTAGAGCCACACCTCCGCGCGCGTCACCGGGATGCGCGTCTGCGCCGTCACGGACAGGTTGATGTTGCCGCTGGGCTGCGCCCGCACGCGCACCGCCACGGTGGCCGGCGTGGCACCGGCGGAGGACGCCGTGACCACCAGGTCTGCGTCCGCGCTGCCCGCCAGGAACCGCGTGGACACCGCGCCCTGGCTGTTGGTCTGGGCGGCCGTGACGGACAGGGACCCGCCGTTGCCCGTCAGCGCAAACTGCACCAGCGTGCTGGGTAGCGCCACGCCGTTGTTGGTCAGCGAGAACGCCAGGTCCGCGCCATCCCCGTAATGCACCGTGATGGGCGGGCTTCCGGTGAACGTGATGACCTTGTGGTCCGGGAGGCCGGCGTCCTCCGACGACGACGACGACGAACTGCTGCTGCCGCCGCCGTCCTGCACGCTGGCGTCGGGGTGTTGCAGGTGGCCGGACGAGCCGCTGCTGCCCGCATCCTCATTGGTCTGCGGCTCCTGGCAACCGTCACAGGCGGTGACCAGGACAAAGGGAAGCAACGACACAAGGACACGGTTCAAGCGCATGGCGGCACTCCGGCCGGGCAAGGAAACGCCCGTTGGTCCGCGCAGGTGTACTCCGGCCGCGCCGGTGCTGTCCGCTTCTGCCGGGTATGCGTCCGCGCCCTACAGGCCGGCCATCAGTTGGGCCGCCGCCCGCCGCCGCGCCGCCCGCGCCGCCGCCGCCGCCGCCCAAGCCACATCCCCAGACGCAGGTGCTCGAGTCGCCAGCGGCACCGGCCGTGCCGGGCGCGTG
>JACRCW010000102.1 GCA_016218805.1 Deltaproteobacteria bacterium | reverse complement strand
CGGCGCATTGTCAATGGAGTCGTACGCCCGGTACACGATCTTGGGGTTCTTGGCCGCCAGCACCTTGGTGATGGCCGCGGTCAGCGTGGTCTTGCCATGGTCCACGTGGCCAATGGTCCCGATGTTCACGTGCGGCTTGCTGCGGTCAAATTTTTCCTTGCCCATGTTCCGACTCCATCCGCTTGGGCCGCCCGCAGGCGGCAGCGCTTCTTTCTGTGAACCAGCGAACTCCGTTAAGCCGTCCACCAGGATTGAACTGGTGACCTCGTCCTTACCAAGGACGCGCTCTGCCAACTGAGCTAGGACGGCAACCGATGCGTGGAGCGGGAGACGGGGCTCGAACCCGCGACATTCAGCTTGGAAGGCTGACGCTCTGCCAACTGAGCTACTCCCGCCCGACCCTTTCCATCCCTTCTTGCGCGCAGTGCACCGTGCACCCCGCGGCAGCCAGTGTGTATTCCGACGAGAAGAGAGGATGCACAGGGATGGATTCGAACCACCGTAGCGCTTGGCGCGGCAGATTTACAGTCTGCTCCCTTTAGCCACTCGGGCACCTGTGCACGTCTTTCTGCTCGTTTCCTCCTGCTCCTCTTACGACGACAAACCCGGAAATCCTTCCCAATCTGGAGCTGGCGATAGGAATTGAACCTACAACCGCCTGATTACAAATCAGGTGCTCTGCCAGTTGAGCTACGCCAGCCCGGCCCATCCGTCCCGGTTGGGGACGGGTGGGACGTTTTGGAGGGCGCCCTCCATAGAAGGCGTGGGGGATGGAGTCAAGCGCGGGTCAGCGGCGGCAACCGTGCGTTTCCCCACGGCGTCTGCCGCGCCGGCCACGCCGTCAGCGGATCCCCAGCGCGCGGAGCTTCTTGTAGAGGTGGCTGCGCTCCAGGCCCAGCGCCTGGGCGGTGGCGGACATGTGGCCGCGGTGGAACTCAATGGCCGCCTTGAGGATGGCGCGCTCCGCGTCCGCCACCATGTCCGAATACGCCGCGCCGGGCTGGAACACCGTCCCCACGGCCGCGGCTGGCGGCGGCGGCGGTGGGGAGCCGGGTGCGGCGGCGGCGGGCAGGGGCGCCACGGTGGCGCCGGCGGAGGAGGGCAGCGCGTCCGCCACGTCGCGCGCGGACACCTCGGAGGTGCCGCCGGCCAGGATGCAGAAGCGCTCCACAATGTTGCGCAGCTCGCGCACGTTGCCGGGAAAGCGGTAGCGGGCCAACGCCGCCAGCGCCTCGGGCGCAAACACCTTGGGCCGCAGATCGTTGCGGCGCGCGGCCTCAGCCATGAAGTGATCACACAGCGCGGGGATGTCCTCCAGGCGGTCCCGCAGCGCCGGCACGCGCAGCGTGACCACGTTGAGGCGGTAGAACAGGTCCTCGCGGAAGCGCCGCTCCCGGATCTCCGCCTCCAGGTCCTTGTTGGTGGCGGCCAGCACGCGCACGTCCACGCGGATGGTGTCCGTGCCGCCCACGCGTTCCAGCTCGCCCTCCTGCAGCACGCGCAGCACCTTGGCCTGCATGTTCAGCGGCATGTCGCCAATCTCGTCCAGCAGCAGCGTCCCGCCGTCCGCCAGTTCAAACCGGCCCCGGCGCTGCGCGTGCGCGCCGGTGAACGCGCCCTTCTCGTGCCCAAACAGTTCGCTTTCAATGAGCTCCGCCGGGACCGCGGCGCAGTTGAGCTTCACAAACGGCCGGTCCACCCGGCGTGACCGCTGGTGGATGGCATGCGCCACCATCTCCTTGCCGGTGCCGTTCTCGCCGACGATGAGCACGCGCGCCTGGGACGGCGCCACCTGGTCAATCCGCGCGGACAGCTCGCGCATCACGGCGCTGCCGCCCAGCGGGCGCCACTGGTGGCTGTGCGCCTGGCGCAGTTCGCGGTTCTCAATGAGCGTGTCCCGCAGCCGCAGCAGGTTGCGGATGATGAGCAGCAGGCGGTCCGAGCTGACCGGCTTCTCCACAAAGTTCTCCGCGCCCAGCTTGGTGGCCTCCACCGCCACGTCCACCGTGGCGTGGCCGCTCATCATCACCACCGGCACGTCCGGCTTGGCGGTCTTGATGATCTTGAGCGCGGCAATCCCGTCCATCCCCGGCAGCTTCACGTCCAGCAGCACCAGGTCCACCGCCTGTTCCTGCACCAGCGTGATGCCCTGCTCCGCCGTGGCGGCGGTCAGCGTGTCAAAGCCCTCCAGCTTCAGCGCGCGGGACAGCGCGCTCAACAGGTTCTTCTCGTCGTCAACCACCAGGATGGTGTGCGTCATGGCTCAGGGCGCGGACACATCCAGGATGGCGTCATCCACCTGGAGGGCGTCCACCACCTCCATGCCCTGCTCCACCTCAGCAAACGCGGTGTAGTTGCCGTCCAGGTGGGGCTGCGGGGAATGCGTGATGAAGAACTGGCTGCCGCCGCTGTCCTTGCCGGACAGGGCCATGCCCACCACGCCGCGTTCATAGGGGCGCGGGTTGTATTCGCAGGGGATGACGTGGCCGGGCCCGCCAAAGCCGTCTGCGCGCGGGTCCCCGCCCTGCACCACAAAGTCCGGCACCACGCGGTGGAAGCGCACGTTCTTGTAGAACCCCTTGCGGGCCAGCTTCACAAAGTTGGTCACCGTCAGCGGCGCATCATCCCGGTAGAAGCGCAGCACCACGTCCCCGCGCGTGGTCTTCACGGTGGCGCGCGCCGGCAGTGAGGCCGGCGGGTCCGGCCAGAACGGCGGGTCCCTGAGAGCCAGCGGGCTGAGCGTGCCGCCCAGCGCGCTGATGGCGGAGTGCGCGGCGCGGCGCAGGCGCACGGACGGCGCGCCCAGCAGCGGCTTGATGTCCTCAATGGCGTCGGACACGCCGCAGGCGGCCAGCGCTTCCACCAGCGCCACGCAGGCCTCGCCGTGGTCACCCGCGGGGCTGGCGGCAAAACGGCGCAACGCCTTGCGCAGCTCGCCGCTCATGGAGGCCACCGCGCGCGTCTTGATGCCGTCCGCCATGGCAAACGCGGCGCCGGGATCCGTCTCGCCGCCCACCTGCTCGGCCAGCAGCGTGCCCACGTCGGGGGCCTTCACCGGATCCGTCTCGGCCAGCGCGTCAGCCGCCTTGAGGCGGACGTGCGCGTCCGCGTGGTGCAGGTAGGCCTGCAACCGGCGCGCGCGCTCCCCGTCATTGCCCGGCATCCCGGCCAGCACGTCCATGGCGCGCGCCGGCGCCATCCACGCGGGTTCACCGGCGGGGCCGCACTGCAGCACCCGCTGCGGGTTCCCGCCCACAATGTCCAACGCCCGCGCCACCGCGCAGCGCACCGCGGCGTACTCTTCCGGCTTGCGCGCGGTGGCCACCGTCTTGCCGGGCGCCTGGGCCGCCCCGGAGGGCGCCACGTCCACCAGCGCCGCCAGCGCGTCCAGCTGCGGCCCGGCCAGCTGCGGCGGCGCCCGCGCCAGCACACCCGCGGCGGTCACCACCACGTGCGCCAGCGGCGCGTTGGTCAGCCCGGAGGATGCCAGCAGCGCGCTCAGCGCGTCCTTGGCCGCTGCCCCCACCGCGGTCACGTCGGACGCATTGGCAATGCCGCGCGGGGCGGGCGCGTCACCCAGCGCTTTGACCGCCTCCACGCGGACGCGCCAGTCGGGGTCCCGCATGGCGGACAGCAGGGCGTCCTCACCGCCGGCGCGCCCGGCCAACGCCCGCGCCGCGTACAGGCGCACGCGCGCATCGGTATCCGTGCCCAGCGCGTCACGCACCAGCGGCACCTCCGCGGCGGACAGGCGGAACAGCGCGTAGACGGCACCAAAGCGCGTGTCCGGGTTCTTGCTGGGCAGCAGTTTCTTGAGCGCGTCCATGATCTCCTTGTCCTGGACCGCCTCCTGCCGCCGCCGGTGTCCGTGCACGCCCAGCGCGCGCGCGGCCCACGCCGCCTCGTCCTCACCCGCCTCCAGACCGAACTGCAGGTGGTGCAGCCCCGCGCCAATGGCCAGCGGACCCAGCCCCGTGTACAGCGCGCGCCGCACCTCGGCGCGGTCCTCCAGGTGCAGCCGCGCGTCCAGCTTCTTCTCCGCCGCCGCGCGCGCCAGGGCCGGGCCCTTCACCAGCGGGTCATCCCCCTTGCGGCCCGCCTTGATCTGCGTGACCAGCAACGGCATCACCGGGTCAAATTCGCCCAGCGCAAACGCGGTGGTCTTGCGGACGTTGACGTCAGGATCCGTGAGGTACTCCACCAGCGGCTCCACCACCGTCCAGTCCTGCAGCCGTCCCAGCGCCAGTGCGGCGCGCGTGCGCACCGCCGCCTCCGGGCTCGTCATGAACTGGAATACGTCAGACGCGTTGCCGCGCTGCAGTTCCAGTTCCTGGATGCGCTTGAGCGCGGCCTCACCCTTCAGGCGCGCGTCGTTGGAGGCCGGCGCCTCCTTCTTGACCACCTTGCCCGGCCCGCCCTTGGCCAGTAGCGGTCCCGCGCCCACCACGCCCACCGCCGCCAACACAAACAGACCGCCCACCCGTGCCCGGTTGCTCATGCCCACATCTCCGCTTGGAACGGGCGGGTGTGTCAACTGAGCCACACGGGTCAGCGCACCCCGGAGTCGAACCCCTGACGTCGCTCCGCCACCTCCGGCGGCAACAACCGCCACAGCGCGCGGACCTTCTCCTTCACCGTCTCGTAGTCCTCCTTGTCCACGGCCTTGCGGCCTTCCTGCACCAGCACCTGCGCCTTGGGGAGATCCGTGGCGCGCTCCACCTCCGCCTCGGCGTCCTCAAACGCCAGCACCCAGTGCTCCGGGTTGCGGAACCACGCGGCGTTCCCCAGGTCCATGGCAACGTGCAGCTGCCGCTCCATCTCCAACATCTGCCGTCCCTGCCGGGCGCGCTCCACCGCCTCCTCCACCTCGCCCAGCAGGCGCTTCTCCTGCGGCGTGCCGCGGTCGGACACCTGCATCGCCGTCCAGGCCAGCTTGCGCCGCGCCTCGTCCAGCAGCTCCGGCCAGCGCCGCAGCGTGTCCATCTCCTCCAGCGCCGCCTCCAGCTCCTGCAGGCTCCGGCGCGCGCGCTGCGCCGCGTCCGCGTCACCGCCGTGCGCCGCGGCCAGGTCCCGCGCAATGTCCGCCAGCGCAGCGTCCGGGCCCACCAGCCGGGCCAGCGTGGTGGTGGTGCCGGCCAGGAACGCCTCCTGCCGCATCCTGGCCACGCGCGCGCGGATGGACCGCAGCAGTTCCTCCAGCGTGGAGACGTCCGCCTCGGGGACCAGCAGGTGCGCCACCCCTTCAAACACCTGCCCGGATGACGGCACCAGCGCGCGCGCGCCCAGCCGCCCGCCGCGGTCCAGCTCCAGGGTCACCTCAATGCCGCTTCCCAGCGGCAGGCTCTCCCGCAGCGCCTGCCCGCCAATGTCCAGCGCCCCCACCAGCCGGCACAGGTGCGCGTGGTCGTATTCGCCCTGGATGATGGGGATGCGCAGGATGCTGTCCACGTGGCCGCGCGCCACGCTCTCCACCGTGTGCAGCGTGAGCGTGCGGCGGGCCGGCAGCGGCGTTCCTCTGTCAAAGAACACGCGCACGCGGTTGTTGGCCAGCGCCACGCCAATGGCGCGCGACAGCGGCGGGTCCGTGATGGTCAGCCCCTGGACAATGGCCAGCTCAGACGGATGCACGGCCACCGGCGCGCCGTCCGCCCCGGTGGCCTCCACGCGGAACACGTTGCGCCGCCGCGGCAACAGCTCCAGCGCCAGGACAAACGCACCGTCCGCACCCACCGCCACCGTGTCACTCTTCCACCCGTCATCACGCACCAGGCCAAGGCGCACCGGCGCGGGGCCCGCGGAGGCATCATCCGTCACGCGGCCCACCACGTACGGTTTGAGGTCCGTGCTCACCGCCGGGTACTTGAGCCAAAGAGGCCGGGCGTGCGGCGCCACCGGCTCGGGCGCGCGCATGTCCAGCCCGGCGGTGCCCGCGTACAGCGCGGCACCGTGCGCCACCAGCGTCATGGGGTCCAGCCCTTCCGCCAGCGGCGCCCCCAGCGCGTCCTTCACCGCGCGGCGCAGGAACGGCATCACCGTGGGGCCGCCCACCAGCACCACGCGCGTCAGCGGCGCCTTCCCCGCGCCCTCAGTGGCCAGCAGCCGCTGACACACGTCCACGGACCGCCGCACCAGCGGCATGGCCAGCGTCTCCAGGAGCTCCGCGCTGACCTGCAGGTCCACGTCCACCCGGGTCCCCGCCAGGTCCAGCTCCGGCACCACCAGCGTGCCCGCGGCGCCGCGCGTGGCCTCCATCTTGGCCTCCTCGGCAGCGGCCTTGAGCCGGCGCACCGCGGGGGCCAGCGCGGGATCCGCCCGGGACAACCCGCGGCCCACCTCCGTGGTCAGCTGGCCCAGCGCCCAGTCCACAATGGCCCAGTCCACATCCCGCCCGCCCAGGAAGTTGTCCCCGTCGTGGCTCACCACGCGCAGCATCCCGTCGCGCGTCTCCAGCAGGGAGACGTCAAACGTCCCGCCGCCCAGGTCGTAGACCAACCAGCGCCCCTCGTCATCACGCGTCCAACCCGCGGCCAGCGCGCTGGCCACCGGCTCCTGCAACAGCTCCACCTTCTCAAAACCCGCCAGCCGAGCCGCATCCGCCGTGGCCGCGCTCTGCGGCACTTCAAACAGCGCGGGCACCGTCACCACCGCACGCATGGGCTCCACTCCCGTCTGTTCGCGCACATCCACGCGGAGCGCACGCAGCACCTCCGCGGACAACTGCACCGGTGACCGCTTCTGTCCCGCCGCCGCAAACTCCAGCATGGCATCTGTGCCCATCAGGCGCTTGAATTCGGCGCGCGCGTTCTGCGGGTCACTGTCCAGGAAGCGGCGCGCCTTGGCGCCCACCGTCACGTTGCCGCGCGCGTCCAGGCGGACCACGGACGGCGTGAGCGTGGACCCGGATGCGTTGCGCACCAGCGTGACCTGGTCGCCGTCAAAGATGGCTGCCGTGGAGTTGGTGGTGCCAAGGTCAATGCCCAGGTGCAGCGCGCGGGTGGTGGTCATGGACGACGGGTACCAACGGCGCGACAACGCCTCAAGCGGCGTCCGTGCCGGGCGCCCACATGTCCTCCCGTTCACCGCCGCCACCAGAGAGCTGTTGCGCCGGGTGGTGGGCCGGCTGCGCCGGCTTGTGGTCGCAGAGGTGGGCTTGTGCCAGCGGCCGGCGTGACGCCGGCCCCACCGGTCTTCCGCTCTTTGCCGGCCTCAGTTCCGGCAGCGGTTGCAGTTGTTACCGCCGCCGGACGTCTCCCGCGTCGCAAAGCCCTTTTCGTGGACCCACCAGGCACCCGCGCCCAGCGCTGTGGCCAGCACCGCCAGGACCACCACCCCCACCACAATCCCAATCGCCACCTTGGCCGGCCACGACGGACCGTCCGCCACCACCACCGCGCACGGGAATACCGCCACCAGGCCCGCCAGCGGCGTCCGCAAAGAGCGCAGGATCGTGGCCTCGCGCCGCTGTGAGACCGTGGGCAAGGAAGGGGATGCCGCGGGTTCATCCACGTCGCCCGCGGACGCGGAAAGCAGCGTGACCAGGAACAGTGCTGTCATCGGAGGTCGTCCAGTCTCCACGCCCGGCTCCCCCGCTTGCGGGGTGCGTGCCATCCGTCACGCCCCTCCGTTCCCCGACGAGCCACACGCCGCCACACGAGCCCCGCTGTGAACCCGCGCTCACGTCTGCCGCCAACCGGTCCCGGTCAACCCTCACACTCCCCGCTGGGTACACCCCTGGTTGAGCGCTCAACCGTCACACTCCCCGCCAGGTAACCCCTGGCTAGGCGCTCAACCGTCACACTCCCCGCCGGGAAGTGTGATGCCTGACCTTGGACCGGCGCCCCGGCGCCGCAAAGTGTGACGGTTGGCCGCCTGACCCGCCCAAACCGGGACTCCAGGACCCTGGTGACGTGCTGGTCGCGCTCGTTGATTTGGGCTGGCCGGCCTCCCGGTGGTGCCCGGCCCGTGGACCCGGCGGCCGCGGGTGACACCGCCACCCGCCGCGACTACACACCGCGCCGCCATGACGTTCCGCCGTGTTGTCCCGCTGCTGGTGCTGCTGGCGCTGGGGGGCTGCCGCAGCCTGTCCCTGTCCGAGCTGCCCTGGCCCAGCCAGATGCTGTGGCTTAAGAACCTCCTCAGCGAGCGCGAGGAAGTGACCTACTACGCCACCGCGCGCGAGAACTTCCACCGCGGCATGGAGCTGTACCTCAAGGAGGAATGGCAGGACGCGTCCAAGTACTTCGACTACGTGCGCACCAAGTTCCCGCACAGCCGGTACGCCACCATTGCCGAGCTGCGCCTGGCGGACAGCCACTTTGGCCGTGAAAAGTGGATGGACGCCATGGACGCGTACCGCCAGTTCACGCGCCTGCACCCCACGCACGAAGAGGTGGCCTACGCCACCTTCCAGGTGGCCAAGGCGCACTACCGGCAGATCCCGGAAGACTGGTTCTTCCTCCCGGACGCCTCCGAACGCGACCAGTCCGCCGCCATGGACGCAGTACGCGCGTTTGATGACTTCCTCATCCGCTTCCCAGACCACGAGCGCGCCGAGGAGGCGCGCAAGCTCCGCAAGGAGGCCCGCAGCCGCCTGGCCAACCACGAGTGGTACGTGGCGGGCTATTACGAGCGGAAGCACCCGCGGGGCGCGGCCTTCCGCTATGAGCGCATTGCGGACCAGTACCCCGACGTGGACTTTGCGCCCACGGGGCTGCTCAAGGCGGCGCGCATCTGGGAGAAGGAGAAGGACTGGCGGCGTGCCCGCGTGGACTACGAGCGCACGGCGCGGGACTACCCCAAGCACGGCGAGGCCAAGGCCGCCGCGCGGGCCGCCCGCCGCATGCAGGAGCTGCTGGAGAAGGCGTCCCCGGCACCGGCCCCGGCGCCCGTGGCGCCCCCCGCGGAGGAAGCCCCGCCCGCCCCGTCCCCGGCTGAGTCCGCGGCCCCGGCGGAGGAGGACCCACCGCAGGCGGAAGAGGCGCCGGCACCCGAGGCTGACGAGGGAGCCGAGTAGGACCCCGCGCGCGGGCTTTGACCGCGCGGGTGCGTTGTGGGGATAACGGTCCACCCGCCCCCCGGGGTGGTGGAGGCGCCGCATGACGGAGCTGGATGACAACCTCAAGCAGGCCCTGACCATCGGGCGCGAGTACTACCTGAACAAGGAGTACACGAAGGCCGAGCCGTACCTGGCGCAGGTGGCCCGCGAGGGGAAGAACTTCGCGGACGTCTACAACATGCTGGGCGTCATCTACCACGACCAGGGCCAGTTCAGCCGCGCGCAGCAGAGCTTTGAGCAGGCACTGCGCATCAACCCGCGCTACACGGAGGCCGCGCTCAACCTGGCCGTCACGTACAATGACCTGGGCAAGTACCAGGAGGCCAAGGAGACCTACCGCAAGGCGCTGTCCATGGGCGCCGAGGCGCAGGGCGAGCTGGACCCGTTTGTGAAGGGCAAGGTGGCCAACATGTACGCGGACATTGGTGACGTGTACGTGTCCTGCGGCGCGTTCCGCCAGGCGGTGGCCGAATACGAGCGCGCGCTGGCGCTGCGCCCCACCTTCATGGACATCCGCCTCAAGCTGGCCGGCGCCTACCGGGACGTGGGCGACAAGCAGGAGGCCATCCACCAGCTGCGCACCATCCTGCAGCAGAACCCGCAGCACATCCCCGCGCGCATCAACCTGGGCATTGCGCTGTACAGCGCCGGGGATTCGGACGCGGCGGTGAGCGAGCTGGAAGGCGTGCTGCAGAAAGAGCCCGGCCACGCCCGCGCCACGCTGTACCTGCGCATGATCCAGGACCGCCAGCGCGCCAACGCCGCCGGACCCGACGGCTCCAAACCGGGCGATGGAAACGCCTGAAACTTGCCCGGCCCCTTGAACCGGCCGTACGGTAGCGCCCTGGAGGATGACCATCGTGGCCGAGCAAGCTTCCGGATTGGCCCTGCGCTTCATCTCCGGGAAATACCAGGGCGGGGAATTCCCGCTGCTTGCCAACAAGGAACTGGTCGTCGGCCGCTCCGGGGACCTGGACATGGTCCTCATGGAGGACATGGTCAGCCGCAAGCACGCCAAGATCTCCACCACCGGCGGGCAGGTCAGCATCCAGGACCTGGGCAGCACCAACGGGACGTTTGTCAACGGGGAGAAGATCAAGAAGCACCGGCTCAAGGAAGGTGACCGCATCCTGATTGGCACCTCCATCATCAAGGTCATCTCGCAGTCAGAGAGCTCGGTTGATGCGTCCACGTTTGACATTGCGCAGGTCAAGAGCATCCTGCAGGACGTGGCGCAGCAGCAGCAGTCCGCCACCATGCAAGGCACCATCCGCGAAGTGCCCCTGCCCGACCTGCTGCAGTTGTTTGGCACCTCCAAGAAGAGCGGCGTGCTGCAGATCAACGGGCCGCTGGGCGTGGGCAAGGTCTTCCTGCGCAACGGCAAGCTCTACTACGCAGTGATTGACGACAATCACGATCTTGGCCCCATGAAGTCCGTGTGCCGCATGCTGACCTGGACGGATGGCGACTTTGAGATGCTGCCGCCCTCCGACGAGGAGTTCCTGCTGGAACTGGAAGACAGCACTGAGGCCATCATCATGGAGGGCCTGCGGCAGCTGGACGAAATGAGCCGGCTCAAGACCGACATGCCCGGCGCCGACCAGATGCTGACCATGGCGCAGCCGCTCAACGCGCCCCTGTCCGAGCTCACCAAGGAACAGCTGGACATCCTGCAACTGGTCTACAACCACGGGCAGGTGCAGGAAGTGCTCAACCGCGCACCGGGCACGGACTACGAGACCTCCACCCACCTGGTCTACCTGCTGCAGCACGACTACGTGCGCGCGGCCTGATCCTCACTCCCAGCTCTCCACGCACACCCCGTCGCAGGCGCGCGCCAGCGCCGCGCTGATTGTCTCCACGCTCTGCAGCGCCCCGGCCACCAGCACCGGCACCCGCTCCCACGGGCTCGGCAGGAGCCTCGCCCTCCCAGGCGGCGCACCGGCGGCGGAAGCAAGCGCGTGGCGCGTCCACGCCGCGGCGTGCAGCGCCGGGCCTTCTTCGTGCGGGAAGCGGGGTGGCGGCGGCACCAACCGCGCGGCGTTCCACGCGCTCCCCGTGCGCACCACCAACGCGGTGGCCCCCGCGGCCACCAGCGCGCGCGCATGCTCCACGCCCGCCCCGGCATGCAGTCCACCCACCGCCACGTCCTCCACGCACAGTGACACCAGCACGCGGTCTGAGAGCGCACGCAGGTCCGTCACCAGCGCGCACAGCCGCGCCAGCCCCGGCGCACCTCCCCCGGTCAGCGGGCTCAGCGCCGCGTGCCACAGCTGCCCGCGCGCGGCTTCCACCCCCACGCCCCACGCGCCCGCCGCCAGCGCGCGCCCTCCTTCGTCCACCCACGCGCGGTGCAGCGCGGTCCATTCCTCCGGCGCCAGCGCGCGTGGCGTCCGCCCGGTGAGCGGGTCCGCCACCTCCGCGGGCCCCACCGGACGGTCTCGCTGGATGTCCGCCATGCGCGGTCCGCCGTGCGTGAGCACCACCACCGCGCGCGCCAGGCCCTGCAGGTCCAGCGGACCCTCGCCCAGGACCTCCGTGCCGGACCCGGTGCCCGGCAGCACCGCGCGCGCCACCAGGCACGCGGGAAACGCAGCCAGCGCCCCCCGCCGTGACGTCGACAACCCGGGCGGGGCCCCGGCGCGCACGTGCGCTGCGTGGAACACGCGCCCGCCGGCCGCCGCCCACGGCCCGGGCAGCGGCGCCCGCCATTCTGCTGGCCATTGTCCCGGCTCCAGGCTGGTGTACGGTGTCGCCCCTTCCACGCCGCGCCTCCGCCGGAACACGCCATGCCCCGTGACAACCGTGCCTACTACGACGCGTTTGCCGAGCGGTATGACGACCGCCGCGCCGACGGATACCACGCCCTGCTGGACGAGCTGGAAGCCGGCCTGGTGGTGCGCCACGCGCGCGGCGGGGACGTGCTGGAGGCGGGCTGCGGCACCGGGCTCATCCTGGAGCGCGTGCGCCCCTACTGCCGCCGCGCGGTGGGCGTGGACCTGTCGCTGGGGATGCTGCAGAAGGCGCGCGCGCGCGGGCACCGGGTGGCGCAGGCCGCCATCACCGCCCTCCCGTTTCCGGACGCCAGCTTTGACCTGGTGTGCAGCTTCAAGGTGCTGCCCCACGTGGAGCCCATCCGCCAGGCGCTGGCAGAGCTGGGCCGCCTGGTGCGCCCGGGGGGCGTGCTCATTGCCGAGTTCTACAACCCGCGCAGCGTGCGCGGCCTGCTGTGGAAGGTGAAGCCGGCGGGCCGCGTGGCGGCGGGCGTGGACGAGAAGGACGTGTTTGTGCGGTTTGATACGCCGCAGCAGGCGCGCGGGTACCTTCCGCCGGACTTTGCGGTGGTGGGCGAACGCGGGGCGCGCGTGGTGACCCTGGTGCCGCAGGCGCTGCGCATCCCGCTGCTGTCCACGGCGCTGCGCGCGCTGGAGAGCGAGCTGGCGGATCCGCTGGCGGCCTGGGGGAGCTTCTACAGCGTGGTGGCCCGCAGGAACGCCTGAACCCCACGCACCGACGGCAGCAAGCCGGCGGGGTGGGGTCCATGGACAACACGCGGCGGCCGGGCGGCGCGGCGGCCGCCGGCCACACGGGTCAATCAGCCCTTCACAACCTTGCCGCTGCGGATGCAGCGGGTGCAGGCGTTCACGCGCTGCGGGACGCCGTCCACGACGGCGTGCACGCGCTGCACGTTGGGGTAGTTCTTGGTGAGCTGGCGGTTGTTGGCGTGGGACACCGTGTTTCCAACCATCCGGTGCTTGCCGCAGATCTGGCAGTGGGCGGGCATGACACGACCTCAAGTTGCCGGGGCCCCGATTCTCCCGGGACCCATGTGAAAGGGGCGTGCGCCATAGCAGGAGCGCGGTGCGGATCTCAAGCGCGCGCGCACGGTGGCCGCCGCCGGGGTCCAAGTTGCGTCAACGTCCGTCGTCACCCCAAGCTCCCGCCATGCCCAACCCCATCCAGTTTCCCGCCGACGAAGGCGTGCACCCCCGTGCCAAGACCGAGTGGTGGTACATGAACGGCCACCTCGCTGATGTTGAGGGCGGCCGGTATGACTTCTTCTCCGCACTGGTGAACATGCCCAGCGTGCTGGAAGTGAAGTTCAACCCGGACCACTGGCACCCCCCGGTGAACTTCCCAGACATCCTGGGCGCCACCGCGCTTGACGGTGGGCTGACGGTGCGCTCCCCGGACAATGACCCGCTGCACTTTGCCCTCCGCGAAGTGAAACCCTACGTCATCCCGTGGAACCCCATGGACACCCACGGGCTGGCGCAGGGGCACCTGGAGAGCAGCTTCGCCACGTGGGTCGGCCCGGTGGGCTCCATGGAGCGCACCGGCGGGCAGGCGCTGTCACTGGTGGCGCCGTTTGGCAAAGACGTGCTGGTCACGCTGGCCCTGGACCAGGCGCGCAAGCCGCAGCCGCTGCTGGTGGGCGGCCAGGGCGAAGTCCACATGGGTCCGCTGGGCCTGTCCCGCTACTACTCGTTCCCGTACATGGACGCGGTGGGCACGGTGTCCATCAACGGCGTGGTGACGCCGGTGCGCGGCCAGGCGTGGATGGACCACCAGTGGGGGGACATGGCGTTCTTTGACGGGTATGACCGCTGGCGGTGGTTCGGGATCCAGCTGGATGACCTGACCGAGATCATCACGTTCATCTTCTGGGACGCGGCGGGCAACGTGGTGCAGACCAATGCCAGCATCCTGCTGGCAGACGGCACCCAGCAGAACCTGCAGGCCATGACGGACCAGGGACAGGCGCCGGTGATGTCCGTGACGGACCGCGGCCAGCCGTGGGTGAGCCCGGTGACCGGCTGCCGTTACCCGCTCCGTCCGACGGTGAGCATCCCCGCTTTCAACGCCGTGCTGGAGCTGGACCCGGTGATGTTCAACCAGGAGATGGTGGGCAAGGGCCCGCGCAACTTCCTCACGCAGGGACCGTTCTTCCCGGACTACTGGGAGGGCGGCATGACGGTGCGCGGCACCCGCAACGGACAGGCGGTCACCGGCAAGGCGTTCTATGAGCTGCTCGGGTATTCGGCGGACACCGCGGCGGTGCGCAGCGGACCGGAGGCCGTGGCGGACGCGCTCAAGGAGTTCCGCGAGTGGCTCACGGGTGATGGACGGTAGACAAGGCGAGGGGCCGCCGGCCGCCGCGGCGCCGGGCCGCAACTCAGCACGGGTGGACGGGTGGCAGGACTCGAATCAGCGGCGAACGGCGAGAACCACCCTCTGCAGCGCCTCGGGCGGCATCTCGCCGCGATCCAACCGGTCACGGAGTTGGCCCACCCATCCCAGCGCCGCGGCTTCGTGGCCTGACTTCCGTTCGCCAAACAGGGCGCGCTTCACGTCGTGGCGATGCCGTTGCTCCACCGCCGTGGGCGCCCCGTCGTCCCGACCCCACAGCAGCCAGGCGTCGGTCGATTGGCATGGCACGGCAACCACCGTGCGCAGGGGGCTGGCCCTGCCGATGTCCCGCAGCGTCGGCATCGCCGTGGCCACGCACGCTTCAAGACGGCAGACCCTGCACCTTGCCTCAACGTGCGCGGGCTGATGGGGTGGGGAGTCATCAGCGTCCGCGTGAATCACCAGCAGGTCAAACCCGCCGAAATGAGCCGCGCGTACCACGTCGGTTGCCAGCCTCAGCACCTGGTCAATACCCCGCGATTGGAACGTCTTGTACGTGACCTCCGCGCCCACGCGCTGGCGGAGCATGCCGAGGACGACCTCATCCACGGGGCCTTCCGCAGCAACAAGCACGCGCATGGCTACTCCAACAGATCCATCGCCCAGACGTCACCGATGGGCGCGGTGGTCCGGTCAACGCCCAGCCGAGCCTTCACAAGGTCCGCGACTGAATGGACGCGAGACCCCTCGGACCCTTTGCGGGTGACGAGTCTCAGTTCATCCAGGCGGTCATGGAACCGCGACACCAACGCCGGGCTGTGGCTGGTAGCGATCACCTGCACCGGGCCGTCCGTTCCGACGCCGATCTCCGTGGCCTCGGAAAGCAGCTCCACCACGGCCTGGTACCGGGACGGGTGGAAGCCCCGGTCCGCTTCCTCAAAACCGACCAGCGCACCCGGACTGCTCGAGAACAGCGCGCAGAGCATCCCCACCAACAGCCGATCCCCCCAGGACAGCAACGGTGCGGGAATGCTCCAGTCCCCCGCGTCGGTGTCCTGCACTCCCCAGTAGACCTGGCTGGCGTCACCACCCCACACCTTGAGGGCAACGGTGCCAGGCCGAAGCCGTTTGAACCGGTCCTCCAACTCCCGGAGTCGGTCGGGGGGCAGGTTGGCCAGGAAGCTGGCGACGCCGTGGCCATCGCGCCGCAGGCCCGACTGGTGCTCGTCGCACGGCCGCTCAATCTGCCGCGGGTCGAGGTCGAACACGCGCGCCGTGGCAACAGACGCCAGCGCTTTGTTGTACTCGGCCGGGTCCTGGGGTGGTTGGCCCGGGATGACGGGGGGCAGCAGATGCACGACCTCGTTGGCCGGAAGGCGCACGAGGCGCACGTTCTCGACGCCGGGGTCCGCGCTGCCACGCTTCACCGGCAGTTCGATGCGAAGGCGATAGAGCGTTTGGCCGAAGTCGAAGTCCACTTCAAACGACAAGGGAAGACGGCCGCCGTGTCCGTTGGTTCTACGGAGGTCGATATCGACCGGCGCCGGGCCGAACATCAGCTTGGGGCCACCGCGGGCGAAACTGGCGACGCGCGCGATGGCGTCCAACAGCGCGGTCTTGCCTGCTCCGTTCTTCCCCAGCAGCAGCGTGAACGGAGTGAGCAGCAACTCCGTGTCGACCAGCGTCTGGTAGCCCTGTACGCGGAGCCGCTTGAGCATGGCGGCGTCCTACCGTGCAGGTTTGGGGTGGGCAACGGGCGGCTCCCGCGCCCACGTCAGGGCGCTGGAGCACGCGCGCCGACAGGCGGGACGATGGCGTGCGCTGCGCCCGTTCGGCGGCGCACCGCGGCGCATGCAGGGCGTTGGCGTTCCCCAGCAAGGCGGCGAGCGCGCCGAAGGAACGCGCTGGAACTGGCGACCGGTCCCGCGGAGCGGCTGCCTGCTGCATGAGGAACGTGTGGACAGAGGCGAGCCGGGCGCTGACCGCCGGCATCCATCCCGCTTGACAGCAACAGTCCCCTCACGCATAAGCGCCGCCCCTTTTCCATAGGTGCAACAGCCCCCGGACGGGGTGCCGTGACCGGCGGGAGTAGGCCATGCAGAGAACGGACATCGTCGACAAGTCGCAGCTGAGGAACGACCACCCGGACTTCCGGATCGGTGACACCGTCAAGGTGCACTTCAAGATCAAGGAGGGTGACAAGGAGCGGGTGCAGGTGTTCGAAGGCGTGGCCATCCGTACCAAGGGCATGTCACAGAGCAAGACGGTGACCGTGCGCAAGATGAGCTTTGGCGTTGGCGTGGAGCGCATCTTCCCGCTGTCCAGCCCGCTCATTGACAAGCTGGAGGTGGCCACCAAGGGCTCCGTGCGGCGCGCCAAGCTGTACTACCTGCGCGACGTGCAGGGTAAGGCGGCGCGCATCAAGGAGCGCCGCGACGACACGCCGGCGGCCCCGGCGGCCCCCGCCCAGGGTTGATGCCTTTCCGCGTGGGCCGCTCCGCCCGCCGTTCCACGCACCCGGGATCCCGGTTTCTCGTCGGGGCGATGACGCTCTGGCTGGCCGGGTGCGCGTCTTCCACGCCACCGTACGGTCCGCGTGCCCCGCTGTGGGGCGGCGCCGAGCCGCACCCGCGCGTGCTCCCCGCGGAGCGCGCCGCGCTGGACCAGGTGGCCGCCCTGCTGGCGCCCCGCGGCATGGGGCCGCCCACGCTGGATGCGCGGCTCACGCGCGCGGCCAGCGCGCTGAACCACCGCCGCGCGCTGGACCGCACCCGTGAAGCCTGCGAGGTCAGCCCCGCCGTGGTGGAAGCCGCGCTTTCCTGGGCCGGCATCTACGAGCGCCCCTCCTGCAACCGTTGCTGGTGGTCCCGCAAGGAGGCCGCCACCGTGCCGCCAGAGGCGCTGCAGGGCCTGGCAGATTGCGCGGCCGGGTCGGGGGAGATCCTCGTCGGGATTGCCACGCTTCTGGACGAGGAGCGCACGTTTGTGACGGTGCTGGCGGCGCGCCGGCAGGTGACGCTGGACCCCACGCCGCGCGCGGTGGGCACCAATGCGGCGCTGGAGGTCCACGCAGTGGTGCCGCCGGGCGGGAGCCGCCGCGCGCTGGTGGCGTGGCCGGGCCGCCCGGTGGACCTGGTGGAGCTCACGCCCGTAGCCACTGGGAATCTGCTCAAGCTGGCCCTGCCCGCGCTGCAGTCCGGCAAGCCGGGCCACGTGACCATCCTGGACATCCACGGCGCGGAGGCTGCGCGCTTCCACGTGGATCCGCCGGGACTGGTCATGCCGGGGGCGTTTGGTCCGGAACTGCACGTGTCCGCGCAGCCGGCGCCCATGGCGCTCACCAACCTGCGCGCCTCCGTGCAGCAGCTCCGCATCTCCCGGGGCGGGTCCACCCCGCAGGTGTCCGGCGTGCTGGAGGCCGTGGCGCAGGAAGAGGCCAACCAGGCCAGCGCGGGACGCGGCTGGATGTCCGCGCCCGTTTCGGAACCGCGGGCCCGCCAGGCTGCCGAAGCCGCGGCCAGCGTGCGCGTGTTCAAGCTGTGGGGTCCCACGGCGGAGGACCTGGGCGCGCAGCTGGACCGCAACCCGGTGGCGCTGTGGGCACTGACGCGCGCGGTGCCCACCCTTGTGGGCGTGGGCATGGCGGCCACCGGCAAGGATCCCGCGCACCCCATGCTGGCCGCTGTGGTGGTGGTGGGGACCACGGAACCCGACGGGCTGGCGCTGCCGCCTGCGCGTTGAGCGCTCTCACATGCCGGGGTGGAGCCAGGCGGCGACGTCAGCGGCGTCCTGCGGCGGCAGGGTGGCGCGCGTCCACGCGGGCATCCCGCGCGACAGGTCCGGCGGGGTCCCATAGATCTTCTGCAGGATCTCCAGGCGCGCCTGGGTCTGCAGCTCGCGTGCGGGCGGGCCCGGCCCGTCGTCGTGGCAGCGGGCGCACGCTTGCCCCCAGACCTCCTGCCCCCGGTCCATGTCCGGCGCGAGTTTGAACGCCTCAGCCGTAGGGTCACCGGCCGCCTCCTCCACCCGCGGCACCGTGGGCGCGTCCCCCTGCTCCGCAATCCACGCGGCCATGTCAGCGGCCTGCGCCGGAGACAGGCTGCGCGCTTGATAGGTCATGGCGCAGCGGGTGACCGCGTCCACCAGCGACATGCCCGGGATCCCCTTGAGCGCCCCGTTGCCCGCCATCCCCGGCCAGCCGGGCCCGGGTGAGCGTTCGCCGCGGCGGAGCTCGTCGGTGTTGGCGTGGCAGTGGGCACACGCCAGGTGGCTGGGCACGCCCGCCGCGGACTGCACCAGGCGCGCCCCCTGCTCCGCGCTGGCCCGGATGACCGCGCGCCCGCCGCCGCACGCGGCGGCCAGCAGCAGGACGGGCAGGACGGCCCGCTTCATCCGCGCTCCCCAGTGAGGACCGCCCACCACGCGTCCACTGGTGGCGGAAAGACCGGCGGGCGCCCGCGCCGCGCGCCCAGCAGGTCCGTCATCTCCTCCGCCCAAGCGTCCACGTCCGTGGGGTTGATGCAGGTGGCCGCCTGTCCCAGCAGGTCCCGGGCGGCCGGCGTTGTGGACGCCAGCACCGGCGTCCCCAGCGCCGCCGGCCCCAGCGCGCCCAGCAGCGCGGACGACGTCACCACCGGGAACAGCGCGCCCGCGGCGCCCGCCCACAGGACCTCCGTCTCGTCAGCTGGCGGTTCGCCGGCCAGCACGGCCACGCCCTCCTCCAGCAGGTCCGGCGCAGCGTGCCGGACCAGCGCCTCCCAGGCCGGCGCGGGCCCCAGCAGCAGCAGCTGTGCGTCATCATCCACGGACACCACGCGGACCGCCGCCAGCACCACCTGGGGCCGGTCACCGCGCGCATCCCACGTCCAGGCAAAGTGGTGCCCGGGAATCACGCCCGCCGCGTTGAGCACGGCGCGTCCGTCACGGACCAGGCGCGCACGCGGGGCGCGCGGCACCGGCCACACCGGTGGCACCACCACCACGCGCTGCACCGGTTCCCCCAGCGCCCGCTCCAGATCGTCAGCAAGCGCGCGGGAGGTGACCACCACGGCGTCCGCCACCCGCAGTGACGCGGCAAACCCGGCCCGCGTGGCAATGCGGTCCAGCAGCGAGCCGTGACGGGGCACGCCGTCCACGCACAGCACGCTGCGGCCGCGCCATCCCAGGGGCACCACCCCGGAGGCGCCCACAAACGCGTCCGCGCCCAGGCGCTCCAGCGTGCCGCGCAGTTCCACAATGGCCGCGGCCTGGCGGGCCCATGCGCCGCACGGACCACCGGGCAGCGGCGTGGCACCGGCGGGCAGCACGGCGCCGGGCGCCGCCATCACGGACACGCGCGCCCCGCGCGCCTGCCAGTCCGGCACCAGCGTGCGCAACCGGAGAGCGTTCTGGCCGTCAAGCGCCGCGTCACCGGTGGGGCGGACGTCCAGGCAGACGTGGCGCGGGGTCATGGTGCACGCCTCCTTGGGGACAGGGCCCAGGCCACCCCCCACAGGCACCACGTCTCCGTACGCCAGGCCGTCTGGTTGAACTGGTACATGACGCCAAACATGAGCAGCCACGGCCACAGCGCGGCGGCCCCCAACGCGCGCCGGTGACGGGCGGCAAACAACCGCGCAGCCACCGCCCACAGCGCGGCAAGGAAGGCGAGCGTGCCGACAGCCCCGGTCTCCGCCAGCAGCTCCGCGTAGAGGTTGAAGGTGACCAGCGTGTGCGGGTCGTCGTCACCGGGAAGTGGGGGCCGGCGCTTCAGCTCCGGGTGCGCCAGCAGCGCCGCGCCAAACTGCCCGGGACCATGCCCCAGCAGCGGCTGCTCGCGGAACAGCAACAGGGCTTCCAGGACGCCTTCGCGCCGCGGGAGGGTGGAGGAGATGTCCTGCAGGTCCGTGGCCTTGCGCGCCAGCGCCACGTCCGCCGCCACCACGTGACCCGGCACGAACACCGCGGCCGGCGCGGCCAGCGCGGCCACAGTGGCCAGCACGCGGGGCAGCGGCCCATCCAACCGGCGGGGCCCCGGGTGGGCCACCAGCAGCGCCGCGCCAACGGCGCACAACACCGCCAGGCCCAGCCACCCCGAGCGGCTGGACGACAGGAAGATGGCGGCGAACAACAGCGGGCCCACCCACGCCCCCACAGCGTGGAGCACCCGCAACCGGCGCTGCAGCCCCACGCCGAACACCAGCGCCAGCGGGATCATCGCCTGGAACGCGAAGTAGGACGGCTCATAGGACAGCGCGTTGATGCGCGGGCGGGCGCCGTTCCACTGCACCACCAGCGGTGGATCCACGCCGGCCACGCCCAGCGCCAGCTGCATCAGGCCAAACACCGCCACCGTGGCTGCGCCCCACCACCAGGTCCGCAGCGCACGCAGCGGTGCGCGCCGCACGTGCCAGGCCACCGCCGGGGCCAGCACCACCACGTCAAACACCGCCCAGGCCAGATAGCCCACCGCCTTGCCGCGCAGGGGCACCCCCGCGGCCACGCGCGCCCCGGCGGCCAGCAGCAGCACGGCAAGCGGCAGCAGCCCCGGCATGGACCGCAGGTGCGCCCACCACCGGCGCCACCCTCCCCGCGCCACGGCGGAGGCCGCCAGCGCCACGCCGGCCACCTGCGCGGCGCGGAAGGTGAAGCCGCCCAGGTCCGCCACCAGCACCAGGTCCACCGCGGAGGCCGCCAGCAGCGCGCCCACCAGCAGGCCGGGTCGCCAGGCGGCCAGCAGCACGCTCACCGCCACCGCCGCGGCAAACGCCCCGGCGGCCGGGTCCCAGCCCACCGCCGCCGCCGCTGCCGCCGCAGCGGCAACCACCGCAGGCCACCCGCCCGTCGTCGCCGTGCGCGCAGTGGGGCTCACAGGGGGCCGCGTAGCAGGGCTCGCGCGAACGCGGCAAGGCTGGTGTACAAGCCCGCCCCGTCATGGGCCCGGCGGTGCTGCGCAACGCGCTCTTCAGCATGGTGGGACAGCTTTCGGCGCGGCTGCTGGCACTGGTGTTCTACGCGCTGCTGGCGCGGATGCTGGGGCCGGAGCGCTACGGTGACCAGGGGTTTGGCGCGGCGGTGGGGACGCTGTTTGTCGTCCTGCTGGAGCCCGGGCTCATCCCCATGTTCATCCGGGACGCCGCGCGGGACCGCTCCGTGCTGGAGCGCCGGCTGGCGGCGCTGCTGGGCTACAAGCTCATGATGCTCACCCTGGTGTGGCCGGCCAGCGTGCTGGCCGCGTGGGCGGCGGGCTACCACGGAGACCCGCTGTGGGCCGTGGTGTGGGCCGGCGGGACCATCCTGGTGGCGTCGGTGGAGGACGCCTGCGCGGGGGCGCTGACCGCGGTGGAACGGCTGGACCTGGAGAGCAGCCTGCGGGTGGTCTCCAAGGTGGTCACCGTGACGCTGGGCGGCGCGGCGCTGCTCACCCACCAGCCGTTTGCCGTGGTGGTGGCGTGCGTGTGCGCCGGCGCTGCCACCGCGGCCGCCACCGGCGTGTGGTTCCTCGGGCGGGCGGGCATCCGGCTGCGGGTGGCGTGGGAGCCGGGGCCCATGTTCGCCCGCGTGCGCGAAGCCTGGCCTCTGGCGGTGCACAACGTGATGTGGCTGCTGACGTTGCGGTTGGACCAGGTGATGGCCAGCGCCATGGGCGTCCCGCACGACGCGCTGGGCGGCTACAACGGCGCCGTGAAGGTGGTGGAGGCGCTCATCCTGTTCCCCAACGCGGTGGCGTTGGCCTTCCAGCCGCGGCTGGCGCGGGCCTGGGCGGGCGGACGGGAGGCGTGCGCTGCGGAGCTTCGGCCGGCGCTGGCGGCCAGCCTGGGGTTGACGCTGGCGGTGGCGGTGGGCGGCGCGCTGCTGGCGGACGGGCTGGCGGTGCTGGTGTACGGCGAACGCTTCCGCGATGCGGGGCCGCTGTTGGCCATCCAGCTGGCCTGCCTGCCGCTGGTGGGGGTCCAGTTCCTGGGCGCGTGCGCCATGGTGGCCGCGGGCCGCATCCGGCTGCAGGCGGTGACGGTGGCGGCCAACTTTGGGGTGAACGTGGCGCTGAACCTGCTGCTGGTGCCGCGCTTTGGCGTGGCGGGCGCATCCTGGGCCGCGGTGGGCGGCGGCGCTGCCGGGGCAGTGGTGTACGCGTGGGGCATCCGCGCCGTGGGCCTGCGCGCCGGCTGGGCTGCCGCGCTGCTCCCCGCCGGCGCGGCGTGCGCGGCCATGGCCGCGGTGGTGGGCCTGGTGGTGCCCGAGGACTGGCCCGTGCTGACCCGCGTGGCGGCCGGGGCCGTGGTCTACGCGCCGGTGTACTGGGCGGCGGGCGGCGGCCGGGCCATCCGGGCGCTGTGGACGGCGCGGCACACCCCTGGGAATGGCTAGCCATTCCTCCCCACGGCGGCTGGAACCCACCAGCCCCGGACCCGGGGGTCCATCCGGGGGCGGTTCGGGCGTCCCGGCATGGGGAAACCCGGTGGACCAGGCGCGCACAGGTCGCAGCGGGCGGCAGCTCGAGCAGGCGCAGGACTCGGGTCGGGCTGGGCTTGGGAGGGTGGTGCAATCGGTCGCGCGTGGCGGGCGGCCGCACCGGTTGGGGAAGGACGCCGTCTTTCCCGGAAAGTGTCTCACGAAATGAGACACCTTCCAGGCGGCCCACCCCCGCCCACCTCCCGTGCTCTTGCGCACCCCTATTTGCCGCTCGGTTGTCGACGTGGTAGCCCCGCGTTCCGTGAGGAGAACCCGCTGGTCCCGCTGCCACGCCGTGCCCATTGCGCGGTGGGCTTTGATGGTTGGGTGCGCGGGGATGCTGGCGGCCCTGCCCGCCGCCGCCCAGGAGTTCTCCGTCCCCAGGATGGAAGACGAAGACCCCTCCGCCGACGAGCCACCGCCGCGCGGGAACAAACGCGGCCGCCTTGACGAGGACGACCCGCACGGCGCGCAGGACGACGGGACCACCGCCGACCTGACGGGGGGCAACAAGCGCGTCCGGAAGGATGGCGGCGCGCCGGCGGTGGAGTTGACGCCGGACGCCTCTGTGCCCTCCGCCGATGCATCGCGCCCCGCCCCACCACCCGCCCCGGCCGACGCGGGGGCCGCGCTGCCACCGCCACCGCCGCCGCGGGTGGATTCGTTGCCGCCGCCGCCGCCGCCGGTGGACATGCCGCCGCCCACCGGGGCGGCCGCCGGCGTATTGCGGCACGCGCGTCAGAGCGTGGTGCTCACCCCCGCCACGTATGAGGACCTGCTGGCCGAATGGGAGAAGCGCCGTGCGCTCCTCAAGGACAGCCCGGCCGCCGCGCAGAAACAGCTGCTCAACGTGCTGTCCGCGCTGCGGGCGCTGGGCGGGGGCGCGCCTGGGGGCGCACAGGCGCCGGACATTGCCACGGCGCTGGTGATGGAGGCGCATGAGTTGGCGGACAAGCTGGAGGCGGACCGTGCGCTGGCGGTGGCGGACGTGGCGGTGGCCATGGCGCCGTCCCTGCCGGCCACGCACCTGGCGCTGGCGCGGGCGCGCTACCTCAAGGCGCCCGGGGACACCGGTCCGGTGGCGGCAGCGCTGTGGGGCGCGCTGCAGGCGGAGACCACGGACCTGCGCTTCACCATCCGCTGGCTGCTGGCGGCGGCGGTGGCGCTGGTGGGCACGCTGTTCATGATGCTGCTGGGCCTGGCAGCCACGCTGGGCCTGCGCCGCCTGAACCTGCTGGCGCATGACGCCGGGCACATTCTCCCGGTGCACATGCGGGGGGGCGCGTCCACCGTGCTGGCAGCCACCCTGCTGTGCATCCCGCTGGTGCTGCGCGCGGGCCCGGTGGCCGCGGGCATCTGGTTCCTGCTGGTGATGTGGCGCTACTTTGAGGGCGCGGAGCGGGCGCTGGCCGCGCTGGCCATCCTGTGCACCGCCGCGCTCCCGCTGGGGATCAACGCGGCCGCGCCGCTGGTGGTGTTCCCCACCACGCACGTGGCGGCGCTGTACCTGGGCCAGTCTGACGCGGGGCAGGCGCGCGCGGTGCGGCCGCGCGTGGACGAAGCCCCGGTGGACGCGGTGTCCCTGGGCGTCAGCGGGCTGATGCACAAGCGCGCGGGAGACCTGGCGGCGGCGCGCTCGGCGTTGGAACACGCGCTGCGGCTGGAACCCAAGGCGGGCTGGACGCACGTGAACCTGGGGTGCGTGTACGCCTCCATGGGCGAGATGGACCGCGCGCAGATGGAGTTTGAGCGCGCCGCGGAACTCAACCCGGCGGACGCGCTGGCCCTGCACAACGCCGCCACCCTGCACGCGCTGATGGGGCGCACCGGGGCGGCCCGTGAAGCCTGGGAGGCCGCCGAGCGCGTCAACCACCAGGCCGCGCAGGCCTACCGGGACCGCGCCGCCGGGAGCTTCCCCAAGCCGCACAACGTGGCGTTTGTGGACGCGCCGGCCCCCGCGGTGGCCCTGCTGGCCGCCGCCCTGCAGCCCACGCCGGCCTCGGATGCGGTGGCCGCGGAAGCGTGGGCCTTCCTGTCCCCCCAGGTGACGCGCGCCCTGTGGCCGGGCGTGGTGTTGTTGGCGCTCCTGCTGCTGGCGCTGGCGCAACTGCTGTCCACCCGCTGGCCGCCGGCCACCGCGTGCCGGCGCTGTGGTTCGCCCGCGTGCCGGTCCTGTGACGGCAAGGACGTGGACCGCTTCCACTGTGCCCAGTGCTACAACGCGTTCATGGTGCGCGGTGCCCGCGTGGAGGCCGCGCTGAAAATCCGCAAGGACGTGCAAATCCGGCGGCACCGCAACCGCCGCCAGTTCCTCACCCGGCTGCTCAGCGCGCTGTGGGGCGGCGCCGGGCTGCTGTTTGCCGGCTTCCCTGTGCGCGGCGCGGTGCTGGGCTTCCTGTTCACCCTGGCCGCGCTCATTGGCGGGGCCTCCGTGTTCCTGCCGGACGCGGTGGGCGTGGGGCCGGACGCCAGCTGGGTCCGCATGGCGGTGCCGGCGCTGGTGCTGATCCTGACCTGGCTGGTGGGACTCTTGCTGAGCTTCCGCTCGGAGACCTGAGGAGCGCGCATGGCACTGCAAGGGACGCTCAAAGACTTCGGGCTGGCGGACATCTTCCAGCTCATTGGCCAGCAGAACAAGACCGGCGTGCTGGTGGTCAAGAACAACGAGCAGGAGGTCCGCATCACGTTCAAGGACGGGAACGTGGTGAAAGCGGACAGCACCAGCCGGGAAAAGAAGGAACTGCTGGGCAACATGCTGGTGCGCGCGGACGTGCTCAGCCAGCAGCAGCTGGACCAGGCGCTGGACCTGCAGCGGCGCACGCTCAAGCGGCTGGGGGACATCCTCGTTGAGCTGGGGTTTGTGGAAGCGGGCGTGCTCAAGGAGTTCACCAAGCTCCAGACCACGGAGACCATCTACAAGCTGTTCCTGTGGACCGCCGGCACCTACGAGTTCACACAGGCCGAGCCCGGAGACGTGGACGCCCAGGGCTTTGAACCCATCCGCGGCGAGAGCGTGCTGATGGAAGGGTTCCGGATGGTGGATGAGTGGCCGCTCATCCGGAAGAAGATTTCCAGCTACGCCATGACCTTCCGCATCATCCGGCAGGTCCAGGCCACGCGGAAGGCGGAGCCGGCCGCGCCCAAGAGCAAGGAGGCGGACTTCCTGGACGGCATTGATGAGGCCTTTGGCGCCATGGCCGGCGACCAGGCCCCCCCGCCGGCGGATGAAGACGACAAACTGGGCCCCAACGAGCGCCTGGTGTTCAACCTGGTGCAGCCCGGCCGCGAGGTGCAGAAGCTCATCGACCTGTCGCGCCTGGGCGAGTTTGAGACGTGCAAGGCGCTGTTCAACCTCATCCAGGAGGGTTACCTGGATGGTATCCCCGCCGCGCCGCGCGCCGGCAGCGGGCTGGCCGAGGGCGGCGCCCTGGAGCCGCGCCAGGTCCGCGGCAGCCGGCTCAACCGCGTCCAGCAGGTGCTGGGCTACGCGCTGGCCGGCCTGGCCGGGCTGGCACTGATGTGGGCACTGGGGCTGACGCCCTCCGCCATGACCTCCAGCCGCCTGCGCGGCGTGCCGGCGCAACAGCTGCGGGACGCCGTGGGCGAGGTGGCCCTGGAGCGCATCCGCCACGCGCTGGAGGTCCACAAGCTGCGCACGGGCACCTACCCCGAAACGCTGGACGCGCTGGTGGAGACCGGCCTGCTGCAGCGCTACGAGACCCACCAGCCATACGTGCGCGCGTTTGCCTATGCGCGCGATGGCAAGGGCTACCGGCTGGTCCGGCCCTACTACTGAGGAGCCGCGGATGCGCCCGCAACGCCGCCATGGCCACACCGCCCCGCCGCCACCGGCCGAAGCCGCACCCCACCGCGAGGTGATGCACGTCCCCGACGACCACCTGCGCGCGAACATTGCCGGGGTGGAGGACAGCAACCTGCGCGTGCTGTCCAAGGCGCTGGGGATGAAGGTGGTGCACCGCGGGCAGGACATTGTCATCCACGCGGACGGGCGTGACCCCTCCCCCGCCATCCACGCGCTGGAGCAGCTGCACGGCATGGCCCGCCGCGGCTTCACCCTCCACGCCACGGACGTGGAGCGCGTGCTGTCCATCCTGGGCCGCGAACCGGACGCCGACGTGGGCGCCATGTTCCTGGACACGGTGTTTGTCTCCGCCAAGGGGCGCCCGGTGGCGCCGCGCGGTCCCGGACAGAAGGTCTACCTGGACAGCATCCGCGTGAATGACATCACCGTGGGCGTGGGACCGGCGGGCACGGGCAAGACCTACCTGGCCATGGCCGCCGCGGTGGCCGCGCTCACGCGCCGCAAGGTCCACCGCATTGTGCTCACGCGCCCCGCCGTGGAGGCCGGCGAACGCCTGGGCTTCCTCCCCGGTGATCTGGAGGCCAAGGTCAACCCGTACCTGCGGCCGTTGTACGACGCGCTGCATGACCTGATGGGGTTCGACGAGAGCCAGCTGCTGATGCAGAAGGGCGTGGTGGAGGTGGCGCCGCTGGCGTTCATGCGCGGCCGCACGCTCAATGACAGCTTTGTCATCCTGGACGAGGCGCAGAACACCACGCCCGAACAGATGAAGATGTTCCTCACGCGGCTGGGCTTTGGCTCCAAGGCGGTGGTGACCGGTGACCTCACGCAGGTGGACCTCCCCAGCACGCGCCAGAGCGGCCTCACGGACGCGGTGCGGGTGCTGCAGGACGTGGCGGGCGTGGGCACCTGTTTCCTCACGGAGAAGGACATTGTCCGCCACCCCGTGGTGCAGGCCATTGTGCAGGCGTACGACCGTGACGACGCCCGCCGCGCCACGGAGAAGCGCCCGCCCGACGAGCCGCGCAGTTGAACCAGGTCTACGTGGACGCGCCTGCGCGCTTGCGGCGGCCGGCGCGGCGCGTGCGCTTAGTGGCCGCGCGCGTGCTGGCGCGGCTGGCGCCGGCGGACGGGGTGGCCATCCGCCTGGTGGACCGCGCGCAGATGACCGCGCTCAATGGGGCGTGGCGCGGGAAGCGCGGGCCCACGGACGTGCTCTCCTGGGAGTCCGCGCTGCCGGGACACCTGGGGGACATCGCGCTGTGCCTGGAGGTCGCGCGGGAACAGGCGCGCGCGCTGGGCCACCCGTTGGCGGTGGAGCTGGCCGTGCTGGTGGTGCACGCGCTGGTGCACCTGTGCGGCATGGACCATGAGCGTTCCCCCGACGAGGCGCGCCGCCAGGCGGAGATTGAAATGGGCCTGCTGGACGCGCTGGGGGTGAACCCGGCCGCGGCGCTCAGCCGGCGCGGCCTGTGACCGCGCGCAGGTACAACCCCCACCGCACGCCCCCGTTGGACACCACCAGCGACGACGCACCGGCCCACGCCATCACCGCCTCCACGATCGCCGCGCCCGCGACGATGACGTCCGCGCGGCCCGGGTCCAGGGCGGGATGGCGCAGGCGCTCCCTCGCGGGCAGCGCGGCCAGCGCGTCCACCAGCGCGGTCACGTCGTCGCGCGACAGCGCGGAGCCGTGCACGCCCTGCGCATCGTGCGTCGGCCGCGCACGGGCCACGCACGCCAGCGTGGTCACCGTCCCGGCCAGCCCCACCAGGCGCGCCCCCGGCGGCGGTGCGGCTCCCGGCAGCGCGTCACGCACCGCGGCGCGCAGCGCGGTGAGCTCGCCGGGCGTGGGCGGGTCGTGGGACAGCAGGCGTTCGGTCAGGCGCACGCCGCCCACCTCCAGGCTGCGGCGGCTCACCAGGCGCGCGCCCTCCCCCTGCATCACCTCCGTGCTGCCACCACCCACGTCAAACGCCACCATGGGCTCGCACGGTCGCGCAAAGTCCGCCGCCGCCGAAAGCCACGTCAGCTCCGCCTCCTCGTCGCCGCCGATGATGCGCGCGTCAAAGCCGGTGCGCTCCCGGATCTCCGCCAGGAACGCGGGACCGTCTGCGGCGTCCCGCATGGCGCTGGTGGTCACCAGCAGGCGCCGCGTGGCGCCGTGCGCGTCTGCCATGCGCGCGTAGTCCCCCAGGCACGCCAGCACGCGCGCGCGCGCGTCCGGGTGCAGGACCCGGGCGCGGTCCACGCCCTGCCCCAGCCGCGTGATGCGCGAGACATCCACCAGCACCCGGTGGCCAGCACCGTAGGGCTCCGCCACCAGCAGCAGGCACGTGTTAGTCCCCAGGTCCACGCACGCCGTGGGGCCGCTCAACGCGCCGCCGTCCCCGGCCGCAGCACCGGCCGCGTCTTGAGCGCCGCCACGTCCGCGCACCCGCTGCCAAACATCGCAATGCGCAGCTCCAGCAGCGTGTCCTGGATGAACTCATCCAGCGCGGTCTCACCCTTGTCCGCCGCCACCAGGAACGGCCGCGCCATGGCCCCCAGGTCCGCCCCCAACGCCAGCGCCATGGCCACGTGCTGGCCGCTGCGCAGGCCGCCGGTGGCAATCAGCGGGATGGTGGCGGAGGCCGCGCGCACGTTGAGAATGCTGTCCACCGTCGGGATGCCCCATTCGCCAAATGCCGCGCCCATCTTGGCCCGGCGCGGCGTCTTGGCGCACAGCTGCTCCACCTTGGCCCAGCTGGTGCCGCCCGCACCGGAACAGTCAATCCCCGCCACGCCCAGTTCCACCAGCTGCCGCGCGGTCTCGGTCGCCATCCCGAACCCCACTTCGCGCGCCACCACGGGAATCCCGTCCGCGGCCAGCTCCTGCACCACCGCACGGATGCGGTCCCTGAGCCCCGCCCACGCCACGTCTCCGCCCTGCGCGGCCTCCTGGATCGGGTTGAGATGGAGGAACAACGCGTCCGCGCCAATCATCTTCACGGCGGCGCGCGCCTCCTTGTGCGTCCAACCCTTGGCCAGCTGCACCGCGCCAATGTTCGCGAACAACAGCGCCGTGGGCATGCGGTCCCGCACCTGGAAGGTGTGTGCGCGCTCAGGATCCTCCAGACCCACGCGTTGGCTGCCCACGCCCATGGCCAGCCCGTGCTTCTCCACCGCCGCGCCCAGGCGCTGGTTGAGAATGCGCGCGCGTTCCGTGCCGCCCGTCATGGAGGCCACCATCAGCGGGGCCCGCATGGCCTTGCCCAGGAAGCGCGTCCCCAGGTCCACCTTGTCCAGGTCCAGCTCCGGCAGCGCCTGGTGCACAAAGTCATACCGCTCAAACCCGGCGCGCTTGGCGTATTCCACGGCGGGCGTCAGGCAATGGGCGATGTGCGCGCTCTTGCTCGCGGGGTCGCGCTTAGTGGTGTCGGTCGCGGGGTCCGTCGTCGTCTCGGGCAACATGGGGCGGTGCCATAGCTACAAGGCCGGCGCATTGCCACGGGCCGCGGGGGATGAGGCGCCGGGAGGACCCTGTTGTCTCTCACACTGCAGTCCAGGGCAGAGGGTGTTTCTTCCCGGTCTTGACCAACGCGCGGACACGTGAGGGCGCGGGGAAGGCCGGGAATTGGCTGCAAGGGAACGCGGGGATGATGATGGAGGGGGAAAGTGGGT
>JACRCW010000011.1 GCA_016218805.1 Deltaproteobacteria bacterium | reverse complement strand
CCCGCGCGTCACCCGTCAAGGTTCGATCTAGACGAACACTGGTCTCCTCATCGGCTGGCCGGGGCAGCTCGGATTCCCACCCCACGGGCGTACTTGAGACGCGGCCGCGCCCCCGCCCGGGTACAAACGTGGCCCGGCACGAGGACGCGCCAAAGCAATACCCGCGCCGGAGGCAAAGCGTTGATTCAACAGCCCGCCCTGTTTTCGGAGTGACCGGGTTTCGGACACCGTGACCGGCTTGTGGTCAACGGCGCGCTGGGCGGCTCCAACCCCGCTTCAGCGTCTCAGCGCGGACCTGCCGGCTTCCACGGCCGAGGACGCCGCGGAGCTGCAAGCCCAGCGCAACCGGATGTTCCACCTGCTGGATGATGACGTGTCCGAAGTGGCCTCCGCGCTGCGCTTCCAGTGGCGGAAGCACGCCCGCGGTTGTTGCAGCTCGGCGTGCGGTACGCATCACAACTCCGCCGTGAACGGCGCGCCGCTGCCCGCACCAAGGGGCAACCTGCCGTCGAACGGCCTCCGCAGGGCTGAGACGCCGTCCGGCGCCGCTTCCCCCAGCCCGGCGGCCGGCCGTGACCGGAAGACCCCAGCCCCGGACAGCCCGGCCCACCGGCCCGCTGTTCCCGGATCACCGCTCCGCTGTCCCGGCCCACCGGGCGGCTGTCACGGGCGGCCGCTGCGCCGTCGGCGCGTGCGCGGCGACACCGGTGAGGAAACTCGCCACGCGCTGATGAACCACCGGACGAACAACCCGCAACGGGGAAGCGCCTGCCGCCGGGACGTAAACGGCGGGATGCCCACCGCGCGTCCTGGGGAATCCGCGCGGCCCGTTGGCTCAGGGCTGGGTAGGGGCCACGCCAAGAGCCGCCTGGCCGGGGCGCAAGGGGGGTGCCGGTCGCCCGACCGTAATGTTGACATTACGCCCGCCGCCGACGAGCCGGCCGGCCGGGTACGCGACCGCGGAAGTGTGGCGTTTATCGTTACACCCACCGGGGCGAAGAGGTGGTCGGGGCCACCGGCCCGTGCCGCGGTCCCGAAACGCCCGCACCCTTCCCAGCCCTGCCCGACTCGGGTGCCGCGCCCACCCGCAGTGCCACACCACGGCGAGCCGTGCGCGGTCATCATGCGGCCCACGTTGACCGAGGCGGGAGATGTGGTACGCGCCAGCCCATGCCGAGCGGCAAGTTCATCGTCGCGCTGGACGGGCCGGCAGGCGCCGGCAAGAGCACGGTCAGCAAGCGCCTGGCGCAACGGCTGGGGTTTGCGCTGGTGGACACCGGGGCCATCTACCGCTCCATCGCCCTGAAGGCGGGGCGGTCCGGCGTCCCGTTCTCTGACGACGCCGGCATGAAGCCGCTGGTGGCGGGCGTCCGCATCGGGTTCCGCTTTGAGGGTGACGTCAACCGCGTGCTGCTGGACGGTGATGATGTGACCGAAGCGATCCGGACGCCGGAGGCCAGCCGCGCCGCGTCCGACGTGTCCGCGCGCCCCGTGGTGCGGGCGGGCCTGCTGGAGTTGCAGCGCCGCCTGGCCCTGGACGCACCGCAACCGGGCGCGGTGCTGGAGGGCCGGGACATTGGGACCGTGGTGTTTCCGGACGCGGAGCTCAAGGTGTTCATGGATGCCAGCGTGGCGGAGCGCGCGCGCCGCCGCCACGAAGAGCTGCAGCGCAAAGGCGTCGCCCCATCCCTGGCGGATGTCACCCGCGACATCATCCAGCGTGACGAGCAGGACACCCAGCGCGCCACCGCACCGCTGGCGCGCGCGGCGGATGCCCGGCTGATGGACACCACCGCGCTCACCATTGACGAGATCGTGGACGGCCTGGCGCGCTGGGTGGCCGAACTGCGCGCGGCGTCCTGACTACGGCGCGGCCGTCCACGCGCGGATGGTGGACGCCATCCACGCCCGCACCGCCTGGGGGCGCGCGTAGGTGATGACCCGGTTGCGCGGGGTGCGTTCGTCACCGCAGCTCACCACACCGGCAATGCGCCCGCTGCACAGCAAGGGCCCCCCGCTGTCACCGTGGTCCGCCACCGCCGTCCGGTAACGCACCCACAAGGAATCATCCGAAAGCGCCACCACCTGCTCGCGCCCGGACCGCTTGCGCGCGTAGGTGGCGCTCCCGCCGCGCCCGTGCAGCCCGAACCCCACCGCCGTGCACAGCGCGCCCGGAAGCACTTCGTCATCACTGGACAGCCGCACGGCGCGCGTGCCCGTCACCGGCCGCCCCAGCCACAGCAGCGCCACATCCGGCGAACCCCCGCACGTCGTGTCGTCATACTCCGGGTGCGCCGCCTGCCGCCTGACCGCGTGCCGCGCCATGCGGTCCAGCGCTTCGGACAGGTCACCCTCGTCAGCGGAGACTGCCGCGCCCGCCCCCGTGTAGAACGCCTCCACGCGCGTGGCGGCGCAATGCGCCGCCGTCAACACCACGCGCGGCGTCACCAGCGTGCCCGTGCACGTGGACCCGTCCGTTGTCACCACCAGCCCCACCGCGGCGTACCCCGATGTGGCTGCGCCGCCCTGGAGCGCTTCGTCCGCCGTTCCCTCAGCAAGCTCAGCGTCCCACGCCGCGTCCTCCGGGCCACCGCAACCCATCAGCACCAGCACCAGCGCACCACCCGTCATCCAGCCCATCTTCATCGTGTGTTCCCCCCGCGGGACCAACGCCCGCATGAATGTGATGGCGCGGCGCAAAGCAGGAGGCGGGCCAAGCCGGCGGGCGCGGAAGACCGCGGCAGGCATCCGCGGCACCTGTCTGAATCCCGGTCACCGCGTCGCATTCCCGGTCGGGCCCGCGGTATGGAGGGCGCATGGTCCTGGCGCGCCTGGCTCACCTGTTCCTGCTGGGGCTGTGGGGCGGCCTTGTCCTGGGCGAGATTGTGCTGGAGCTCACTGCCACCGACGAGGCATCCCGCCGCCACGCCGCGCGGCTGCACTACTGGCTGGACCTGTGCGTGGAGCTGCCGCTGCTGGTGGGGGTGGTGAGTTCGGGCGTGGTGCTGGCCTGGCTGGTGTGGCCGCTGTCCTGGCTCCACGGGGTGAAGCTGGCGCTGGCCGGGGTGGCGCTGGGCTGCAACGCGGTGTGCGTGGTGCTGGTGATCCGCCGCCGTCAGACGCAGGGCGATGACCTGTTGCGCTGGGCGCGGCGCGTGCGCTGGACGGGCGCGGGGATTCCGTTTGGGGCGGCGGCGCTGGGCATGGGCCTGTGGTTCTTCCACCGCTGAAGGGACCATGCACCGCGGCACGCTCTCCCGTTGGTGGCTGCTGGCAGCGCTGGCCCTGCCCTCCTCCGCGCGCGCCCAGGAGGACACAACGCGGGCGCGCCCGCTGTCCATCACCATCAGCGGCGGCGTGTCGTTGGGCGCGTATGAAGCGGGGCTGCTGTACTACGTGGTGGAGACCGCGCGGCTGAACCCCGGCGCGCTGGACCCGCGCGTGTTCACGGGCGCATCCGCCGGGAGCATCAACGCGCTCACCGCGGCGCTGGAGTCCTGCCGTCCCCCTGAGCCGCGCCCCAGCCGCAGCCTGTTCTGGCGCACGTGGATGCCTGTGGGACTGGGGCGCCTGTACCAACCGGACCAAGTCCACGCCACGGCGGTGTTCACGCGGGAAGCGTTTGCCCCCGCAGTGGCCGCCCTGGACGAAGCATGGCGCGGCGGCCTGCGCCCGGGATGCGACGTGCTGGTGGGGATGACAGCGACGCGCGTGCGCGCGCTCAACGTGCCGGTGCAGGGCCAGGCGCTGCGGCTGCCCCGGTCCACAGAGCGCTTCCTGCTGCGCATCCGTTCCAGTGACGCCGGTGCGGTGGTGCTCACCAACCACGCGGGTGTGCCCGGTGCGCTGTTGCAGCCGCTGTTGCCGCTGGATGGGCCGGACGCGGACCCGTTCGGTTCCGTCACCGCGTTGTTGTCCGCGTCCAGCGCGTTTCCCATTGCGTTTGCGCCGGTGGCGGTGGCGCACTGCCTGGCGCCCGGCGGGGCCAACGGGCGCCGAACCTGCATGAAGCGCGACGCGCGCTCGGACCAGTTTGTGGACGGGGGATTCCTGGACAACCAGCCGGTGGGGCTGGCGGCCACGGCACTGCGCGCCGGCGTGTACCGTGACGCGGCGGGCGTCCTGCGCATCCGCGACCAGGCGCTGGACCAGGTGCCGCCCATTCCCGCGGACGCGCTGCTGCTGCACGTGTCCCCCGACGTGCGCACGCATCCCAGCCCGCCCATGGTGGCTCCGGAGAGCAAGCCCGGTGACCGCGTGGTGGCCATGGCGGCGGCGCTGGGCGGTGAGCTCATTGACGGCGCGCGCAACCAGGCGCTGGAGACGGTGCTGGGACAGGACGTGGAGGTTCGGGAGCGCCTGGTGCTGGCGCGCGGACACCTGCCCAAGGCGGGCGAACCGCTGTTTGGTTTCATGGGATTCATGGAGGAGGAATTCCGGCGGTTTGATTTCATGGTGGGCATGTATGACGCGCACCGCGTGCTGCAGGATGCCATCATTCCCCGTGGGAACGGCACGGCGTTGCTGCTCCCGGAGGTCAACGCCCGGCACCTGGACGGCGCGCGCGCTGAATGGGCCCCATACCGCTGCCTGCACGCCGTGCTGGACGCGCCCACCCGCGCCAACGACGCGTGCCGGGGTGCGGACCTGAAGGACTTCCGCATCCTGCTGCGCGTGTCTTTGGAGCGCCTGTATGACGGGTGCGTGCGCGCGCGGCAGCAGGGAACCTCGCCTGACGAGGTGGACGACCCCCGTTGCCGCGCCGCGATGGAAGGCGCCCGTCCGCCGCGCGTGCCGTACGTGGAGGAGCGCACCGGGTGGGCCGCCCAGGCGGGCGAGTCGGACCTGCGCCACGTCACGCGCCGCCTGGGCGGGTATGGATTCCTGTATCGCGACCTTGGACTGCCGCGCGCGTCATCCGGACTGGGGCAGGCGCGCATCCGCAGCGTGCTGTCACAGGTTGCCGCCAGCCTGGCCATCCAGCAGGGGCGCGATGCGCTGCCCGCGCACGTGGCGCTGGAAGCCGGGCTCAACACGCTGGCCTACCGCCCACCGCGGCACCTGGTGCACGCGCTGATGGGGCCGCAGCCGGAGCTGGGCTGGTCCACAACCGGGCCTGACACGTGGATGTCCTGGCTGCGCCTGTCCACCGCGCTGGGGTTTGACGGAATTGACACGCTGCTTTCCAGCCGCGCCACGTACGTGGGGCTCACGCCGCTGCTGGGCGTGGAAGCGGAACCGCTGTTCTTCAGCGGGTCCTGGTTGCAGCCGCGCCTGGGTGCGCGTGCCGGGATGCTGTTCTCCAGCGCGGACTTGGCCGGGTTCGGGTCCTGTCACGTCGGGGCGCAGCGGCAGGCGCCGTGCAGCCGGCTGGTGTTCCAGGGCATGGCCAGCCTCAGCGTGCTGCACCTGCTGCGCCTGCAGTTGTCCGCGCACTGGTGGCCAGCCATCCGCCACCGCGAACCGCACCTGTGGTCTGTGGCCCCGTCGGTGGGCCTGCAGCTGCCGTTCGCGTGGTGAGCGCGGGGCTCAGGGCAGCGGGACGCCGTCGTACAACTCGTCAACGGGAAGCTGGACGCCCAACGGCGTGATGCTCACCTGACCGGCTCCCAGCTCCGCCAGGGTCCACGTTCCGTCGGCGTTGCGGGACTGCAGCTCCACGTGCCGCCGCTGCGAATCCACGAACACGATGGCCTCCACGGATGCCCGGCGCCGATAGTGTGCGGCCTTTGGCGCCGAGGTCGTAGTTGGCGGTCGTCTCGCTGAGCACTTCGACGATGACGCGCGGGTTGAGCAGCGACTCCGGCCGCGTGGGCGCAAACTCCGCCTTTCCGCAGACCACCGTCACGTCCGGATACGCGTACATCCCGGTCTCTGCTAGGCGCACGCGCAGGTCCGAACCGTGCACCCGACAGCGTCCGCCGCGCAGGCGGTTCGTCAGGGCCACCAGGATGTTTGCCTGGAGAATGCTGTGCGCCTCGGACGCACCCGCCATGGCAACCGCTTCGCCGTTGACAAACTCGTGCTTGCCCTCGTTGGCAATGTCAAAGGCGAGGTACTGCTCCTCCGTCATGCGCGCGTGGGTGGTCACTTCTTCTTGAGCAGGTCCGCGAACGTCCCGAACCCCTTGCCCCCGCCGGACGGTGCGGCCTTGGCCATGTAGGCCTCGGTCTCCGCCCGCTCCTCCGCGCGTTCCACCGCGGTCTTGCTCAGGCGCAGCTTCCCGTCGGGGCGCACCTCCAGGACGGTGACGCGCATGCTGGAGCCCACGGGAAACTGCTTGCGCAGGTCCGTGTTGCGCGGCACGCCCAGTTCGGAGGCGTGCACCAGCCCGCGCCCGGTGGCCCACTTCAAAAACAGCCCAAACGGCTCCACCTTGTCGACGGTGGCCTCCACCACGTCTCCCTCGCGCGCCACGGGGCCGGGCGCCGCCGTCTTGCGCGGTGCCCCCCCGGCCTCCGCCGCCACCGGCACCGCGTCCAGCGCGCCCAGGATGCGCAGCTCCGCGGACGGGCCGGCCGGCATCTCCCAGCCGTGGCCCTGCACTTCGTCAGGAGGGAGGTACACCAGGCCAATGCGGCGCTGTTCCACGTCCACGTTCTCCACCCGCACCGCCACCACCTGCCCGGGCTGCACCACGTCCTGCGGCCGCGCCACGCGCTTGCCAAACGCGGACACGTGGATGAGTCCCTCCACACCGGGCACCAGCTCCACAAACGCGCCAAACTGCTGGATGCGCGTCACCGTCCCCACCACAACCGTGCCGTCCGGCAGCTTCTCCGCGGTGGTCTCAAACGGGTCCTTCACCAGCGCCTTCATGGACAGCGAGATGCGCTCGCCTTTGCCGTCCTTACCCGGCTCAATGCGCAACACCTCCACGTCCACCTCCTGGCCCACGCGCACCACGTCGGACGGCTTCTGGTGGCCGTACCCCAGCTCGGAGGCCGGGACCATGCCCTCAATCCCGCCCAGGTCCACAAACGCGCCGAACTCCTTCACGTTCACCACGCGGCCGCGGAAGTGCGCGCCCTTCTCCAACCGCTTGCGCGTCTCCACCGCCTTCTGCGCCTGCTCCGCCTCAATGAGCGCGCGGCGTGACAGGACGATATCGCGCCCGCCGCGCACCTCAGACACGCGGAAGGCCAGCCGCTGGCCCACCATGGTGGCGGGGTCCTCAATGCGGCGGATGTCCATCTGCCCCAGCGGGCAGAAGCAGCGCATCCCGTGCACGTCCACCACGTAGCCGCCCTTGTTCACTTCCAGGATGTGCCCGTCCACGGGAACCCCGGACGCGTGCGCCTCCTCCAGCGCGGTGCGCGCGGCCGCGCCACCGGCACGCGCCGCGCGGAGCCCCAGCTCCACCACGCGGTCGTCGGCGCGCAGGACGTACGCCTCAATCTCGTCGCCCACCTTGATCTCGGGGCGCTCGGTCGCGTCGCCCAGCTCGTTGAGCTCCATCATCCCGTCCAGGCCGCCGTCCAGCGTGAGCAGGAGGCGCTCCCGGCCAACGTGGGTGACGCGCGCCTTCACGCGGCTCCCCGCCGTCACGGACTTCTTCTTCTTGAGGCTCTCCTCAATCAACGCGCCAAAATCGTCTTCCATCTCCGCCACGACGACCACTCCTCGGGCGCGCTCGTACGGCGCACCGCGGCGGGGCACCTAGCATGCCGGCGCTGGTTGGGACACGCCCGTGGCGGATGGGCAAGCGCTGGGGTAGGTGTCCGCCATGGCCGTGAAGAAGAAGAAAGCACCTGCCGCCAATCCGTTCCAAGAGCCGTCGTCAACCGACGCCGGTCAGTTGGCCATCATCCTCGAGGACATGCGGGACCAGTTCCGCATCTTCGGCGAGGGACTGCTGGGCCTGCGCGAGCGCATGGACGCCCGGTTTGACGCCGTGGACGCCCGGTTTGACCGCATGGAACGGCGCATCGCCGCGGTGGAGGCCGCCATCACGCAGCATTCCGCGGAGATCCGGGAACTGCGCGCCGAGGTGCGCCTCATCCGCGACGAACTCACCCGGAAAGCGGACCTGGACCAGTTGCGCCGCCTGGAGGCGCGCGTTGCTGACCTGGAGCGGCGCGTGGCCGCTGCGCCTTGAGCGGCGGCGCTCCTACTTGATCTCCATCAACGTCAACGACGAGCGCGCGCGCATGGACCAACCCTGGTTGGCCGCGTCCGAGCCCATGGCATTCACCCGCAGCCAACCCGCCTGCGGGGAATAGACCTGGACCTTGTAGGTCACCGGCGCCGTCGTCCCGGGCGAATCCAGGTAGATGGCGGACGAGGTCTCGTTGTTGTTCGCGTCATTGCTGCCACCGTAGAAGGTTGCACCGGTCACCGGCGTGTACCCGGACACGCCGGGGGGAACCGCAATGGGCGTGCTCTCACGCAGGACGCGGTAGGAACCGCCGATGGCCCCGCCCATGCCCGCCGTGACGTTGGCCATCACCAGCACGCGGCTGGAGGTGGAGGACGGCGTGATGGTGGCGGAGAAGTTGGTGACGTCCACAAACGTGGTGGAGGTGGTGGAGAACACGTCCGTGTATTCCCTGGACACCACGTTCATGGGCACGCTGCCCACCGCCAGCGTGCCGTTGTCCCAGCGCCACTTCCACCCGTCGGCGGCGCTCCAGAATCCCTGCGAGGACGCATTGGCGACCAACGCGCCATTGGCCGCGGGGAAGTTGGCGCGGTCTCCGCCAATGCTCACGTTGGAGGCCACCGTGAGATTGCCGTCCACCAGAAAGTCCGCGCGGGGCGCGCCGCGGTACGCATACGGCACCGCGCCCAGGCGCTGCCGGCCCGACAAGGACAGCAGCGTGGAGGTTGCCGGATCCAGCACGGCCACCTCCAGGTACAGGTCACTGGAGGCCAGGATGTGGTCCGCCAGCGCGTGCTGCGAACCCAGGTGCACCGCGAACTGCCCCGCCGCGATGCTGACCCCCGCGTGGCTCTCGCTCCACAGTTCCGTGCCGCCCGTCTCGACGTCAAACAGGCGGAAGGTGAAGTCCCGGTAGCCGTTCACGGGAATCCCGTCCTGCTCCAGGAACCCCGCGTACGGCACCAACTGGGAACCGCTCCCCGTTGCACCACCATGCGCGTGCGCCGTCATCACCGGCGCCAGCAACGCCGCCACCAGCACACAAGGGTACCCGCGCACCTGCCACGTCTTGCCCATCAAGCCTCCGGAATGCGCCCCCAACCGCGGATGTTCACCCGCCCTGCCGACGCTGTCCAGCATGGCCCGCGACGACGCGAGCCACCTCAGCCGTTGCCCAGGCCTTTGATGCGCCAGGGTCCGGACAGCTCGTCCGCGTTGGTGGGCATGGGCACGCGCGAAACGATCTGGCGGATCTTCTTGGTGTTGGGATCGCGCGGGATCTCCTCCACCGCCTCAAACGCCACCTCCACGCTGCCGGTGAGCGTGTTCTGTTCCAGGTAGTGCCGGAACACCGCTTCAATCTTCGCGCGCAGCGCGGCGGCGTCCGCGCGCGGGTCCCGCGTGAAGTACACGCGCAACCGGTTCTGGGCTTCGTGCACCAGCTGGTACTGCATGAGGCCTTCCACGTCGAGAAACAGCGTCTCAAACGGGATGGGCGTGTGCGCGTGGTAGCGCCCGTCCGGCCCCAGCAGGAAGAACGTGTCGTCCGTTCGGCCCAGCACGCGCACCGTGCGGAACGGGCTCCTGCACGCGCAGTCCGGCGGGCCAATGACCACCTGGTCACCCAGCTCATAGCGGATGATGGGCTGCAGGCGGTTGACCAGGTTGGTGAGCAGCACCTTCACGCCCAGCGTCCCGTCGGGGACGGGCTTGCCGGTGGCGTCCACGCTCTCCAGCACGCACACGTCCTCGTTGATGTGCAGTTTCCCGTGCCGGCACTGGCTGGCCAGGGACACGCACTCGGTGGTGCCGTAGCTCTCCACGACGAGGGTGCGCGGGAACGCCGCCGCCAGCGCCTGCTTGGCGGTGGCGGTGAAGGGCTCGCTTCCCAGCGAGATCACCTCGGGGGTGACGTTGAGCCGGTCCTGCAGTTGCTCGTGCGCCAGCGCCTCCATGAACGTGGGGTAGCCGTGCACAAAGTGCGGTTTGTACGCCTCCAGCTCGCGGCACATCTGCGGCATGGGCGTGAGGATGCTGAACGCGCGCCCCTCATAGGCCAGCCGCGCAACAAGCGGAGTGTGCAGGCTCAGGTTGTAGGTGACAAAGTGCCCGCCCGTGGCCGTCACAAACCCGATCCGGTAGGGCCGCCACGGGCCAAACCGCAGCACATCAAACGGATTGAGCAGCTTGTTCTTGAGAACGCGCGCAAACAGCGTCCCGCGCAGCTCCTCAAACGAGGGCCGGTCACACACGAAGTAGCCCACCTGCCCGGTGGTCCCGCTGGTCACGCTGACAATGACATCCCCGTGGAGCTGCTGCCCCACCACGCGCTTGTCCCGCCCAAACGCGACGACGTCCGCGAGCTTGAGCCGCCCGCCGGCGATCGTGTCGTCAAAGCGGGCCATCAGCGCCGCCTTGGTCACGGCGGGCAGGCTGCCAATCTCGTCCGGCGAGGGGACGCGGCCGCCGTACAGGTCCCGGTAGAACGGCACCTGCGCCGCCGCGTGGGCCAGCAACCGGCCCAGCCGACGACGCTGGAAGCGGCGCACCGACGTGGGGCTGCCGGTGTTCTCACGCCACAGGGCGGTGGCACAGCCAGAGAGGAAGCGCAGGACGGCCATGAAGGGCGCGCACTGCTAGCACGGACGCACCGCCGCGGCCCAACCCGGGCACCATCCGCCAGACGCCGGACGGCGCCGCGGGGTTGCCGCCCGCCGAGGTGCGTCGGTATGGTGCGCGTTCGTCCACGGCCCAATGGCGGCGGAACGGGGTAGCACGGTGCGTGTCGCGGTGAATCTGGTGTGGGGCATGGCGCTGGCGTCAGCGTTGGGCTGCGGCATCCGCAACACGGGCGAAGCCTGCCTCTCCACCGGGCCTGCGGGAGATTTCCTGTGCGCGCCGGGCCGCTGCCTGTGTCCCAAGGGCCGCGAGTGCAAGGAGAACGACCCGGCGGACCTCAACCGCACCCAGCCCAACACCAGCGGCGGTGACGACATCCCTGTGCGGATGCCGGACGACCCCATTGTTGGCCCCGTGTGCGCGGAGTGCTGGAACGACCTGGACTGCCTGGCCACCGATCCCTGGGACCGCCCCAAATGCATGCCGCCCGTGCCGGTGAACGAAGGCGGGGATGGGTTGCCGTACTGCAAGCACATCTCGGATCACCCCGCGTGCAACGACCAGGTCGCCTTCACGTGCCTGCCCGGCAAGTGCCACCCCGACCTGGGAGTCTGCGTGGAATGCACCGAGGACAAGGACTGCCCGTCCGACAAGCCCAAGTGCGACGCTACCGTGGAGCCGGACAAGATCCCGTTCTGCCGCGAAGACAACTGACCTCCACACACCGCAGCGCGGGCACACCCGTCCCGCGCCGCCGCGGGGATGCACGTGACGACGACGATCTCGTTCCAGTCCCAGCTTCCGGGCGACCGCCCGGAGGTGCGCTTCAAGGATCACCACCCATCCCTCACGGAACGCGAAGCGGTCCTTGAGGCGCGGCGCTGCCTGTACTGCTTTGACGCGCCCTGCCAGCAGGCGTGCCCCACGAGCATCGACATTGCGTCGTTCATCCGGAAGATCTCCACGGGGAACACGCTGGCAGCGGCCCGGACCATCCTGTCCGCCAACATCAACGCGCTGTCCTGCGCGCGCGTGTGCCCCACACAAGTGCTGTGCGAAGGCGCGTGCGTCTACAACCACCGCGACGGCAGCCAGCCGCCCATCCACATCGGGCGGCTGCAGCAGTTTGCCATGGAGGCGGCGTACGCCAAGAACGCCGTGGCGTCGTTGCTGGGGGACAAGCGCGCGTCCACCGGGAAGAAGATTGCGCTGCTGGGCGCGGGTCCCGCGTCACTGGCATGCGCCGCGGAGCTGACGCTGCGCGGGCACCAGTGCGTGATCCTGGAGCAGCGCGCGCTGCCCGGCGGGCTCAACACCAACGGCGTGGCGCCCTACAAGATGAAGGCGGACGTGGGCCTGCTGGAAGCAGAGATGGTGCTGGGCCTGGGCGTGGAACTCCGGACGGGCGTCACGGTGGGCAAGGACGTGAAGCCGGAGGACCTGCTGGCCGAGTACGACGCGGTGTTCCTGGGCGTGGGGCTGGGTCCCGACGGGCGGCTCGCCGTTCCCGGCGAGGAGTTGGCGGGCATCATTGGCGCGGTGGAGCTCATTGACCAGGTGAAGACGCGCGGCCAGCCGCTGTTTGAGGGCGTGGCGCACGCGGTCGTGGTGGGCGGAGGGAATACGGCCATTGACGTGGCGCGGGAGCTGCGCGGCCTGGGCGTACCGGAGGTCACCATGGTCTACCGCCGCGGCCCGGAGCACATGAGCGCGTACGCGCACGAACAGGACGGGGCCCGCCATGACGGCGTCCGGTTCCTGCACTGGCACGTGCCGGTCCGCTTCAACGGCGAGGGCAAGGTCAGTTCCCTCACGCTGGCGCGCACGCGCCTGGAGGACGGGCGGCTGCGCAACGTGCCCGGGAGCGAAGCCGACGTGCCGTGCGAGCTGGTGGCCATGGCGGTGGGCCAGGGGACGCTCAAGGACCTGTGCACCGCATTTGCCGGCGTGGATTTCCGGGATGGTCACGTGGTGGTGGACCCGGACACGGGGGCCACGGGCAACGCCAAGGTGTTTGCGGGCGGGGACGTGGCCAACGGCGGCAAGGAGGTGGTGAACGCCACCGCCGAAGGCAAGCGCGCCGCCCTGGCCATGGACCGGATGCTGACGGGCGCCTGATGAACGCAGCAGCGCGGCGCACCGGTGACGACGACACCCCGGGGATCTCCCGGGGCCGCCGCACGTTCAGGTACGTGCAGATTGCCGTGTACCTGGCGTTTGCGTTTGCCATTCCGGCGTGGGTCTACCTGGACGGGCGCACGCGCGGTTCCATGGAGCTGCTGACGTGGCTGCTGGCGTTCTACATGGCAGCCCGCGCGCTGGCCATTTTCATCAAGTTCCGCCAGGAGACCGCGCCGGCGCGCTACAGCCGTGACTACGTGGAAGCGCGGGACCTGTTCCCGGACGACGACAAAGACGACGACAAGAACGCTCCACCCACCGACACGCCCAACGGGAGTTCCCATGGTTGACCTTTCCATCAACCTCGCCGGCATCAAGAGCCCCAACCCCTTCTGGCTGGCCTCGGCGCCGCCCGCCAACACGGGGGACCAGGTGATGCGCGCGTTTGACCACGGCTGGGGCGGCGCGGTGTGGAAGACGCTGGGGGACCAGATTGTCAACGTGACGTCCCGGTTTGGCGCGCTGGATGTGGGCGGGTCCAAGGTGGTGGGGTTCAACAACATTGAGCTCATCACGGACCGGCCGCTGGAGGTGAACCTCCGGGAGATCACGGAGGTGAAGAAGCGCTACCCCCACCACGCGGTGGTGGTGTCCCTGATGGTGGAGACGCGGGACGAATGGCGCGACATCATCAAGCGCTCCGAGGACACCGGCTGCGACGGGCTGGAGCTGAACTTTGGCTGTCCGCACGGCATGTGCGAACGCGGAATGGGCAGCGCGGTGGGCCAGGAGCCGCGCGTGCTGGAGGAGATCACCGGGTGGACCAAGGAGTTTGCCCGGACGCCGGTGCTGGTGAAGCTGACACCCAACATCACGGACGTCCGCGTGCCCGGGCGCGCGGCGGCGCGGGCCAAGGCGGATGGCCTGAGCCTCATCAACACCATCAAGAGCATCATTGGCGTGGACCTGGACAAGATGGTCCCCTACCCCGTGGTGGGAACCAAGAGCACCAACGGCGGCTACTGCGGCCCGGCGGTGAAGCCCATTGCCATGCACATGGTGGCGCAACTGGCGCAGGACGCGCAGGTGCGGCTGCCCATCAGCGGCATTGGCGGCATCAGCAACTGGCGGGATGCGGCGGAGTTCATGGCGCTGGGCGCCACCAGCGTGCAGGTGTGCACCGCGGTGATGCACTACGGCTTCCGCATTGTGGAGGACATGATTGATGGGCTCAGCCTGTTCCTGAAGGACAAGGGGATGAACTCAGCCATGGAGCTGGTTGGGCGGGCCGTCCCCGCGTTCAGCGAATGGGGCCAGCTGGACATGAACCACAAGGTCATTGCGCACATTGACGAGCTGCGGTGCATTGGCTGCGACCTGTGCCACGTGGCCTGCCGCGACGGCAGCCATGACTGCATCCACTTCCACAAGGAGGGAAGTGCGGCGTTGGTGGCGCAGGAGGAGAAGATCCGCGCGCGCGTGGGCGCGCCCCCTGCGGCGCGCATCCCCTACGTGGCTGAGGACGAATGCACGGGCTGCAACCTGTGCAGCCTGGTGTGCCCGGTGGACGGGTGCATCACCATGAACGACGTGACGAAGAACAAGGAGTTCCAGAGCTGGAACGACCGCGTGGCCCAGTACGGCAGCGCGAAGGCGGCGGTGGAGAACTCGCCGCGCATGTGGAAGGACAAGCACTGAGCGGGGTGCTGCTCAGGGATCCGCGATCATGGACAGCGGCGACCCGAGCCCGTTGCGCACGCGGCGGGGAAACAGCGTGTGCAGCAGGTAGCGCTCCCGGCGGGAATCCCCCGGGGGGAACACGGCGCGGCCATACGCGGCCAGGTAGGCCACGGCGTCATACAGCAGCCGCGCGAGCGCCATGGTGCGCAGGGCGCTGTCCGTCTCCGGTGCGCCGATGGGCGGCAGGTGCCACGCGCGCTCCAGCGCAAGCGCGTCCCGCTCCAGCAGGGAGAACAGCTTGGTGGCGTGGATGGGGTCATCCCACTTCTCCGCGCGCCGGCGGCCCGCCTGCACCACGTGGAGCAGCTGCGCAATGAAACCGGACGGGCTCCACGGGCGGCGGCCCAGCTCATAAAGGCGCAGGGTCCGGCCGCACGCTTCCGCGCGCGCCAGGACCAGCTCCAGGCTGCCCAGCGCGCGCGCCCTGGCCTGGTGGGCCACGCCGGTGTCCGGCGGGGGCACGTCCTTGTCCTCAATCTCCAGGCGCGGCTCCTGGTCCATCAGGCGCACCAGCACGGCCAGGTAGTCAAACGCGCCGTCCTTGATGGGCGTATTGGCCTCAGCAAACCCGGCGAGATCGGCCCGCCCCTCCAGCAGGCTGCGGGCCTCCGCTTCCAGGGTGGTGCGTGGGAGCCGGGCGTAATCCGCGGCGTGCTTGGGCAGCCGCATCCACTGGTTCACCAGCCGCTCCACGGCATCTTCACCCACGCTGCCGGTGGGCGGTGAGCCGGCGCGGGTGGCCTGTCTGGCCACGGGGGACGGGGCGGCGGTCTTGGCGGCCGGTGCGGCCTTGCGCTTGGGTGACGCGGGCCGCCGGGCGCGGGCGGGGGACTTCCTGGCGGCGGCTTTGCTGCGTGCGGCGGGCTTGCGGGCTGCCATGGGTCACCTCGGGAGCGGGGGGTGAACACTGCACCAACAACGGGGGTCGGCGCCACCCAACCGAGTGCATCTGCGGCGGGCCCGGGCCAGACTGCGCCCCCCGGCCATCCCACCGCCGGCAGGAGGACGCAGTGCGCTGGATGGTCACCCCGGTACTTCTCGCGTGGGCGCTGGCCGCCTGCACCGGTTCCCCGCCGTCCACCGGCCCGGGGGACGCCGGCGTTGTTGACGATGCGGGCGCCACCGGCAGCAGCAGCAGCGGTGGCAGCAGCAGCAGCAGCAGTGGAGCGCCCGCGCCCCTGGTGGTGACGCCGGTGACGTCACTGTGGATTGAGCCCAGCGCGGGCAATGGTTTCCTCACGTCCGCCATCAACAGCGCGTCCAGCACGCTGGATGTGGCGGCGTACATCCTGACGGACAACGACGTGGAGCAGGTCATTGGGAATGCCAGGGCGCGCGGGGTGGCGGTGCGCGTGCTGCTGGACCCGGACCAGGCGGCCAACGCCAGCGCGCGCAACTACCTGCAGGGGCGCGGCGTGACGGTGAAGAACGCGCCCGCGCGGTTCGTGAACTTCCACCAGAAGACGGTCGTCGTGGACAACGCGCGCGCGTACATCATGACGCTGAACCCGTCCTTTGCCGGGTTCAATGACAACCGCGAATACGCCGTGCGCGTGGAGCAGGCGCAGGAAGTGGCGGACATGAAGGCGCTGTTTGACTCGGACTGGGACAACACGGCCAACCCCAACGTCACCGGGACGCTGGTGGTGAGCCCCAACAATTCGCGCGCGCGGCTGCTGGACCTGGTCAACCGGGCGCAGACGGAGATCCTGGTCTCCATGGAGGTCTTCGCGGACGAGGGCATGCGCCTGGCGCTCAAGAACCGCATGGACCTGGGGGTGGACGTGAAGGTGCTGCTGGCGCATCCCACCGACGTGACGCAGAACCAGGCGGACGCCGAGGAGATGCGCAACCGCGGCTTCCAGGTGCGCTTCCTGCGCAATCCCACGCTGCACGCCAAGCTTGTGGTGGTGGACGCGGTGGCGGCCTACACGGGCAGCGTGAACTTCACGCGCACGTCCATGGACCAGAACCGCGAGATTGGCGTCATTGTCGACGACACCACCGTGGTGGGCCCACTGCACGCGCAGGCGCTGGCGGACTGGAACGCCGGCGTCAGCCAGTGAGCGTCAGCGGGTACCGCCCTCGGTGCGCGGTGCCGGTGACGTCTTGCCCAGCAGCGCGCGCGCCAGGTCCAGGGCGGGCACGCCGGCGCGGCTGAACATCAGCTCGCATCCCGGGCACGCGGTGACGACGGTCTCCGCGCCGGTCCGCTGCCGCTCGTCCACTTCATGCTGCACGCGGCGGCGCGCCACGGCCACCGCACCGGCGCGGTTGGCGTGGGGATACAACCCGCCACCGCCGCAGCATTCGGACACCGCGCGGTTCCAGGTGAACTCGCGCGGCTCCACGTTGAGCCCGCGGAGCAGGGCCGCGCGCGGATCGTCATACACGCCCAGGTGGCGGCCCAGGTGACACGGGTCATGGTACAGCGGCGCGGGACCCTTCCACGTTGACGGAAGCACCACGCCGGCCAGCACCTGGGACACGTGGCGCGCCGGCTGCTGCAGCGGGGAACCGAATTGCGGGTACAGCACGTTGAATGTCCACGCGCAGCCGGGGTCCGACGTCAGCAACGCACCGCGGTCCTTGAGGTGCTGCGTCACCAGGCGCGCCTGGACGGCGAACCGCTCGTGCAATCCCGCGGCCCACAAGGGGTAGCCGCAGCAGGCGGACTCAGAGTCCGGCGGCACCACCGCCAGCGCGTGACCCAGCGCGCGCTCCAGGGCGGCCACCACGTCAGAGGCGTGCTCCGGGAGGCGGCGCAGCGCGGTGCACCCGGGCCACAACACCAGCGCGCCCCGCTCCGGCCGCGCGGGCACGCGCTGGCGGTGCAACTTGGACAGGTCCGCCCCCGTGGGGTTGCCAAACCGGTCCATGCGCTCCGCCACCTGCCGGGCCACCCGGCTCACGCCGGCGTGCGCCAGCGGCACGCGCGCGTCCACCAGCGCCTGGGCCACGTTGTTGCCCAGCTTGCAGAACTGCGAGCACGCGCCGCAGGACGTGCACGCGTGCACCACGCCGGCCAGTTCCTCATCCAGCGGCAGGCGCCCCCGCCGCGCCAGGTCCACCGCCGTCATCTTCAGGGCCGGCGTGACGGTCTCGCGCCGCTCCGCGTTGGAGACGGGACAGGCGTGGCGGCACATCTTGGGACAAGCCGCGCACAGGCTGGTCTGCTCGGCGATCTGCTCAAGCACGGCGTTCCTCCAGCGGTGGCAGGCGCAGCGCGCGCGCCCACGCGTCCGGCAGCGGGGCCGGCGCGGGCCACGGTGCGGGCGGGGCGGGCTGTCCCGGGTTGACCAGCACGGACAGCGCCGCGCGGTGCGTGTCCAGCGCCAGCACCTGCACACCCGGCGCCGCGGCGCGCACCCGCTCCAGGACGTCCTCCCACCCCACCACGGTCCACGCCGCCACGCGCCGGCGCGTCCGCGCGGATGCCACCGGTTCGGTGCCCGCCGCCAGCGCACGGCGGGGCACGGCGGCGTGCACCCGCGCGCCTTCCAGCGCCACCAGCGTGCACCCGCGCTCCACCAGCTCACGCTGCCAGGTCACGGCGTCCTCCAGCCGTTCAAACGCGCGCGCCAGGTGCGCGGCCGTGACCTCGGCGCGCAGGTGGATGCTGCCCAGCGCGTTCTCCACGCCCACGGCGAACACCGCCAGGTCCGGGCCCACCGCCGCACGCGGCGCCACCGGACCGGACAGCCGTCCCGAAGCGGAGCGGACCTCCACCTGGACCAGGTGGCGCACCAGCACGGGATCCCCCGCGCGCAGAGCGTCCCCCACGGTGGCGTACCGCTCGTCCCACGTGCCCACGTGCATGGACGCGCCATCCAGGGCATCCAACAGCGCGGTCATCGTCGTCCCGGCGTCCACCTGCACCAGCCCGTCAGAAGGCATCACGCGCGCGGTCATGGGCGGCCTCCCAGCCCCAGCACGCCGGGATTGAGCACGCCGTGTGGGTCCAGCGCGCGCTTGAGCCCCGTCACCGCGTCACGCGACCCCGGCCCCAGCACATCCCACAGCCGCGCGGACTTCATCCGTCCCACGCCGTGGTGATGGCTCAGTGACGCGCCCAACCGCGAGAACGCCTCCAGCGCGTCCCGCACGGCGGCCGCGTGGTGGGCCACCGCGTCCTCCAGCGTGGCGCCACCGCCGGCAAACGTGAAGTAGATGGACCCGCCTTCCGGGTACGCGTGGGAGAAGTGCGCCATGGCCACCGCGTGGTGCAGCAGTGACGAGCGGGCCTCGTGGTACAGGCGTTCGATCACGCTCCACGGCGCGCTCACCTCCAGGGTGTCCGCCCAGCCGCCCGCGCGGATGTAGGGCGGCATCTTGTAGGTCACCGCGTGTCGCCGGCGGAGCCAGCGCTCGCCCGGCGCCACGCCCAGCACGGACACCCCGCACGTCCCGGCCATGGCCGTGGCGGACGCCAGCGCCTCGCTCACCGCGTCGGCGTCGCCTTCAAAGCCCAGCACCATCAGACACGCCGGCGGCAGCCGCTCGTACGGCGCCGCCAGCCACGCGGTGTGAGCCAGCGCCGCGCCCAGCACGTGCCGCACGGTGGGGTTCAACCTCCCGGCCCCCGCTTCGCGGCGCAACGCCGCGGTGGCCCGGCGCGCCAGCAGACCGAACAACCCGTGCGCCGGCGCCGGGGCGTCACCGGACATGTGGCCGTCCTCGTGGCCGGCGCGTGAGATGGGACCCACGCGCACCACGGGCATCTCACTGTTTGCCGGGATGCCGCCCGCCAGCAGCGTGTCCGGCGGGTCATACATGCGGAACACCGCCGGCCGCAGCCCCGCCTGCATCACCCGGCGCATGAACGTGACCCCGGTTCCCACGTCGGGCGCGGCCAGCCCGAACACCGCGTGGTGGCTCGCCAGCTGGTGGATGCGCAGCCACGCGCGCGTCACCACCGCCAGCGCGCCTTCACTGCCGATGATGGCACGCGCCGGGTCCGCGCCGCGGTCACGCTCCAGCGTGGAGATGGCACCCGTCCCGTCAACAATCTCCAGGCGGTGCACCATGTCCTCAATCTTGCCGTACCGGCTGGACAACTGCCCCGCGGAACGCGCGGCCACCCAGCCGCCCACGGTGGAGCAATAGATGGACGACGGGAAATGCCCGGCGGTGAAGCCGGCCACGTTGAGCGCGCGCTCCAGGCGTTCGCCAATGACGCCGGCGCCCGCGGCAACCGTGCGCGTGCGCGCGTCAATCTCCACGCCATCCAGCCGCTTGAGGTCCATCACCACGGTGCGCGCGTCCGGCAGCAACCCCTGCACCACGCCCGAGCCGGCCCCGAACGGCACCAACCCCACGCGGTGGACCGCCGCCAGCCTCACCAGGGCGGCCACGTCCTCCGCGGACGCGGGCCAGCACACCGCGCCCGGCGGCACGGGCAGCACGCCGTGGCGGCGCTCCAGGAACGTCTCCGGGGACGCGTCCCGCGCGTACGCGGCGCGGTCCAACCCGCCCACGCGCACGTCCGTCCCCGGCACCGTGGCCCGCAGCGCGGCCACAAACGCCTCCACCTGGGGGTCCAGCGGGTCCGGCATCGACGGGAACGGGTAGCAGAGGCGGGGCGGCATCCGTCAACGGGAGGGCGTCCGCCGCGCAGGCATCCTCCCGTTGTCCGTAGGCGGCGCCCCTGGGGGGACTAGGGTGCGCGCCATGACCACGGCGCGCGGAGGCCGGCGCGCGGGTTGGAGCGGACATGCGCGGGCGGATCAGCTTGGCGGTGGTTGCGGTGGCGTGGGCGGGCTGCGCCAGCCCCACGGTGGATGACGAGGCCCAGGGCAGCGGGACCGACGTCGGCGGCGGAAACGTCCCGGGGTCGTCGTCGTCGTCACCGCGGACACCCGTGGCGGGGGGCACCGGCTCCTCGGGTGCGGCGACCGATACGTCCACCCCCGCTTCCAGCGCCACGCCTGCGGACAGCCAACCCGCCGCGGCCACCTCCACCGCGTCGGACCCTGCCCCGTCGTCGTCATCTGCCCAACCCAACCCGTCCAGTGACAGCCCGCCCCCGCCCTCCTCCTCCGCCGCGCCCATCCCCGAGGTCACGCTGGCCGCGGACCCCGCCAGCGTGGACTTTGGGGTGCTCCCCTCCGGCGGCACGCTCACGCGCACCGTGCGCATCCGCAACGTGGGCAACACCCTGGCGCGGCTGGGCACCGTCACCGGTGCAACCTCCCCCGCCGGCGGCGTCACCGTCTCCAGCGCACTGGACGGCCTGGTGCTCGGCGCCAACGGCGAGGCCTTCCTGGATATCGCCTGGACCCAGGTGGCCACCGACCAGATGGGCGACGTGCACATCCCCGTCACCAACGCTGACGGCTACGAACTGGTGATCCACCTGTTCGGGTCCATGCAGCGCCCCGGCGCTACCTGCAGCTGCCCGTCCGCCGTTGACGCGGTCCCGCTGCAGACGCTCTCCCTCACCGCCACGTGCACGGACCCTGACGGCACCATTGGCTCCTACCGCTGGGCGGTGGAGACCCGCCCCGGGGGCAGCACGTCCAACCCCACGCCGGAGGACCAGCCCGCCACGTCATTCTTCCTGGATCTCGCCGGGGATTACGTCCTGCGCTTCCAGGGCCTGCCCCTGCGCGGCGACCCCGTGGCCACCTGCACCGTGCCCATCCACGTGGTGCCGCCGCAGAACCTGCACATCCAGCTGGTATGGGACACCGATTCTTCCGACGTGGACGTGCACCTGCTGGGACCGGATGGCGGCGCGTACTTCTCCTCCACCGAGCCCGGTGACTGCTACTATTCCAACCGCACCACGTCGTGGGGCAGCGCCAGCGCGGACGACGACGCCACGCTGGACATTGACGATGTGAACGGGTTTGGGCCGGAGAACATCAACGTGCTGAGCCCTGCCGCCGGCACGTACACACTCGGCGTGCACTATTATTGTGCCCACGGCGCATCCCCGCCCACACGCGCTACCCTCCGCGTCTACTGCAATGGGCAACTCGCGCGTGAGATGCAGCGTGATTTCTCTTTGTCACGCCAGTTCTGGGACGTTGCCACCATTGCCTGGCCGGCGTGCAACGTCACGGAAGACCCGCGCCCCCTGCGCGACGTGACACAGGGCTGCTCGCCCTGACCCTGTCCCCCGCTGGTATGGTCACCACACCATGCCGGCGCCGCGCACCTGGACCTACGAACGCCCGCGCGGCTGCCTGCCGTTCGCCGGCGCAGCCACGCTGATGTGCGCGTTGCTGGGCGTGGTCGCCGTGGTGCTGGGCATGGACTACGGGGACCCGTTCTGGGCCGCCGTCATGCTGGTGGTCGTCGTCGTGTCGTTGCCGGCAGGAACGTTCCTGGCGTTCGGCAGGCGCGCGGTGGTGGTGGACCTTGACCGCCAGACGGTGTGTGACGTGGTCCGCGTCCTCCTCCCCGTGCGCGAGCGCTACAGCTCGCTGGGGGACTTCCACGCCGTCACCATCCTGCGCGAGAAGCTCCGCGGCGCCGAGGTGCTCTCCTATCTGTACCACGTGCGGCTCGTCGGGTCGGACCCCGCGGTGTTCGTGGAGCTGGCGGCCCCCGGGGACTACGAGGAAGCCCGCGCCGTTGCCGTGCCGCTGGCCGAGGCGACCGGGCTGCCGCTGCTGGACGGAGCGCTGCCGGCGCGCTGAGGGTGGCGCGGAGGGGATTGCCGGCCGGCGGAGGGCGGGCCCCGTGCGGTGTGAGCCCGGTGCTGCGCGCGGCGGGTGACCGGTTTCCGGCCAGTGGTGTCTGGAATCCGGCGGCACCTGGTTGGGATGCGGCGGCAATGCGTGGTGTCCGGGTGGCGCGGGAGTTGCTGTGGCGCACCGCCGTGCCGGGCCACGTCAGTACCCGGGCGGGGGCGCGGCCGCGTCTCAAGTACGCCCGTGGGGTGGGAATCCGAGCTGCCCCGGCCAGCCGATGAGGAGACCAGTGTTCGTCTAGATCGAACCT